>NZ_JBICZP010000005.1:209605-476924 GCF_043202015.1 Kitasatospora sp. NPDC048239 | reverse complement strand
GGCGGGGGGGGGGGGGGGCGGGGGCGCGCGGGGGGCCCGCCCCGGCGGGGGGGGGGGGGGGGGGGGGGGGGGGGGCCCCCCCGCCCCCCCCCCCCCCGCCGCACGGCGACGACAGGTACGCAGGTACGCAGTCACGCACACCGGCTCAGCTCCGCCGGTGTGCGCGGTTCCGGAACGCAGGAGGAAGAGCATGACCGAGCAGGAGAGCCGGGTGAACGGCCGGCCGGAGAACGGCGGGCACGCCGGGGGCGCCGGGGACGGCGCCGAGCGGTTCCTGCCGCTGATCGACGAGGCCGCGGCGCGCGAACGGCTGGGCACCCGGCGCGCGGTGTACCCCGGGACCCAGTCGCAGAGCGGCACCCTTGGCTGCGCCGTGACGGGGGTCGTGGTCCTCGGCGGGATCGCGCTCGCCCTGTCCTGGACCGAGGCGGCGGTCCTGGCGGTCATCCCGCTCGGACTGCTGCTGGTGGTCCCGTTCGCCATCCGGCACGAGCGGTCCACGACGAGGAGGAACCAGGGCCTGCGGATCGACCTCTTCGACCAGGGTCTCACCGCCGTGGTGCAGGGCCGGGTCCGCGCCGTCCGCTACGAGAGCACCTCCGTCCTCCAGTACATCGTCCGGCACACGGGAGCCGGCGGTTACACCGCGTACGAGTACACGCTCACCGACACCGAGGGCGAGAAGGTCGTCCTGCGCGGAAGGGCGGACCGGATGGGCGAGGTCGCGGAGAAGGGCAGGTTCAGCAGGCCTCAGGACTGGGGGCCGGCCATCCAGCACGCGGTGACCCGGGCACAACTCCCCGGCGCCGCAGCCGCGCTGGCCTCGGGCGGGCGCCTCGACTTCGGCCCCCTCTGGATCACCCGGGACGAGATCGGGTCCGCGCGGGGTTCGGTCCCCTGGCACGAGGTCGAGGAGATCAGGGCGGCCAACGGCATCGTCAGGATCAAGGCCGCCGGCAGGGGCCGAGGACCGGGCACCGCCGGGGTGAGCAGGATCCCGAACCTCTCCCTCTTCCTCACCCTCGCCGACCGCCGACGCGCCGCCGCCCGCCGCCGCCCCACCCCCTGACCCGGCCCGCCGCGGTGTTCAGCGCGCGGGGCGGGCGGGCTGCCGGCGCCGTCCGCGCCGTGTGCAGCCGCACAATGGGCGAGGTGAGGGAGGTGTGGCGATGTCCGAGCGGATGATCTACACGGCCGGCGTCGAGCTGTGCACCGAGCACTTCGGCGATCCGGCCGACCCTCCGGTGCTGCTCGTCATGGGCACCGGGGCCTCGATGCTCTGGTGGGAGGAGGGTTTCTGCCGGCTGCTCGCCGAGGGCGGGCGGTTCGTGATCCGTTACGACCACCGCGACACCGGTCGATCGGTCACCTACCAGCCGGGCCGGCCCGGCTACACCGGCGCGGATCTGGTCGGCGACGCCGTCGGCGTACTCGACGCCTATGGGATTCCGGCCGCGCACGTGGTGGGCGTCTCGGCCGGAGGGGGGCTCGCGCAGCTGCTCGCGCTCGGCCACGCCGATCGCGTCCTTTCGCTCGTCCTGGTCAGCACCTCGCCTGCGGTGCCGTGCGGTCTCGAACTTCCTCCACCTACCGAGGAGTTCATGCGGTTCGTATCGACCGCGCAGGTCGACTGGTCGCAGGACGCCTCGGTGATCGAGTACCTGGTCGGGTACGAGCGTGTGCTCGCGGGAGGCCGACGCCCGTTCGACGAGACCGCCGCCCGCGAGCTCGTCCGCCGGGACGTCGAGCGCGCGCACGACTTCCCCGCCGTGCAGAACCACGACTCCCTTCCGGAGGGTGAGCACTCGCGGGAGCCGCTGTCGTCGATCACCGCTCCCACCCTGGTGATCCACGGGACCGCGGATCCGATGTTCCCGTTCGGGCACGGCCGAGCCCTCGCCCAGGAGATCCCCGCCGCAGGGCTGTTGGCCCTGCAGGGCGCCGGCCACGGGATCGGCCGAGCCGACTGGGAGACGATCGCCCGCGCGATCCTGGCGCACACCGCGGCCGCCGGGAATCCCCAGGTGTACTGACCAATGAGGCGGTCGAAGCGGTAGGCGCCCGCGCGGGCGGGTGCAGATCGGCCAGTCCGCGCGGCCCGGCGGCCCGGCGGAAACGGGGGCGACCTCCCGGGCCGTACGTTCGACGGTCGTCCGGCGCCCGTGCACCGAACGGTTTCGGCCCGCATTACCGCAGGTCAGGCGCATGACACGGCACCGTGAACGGCGAGGTGGCTGAAACTCTCATGCCATATGACCTGTGACATTGTTCTCACTCCCGTTCGATGACAGGATCCACGCCAATCTCCTTCATTCAGCCTGATCCCACGTCAGGCTGCCCCCACTCGAAGAAGGACTTGGCGTGCACCTGCGCATACGACTCTCCACGCTCGCAGCCGGCGTCGTCGCCTGTTGCGCCACGGCCACCGCCGTGCTGCCGGCCCAGGCCTTCGCGGCGCCCGCCGCCGTCACCACCGGACCGCCCCCGTCCGCCGCGGTCGCGACCGCCCCGGCGGCCCCCTCCCCCGCCGCCATCCTGGCCGCCGCCGCGAAGCCGGCGGGCCTGTCCGCCGCCGACCGGGCGACCGGGTCCGAGCACCTCGCCGCACCCGCCGCACCGCTGCCCGCGGCGCTGCTCAGCGAGACCCTGATGGGCGAGCCCGCTGCCACAGCCGCACCGAGCACCCCCGCCCAGCCCAAGTCCCTTACCGCGCAGGCCCAGTCGGGCGCGGCCGCGGAAGCCGCCGCGCAGGTCTGCACCCCGGCCGACTTCGCCGGGCACACCGGTGCCGACCTGGTCGCGTTCCTCAAGAGCTCGACCACGGACTGCGTCTCCGCGCTGTTCAACAACGGCGGCGCCGACCCGGGCATCTTCAAGCAGTCCCGGATGCTGCCCGTCGCGGCCGCCTTCAAGGACCTGGCGGCCTCCTACACCGGCGACAACTCCACCGGCATCCTGCAGCTGGTGCTCTACCTGCGGGTGGGCTACTACATCCAGTCCTACTACCCCGACGCGGCCGGCCCGTACACCGCCGAGCTCACCACCGCCGTCAAGGCCGGCCTGGACGCGTTCTTCGCCGGCGCCCGCTGGCACGACGTCACCGACATTAACGGCGGCGTGCTCAAGGAGGTCCTGACGCTCACCGACAGCGCCAACATCCAGGCCGACTACCTGGGCGTCTACAAGCGGGTGCTGGACGACTACACCAACGCGTACAACGCCTTCCCGCAGATGGTCAACGCGGTCAACTCGGTGCTGAGGTTCCCGCTCTGGCGGGGCAACACCAACCCGAACTTCGTCAACGCGCTCGGCGCCGACCCGAGCCTCGTCACGTCGCTCGCCAACTTCGCGATCAACCACAAGGACCTGCTCAGCGGGCCGAACGCCGTCCTCGACACCAACGCGGGCAACGACCTGGCCCGGATGGCCGGGAGCAGCACCACCGTCGAGGCCGTGGCCAAGCCGCTGGTCAAGCAGGTGCTGAACGCCGCGCCGCTCCTCACGGCCGACGCCTCGCTGTACGTGCACACGGCCTTCCAGGCCACCGTCTACGACAACAAGCAGTGCTCGTACTACGACATCTGCAACCTGCCCGCCAAGCTCACCTCGGTCGTCCTGCCGAACCAGCTGGTGTGCGACAACCGGACCATCCAGGCCCAGGCCCTGTCGGCCGCCGAACTGGCCACCGTCTGCGCCAGCCTGCGCAACGAGGACGCGTTCTTCCACAACGTGGTCAAGGACAACGGGCCGATCCCCAACCAGTACAACAAGACCGTCACCCAGGGGATCTTCGCCAACAAGACCGACTACACCACGTACTCGTGGGCGATCTTCGGCAACTCGACCGACAACGGCGGCCAGACCGTCATGGACCCGACCGACCCGAACAACCGGGCCGCGAACGTGATGTACCAGAAGGCCTGGAACAACACCGACCCGGCCCGGGTGTGGAACCTCAACCACGAGTACGCCCACTACCTCGACGGCATCTACGACATGAAGGGCACCTTCAACGCCCAGATGTCCGTCCCGGACATCTGGTGGGTCGAGGGCCTCGCCGAGTACGTCTCCTACAGCTACCGCGCCACCACCGACACCGACGCGATGGCCCAGGCCGCCAAGCACACCTACAAGCTCAGCACGATCTTCCAGAACACCTACGGCAACTCGGACTCGACCCGCGTCTACCCGTGGGGCTACCTGGCCGTCCGGTACATGCTGGAGAAGCACCCGGCCGACGTCCAGGCCATGCTGGCCCGCTTCCGCGTCGGCGACTACACCGGCGGCTACGCGGTCTACAACAAGCTCGGCACCTCCTACGACGCCGACTTCGACGCCTGGCTCACCGCCTGCGCCGCCGGCGCCTGCTACGCGGCCGGCCCGACCTCCCTGTTCGACACCTCGGTGAACGGCGCGACCGTCAGCGTGACCGAGCGGTCCGTGCAGACCGGCCCGGGCCAGATCACCTCCTGGCGCTGGACCTTCGGCGACGGCACCTCCTCGGACGAGCGCACCCCGAGCCACACCTACGCGGCGGCCGGCACCTACACCGTCGCCCTGACCACCACCGACAACACCGGCAGGACCGCCACCACCCCGGCCTCGGTCACCGTGACCGCCGCCCCGGTCGCCCTGCCGAACTGCACCGAGCAGCGCACCGACGCGATGGGCCGCAACTGCTCGCGGACCGGCCGCGCCGCGACCGCAGGGAACTCCGACTACCTGTACGTCTACCTGCCGGCCGGCACCACGACGCTGAAGGTCACCACCTCGGGCGGCACCGGCACCGCGCACCTGTACTACAACCCGGGCACCTGGGCCTCGCCGAGCGCCTTCACCGCCTCCTCCACCGGCACCGGCACCACCCAGTCCCTCACCGTCACCAACCCCACCGCCGGCTACCGCTACCTCAGCCTCTACGCCGTCACCGACTTCAGCGGCGTCACGGTCAGCACCCAGTTCTGACCTGGACCGACCCCACCGGGACAGGTCCGCACCGAACGCCCGGCCGGGATCTCCCGGCCGGGCGTTCCGCGTGCGCGGTGACGCCACCGACGGGTCGACAAATCCGAAACAGGACAGTCGAAACGTCAGTCGGTACAAGGGGCAGACCCGCTGGCAGCGTCACCACGTTCGTCATCACTGTCAGTACTCGTTCTTGACGACGAAGAAGGAACCGCGGATCGTGCCGGCGAGCTTCGACTTCTGCCGGGCGAACTTGAACCGGGACGCGAGCTCCTCCGGAACCTCCATCCCTTCGGAGAGCTTGAACCCGACCGCCCGCTTCTTGGCGTCGTCGACGGTGTACATCACGTTGATCGACAGTCCGCTCTCGTAGAAGACGTACGCCATCCGGATGTTCTCGACCTGGAAGGCCGTGGCCTCCAACGGCCGGGAGGAGATGACGATGTCCCGTTCCTCCTTGAGGATCCGGTGCACCCAGTCGACCGCCGGCTTCGCGTCGCCCGCCGGCTCCACCGTGAAGACGTGGTCGTACTTGTTCTTGAAGTAACGCGCCTCGTTCGCCCTCAGACCGGCGAGCGCGTGCGCGACGGGCGACGACTCCAGACCCACGGTCGAGACGGTGACGAAATCCACGGTGTAGGTCACGGCAGGTACCTTCTCATCGGCGTCGGTGGATGACGGACCCGCGGCCGCGCGCCCGACGACGGGCGGCCGCCAGGGGAGCGTACGTGGGGACGCGTCGCCCGGCGGGTAGCCACGGCGGGCGAACGCCCCACCGGCACCTCCGACCTGCTCGTCACCGCCCCGGACCCGCTGGGCCTGGCCGGCTGACCGGCGCCGCTGAGGCGGGCTCCACACTCCGGGGGGTGCCCACCCACCGGATGCGCTCGGGCTCCACCCTGCACAAGCGGCTCGGACAGCCGGAACGGCCCGCCGGGTGAACCGGCGGGCCGTCACGAGGGTTCAGCGGTGCTCGGGGTTCTCGAAGTCGAAGCGGCAGCCGACGTCCCACTGGGAGCGCTGGTTGCCGTGGGCGGGGATGCCGCCTGCGTCCGACTGCGGCCCAGCCGACTCCCGCCGATCTGGCCGAGATCAGCCACTGGCATGTTCCCGCCACGGTTGCACACTGTTGACGATCCGTCACCTTCGCTACCGTTCTGCCGCTGGGCGGCACCCCCGCCCCGCACCCCCACGGCTGCGGCAACCCCCGGCCACACTGCGCCCGTTCACCCTGATCTGGTGACGCCCAGGGAGCAGGTGACCTGCCGCGGTCCCCCTGCACGTGCGCGAGTTTCCCGTTCCCGGGCCGGCACCTACGCCAGGGCGACTCATGAGGCCGTTCCTGCGTGCCGTCCCCCATCCCCAGGGAGGGCCGCCAGTTGCACACCCATGTCAGAAACGCCCGACGCCGCGGCACAGTCCGCTCCGGCACGGCGGTGCTCGCCGCCGCCGGGCTCGTGATCGCCGGTCTGACCGCCGCCGGGGCGGCGGCCGTGGCGGCGCCGACGCCGCCCGCGCCCGAGTCCTCCCAGCAGTTGGCCGCCAGCAGCGCCGACGCGTTGGTGGCCAGCCGTCCGGCCTTCCTGCTCGCCGGCCCGCAGGAGCAGTTCGTCCGAGGTCAGGTCGCTTCCTCGAACGGGTCGCAGTACGTGCCCTACGAGCGCACCTACTCGGGCGTTCCGGTGGTCGGCGGCGACTTCGTCGTGGTGACCAACAGCGCAGGGCAGGTCACGTACAACTCGGTCGCCCAGCAGCACGCGATCGGCACGCTGTCGACCAGCCCGAGCCTGAGCCGCGCCCAGGCCGAGAAGGTGGCGTCGGATCAGCTGAAGTCGGTGTCCAAGATCGAGGGCACCCGGCTGGTGGTGTACGCGCTGGGCGACGCACCGGCCGCCCTGGCCTGGGAGTCCACGGTGAACGGCGTCGGCGACGACGGCTACAGCCGGCTGAGCGTGGACGTCGACGCGCGCACCGGTGCCGTGCTGCACACCCAGGAGCACGTGCTGCACGGCAGCGGCACCGGCGCCTGGAACGGCCCCGCGCCGCTCACCATCAACACCACTTCCTCCGGTGGCAAGTTCACGATGAACCCCACCAACATCACGAACATGCCGTGCCAGGACGCCGCGAACAACACGACGTTCAGCAAGACCACCGACACCTGGGGCAACGGCGACGCCACCAGCAAGGAGACCGGCTGCGTCGACGCCGAGTACGTGGCGCAGGCCGAGTTCAAGATGCTCGCGCAGTGGCTGGGCCGCAACGGCATGGACGGCAGCGGCGGCGCCTGGCCGATCCGGGTCGGCCTGGCCGACGTCAACGCCTACTACGACGGCTCGCAGGTCCAGATCGGCCACAACAACGCCAACCAGTGGATCAGCGCGGCCGACGTCCTCGCCCACGAGATGGGCCACGGCATCGACGACCACACCCCCGGCGGCATCTCTGGCAGCGGCACCCAGGAGTTCATCGCCGACGTGTACGGCGCGTCGACCGAGGCCTTCATGAACGAGCCCGCGCCGTACGCCGTCCCGGACTTCCTGGTCGGCAACCAGGTCAACCTGGTGGGCACCGGCCCGATCCGCAACATGTACAACCCGTCGCTGATCAAAAGCAACCCCAACTGCTACTCCAGCAGCATCCCGAGCGCCGAGGTGCACGCCGCGGCCGGCCCCGGAAACCACTGGTTCTACCTGCTCGCGCAGGGCTCCAACCCGCCGGGCGGCCCGACCAGCCCCACCTGCAACGGCTCCACCGTCACCGGCGGCGTCGGCGTGCAGAACGCCCTCAAGATCGTGTACAACGCCCAGCTGATGAAGACCACCGCCAGCTCGTACCTGAAGTACCGCACCTGGACGCTGCAGGCGGCCAAGAGCCTCGACCCGTCCTGCGGCCAGTTCAACACCGTGAAGGCCGCCTGGGACGCCGTCAGCGTCCCCGCCCAGTCCGGCGACCCGACCTGCGCGGTCACCGGCAACGACTTCTCGATGGCGGTCTCGCCGAGCACCGGTTCGGTCAACCCGGGCAGCTCGCTGACCGCCACCGTCTCCACCACGCTCACCAATGGCTCGGCGCAGACGGTGAACCTGTCCGCGTCCGGCCTGCCCGCGGGCGCCACCGCGTCGTTCAGCCCGGCCTCCGTGTCGACCGGCGGCACCTCCCAGCTGACCGTCAGCACGGCCGCCTCGACGCCGCCCGGCACCTACTCGGTCACCCTCACCGGCGCCGGGACGTCGACCACCCACACGGCCGCCTTCTCGCTGACCGTCAACGGCACCGGCGTCTGCACCCCGGCGCAGTTGCTTGGCAACGCGGGCTTCGAGACCGGCTCCGCAGCGCCCTGGACCACCACCAGTGGAGTGGTCGACAACTCAGCCTCCGAGGCGGCGCACAGCGGATTGTGGAAGGCGTGGCTGAACGGCTACGGCTCCGCCCACACCGACAGCGCCTCGCAGACCGTCACCATCCCGACCGGCTGCCGGGCGACGCTGAGCTACTGGCTGCACATCGACACCGCGGAGACCACCACCACGACCCAATACGACAAGCTGACCGTCAGCGTCAACGGCACCACGGTCGCCTCGTACAGCAACCTCGACAAGAACACCGGCTACGCCCAGAAGTCGGTCGACCTGTCGTCCTACGCGGGCCAGAGCGTCACGCTGAAGTTCAACGGCGTGGAAGACTCCTCCCTCCAGACCAGCTTCGTGATCGACGACACCGCCATCCAGACCGGCTGAACCTGAACGGGTGAACCACGAGGGCCTGGCGGCCGCGGCCGCCAGGCCCTCGTGCGTTCGAAGGACCTCGCACCGCGCCTTCTCAGGCATCGCGGCCTGGCTCTACCGTGCTTCCTGACCTGCTCGGCGTTCGCACCGGCCCGCGGAGGCCACGAAAGCCGATGCCACACCGCGGTGGTGAGTGTGGTGGCGGCCGGTTCGCAGGTTCACATCCTGTCTCCGCTGCTCTCAGAAGCCCGGCCCGGTGCGTCGAGGCAATCCGAGGTCGTACATGACGCCTCCCGGGGGCCGACAACTCGGCGCCCCCTCACGCCGAGCCGCCGGATACGGCCGTACGGCGCCATGCGACCACTCAACCAAGTCGCCCGCACCACCACCATCCCACCGACCTGACCGGGCGCACTGACGCGCCGTCGGCATCGAATCCTCCTGACTCGGTGAATCATCCCTTGGCGCGCAGTTACGCGAGCACCGCATCCAGGTCGCGGACCCCAAAGTTGAGCATGCTCTGCTGGACGCGGGACCCGAAGTGGTCGAACGCGCGATGGCCCGCATCTCGGCTGGAAGGTCGAGCGGGTGCCGGCCCAGCTCGACGCTGGGTCAGTTCTGCGCTGGTCGTCCATTCGGGATCCAGTGATCGCAGCGAGCAAGCCGCCGATCAGCGCAGCGGTCCGAGCTGCAGAACCCTCCGAAACTCGATCGCCACGAGGGGCTTGCGCCTCCGTTCGGGCAGGTCAGCGGTGCTCGGGGTTCTCGAAGTCGAAGCGGCAGCCTGCGTCCCACTGGGAGCGCTGGTTGCCGTGGGCGGGGATGCCGCCGGCGTCCTTGAGCATGCGGGCGAGGTGGAGCTGGTTCCAGGTCATGAAGGTGGCGTTGCGGTTGGTGAAGTCGTTCTCCGGGCCGCCGGAACCGGGGTCGAGGTAGGAGGGACCGGGCCCCGCCTCACCGACCCAGCCGGCGTCGGCCTGCGGGGGGATGGTGTAGCCGAGGTGCTGGAGGCTGTAGAGGACGTTCATCGCGCAGTGCTTGGCACCGTCCTCGTTGCCGGTGATCAGGCAGCCGCCGACCCGGCCGTAGTAGGCGTACTGGCCCTCGGCGTTGAGGATCGAGGAGCAGGCGTACAGGCGCTCGACGACCTTCTTCATCACGGAGGAGTTGTCCCCCAGCCACACCGGGCCGGCGAGGGTCAGGATGTCGGCGGACATCACCTGGGAGTAGATGACCGGCCATTCGTCGGTCTCCCAGCCGTGTTCCGTCATGTCGGGCCAGACGCCGGTGGCGATGTCGATGTCCACCGCCCTGATGACGTCGACCTGGACGCCCTGGCGCTCCAGGATGCCGGTGCTGACGTCGATCAGGCCCTGGGTGTGGCTGCGCTCGGGGGATCTCTTGAGAGTGCAGTTGATCACCAGGGCGCGCAGGTCGCGGTAGGACGGTGCGGGGTCGGGCACGGAGCGGCTCCTTCGGGCGGTCGGGGAGGCGGCGGGGTCGTCGGCATCCACTGGACCAGTCCGGCGGCCCGGGCGCCCGTCGGGCTAGGCCGCCCGCGCGGGCCGGGCGGCGCAGCCGGATCCGGATGCAGACGGGGTGGAATGTTCCTAAGGTCGGTAGACGGGGGTACCGCGCGAGAGAACAGAACCGTCGTCAAGGCCGGGCAGAGGACGTGAGGCCGATGTCGTCCCATTCCGGCGCACCCACACGCTCCCGGTCGTCGGCTCGGCGGTCGCCCGCCTGGCGCACGGCCCGGCGGCTGGCCCGGCTGGCGCTGGCCTGCACGCTGGGCGCGGTGGCGGCGCTGGTGGCGGCGAGCGGGCCCGGCGGGCTGTTCGTGCTCGTCGTCGGGCTGGCCGGTGCGGTCGGCACGGCGGCCGGCACCTGGTGGGTGCTGTCCCATCGGGGGCTCGTGCGGGCGGCCGGGGTGATGCTCGCGGTGGTGGCCCCGGTGGCCGTCCTGGTGCTCTACGCCCGGGCCGACGTGTGGCCCGCGGCGCTGGCCGCGATCCTGCTGTGGGGAGCGGCCGTGCTGAGCGCGCGGGCGGCGCTGTACCGGCTACGCCGGCCCGGCGGCATGCGGGCGGTGGCCTGCGCCCCTCCCCGGCAGCCGGTGCTGATCATGAACCCGAAGTCCGGCGGCGGCAAGGTCGGCCGGTTCGGGCTGGTCGGGAAGGCCGAGGCACTGGGCGCCCGGGTCGTACTGCTGGACACCTCGACCAGCGTGGACGTCGCCGCGATCGCCCGCCGGGCGGTGGCCGAGGGCGCGGACCTGCTGGGAGTGGCGGGCGGCGACGGCACCCAGGCCCTGGTGGCCGAGGTGGCGGCCGAGCACGGCCTGCCGTTCCTGGTGGTGTCCGCGGGCACCCGCAACCACTTCGCGATGGATCTCGGGCTGGACCGGGAGGACCCGGCCCGCTGTCTGGACGCGCTGACGGACGGCGAGGAGCTGCGCGTCGACCTCGGGACGGTCGGCGGCCTCACCTTCGTCAACACCGCCTCGTTCGGGGTGTACGCGGAGATCGTGCAGCGTCCGGAGTACCGCGACGCCAAGGCGGGCTCGGCCCTGGACGCGCTGCCCGACCTGCTGCTCGGGTACGCCGGCCGGCCGCTCGACGCGCAGAGCGACGGCGCCCGGCTGGAAGCCCAGCAGGCGCTCCTGATCAGCAACAACCCGTACGCCGCGCCCGGGCCGATGGCGGCGGGCGGCCGCCGGCCGCGGCTGGACCTCGGGGTGCTGGGTGTCGTCGGGATCCGGGTGGGCAACGCGGCCCAGGCGGCCGAGCTCGCGCTCCGCGGGACGCGGGCGACGGGCCTCCAGGTGCTGACCGCCCACCGGATCACCATCGGCCCGGACAGCGGGAGCATCCCGGTCGCGGTGGACGGCGAGGCCCTGTCCCTGCCCGCCCCGGTGACCTGCGGCATCCGCCCGGGCGCCCTGCGGGTGCGCGTCCCCAGGCACCGGCCGGGACCTCCGGTGGTGCGGCCGCCGATGGACTGGCACGCGGTGGTGACGCTGGCCTTCACCCAGTCCCGGTCCGGCCCGGGCACACGGGGTTGAGCAGCGGACAGGCACCGGTCCGGGGCGGCGGCCCCGCGCTCCGCCGGTCCGAGGTGCAGGAGCCTGCGCGGACGCGCAGGCTGGAAGGACGAGCGGCCGCCCGCCCTGCCCGTCGGCCTCCGCGCCCACCGGATTGGAGACATCCGTGAAGGACCTCAGTTTCGAGCAGAAGGCCTCACTGTCACGACTTGAGGCCGCTGACCAGCTCAGCGCGCTCGCGGACGCGCTGAGGCACGGCGGCAGCGCCGAACTGGCCCTCGGCCCGGGGCGGCTGACCCTGCGGATCCCCGAGGAGCTCCGCAGCGAGATCGAGGTCGAGGTCGGCGACGGGGAGATCGAGCTGGAGATCGAGTTCAAGTGGCCGACCGCGCAGACCGGGACGGCGTCGCCGCCCACGGGGGGCTCCCACGGCTGACGCGACCGGCCCCCGGCCGGTGAACGGCCGGGTGGGGAAGGCACTCGCGGCGCCTCGCCCTTCGGGGTGGGGCGCCGTTCTGCCTGCCCGACGCCGTTCTGCCTGCTCGACGCTGCTCAGCCCGGCAGGCGCAGCGCCAGGCCGTCGAGGAAGACCTCCAGGCCGTAGTCGAACTTGGCGTTCCGGAGTTCGACCGGATCGGGGGCCACGGCCGCGGCGGCGTAGGCGGCGACCAGGTGCTCGTGGTCGGCCGCGACCTGCTGGGCGGCGGGCATCAGGCGGGCGATGAAGGCGGCCTCGGTCTCGCCGGAGCGGGCGACGGTGGTGAGCCAGGCCGCCTCCGCGCTGCTCATTCCGACCGTGTAGGACAGCAGCGTGTCGATCGCGCGGCTCGGCTCGGGGAACCCGGCGGCGGTGAACAGCGCGGCCAGCCGCTCGGAGTAGGAGATCAGGTTGGGGCCCAGGTAGGCGAGGCCCGCCTGGCCGAGCAGCGCGGGCAGCCAGGGGTGGCGCAGGACGGTCGCCCGGAAGGACCGGGCCGCCTCGGCGACGGCGGCGCGCCACTCGGGGCCGTCCGCGGGCGGGACGTCTATCTCGCCGAAGACCTCGTCCAGCGCGAGCTCCATCAGCTCGTCCTTGGTCGCGACGTGCCGGTAGAGGGAGGTCGCGCCGGCGTTGAGGCGGCCGCCGAGCTTTCGCATGCTGAGCGCCTCGGCGCCCTCCGCGTCGAGCATGGCGACCGCCTCCCGGACGATCGCGGCCCGGCTGAGCGCGGGCTGCTCGGCCTCGCGCTGCTGCCGGGCCCACACGGACGGGATCGGGTTGGTCTTGGCGGCCACGGGGTCCTCCTTCGCTGCGTACGCCGTTCGCGTCGAGCGTACAGGAGGAGGGGATTGCGCACACTGTTCACAGATGAGTACAGTGTGCGCATCAACGGAACAGTGTCTGCACCCGAAGGGGACGACCCCATGGAAACCCGCAATCCACGCCGCTGGTGGATCCTCCTCGTGCTCTGCCTCAGCACGCTGGTACTGGTGGTCGACAGCATGGCCCTGACGGTGGCGGTGCCGTCGATGACCGAGGACATCGACGCGACCGCCCAGGACATCCAGTGGATCCTCGACTCCTACATCCTGGTCTTCGCCGGGCTGCTGCTCACCTCCGGCAGCCTGGGTGACCGGTTCGGCCGACGAAGGATCATGGTCATCGGCCTCCTGCTCTTCGGGGCGGCCTCGCTGGCCGCGACCTTCTGCACCAACCCCGGCGAGGTGATCGCCGTACGCATCGCGATGGGCGTCGGCGGAGCGCTGATCATGCCCTCGACCCTGTCGATCCTGATCACCGTCTTCGACGAGGAGGAGCGCGGCAAGGCGATGGCGGCCTGGGGCTCGGTGTCGATGCTCGGGCTGGTCGGCAGCCCGGTGCTCGGCGGCGTCCTGATCGACCACTTCTCCTGGCACTCGATCTTCTTCATCAACGTCCCGGTGGTCGTCCTGGCCGTCCTTGCGGCCCTCACCCTCATGCCGGAGTCGAAGGGCCCGTGGCAGAAGCCCGACCCGCTGGGCGCGGTGCTCTCCGCCGCCGGGATGACCGCCCTGATCTGGTGGATCATCGAGCTCCCGCAGCACGGGGCCTTCGGCGGCCGGTCGACGATCACCCTGGTCGTCGCGGTCGTCGCCCTCGGCGGGTTCGTGGTCTGGGAGAACACCACCTCCGCGCCGATGGTGCCGCTGGCCCTGTTCCGGCACCGCAACTTCAGCGGCGGGTCGCTCTCGCTGACCCTGGTGCAGATCGGCAACGGCGGTCTGCTGCTGGTCCTCACCCAGTACCTGCAGTTCGTCCTCGACTACTCGCCGGTCAAGGCGGGCCTCGCGTTCGTCCCGCTGGCCGTCGCCGCGCTGATCGGCAACGCCGCCGGCGCCGGACTCACGGCCCGGATCGGACACCGCCTCCTGGTGCTGGCCGGCATGCTCGTCATGGCCGCGGCCTTCGCACTGCTGGCCACCGTCTCCGCCACCACCGGCTTCACCGTCCCGGCCGTCGCGCTGGGCCTGCTCGGCCTCGGTGCGGGCCTCGCGATGCCGGCCGCGGTCGGCGCGCTGATGGGCACCATCCCGGCGGAGAAGGCCGGCGTCGGCTCGGCCCTCAACGACACCATCCAGCAGGCCGGCACCGCGCTCGGCATCGCGATCCTCGGCTCGCTGCTCACCAGCGGCTTCGCGGACGAGATGCCCTCCGACGCACCCGAGCAGGCGAAGCACTCCATCGGCGGCGCGCTGGCCGCCGCCCAGGGTGACGCCGGCCTGGTCAAGGCCGCCCGCGAGGCCTTCACCACCTCGATGTCGACCACCTTCACCATCGGCGCGATCGGCGTCCTCGCCGCCGCCCTGCTGGCCACCCTGGTGATGCGCGACAGCCGGCCCGGGCGCGCGGCGGCCCCGGCTGACGGGCCGGCCAAGGCCCCCGCCGACGGTCCCGAACTCGTCATCTGACCGGCACGCGGAAAGCCGGTGCACGGAACGCCGGTGCACGGAACGCCGGCGCGCCGAAGGCCGGCGCGCGGAGGGCCGGTGCCCCGTCGGGGTACCGGCCCTCCGCGTTCACACCGGGCCTGCGGGCCACCCGCGCCCGGCGCTACACCGCCCGGCGGTAGAACCAGACGCCGAGCGGCGCGAAGACCGCGACGATCCCGATGTCCCAGGCCAGCGCCTCCCAGACCGCGGTGGTGGCCGGCCCGCCGAGCACCAGGACCCGGACGGCCTCTGCGGTCTTGGAGACCGGCTGGTGGTTGGCGAAGGCCTGCAGCCACCCGGGCATGGTCGCCACCGGGACGAAGGCCGCGGAGGCGAAGACCAGCGGCGCCAGGATGGGGAAGGTGGCGGCCTGCGCGGTCTCCGGGTCGCCGACCGCCATCCCCACCACCGCGAAGATCCACGACATCGCGAAGCCGAACGCCAGCACCAGCAGGACCCCGCCCAGGAACGACAGCACACCCGCGTGGATCCGGAACCCGAGCGCGAAGCCGACCGCCGTCATCAGCGCCACCACGAAGACGTTCCGCGCGAGGTCGGCCATCGTCCGGCCGGAGAGCACGGCCGAGCGCGCCATCGGCAGCGAGCGGAACCGCTCCATCAGACCGGTCTGCATGTCGGTGGCCAGGCCGATCGCGGTGTTCATCGAGCCGAAGACGGCGGTCTGCACGAAGATGCCCGGGATCAGGAAGTCGACGTAGGAGACCCCGGGCGGCAGCGCCGGACCGACCACCCCGCCGAACACGTAGCGGAACATCAGCACGAAGACCAGCGGCTGGATGGTCGAGAAGACCAGCAGGCGCGGCACCCGGCGCAGCGCGATCAGGTTGCGCCAGGCCACCGCGAGGCCGTCCCGGACCGGTGCGGCGATCCGGTTGCCGAGCCGCCCGGCGTCGACGGCGCTCACGGCGCGTCCCCGCGGGGTGCGGAGCCCTCGGACCCGTCGCCCGGCGCACGGTCCACGCCGTCGGAACCGGCATCAGCAGCACCGGCATGAGCATCAGCACCGGCACCCGCGGTGCCGCCGGTCCGGGTGCGGTGCCCCGTCAGCGCAAGGAAGACATCGTCGAGGCTGGACTCCCGGACGGTGACCGTACGCGGCACCAGCGCGCCCGCCTCCAGCGCGTGCAGGACGTCGATCAGCAGCCGGGAGCCGTCCTGGGAGGCCAGTCTGAGCAGGTCGCCCTCCCGTTCGGGGGACTCGGCGACCCGGTCCGCGATCACGGCGGCCGCCCGCTCGGCGCGCGCCTCGTCGCCCATGCCCAGCTCGATCACGGTGTTGCCCAGGCGCGCCTTGAGGACGGCCGGGGTGTCGTCGGCGATGATCCGGCCCTCGTTGACCACCACCACCCGGGACGCCAGCCGGTCCGCCTCCTCCAGGTACTGGGTGGTGAGCAGCACGGTCGTGCCGTCCTTCACCAGCTCGCGGATCAGCTCCCACAGGGCGGTGCGGCTCTGCGGGTCCAGGCCCGTGGTCGGCTCGTCGAGGAAGAGCACCGGCGGCTCCGGGACGAGGGCCGCGGCCACGTCAAGCCGCCGCCGCATGCCCCCGGAGTACGTCCGTACCGGGCGGTCCCCGGCCGACGCCAGCTCGAACCGCTCCAGCAGCTCGCCCGCCCGGGGGCGGATCCGCCTGCCGGGCAGCTGGGTGAGGCGCCCGATCAGCCGCAGGTTCTCGCGGCCGGTGAGGTTCGGGTCCACGGCGGCGTACTGCCCGGCCAGCCCGATCAACCGCCGGACCACGGGGGCCTCGTGGACCACGTCGTGCCCGAGGACGGTGGCGCGACCGCCGCTCGGGCGCAGGATCGTCGTCAGGATCCGGATCGCGGTCGTCTTTCCCGCGCCGTTCGGCCCGAGCAGGCCGAAGACCGTCCCCGACCGGACCTCGAAGTCCACCTCCTCCAGGGCGGTCACCGACCCGAACCGCTTGCTGAGGCCGACGACGCTGATGGCTGCCTGTCCCATCGCCTGTCCCATCGCCTCTCCCGACGTGAGGTGACGACTGCACCCGGCCCGGCGGCTCCGCTCGGCTTGACAGCTCCGCTCGGCCCGGCGGCCCTGTTCGGGGCGGCGACGGCCGCCGCCCGGCCTACCGACCGGCACGGGCCCACTCCATCGTCCTCCCTGGGCCTCCTGCGCGACAGCCGGGCCGGGCGGCGGGGACGGCGGTACCACGGATCGCCACTGCCGCGCGGCAAGTTGGCACGCAGACCCCTCTCTTGAGCGAACCGGACCCCGGACGCCGGTACGACACGCCCGGACGGGGCAAACCTGGTGCCAACACCGCGGCCAGACCGACGGATCGGCGGCCGACCGGGAGCCGGTCCGACAGGTGTGCGAGATACCTGACATGTCCGACAGGAAGGCAGTAAATCGTCTATTGCACAGGCTTTTTGAGGCTTAGTCAGAAATGTTCCGAAACCGGCTATGCTACTTCCGGCCCGGCCCGCTGCACCCCCGTCGCACCAGGTCCGCGAGGACCTGCGCGGGCGCCGGACTGCAGGCGAGACGCAGCCCCCACGCCGCCGGAGCCGGCCCCCACCCGCCCGTTCGTAACCCTTTCGATCGTTTGAGGATGCTGATGCTTCGTGCTGGATCGTCACCCGGAGGTCGGCGCTCCGCTCCCGTTCTGGTGTGGCTCCTGCCCACGGTCGTGACGGCCGCCGCCGCTGCCCTCGCCGCGTCGCTGGCCTCCGCCGGCGCCCGTACGGGCGCCGTCTGGTGCGGGGTGGTGGGCACCGCCGCGGTGGCCGTGGTCGCCGTCGAGGCGGCCCGCCGGGGACGCGCACTGGTGCGACTGCGCGAGCGGCACGCCCAGCAGGAGCGCGAGCTGCGCCGCCGGCTGGCCCGGCAGGAGGCCGAGACGGTCCACCTGGCGAAGGTCTCGCTGCCCGAGGCCATCGCCCGGCTCCAGCGCGGCGAGTTCCCCGCGGACGTGCTGAGAACCTACGAGTCCCCCGACCCCGTCGTCGGCACGGACTTCGACGCCGCCCGGCACGCCGTCCTGCACGCCGTCCTGGAGGCCGTCGACAACGAGGAGTCGATGCGCGAGTCCGCCCAGCGGGCCTTCGTCAACATCGCCCGCCGCGTTCAGGCGATCATCCACCGGCAGGCCCAGGACCTGCGCGAGATGGAGGACCGGCACGGCAACGACCCGGCGGTCTTCGACGACCTGCTGAAGCTGGACCACGGCAACGCGCTGATCGGCCGCCTCGCGGACAGCATCGCCGTCCTCGGCGGCGCCCGCCCCGGCCGGCAGTGGAGCAGGGCCGTGCCGCTGTACAGCGTGCTGCGCGGCGGCATGTCGCGCATCCTCGACTACCAGCGGGTGGAGCTGCACCCGGTGTCCGAGGTGGCCGTGGTCGGACCGGCCGTCGAACCGCTCATCCACGCGGTCGCCGAGCTGCTGGACAACGCCACCCGCTACTCCCCGCCGCACACCAGCGTGCACCTGACCGCCGTCGAGGTGCAGACCGGTATAGCGATCGAGATCGAGGACGGCGGCCTCAGCCTGAGCGAGGAGGGGCGGGCGCGCGCCGAGCGGATGCTCCTGGAGGCGCAGGCCGGCATCGACCTCAACGACCTCGGCGAGTCCCCCCGGCTCGGCCTGGCCGTGGTCGGCCGTCTCGCCCGGGCGTACGGCTTCCAGGTCTCGCTCCGACCGTCCGCGTACGGCGGGGTGCGGGCCGTGCTGATCGTGCCGCAGGACCTCATCACCACGGCGCCCGCCACCGGCCGGGCGCACGGCATCGGCGCGTCCTCCGGACCGCGGACGGCCTCGTCGGGCGCCCGCCGGCCGGTGGGCGGACCGCGGCCGTGGGGGTCCCGGACGGCGTCCGTCTCCTCCGCCAGGTCGTCCTTCGGGTCCGTCCCGAGGGCCGTACCGGGGGCCGCTCCGGGGTCGGCCCTGGCCGACGACGGGATCCCGGTGGTGACCGAGCGGGCCGCGAACGGCCTGCCCCAGCGCCGCCGCCACGCCGCGCCCTTCCGGGCGGGCGTTCCCGAGGCCGCCAAGGCCCCCGAGCCGGCCCAGGCGCCGGTCCAGCCCGGCTTGTGGCTGGCCGCGTTCCACGAGGGGGTGAACGGCCACGCGCCGTCCACCGGCGAGGTCGGCCACACCAGTGACGAGGCAGGGAAGGGCGAGCAGTGATTCAGCAGCGGACCAACATGGACTGGATGCTCAAGGAGCTGGCGGACGGTGTCCCGCACACCCGCCATGTCGTCGTGCTCTCCGCCGACGGACTGCGGATGGCCCAGCACGGCACCGACACCGACACCGCCGACCGGCTCGCCGCCGCCTGCGCCGGACTGCAGAGCCTGGCCGCCGCGGTGGGCAACGAGTTCCCGCACGGGGACGGCCGGATGCGGCTGGTCGTGATCGAGATGGGCGGCGGGTTCTTCTACCTGATGGCGGCCGGCGCCCGGGCCTACCTCGCGGTGCTGGCCGACGAGAGCGTCGACGCCGGGCTGATGGGCCAGCGGATGCGGGACCTGGTCGCACGGATCGGCGAGCATCTCAGCACGCCTCCGCGCAACGGCGGGCAGGTCGCGTGAGGAGGCGGGGCGGGCCCGCCGTCGAGGGGTGCGTGCCTGGCAAGGTGCCTCCCGAGTGCGGCGAGGTGGGGACATGAGCACCTCCGACCAGGGCTGGGACGGCGGTGAACCCGAACGTCTCTACGTGATCACGCGCGGCCGCAGCGGGCTGGCCGAGCAGACCACGTTCGACCTGGTCACCCTGATCGTCTCCCGCGCGGAGCCGACGCCCACGATGCAGCCGGAGCACGCGGCGATCCTGCGGATCTGCGGCTCGCCGCTGTCCGTGGCCGAGATCTCCGCCTACCTGCGGCTGCCGATGAGCGTGGTCACCGTGCTGCTTGCGGACCTCCTCGCCGAGGAGCAGATCGAGGCCCGATCCGCCGTCCCGCAGGCGATCCTTCCCGAGCGCGCCCTGTTGGAGGCGGTGATGCATGGACTTCAGAGGCTCTGAGACGGTGGTGGGACCGCCGAGCGCGGACCTGCTCCCGGCCACGGCCGCCATGGCGGTCAAGGTGGTGATCGTGGGCGGCTTCGGCGTCGGCAAGACGACCCTGGTCGGCTCGGTGAGCGAGATCCGCCCGCTGACCACCGAGGAGACGATGACCCAGGCCGGGGCGGACGTCGACGACACCGCCGGGGTCGAGCGCAAGACCTGCACCACGGTCGCGATGGACTTCGGGCGGATCAGCATCAGCGAGGAACTGGTGCTGTACGTGTTCGGCACCCCCGGGCAGGAGCGGTTCTGGTTCCTCTGGAACGGCCTGTTCGAGGGGGCGCTCGGCGCGGTCGTGCTGGTCGACACCCGGCGGCTGGAGGTCAGCTTCGACGTGATCGGGCGGCTTGAGGACCGCGGCGTGCCGTTCGTCGTCGCGGCCAACACCTTTCCCGAGTCGCCGGGTTACCCGGTGGAGGAGCTGCGGTCCGCGCTGGACCTGCCGCCCGAGGTGCCGATCGTCGCCTGCGACGCCCGGACCCGCGAGTCCAGCCGGGACGTCCTGCTGGCGCTGATGCACTACCTGTACAACCTCTCGGCCCCGCCTGCGCGGTGACCGCACGGCCGCCCCTGCCTGATCCCGCCCCGCGCCGCCCTGCCCCGATCCCGCCGCCGACCCAGTCCGCGACGCCGCCCCGACCCCGGAGACACCCGTGACCACCCCGTTCCGTGACGATCCCGTTCCCACCCCGCCGCCCGGCTGCCCCGCCCACGCGCCGGGCGGCGAAGGGCTCGCCGCCGAGGGCCTCCGGCGGATCTACGGACCCGAGGCCGAGGCCGACCCCGCAGGCCTGTACGAGAAGCTGCGCGCCGAGCACGGCGAGGTGGCACCCGTGCTGCTGCACGGCGACCTCCCGGCCTGGCTGATCCTCGGCCACTCCGCGAACCTCACCGCGATGCGCACGCCCTCCCGGTTCTCCCGGGACTCCCGCCGCTGGTCGGCCTTCCAGGAGGGCCTGGTCACCCCGGACTCCCCGCTGATGCCGGTGATCGCCTGGCAGCCGCTGTGCGTGTTCGCGGACGGCGAGGAGCACCGGCGCCTGCGCGGCGCGGTCACCGACAGCCTGAACCGCTTCGACGGACGCGGGACCCGCCGCTACGTCACCCGGTTCGCCGACCAGCTGATCCAGGAGTTCGGCCCGACCGGCCAGGCCGAGCTGGTGGCCCAGTTCGCCGAGCACCTGCCGATGCTGGTGATGACCCAGCTGGTCGGTATGCCCGAGGAGTACGGGCCCCGACTGGTCGAGGCCGCCCGGGACTTGATGAAGGGCACCGAGACGGCCATCGCGAGCAACGACTACGTCGTGGCGACGCTGCGCCGGATGATGGAGCGCAAGCGGGTCGCGCCCGGCCCCGACCTGGTGTCGTGGCTGATGCAGCACGAGGCCGGGCTGACCGACGACGAGGTGCTGGAGCACCTGCGGGTGGTGCTGCTCGCCGCGAACGAGACCACCGTGAACCTGATCGCGGACACCCTGAAGCTGGTGCTCACCGACGTGCGGTTCCGCGCCCACCTGTCCGGCGGCCACATGACCCTGCCCGACGCCCTGGACCAGGTCCTCTGGGACTCCGCGCCGATGTCGCTGGTCGCGGGCCGCTGGGCCACCGGCGACACCCAGCTCGGCGGCCAGGAGATCAGGACCGGCGACATGCTGCTGCTCGGCCTCGCGGCCGGCAACGTCGACCCGGTCGTCCGCCCCGACCTCGCCAAGCCGCTCTACGGCAACCGCTCCCACCTGTCCTTCGGCGGCGGCCCGCACGAGTGCCCCGGCCAGGACATCGGCCGGGCCATCGCGGAGACCGGTATCGACATCCTGCTGACCCGGCTTCCGGACATCCGACTCGCCGTCCCGGAGGAGGAGTTGACGTGGACCTCGGCGTGGATCTCCCGGCACCTGGCCGGGCTCCCGGTGAGTTTCACGCCGCGGACGGAGACCGAGGAGGAGGCGATCGCCAGGGGTGCCGTACCGGCGGCGTCGGCTGCCCCGCCGACTGCCCCGCCGACTGTGCCCTCCCCGCCCGCCGCGCCGCCGGCCCCGCCCGGGTACCCGGCCGCCGCCGTCCCCCGGCAGCGGCGCGGCTGGTGGAGCGTCCTGACCGGGATCTTCCGGCGCTGACCCGGCGGCGACTCACGGTCGCCCGCCGGCCGGACCGGAAGGGCTGAAGGGGCTGGGGCCGGGAGGGTCGGGCAGCCCGAGGAGGTCGAGCAGGAGCGCGGCCAGCAGCCCCTCGCGTCCGGCGCCCACACCCAGCCGGTTCTGGGTCATGTGCAGATGGGAGCCGAGGATGCGGCCCGCGCCCGGCAGCCCGTGGCGCTGCGACCAGAGCCGCGCGGCGGGGCGCAGCCGCGCCGTCCACGCGGTCCAGCGGGAGGGGGCGCCGTCCGCGAGCGCCCGCAGCGCGCCGGCCGCCGGACGCAGCCGGTCGGCCTGGGCGGACACGGTGTCGGCGCCGCCCGCGGTCGCGGCCAGGCCGCTCCAGCCGTCGCGCACCGCGCGGAGCAGGACGGCCTGGTCCCCCGGCCAGGCGGCGAGGGTGGCGGCCATCGCCTCCAGGCCGTCCAGCAGGCTGCGCCCGTGCCCGGGCCGGGACCGGCAGGCGCGCGCCGTCACCACGCTGGACGCGAAGAACAGCTGCTCGCTGAGCGCCATCAGGTCGGCGCCGCCGTACCGGAGTTCCTCGGGCTGGTACCCGGCCGGGTGGACGCCGGGCGGGCGCAGCTCCTCCGGAGGCAGGGCGCGGCCGCCCTCGCCGAGCGCGGCCAGCGGCCCGACCGCCTGCCGGTAGGCCTGCGGGGTGAGCCGGTCGCCGGGTGGCAGCGCCGCGTTGACGGCGGCGGTGCGCCGCTCCAGTTCGGCGGTCGTCCGGTCGGCCGCGGCGCCGTCGAGGCCGGCGATCCGCAGCCGCAGGTGCGGGCCGCCCTGCCAGTAGCGGAGGAAGAACCACGGTGTCGGTGTGCCGTCGGGTGCGGGCGCCAGCAGGTCGACGGCCGGGAGCAGGGCCTCCAGCAGGAGCGTCTCCAGGGCCTCGGGGCGCAGCGAGTCGACGTGCAGGTGCCAGCTGCGCCAGCTCCCGGGCGCCGTGGGCGCGCCCTCGAGGGGTGGTGAGGTCGGCGGGGTAGGCGGGGTCGGCTGGGTCATGTGCGCAGGTCCAGCATCGGTTCGGTGAAGCGGGACGTCCCGCAGATGGTCATGAACACCGGGGTCTCCTGGCGGGCGAGGCCGAGCAGGGGTTGGACGCGGTACTCGACGAAGGAGCGGGCCGGGCGGGCCACCAGCCCGTGCGCGGCCGCGCCGAGGCAGAGGCCGTGGACGCTCCAGCCGAGGCAGAGCTGGAGCAGGCCGAGTGCGGCCGGGCCCAGGTCGTCGACGAGGGCGTCGACGTCGATCGAGTGGATCCACACCATCGCGGCGTGGCGCACGCCGTTGTCGGTGTTGTGGGAGGGCGGCTGGGCGAAGCCGGCCTGGAGGACGGCCATGATCCGCGGGTGTCGGCGGTGGAGGGTCAGCCCGTCCTCCTCGACGCGGTGCAGGCCGTCCGGGCGGCCGCCGACGCGGTGCAGGGCGACGGTCAGCCGCAGCCTGCGGGCGACCTCGGCGAGGAGCCGGTCCGGTGGCGGCTGCCGGGCCCAGGCGAGCAGGTCGGTCAGGCAGGTACCGGGCAGCGCGGCGGGTCGCAGGCTGAACCCGTAGTGCCGGTCGGCGGCGCGGCCGGCGCTGCGGTCCCACAACACCCTGGCCCAGTCGGGCCGGTGGGCGGGGGCGGCGGCCGCGGCGGGCAGGCCGTGGGCGGTGGGCGGATCGGCTGCGGGCAGGGCGTGGCGCTGGGCGCTGACCGCGGCGGCGTCCCGTACCGAGGGGTCGAGGGCGGCCGCGGCGAGCAGCGGGTCGCGTGCGTCGTGCTCCGGACCGGGCGGGCCCGGCAGCGGGACGGACGGCGCTGGCCCATCGGGGTCGCCTGGGTCGCCGAGTCGGAGCGTGAGCGGCGCCGACCAGGTGCCGGGGCCGGCCGAGCGGATCGCCGACTCGGCCCGCGCGGTGGCGGATCCGTCCAGGGCGAGCCGGGCCGGGATGCCGAGCAGGTCGGCCGTGACGCACAACGACCTTAGACTGACGCCGAGTTCGGCCTCGCTCACGGCGTAGCGCATCCGGCCGTAGGCGGCGGGCAGGTCGCTGTAGCGGGCGGCGAGCAGGACCGAGCCGCCCTCGCCGGCCACGGCGTTCAGTGCATCCGGTGCGTCACTGCCGCTGTGGGCGTGGACGTCGACCAGGGCGTGCCGGTGGACGTCCAGGTACCGCAGGACCGGTCCCTGGGCGGTGAAGGCGTGCACCGGGAACTTGGCCCGGCCGGAGGGGACGGCCCGGTGGTCGGCGTACCGGTGGGAGGGCTCGCGCCGCTGCAGTCCGAGGGCGCCGACCAGCAGGTGGCCGAGCCGGGCGTCCGGGCCGAGGCCGGCGACGGCCGCCCGGTCGCAGGGTTGCGGGTAGGGGGTGGCGGCGAGCAGGTCGCAGGTGCCCAGGGGCAGTGGCCGTCCCGTCGCCGAGCGGGCGTGGCGGGGCGGGAGGGCGCTGGTGGTCGGGGCCGCGTCGTCGACGAGGTGCTGTTCGCCGAGGTGGGCCTTGCCCGGGCCCTGCCGGAAGGCGAACCGGCGGACCTCCTCGGGGGTCAGCCGCGGGCGGGACGGCGCGGGGGCGTCCGTCATGGCATCGGTCGTGGCATCGGTCGTGCGGTCGGTCGTGGCATCGGTCATGGGAAGGGGTGGGGGTCGAAGGGCGGATCGGTCGGGGCGCCGTCGAGCCGGGCGAGCAGCCGGTCGAGGCCGGTCAGCCGCTGGTGCGCCTGGCCGAAGCACATCGGCAGGATGCCGGGGACGACGCACTTGACCACGGACAGGCCGAGCGCGGTGTGGTCCGGGGTCGACTGGTCGACGGCCAGCACGGTGCCGAGTCCGGCCCGGCGGTACAGCTCGGTCAGGTGGGCCAGTGCGCCGCGCACGTCGCCGGCGGCGGCCCGGACCAGCGGCTGCGGCCAGTCGCCGAAGGCCTCGGCCACCGCCAGTACCGGGCCGCCGAGCACGCGCTCCACCCGGGGCAGCAGCTCGGGGAAGGTGTAGCGGCGCCAGTGGTGGGCGAGCTCCACCACCTGCCACGGGTCGTCGATCAGCGGTTCCAGCGGCGCCGGATCCCAGGCGAGGCCAGCGGTGACCAGCTGGGCCAGCTCCCAGAGCGCGGCGCGGATGGCGAGCTCCGGGTCGGGGTGGCAGCCGGCGGTGCTGAAGCTCGCCGGAAGGCCGCGGTCGCGGCGGACGGCGAGCGCCCAGACCACCGGGACGGGGATGTCGGCCCGGGCGTCGAGCAGGTGCACCTCGTAGCCGTGCCGCCGGGCCAGCCGCAGCAGCAGACGGGACCTCTGGTCCCGGACGGTGGCCGGGTCGATGGCGGGCAGCGGGCGGGCCAGGTGCCAGGCCTGGAGGAAGGCGTCGCGTTCGGCGAGTTCGAGCAGCGAGTGCAGGGCGGCCTCCTCGAAGCCCGCCCCCAGGGCGCTGCCGCTGGAGGAGTCCAGGAAGCAGCCGCGGCGCCGCGCGCCGGACGGGCCCGGGCGGATGCCGTAGCCGTACCGGTAGAAGCCGATCTCCGCGGGGACGAGGCGCGGGGGGCCGTCGCCGAGCGGCGGCGCCGCCCACACCCAGTCGAGCGGGGTGTCCTCGGTGTAGGGCTTGACCCGACTGCTCGGGTGGGCGAGCTGCGCGGCGGTGTGGCCGCCCAGGCCCGCCGGATCGAGGGCCAGGGCGCCCAGTTCGCGGCGGGTGGCGTCCGGGACGACGGTCGCGGCGTGCGGGTAGCCCGCGAGCCGTTCCATCGCCTCGTAGATGCCGATCGCCTCGGACTCGCGGAAGCGCACGCCGCGGCCCAGGCCCGCGGGCGTGCCGGCCAGGACGCCGACCTCGGTCATCGGGAGGCTGCCGGAGGAGTTGCGGGTGATCTGCACGACCGGGCCGAAGCGGGGGTCAGCGAAGGCCGCCCGCATCCGGTCCGGGTCCTGGCCGAACGGCGCGGCGTCCTGGCGGGTCGGCACGGCCGCGGTGGTGGGGCGCGCGGTGGCGGTCGGCATGGGGGGCGGGCCGTCGGCGGCGGTCGCCAGCAGGGCGGGGGGCGTGCCGCAGAGCCGGCAGCGGAAGGTGCGGGTGACGCGGTGCCGGGTGACCGTGCCGTGGTACGAGACGGTGACCAGTTCGCCGGGGCCCGGGGCGGCGCCGGGCGCCAGCACCGCGCCGACGATCTCCGCCAGCCCGGGGGCGACGGCGGCGGTCGGGACGGGCACGGGGGCGGGGGCGGGCAGGGGCGCGGCGGTGAGCAGTTCGCGCGCCCGCCGGTCGCGTTCCGGGCGGTCGGCGGGCGGCCAGCGGCGCTGCGCGTCGGCGGCTCCGGCGCACCCGGCGCAGGCGTGGCGGCCGTCCGGGGTCCAGCGCGGTCCGAGCTGGACCTCCCCGGCGCCGACCCGGACCGACAGCAGGTCGTGCCCGGCGGTGCGGGCGGCGGACATCGCCTCGCGCTCCCAGTCGAGGTCGAGGTCGCCGTGGGCGGTGAGCAGGCAGTCGCCGAGGGCGGCGGCCCAGCGCGACCAGTCCCAGTCGGCCGGTGCGCCCGGGCCGATCCGGGTGCCGGTGGCGGGGGTACCGGTGGCAGGGGTACCGGTGGCAGGGGTACCGGTGGCAGGGGTACCGGTGGCAGGGGTACCGGTGGCAGGGGTGCCGGTGGCGGTCACCGGGTGGCCGGTCACAGGGTCACCGTCCCGTGGAAGGGGGCCGGTCCGGCGGCCACCGGGTCTGGGCCGCACCGGTGGGCGGACGGTGTGCGGCCGCGGGCGGACAACGCGGCGGTCGTCCGGTGCAGGGCCTCCCGGACGCTCTGCTCGGGGCAGCGTTCCAGCACGGCGGTGCCGACCGGCTGCGCGGCCAGCAGCGCCCGGACCTCCGGGTCGTCGGCCTGTGCCCGCGCGACGGCCGCGCCGAGGGCGGTGCGGGCGGCGGCGGCCGTGGTCGGCCCCCACTCGGTCGCGCCTGCGGTCCCGCCTGCGGTCGCGCTTACGGTCGCAGACGTGGTCGCCGTCGTGGTCGCCGCGCCGTGCCGGTCGGTCACCGTCACCAGGGACCACCCCGGTCCGTCCGGTCGCCGCTCGGTCAGGGTGACGGACCGTCCGAAGTACGTCTCCAGGAGGCCGAGCAGGGTCCGGGCCTCCAGGTCGGCGAGGTCGTCCCAGCCGAGTTCACGGGCCGGGGGTGCGGCGAGCGCCTCGGCGCCGAGGACGCGCAGCAGGCCGTCGAGCAGCCAGCGGTCGGGGGTGGATCCGGCCGCGGGCACGCCGGTGGCCGACGCGGCGCGGGCGGCGAGCAGCCGGGTACCGGCCAGGACGGCGCTCAGTCCCGCGGCCGGCCGGTCGACGCCCCAGCCGGCCGCCCGGCGCTCGACGGGCGAAGCGCCGTCGGCGTCCACGGCCTCGACGGTCTCCAGCGCGAAGGGCAGCTGGTCGAGGTCGAGGTCGCGTCCGCGCCGCAGCGGCCCCGTCCACCGGGCGGTGAGCCCGGACCAGGCGGCCAGCAGCGCCTCGGCGTCGGGGCGCTCCTCCGGGGCGGGCGGCTCCTCCGGGGCGGGGACGGCGGCGCCCGGGACGGCGGAGCCCGGGGCGAGGGCGATCCGGGAGGTGCGCAGCAGGCGGCCGTGGACGACCGTGGCGACCCCGTGCGCCGCGTCCGTTCCCGGGCCCGTCAGCTTCGGCTCCGGGTCCGCGCCCGTGGGGTCGGCGAGTCCCGCCAGTCCGGTCAGACCTGCGAGGACCTGGCGGGCCGCGAGGGCGCCGGCCAGGACGGCGCTCAGCGGGCGCGCTGCGCAGGCCTCCGGGTCGTCGGCGGCCCATGCCTCGGCGCGGCGGGCCGCGGCCCGGAGCGCCGCCGGGGAGCCGGGGGCCGGCTCGCCGACGAGGGCGATCCGCTCGCCCGCCCGGACGGTGACCGCGCGGGTGCCCGGCGGCAGGTCGGAGGCCAGGACCGCGAGGTCGGCGGGGTGGTCGTGGTCGTCGATCAGCACCGCCCACGCGGGGGCGCCCGGCGCGCCGTCGTCCGGCACGTCAGGCCCGGCCACCGGATCAGTGACCGCGCCGATCCCGTGCCGGGCCAGCGAGCGGACCGCGGTGACGGCCGCCGGCCCCTCCCCCAGCACCCGTACCCGGGCGGCCCGCAGCCGGGCGAAGTCCCGGTACGGGTCGCCGCTGTGGGCCTCCAGGTAGGCGAGCACCTCGGCGTAGCGCGCGGCGGTGGCCCGGTCGGGCGGCGGGGTGGTGAGCGCGTCGAGGTCGAGCAGCACGTCGTGGTCGAGCAGGGCGCGGACCACCCGGTCGAGGACCGGCCGCGCCGCCTCGTCGCCGAAGGCGGCCACCAGGGCCTCCAGGTCGGTGCCGTCGGTCAGCTCCGCCAGTCGGCTGTCGAGGACGCCGTAGAGCGCGGGCGGTCCGGCGAGGACGAAGGACCGGCCCGCGCGGGAGACGTACACGCCCTGCCGGACGGAGGCGAGGTGGGTCCCGGGGCGCAGTTTGACCCTCATTCGGCGGCCTCCGGCTCCTGGTCGTACTCCAGCAGCCACTCGGCGGCGTGGACGCCGTTGCGCACTCCCGGCAGGGCCTCCTCGAAGTACCCGGCGCCACGGCGTTCCAGGAACTTCGGCAGGACCCGGGCCATCAGGGCGCTGCCGAGGTCGAGGTACTGGGGCTTCTCCCGGCTGCGGGCCCGGAGGTAGCGGGTGAGCCGGTCGGCGGCGCTCTCGCCGTCCGGTCCGGCGCCGGTCGGCATCGCCAGCGGGGTCTTCAGCACGATCTCCTCGGGGACGTCGTGGGCGGCGCGCCAGCGGGTCAGGGCGATCAGGTGGGCGGCCTCGTCCTCCGGCTCGGTGCCGTGCGGGAGGTCCTCGCCCGGGTACCAGCGGCGGCGTTGCAGCACGACGTCTCCGGCGACCAGCCGCGGGTAGCGGACGGTGGCGGCCGTGGCCGGGCGGGGGCGCCGCGCGTGCAGGGCGCCGATCGGGTCGAAGGCGACCCGTCCGGTGTCGTGCAGCCAGACGGCGATGGTGAGCGGGGCCGGCTGGAGTTCGATCCACTTCATGCCGAGGGCCATCACCCGCAGCGGCCGTCCGTCGGCGTCGAGCAGGCCGAGCCGGTCGGTGTCGGGGTCGTGTGCGAGGCGGACGCCGAGCCACTGCCCGGGGGTGATCTCCTCGTCGAGGAGCCGGAGGCGGTGGTTGATGTTGGCCCGGTGGAGCCCGTGGTCCTCGCGCAGGCGCACGCCGTCGGCCGCGTGGCGGCGGGCGATGCGTCGGGCGATCCGCTCGGCGGCGTCGCCGCCGAGTGCGGCCTGGGCTCCGAGGAAGCGGGTGACGAGCTGGCCGTGGCCGGTGTAGCAGGCGTTGAGCACCAGGCGGCCGGCGAGCGGCTGCACCAGCAGGCCGTACGAGGCTGCGGGGAGCCGGAAGCGCTCGGGGAGCCGGTCGGCGGCCTCGGCGAGCAGGGCGGGGTCGACGTGGGCCTCGGCGCCGTCGCCGGCTTCGCGCAGGGCGGCGGCGAGCGCGGCGGTGGCGGCCGCCCGGTGCCGGAGGAGCTCCGCGAGGGAGCCGTCGGCGGGGCCCCACCCGGTGGCGCGGTCCGGGGTGAGCGCGGGCTCGCGGGTGCGGACGAGGTCGACCAGGTCCTCGGCGTGGTCGACCAGGTCGACCTGGGCGCCGGGCCCGAAGCGGCCGGTGAACGCGCGGGTGAGCAGGGCGCGGATCTCGTGGTGGCGGTCGAAGAGGCTCTGGAAGGCGGCGACCCGGCCGAGGTCGGCGAGGGCCCGCCGGTAGCCCTCGGGTGAGACGGTGGCGGGTTCGAGCAGGCAGTCCTCGTTGACCTGGAACCTCGCGGGGCAGGTGCTCAGTGCGTTGAGCGCCGTCTCGGCGGTGCGGATGCGGGTGAGGGCGGCGCGGCGGCCGCCGACCGAGTCGCGGGCCATCAGGTCGAGGTCGGCGCGGATCGCGGCGACGAGGGCGGCCGCCTCGGGGTGGTCGTCCGCGAGGAGCTTCTCGGCGGCGGGCAGCGGGTCGGCGGCCTGTTCGTCGAGGAGCGGGCCGGCGACCAGGATCTGGGCGTCGGCGGCGGCGGCGACCAGGCGGTCGGCGTCGGCCGGCGGCACGGCGAAGCGGCGGGCGAGTTCGCCGGCGAGTCGTTCGGCGGGCAGCGGGCCCAGGGCGGTGAGCCGCAGCAGGGCGGTCAGCTGTTCGTTGAGTTCGGCGGCGAGGGTGCGGCGGCGGCCGTCGGCGGCGTGCTGGAAGCGGATCCGGTCGCCCTCGCGGCGGAGCATCGGGTTGCGCTGCAGGGTGTCCGGCAGTTCGCCGGCGTGTGGTGCGGCGAGGATGCCGTTGACCAGGCCGGAGAGCAGTGCGCGGTCGGGCGTGAGCCGGTGGTGGGCGCGGCGCCGGTCGAAGCCGGTCTGGTCCAGGCGCGGGCCGGTCGGCGCCCAGGTGGCGAAGCCGACGGCGGTGAGGCGGGTGAGCGGGCTGACCCGGAGGACGGCGCGGGCCAGGTGCTGGACGAGTCCGCGCTCGGACTTGCGCAGCCGGGCGGTCGGTCGGCCTGCGGCGGCGCGGTAGCGCTGGACGGCGTCGAGGACCTGGGGCGAGTTGAGGGCCAGCGAGAGCTGGAAGGGTTCGGAGCCGAGGGCGTGGGCGAATCGCTCGCGCTCCTCGGCGAGGAGGGCGGCGTGGCCGGTCTCCAGGGCGGTCCGGGCGAGTCGGCCGCGTTCGTGGGCGGCCAGCCAGTCGGTGACGGCGGGTGGCAGCGGGGTGTGCCAGCCGTCGTCGAGGTCGGCGGGCAGTGGGTCCCGGTGGTTGAAGACGTCCCGTTTGAGCCGGAGCAGTCGGTGGCGTTCCCGGCCGGTTGCGCGGCCGGCCAGCGAGTAGAGCCGGTCGCAGGCCTCGTCGGCGAGTGCGTCGCACTGCCGTTGGGCGGCGAACAGGGCGCGGACGGCGGTGTGCAGGCGGTCGCCGCCGAGGCGCAGGCCCGCGGTCGGGTTGACGCGCAGGACGGGGGTGTCGGCGGGGGTCCAGGTCCGCGGCGGTGCGATGGGGTGGCGGCCGGTGCGGTGGGTCGGCGTCATGGTCAGGCCAGCTCCCTGCTGAAGGCGCGCACCCGGTCGATGGAGGACTGCCCGGTCAGTTCGTCGGTGCCCTCGCCGAGTCCGTAGCAGAGGTAGTACCGCTGCATCGGGGTGATGCCGAAGCAGGTGAGGGCGGTGTAGAGGGCGTTGAGGACGATCCGGTGTGCGATGTGGCGGTAGGAGGGGTTGCGCAGCATGCCGCCGTCGAGGACCTCGCCGATGAAGTCGCTGCGGACGGGTTCGCCGAGGGGGTGCTGCCAGTGCGCGCCGACGGCGGCCTGGAGGACCCGTTCGTCGACGGTCGCGGAGGCGGTGAGCGCCTCGGCGACGCCCCAGGAGTACTGCACGGCGCGTTCCCAGCTGCGCAGGGCGTCGTCCGGCAGCGGGGCGCGCAGCGCGTCGAGGAAGGTCTCGCGGTCCTTGGCGTACCGGGCGGCGAAGGCGGAGCGGATGTCGGTGTGCCGGCCGGTCGCGGAGGCGGCGCCCTCGGCGTGGGAGCGGTAGGGCAGGGCTCCGGCGCTGATGCCGCGCGGGTGGGAGCGGGCGAGGACGGCCAGGACGCCTGCGAGGTGCGGCAGGAGCCGGTCCTCGGGTACGGCGAGGGAGGCGAGGACCGGTTCGAGGAAGCGGCCGGTGATCTGGTCGACGGCCTGGGCGAGGGCGGGCGAGCCGGTGCGCGGGTGGTGCGGTTCGACGAGGACCCGGCCCTGCGGGTGGCAGGGCAGGAGTTCGTCCTGGACGTTCTCCCAGCGGGCCAGTTCGGCGGCGCGGGCGAGGTAGCGGTCCCGGTCCGGCGCGGTGGCCGGTCGGGCGGTGGCGAGCCGTTCCGCGGTGGCGGCGAACTCGGCCGCGTCGACGGGCCGTTCGCCGTAGGGGCGGAGGGTGATCAGGACGTGGGAGCCGTGCAGCCAGCCCCTGCGCAGGTGGACCACGGGAAGCTGCTGCGAGTTCTTGAGGTGCGCCAGTGGCACCGCGATCTCCCGCAGCAGCTCCCGCGGGTTGTCCGAGTAGTCGAAGACCCTGATGGCCAGGCCCGGATCGATGGTTCTCATGACGACTCCAGGTGGTGCACGAATCGGTCGGCCGGCGCGAGACCGGCGTCGTGATCGCTGACGGCCGTTGGCGGGTGTTACCGGCTGTGCCGGTGCCCGGCTAGGAGAAGCCGGGGGTGGTCAGCTGCGGGAGGTCAGCAGCAGGAGGAGGAGGTGCTGGCGGAGCCGCTGCCGTTCAGCGCGTCCTCGGTGAGGATCTCCTCGCCGTCCTCGGTGAACGGGATGAGGATGATGATGGACGCGCCCATGTCGGGCAGCGCGACGGCGTCGTTGGCGTCCAGCACGCCGAGCTCGTTGACGTCGAACGCGGCGAAGTCCACAGCGGTGCTCATGAGTTGACCCCTTTCGGGTTTCGGCCGGCGGGCTGCCGGCGGCTTGGCAACGAGCTAACCCGCTGCCGGGCGGGCCGGGCAAGGGCTTGCGGCGGCACCAACGTGCCGCTGTTGCAAGGGAGTTGATGTGCCCATGAAAGAGCCGACGGGTGCGCCCGCAGACAAGATCGGACATTCGCACCCCTACCGCTCGGGTGTGCTGGCACATAGGTGTCAACGCTCCCGCCCACCGGCCGCCGGAGCTGGACTGGCCGCCTCCGCCGTGGTCACAGTGGCCCGGCAGCACCCGAACGCCGCCGCGGCCCGCAGCCGGCGGGGCGCCCCGCAGCTCTGCGACCCCCCGTCCACACCGGTGCGCCGCAGCCTGCCCGGCTCAGAAGCGGAGGAACACCCGTGATCAGCGCGCAAGACCTCACCTACACCTACCGGACCCGCGTGGGGACGGCCGAAGCCGTCCGCAACGGCACCGTGCACGCCGTCCAGGGCATCGACCTGGAGGTGGCCGCGGGAGAGACGGTGGCCTTCCTCGGCCCGAACGGCGCCGGCAAGACCACCACGGTGCGGATGCTCACCACGCTGCAGCGGCCCACCGGCGGGACCGCCACCGTGGCGGGCCACGACGTGGTCCGCGAACGGGCGGCGGTACGGCGGGCCATCGGCTACGTCAGCCAGTCATCCGGCGGCTCCGAGCACCGGGTGCTGGACGAACTGCGCACCCAGGCCCGGCTGCACGGCCTGTCCGCCAGTCAGTCCGCCGTCAGAGCATCGGAGTTGGTGGACCGCTTCGACCTGGGCGGCTTCGCCGATCGTCCGGTGGCCCGGCTCTCGGGCGGCCAGCGCCGCCGGGTGGACCTCGCGTTGGGGCTGGTGAACGACCCCGCCGTGCTCTTCCTGGACGAGCCGAGCGCCGGGCTCGACCCGCAGAGCCGCGCCAACCTCTGGGACCACCTGCGGAGCCTGCGCGCCCGGCACGGCACCACGGTGTTCCTCACCACCCACTACCTCGACGAGGCCGACCTGCTCAGCGACCGGATCATCGTGATCGACGGCGGCCGGGTGATCGCCTCCGACACCGCGGAGGCACTGAAGAACCGGATCGGCGGCGACGTGGTGACGCTGGAGACCAGCCGGATCAGCGACGCGGCCACCGTGGTCGCGCGGGTCGTGCCCGGCTGCGACCTGGACACCGCGCCGGACTGCGTGCGCTTCCACGTCGCCCACGCCCAGCGGCTGCTCCCGGAGCTGCTGCGGGCGCTCGACCAGGCCGGCGTCGACCTGTCGTCGGTGGCGGTCAAACGGCCCACGCTGGACGACGTGTTCCTCCGGCTGACCGGCCGCTCGCTGCGCGAGGACGGGCTGCCCGCCCGGCCCCCCGCCACCGCCGACCCGACGGCACCGGATCCCGCTCAAGGCCTGCCCGCCGCGAACCTGCCCACCGAGGTGACCAAGTGACCACCGCCGCGACCAGCTGGGTCATCTTCCAGCGCTCGATGCGCTACACCCTGCGCAACCCCGCCTGGGTCGTCTTCGGACTCGTCCAACCACTGCTCTACCTGGTCCTGTTCGGACCGCTGCTGAACCGGATCGGCGAGGCCCCGGGCTTCGACGGCGGCAACACCTGGCAGGTCTTCGTCCCCGGCCTGCTCGTCCAACAGGGCGTGTTCTCAGCCGTCTTCGTCGGCTTCGGCATCATCTCCGAGCGCCGCTCCGGGGTGCTCGACCGGATGAAGGTCTCGGCCGCCGGCGAGGTCGGCCTGCTGCTCGGCCGGATGCTCCGGGACGCCGTGGTGCTCACCGCCCAGGCCGTCCTGCTGACCGGTGGCGCCTTCGTGGCCGGCCTGCGCGCGCCGGCCGGCGGGGTACTGGCGGCGTTCGCCCTGGTCACCGTGGTCGGCCTGGCCATGGCCGGATTCGCCTACGGACTGGCCTTGCTGGTCGGCAACGAGGAGGTGTACGGCCAGCTGCTGAACGCGCTGATGCTGCCCACCCTGCTGCTCTCCGGCGTCCTGCTGCCGCTCGCGCTCGCCCCGGGCTGGCTGGCCGGGCTGGCCAAGGCAAATCCACTGTCGCACATCGTCGACGCCGAACGGTCGCTGTTCGCAGGCGAGTTCACCAGCACCCACACCCTGGTCGGGGTGGCGGTGGCGGCCGGCCTCGCGGCGTTCACCACCTGGTTCGCCGCCCGAGCGATCCGCAGCGGCTCGTGACCGCGCCCCCCGCGACCGCACCGGAGCACGCCGCCTCCCGGCTGCACCGGCACCGGCTCGGCAACGGGCTCCGCGTGCTGGTCGCCCCCGACCTGGACTGCCCGGCGGTGGGCATCGCGGTGGCCTACGGCGTGGGCTACCGCTCCGAGTCCCGCTCCGGTTTCGCCCACCTCTTCGAGCACCTGATGTTCCAGGGCGGCGCCACCCTCGCCGCCCAGGAGCACGCCCGCCTCGTCCAGGCCAACGGCGGCGCCTTCAACGGCACCACCCACCGCGACCACACCGACTACTTCCAGGCGCTGCCCGCCGAGGCCCTGGAGCTCGGCCTGTTCCTGGAGGCCGACCGGATGCGGGCACCCCGGATCACCGCGCAGGCGATCGCCACCCAGGCCTCGGTGGTCGCCGAGGAGATCCACCGCAGCGTGCTCAACCGCCCGTACGGCGGGTTCCCGACCTTCCTGCTGCCGCCGGTGCTCTTCCAGGGCTGGGCCAACACCCACAACGGGTACGGCGACCACGCCGCCCTCGGTGAAGCCACCGTCGAGGAGTGCACCGCCTTCTTCGACCGCCACTACACCCCGGGCAACGCGGTGCTCGCCCTCTGCGGCGGCGTCCGGCCCGAGCAGGCCGTAGGCCTCGCCGAACGGTACTTCGGACCGATCCCGGCCCGGCCGACCGTCGCGGGCCCCGACCTCGACGAGCCGCCGCTCGCCGCGCCCCGCGCCGTCGAGCACCCCGACCCGCTGGCGCCGCTGCCCGCCCTGGCGCTGGGTCTGCGGATGCCGCCGGCGGGCTCCCGCCCCCACCTGGCCGCCGTGGTCGCCGCCGCGCTGCTCGGCGACGGCGAGACCGGTCGGCTGCGCCGCTCGCTGGTCCGCGGGCTGGGCCTCGCCACGCAGGCGACCGCGACGGCCGGCCTGGGCGGGCCGTTCGACGCGCGCGACCCCGACGCCTTCGTGGTGAGCGCCGTCCTGCCGCCCGGCGCCGCTGCCCAGGACACCGTCGACGCGATCACCGCCGAGCTCGGCTCGCTCGCCGGCTACGGCCCCGAAGAGGCCGAACTCCACCGCACCGTCCGCCGGTTGCAGACCTCCTGGTACGCCGCCACCGACCCGGTCGGGGTCCGCGCCCGACGGCTGGCCGGCTACGAACTGCTGCTGGACGACGGCGGGTTGGCTCTGGACGCGGCGAGCAGGTTCGCCACCGTCACCGCCGCCGAGGTCCGCTCGGCCGCGTCCGTCCTGGCCGCCCAGCACCCGGCGCTGCTGCACGTGGTACCGGGTCGGAAGGAGCCCCGATGAGCGCCACCCGGACGACGCCGCCACTCGCCCCGCCGCGTCCGACCGCCCCCCCGGAGAGCGTCGACACCCTCCTGGACACCGGCCTGCGGGTGGTCGCCGCCCGGCGGGCCACCGCCCCGGTGGTCCAGCTGCGCCTGGGCGTGCCGTTCGGCGGCACCGACCCCCGGCACGCGGCGGTCGCCGAACTGCTCGCCTGCACCCTGCTCGGCGGCACCGCCACCCGGCCGCGTACCGTCCTGGAGGACGAACTGGCGGCCGCCGGCGGCACCCTGAAGGCCGTCGTCGGCCCTGAGAACCTGCTGGTCACCGGCGCGGTCCTGGCCGAAGGGCTGCCCCGGCTGCTCACCGTGCTCGCCGACTGCCTGACCGGCGCCGCCTACCCCGCGCCCGTGGTGGAGAGCGAGCGGGAGCGGCTGCTGCACCGGATCGGCCTGACCCGGTCGCTGCCCGCCCGGGCCGCCAGGGCGGCCCTGCTGCACCGGTGCTTCGGCGACCACCCGGCCACCCGGGAGACCCCGGACGCGGCCGAGGTGGCCGGCGTCGGCCCCGCCGAGGTGACGGCGCTGCACCGCGACCGGCTGCTGCCCCGCGGCTCCGCCCTGGTACTCGTCGGCGACCTGGACCCGGCGCGCTCGGCCGACCATGCGGCGGCCCTGCTCGGCGGCTGGTCCGACCCCCGGCCCGCCGTGCGGATGGCCCCGCTGCCGGCCCCCGCCCACCGCGGCGAGCCCGCGGCGGAAGTCCCCTCGCCCGGTGCCCGCCAGTGCGAGATCCGGCTCGCCGCCCCCGCCCCGGTGCGCTCCGATCCGGACCACCCGGCCCTGTACCTGGCCGACCAGGTCCTCGGCGGCTTCTTCTCCGCCCGGCTGGTCCAGGAACTGCGCGAACGCCGCGGCTGGATCTACACCGGCCGCTCCGGCGTCGAGCAGCGCACCGGCGCGGCCCTCGCCACCGTGGAGTTCGCCGCCGCGCCCCGGCACGCCCGGGCCGCCCTCGACGGCGCCCTCGCCGAGCTGGCCGCGGTCTCCGGCGCGCACCCGCCCACCGCCGGGGAGATCGCCGCGGCCCGCGGCCACGCCCTGGGCCACCACGCGCTCGCCCGCTCCACCCAGAAGGGCCTGGCCGACGCGCTGTACGGGCCGGTGGCGGCCGGGCTGCCCGCCGACTGGCCGGACCAACTGGCCGCCCGGCTGCGGGCCGTCCCCGACGAGGAGGTGCGCGAGGCCGCCGCCCGCCACCTGCGGCCCGAGTCGTACACGGCCGTCCTGCTCGGCCCGCCGGAGCCGGGCGCCGGCTGACCTGCTCCAAGGCCCACCGGCCGACAGGCCGACAGGCCGACAGGCCTGCCGACCGCCAGACCCACAGACCCACAGACCCACCCGACTTTCCCAGGAGCCACCATGCGTTTCGGCGTTTCGTTCCTCCCCGACGCCTCCCCGGAGACCAAGTCACCCGTCGACTACTACCGCGAGGTGCTCGACCTGTGCCGGCTCGCGGACGAGTCCGGGCTGGACTACGTCAAGATGACCGAGCACTACCTGCACCCCTACGGCGGCTACTGTCCCAGCCCGCTGACCTTCCTGGCCGCCGTCGCCGCCCGGACCCGCTCGATCCGGCTGATCACCGGGTGCACCCTGCCGGTGTTCCACCACCCGGTGAAGCTCGCGTCCTACATCGCCATGGTCGACGCGATCAGCGCGGGCCGGCTGGAGGTCGGCTTCGCCCGCGCCTACCTGCCGCACGAGTTCCAGACCTTCCAGGTGCCGATGGACGGCAGCCGCGGGCGCTTCGAGGCGACGATCGCGGCCGTCCACCGGCTGCTGACCGAGGAGCGGGTCGACGAGGACACCCCGTACTTCTCCTTCCGCGACGCCACCGTGCTGCCGCGCCCCACCCAGTCGCCCCGACCGCCGTTCTGGGTCGCCGCCGTGCAGACCCCGGACAGCTTTGAGCGGATCGGCCGGTTCGGCCACGGCCTGCTGATCACGCCCACCGGCCGGGAGTTCGACACCGCGCTGACCACCCGCTACCGCGAGTCCTTCGCCGCCCACCACCCGGACGGCACACCCCGGGTGATGGCGAGCCTGCCGCTGCTGGTGGCCGACACCGACCAGAAGGCGCGCGAGCTGGCCGACCCCCACCTCGACGCGTACCTGCGGGTCTGGGCCTCGGCCCTGGACGGCTGGGACGAGACCGTCTCCACCGACTACGCGCAGTACACCGGCCTGGGCCGGGTCGTCCGGACGATGACCGCCCGGGACCTGCGCGCCACCGGCACCGCGTTCGTCGGTTCGCCGGAGCACGTCACCGACCAGATCGGCCGGTTCCAGGAGCGGGTCGGCGCGGACGGCATCCTCTGGCAGGTCGACTTCGGCGGCTTCGGCGGCGCCGACGCCGTGCGCTCGGTCGAGCTGTTCGCCGAGCAGGTACGGCCGCGCTTCACCACCACCGGGGAAGGTGCGGCATGACCGCCCCCGCCCCTCGGCCCACCGAAGCCGCCGCCTCCGGGTCCGCCGTGGCCGCCCCGCCCCTCGCCCTGCTCGGCCTGGTCCCCGGCCGGCGCCTCACCTCACCCGCGCTGCACGCCGCGCTGGCCGCGCTCGCGGCGGCCGGGGACGGCGCAGCGGCCGCCACGGCCGGGCGGGCGGTGGCCGCCGCCCACCCGCAGGCCCTGCGGGAGGAGCGCGCCGCGCTGCGGGCGGCGCTGGCGGACCCGGCCCTCCGCGCCCCGCTGATCGCGGCGGCGGGGCGGGCGGACCGCGCCGTGGAGCGCTTCCTGTCCACCGGCGAGGACGAGGCCGCCGCACTCGACCAGCTGCTCCGGGCGACGGTCCCCAGCGGCCCGCCCGGTGCCCACACCACCGTGGCCGCCGTCCACTGGGCCGAGGAGGGCGCGGCGATGGACCGGACCCGGCTCGACCCGCCCGCCGCCCGGACCACCCTGGCGGTGGACCGGGCGATGCTGGCCACCGTCGTCGACCTGCTGCTCGCCGAGGCCCCGGCACCGGCCGGCCCGGCCGTCGGCCCGGCGGCTGGTCCGGCGGCTCTGCGGGTCAACCCGACCCTGCGGAGCACCCCCGCCCAGGCCCGCTTCCACCGCCGGGACGGCGACCAACTGCGCCTGATCGGCACCCCGTTGACCCGCCGGGTGCGCACTCTGCTGCGACTGCTGGAGCTCGGTCCGCTGCCGCGGGCCGCCCTCGTCCGTGAACTGGCGACGGCCCTGGAGGTCGAGGAGTCGGCCGCCGAGGCGTTCACCGAGGAGGCCGTCCGACTCCAACTCCTGCTGCCGGCCGCCGCGTTCGGCGCACCCGAGACGGCCGGCGCCGCCGCGGCGCTGCTGGCCGGTCCGCGCCCCGAGGCGGCCAAGGTGCTGGCCGCCGTCCAGGACCGGCTCGACGCCGCCACCGGTGCGGGCCCGCAGGAGCGCACCCGGGCGCTCACGGGCCTCGCCGAGGACCGGGCCGCGCTCAACCGCCTGCTGCCCTACCCCGTCCCGCTGCCCGTCGCCGAGGAGAGCGTGTCGGCGCCGGTCGCCGTCGCCGCGGGCCGCCACCGGTCGGCGCTCGACGACCTCGGCCCGGTCCTGGAGTACGCCGCCGCCTTCGACCCGACCCACGAGGCCCGGGCCCTGCTCACCGCGGCCTTCACCGAGCGGTTCGGCCGCGGCGCACGGGTGCGGCTGCACGTCCACGCCGAGGACCTGGTCACCATGGTCGCCCGCCGAGCCCAGCTGCTGACCGGGGCCACCGCCGCCGACTTCGGCCCGGCCGACGGCTCGCTGACCGGCTTGCTGCGCCTGCGCAGCGCCGCCCGCCACCGCCTCGCGGAACGGATCGGCGCCGGGCGCGCAGCCGGGCGCGCAGCCGGGCGCCGCGAGGAGGTGGAGGAGGTACAGGTGGACCCGGCCTGGCTGGCCGCCCTCGTCGACGGCCTCCCCGAGCGGTTCCGCAGCCGCCCGGGCCGCTACGCGGTCGCCGTCGAACCGCTCGGCGACGGGCTGGCGGTCCGCGGCTTCCACCCGGGCGGCGGGGTGCTCGCCGACCGGCTCCCCCGCCCGTCGGCCCCCGACCAGCCCGGCCCGACCGGCCTGATCGACCCGTCCGGGTGGCTGCGGCTGGTCCTCGCCCACGACCCCGACCGCGACGAACTGGCTCTGCTCGACGAGGACGGCGCCGCGGTCGCCGCCCACCGGCCCGCGCCCGCCCGGCCCGGCCTGCTCGCCGCGCCGCTGCGGATCGCCTGGTGGCTCGGCGGCACCGGCCGCCTGCGGCCCGACCCGCTGGGCGACGCCGCCGCCCTCGCCCGCGACACCATTGCGCTGCCCCGGCTGCGGGCCGGGCGGGTGCTCCTCCAGGGCCGCCGCTGGTACCCCGGCGCCGGGCTGCCCGCCGGCCACGGCGCCGAACTGATCGGGGCGCTCACCCGCTGGCGGTCCGTCCACGGCGTCCCGGAGCAGGTGCTGCTGGCCGGCCCCGCGCTGCCCGGTGACGACCCGGACGGCGTCTACGGACCGGCCACCGCCGACTTCCGCCCCCGCTACGCCGACCTCTCCAGTGCGCTGCTCGCCGACACCGTCCGGGCCCTGCCCGACGGCGGCCACCTGGAGGAGCTGCCGACCGGTGTCCAGGACGGCGTCCGCGACCTGCACTGGCTGGTCGAGTACGGCCGAACCCCGGACGGCGGCTTCCGCCTCGGAGGCACGGAGCCCGGACGCACGGAACCCGGACGCACGGAACCCGGAGGCACCGACCTCGGAGGCACCGACCTCGGAGGCGCCGCATGAGGGTGAAGCTGCGGCCGGGCACCCACTTCGTGCCCACCGCGCGCGGCCTGCACTGCGCCCGGGGCGAGCGCGCGTTCGTCCTCGCCGTGCCGCCCGCGGTGGCCCGGCTGCTGGACGACCGGCTCGGCGAACTCACCGACGGCGTCGACACCGACACCCTGGCCGACTCCGCCGGGGCCCCCGCCGCCGCACTGCTCCGCCGGACGCTGGCGGCCCTGCTCGCCGAGGACGTGCTGTTCGACCCCGATCTGGCCGGCGGCCCGGTGCCCGACGCCCACACCGCACTGCGCCACGCCGACACGCTCGCCCACCTGGAACAGCACTGCGCCCAGCCGTACGCGGCCTTCGCCGCACTGCGCGGCGCCGAGACCGCCGTCGTCGGCGCGGGCCCGGCCGCCCGCAGCGCGGCCCGCTCGCTGACCGCCCTCGGCGCGGGCGCGGTGCCCGGGCGGCCGGGCCCGCGGACCACCGCCGCCGTGGTCTCGGCCGACGACCCCGACCGGCTGCGCGCCCAGGCCGCCGCCCTCGCGCCCGGAACGCCCTGGGTACCGGTGCTGACGGCGGCCGGCCACGCGGTGGTCGGCCCGGTCCTGGACGGGCCGGCGGCCGTCGAGCCGTTCCTCGCCCGGGCGTGCAGGGTCGGCGCCTGGTGCCGGGTCGACCCGGTCGGCCGCGCCCCGGCCCTGGCCGCCGCCACCCTGGCCGGGGCGCTCGCCGCCCGGCGGCTCCTCGACCTGCTCGGCGCGACCGGCGCCGACCCCGGGGCACTGCGGATCATCCACGGGCGGACCCTGCACACCACCGACTGCCCGGCGGAGCCGCCGCCCTCCGCACTCCGGCCCGGCGAGCCGCCGGATGTCACCGTGCTCACCGAGCCGTGGCTCGGCCCCGGCCGCTGGCGGGAGGACCTCGCCCTGCCGCAACTGCCGTTCCGGCTGGCCGCGATCGAGTCCCTCACCCTGCCCGGCCGACCGGTGCTCACCGGCTGGGGCACCGACCCGCAGGACGCCCGCCGCGACGCGCTGCTCGGCCTGCTCCGGGCCCAGGCGGCGGCAACGGCAGCAGCCCCGACCGCCGCGGCCCCCGTGGCCGCCGCCGGCACCAGCGAGCAGCGGTGGCTGCTCGACGGCCTGCTGCGCCTGCTCGGAGCGGAGGCCGCCGCGTGGTCCGCGCTGCCGTGGCCGGAGGTCGACGGCCCCCGGACGCGAGCCCTGCGCCGCGCCCTCACCGACTACCACGACCAGCCGGTCCGGCTCCGCCGCCACCCCCTGCCCGGGACGGCGTGGTGCCTGGTGGAGGCCGTCGACCCGGCGGACGGCCGCCGGCTCGCCGCCCAGTGGGGCCCGAACGCCCCGGCCGCCGCCCAGGCCGCCCTGGCCCGGGCACTGGCCGTCCTCCAGCAGGGCAAGCACACCGCCACGCCCGACCCCGCCATCGGCACCCGGGCCCTGGAGTGGGCCGCCCCGGCCGAGCTGACCGCGCTGTGGGCCGCGCTCCACACGCCCGCCGTGCTGCGCGGCCGCACCCCGGGCCACCGCCGCTGCCCCGACGACGCCGTCCTCGGTCCCCTCCCGCTGCCCTGCGGCCCCGTCTGGCTGACCGACCCCGACCCGCTGGAGGACGCATGACCGGCACCGACGACGTCTACCGCTTCGCCCTGCGGCAGGGCCCGTTGCGCGGTCTGCTGCACGAGCCGATCGAGGTGGACGAGCGCGTGGCGACCACGTCCGGGATGCCGCCGCAGGCCGCCCGCGGCAACCTCGGCCGCCCGCTGCCGACCGGGACGGCCGACCGGCTCGCCACCGCCCGCCACCCGGCGGGCCGCATCCGCGGGGCGACCGCCGGCGAGGTGCTGGCCGCGGCCTTCGGACTGCTCCGCCGCGAGCCCGCCAACCCGGCGAACGACCACCGGGTGACGGCCTCGGTGCGCAGCAGGTTCCCGGTGCACGTGTTCGCCGTGCCGCCGCAGGGCCCGGCGGGCTATCTGGACCCGTACCGGCACGCCCTGGTCGACCTGTCGGCCGCCGACGAGGTGTCCGGGCCGCTACGACCCGCCCGCGGCGACCTGACCGTCGTCCTGGCCGGGCGCCACACCGATCTGCCCACCCCGTACGGCGTGTTGCGGTGCGCGCTGGCGGATCTGGAGACGGGTGTCCAGCTGCGCAGCCTGCTGGTGGCGGCCGAGTTGCGCGCCGTCGCCGCCGAGGTGCAGGTGACCGGGCCCGAGGTCGCGCACGCGGCCCGGCTGGTCGCCGCGGCCGGGCCGGGCAGCTGGGCGGCGCCGGTGGTGGTCACCCTGCGCGGGGTGGGTCCGCTGCCGCCGACGGCGGCGCTGGAGGAGGCGGGCGGCGGCGCGCTCGACGCCGAGCTGGACGCGCTGCTGGCCCGGGAGAGCGCCCATCCCAGCCTGGCCGAGACCGCCGCCGTGGTCGCCCCCCGGCTGACCGCCGCCGCCGCACCGGCCGGGCGCGGGCCGGGGGTGCCCGACCTGCCGGCCGCGCCGGACGGCCCGGACTGGGCCCGGGTCTGGTGGCAGCGGTCGGCCGGGCGGGTCCCGCTGCCGCTGAGCGGGTTCTCCGCGCGGCCCGCCGTCCTCGGCGAGGACTGTCTGCGCGACCTGCTCGCCTGGGCGGGCGTACCGGCGCCCGGCGGCCCGCTGCAGGAGGCCGGCGCGGGGGTGCGGACGACGGTGGTGGCGCAGCGGCTGGGCGGTCTGCCCACCGGCCGCTACGAGGTGGCCGACGGCGGGCTCCGGGCCGTGGAGGCCGATCCTGAGCTGCCGCGCCGGATCGAGCAGGTCTTCGGCTACCCGCTAGGTCCGGCGAACGACTGCGGTGTGCGGCACGCCGCCGCGCTGGTCGTGCTCTCCGTCGACCTGCGCGCGCTGACCGCCCGGCTGGGGCCGACCGCCTGGGGGCTGCTCCAGGTCCGGTGCGGCTGGGTGGCGCACGGGCTGAGCCTGGGGGCGGCCGCGCACGGTCTGTTCGCCCGGCCGGCCCGCTCCTTCGACGAGCACCACCTCGCCGCCCTGCTGCGGCTGCCGCCGGAGGAGTCGCCCGTCCTGATGGCGGTCTGCGGGCGCTCCCGGTACGCCGAGCCGATGCTCGACCTGCGGCTGTGAGCCGGCCTGCGGGCGCTGCCCCCCCGATCACCCCGGCCGTGAATGACGAACCGTCAGCAGTGAGTCAAAACTGAGTACTTCTAGGTACTCGTACGGATATCAGGTGAAGGTCGACGTGCGAAGAATCATCGCTACGACACCTTTTCACCACAGGGGTGCCGCTTTCGACCTCGGCCCGTCACCCTTGAGCCAGGAGAGCCCGAATGACCCATCGCCGCGCGGCAGCCGCGGATCGGACCCCCGTCGACGACCCCGCCACGCCGGGAAGAGCACCGGCACTCACCACTCCCGGCCCGGCGGCGGGCCGGCCGACCGAACGGGCCGCGACGGCGGCCACCCCATGCCCGCAGAACCCGACGACCCCGCAGACCCCGCAGACCCCGACGACCGCGGAGACGCGTGAGGTGCGTGAGGCGCGTGAGACCAGGGAGGTCAGGGAGACCAGGGAGCTCAGGGAGACCGGGGAGGTGGTGACGCCCGCGCTGGACACCGTACTCGCCGACGAGAGCGCGCACTGGCGGTCGGTACTGGAACTGGCGGGCAGCCGGCTGGACTCCCTGGTGAAGCTGCAGGCGCGGTTGGCGCCGCCGCAGGGCACGGCTGCGGACCTGGTGGTCGACCGGTCCGCGCTGGCGGCGCTGCTGGGCTCGCTGGCGGCCGGCTGCCGGTCGGAGGTCCGCTGGATGCGGTGCGCGCCGGACGGCACGTCGAGCCTCGAACCGTTCCTGGGCGGCCAGGTCGCCGGGCTGGCCGCCCACGTCTCCGTGCGGGCTCTGCTGGACTCCGACCACGGCGCGGCCAAGGCGGCGCGGTTACTGGCCACCCGGCCGGACCGCGGCCGGACGGCCGTGCGCACCAGCCCCGACCTGCCCCAGGAGGTGCTCCTGGTGGACGAGGCGGTCGTCCTCGTCCCCCGGCCCCCGGGGGGCCTCGACGGGCTCTGCATCGCCGTTTTCCGCGAACCGGCGGCGATCGGCCTGGCCCGTGACCTCTTCGAGACCTCCTGGTCGGCCGCGGCGCCGCCGCCGACCGCCGACCGGGGCCCGGAGCCCGCCGCGGACACCGCGAGCATCGCCGACGACCCGCTCAAACTGCAGATCCTGCAACTCCTCGCCGAGGGCGCCAAGGACGAGGCGATCTGCCGCCGCACCGGCATCTCGCTGCGCACCTGCCGCCGCCACGTGGCGGCCATCCTCCACGCGCTCAACGCCGCCAGCCGGTTCCAGGCGGGCGTCAACGCGGTGGCGATCGGCCTCGTCTCACTCCCGGCGCAGCGCTGAACCGGCCCCTGACCGGCCAGGTCCGCGGCCTCCCCCGGGCACCTGGGGGCCGGTGAGGGACCTCCCGCGGAGGCCTTTTTCGGACGCACCGGAAAGTTCGAGCCGCCAGGTGGGGTCCACGGCCGTCGGATCCGGCGCATACTGGACCTGATGACAAAACCACCAGCAGTCCGGCGACCCCTGCCCACCAGCCCCTTCAAAGCCCCGGTCGAAGCGCCTCGCAAGCGTTTCGCCGTAGGCGACCGGGTCACCCACGACATGTACGGCCTCGGTCGGGCCATCAGTGTCGAGGGCGACGGCGACATCGCGGTACTCGTGGACTTCGGTTCACGGCAGGAGCGGATCACCCAGCCGTACGACATGATGTTCAAACTCTGACCACGCCGTGGTGCCCTGGAACACCCGGCGTCTCGACTCCGAGGCGACGGGTGGCCCTGCGCGTAACTCCGGCGGCGACCCACCGACAGCCCCGTCCGAACCATGGGTGGGGCTGTCGGCACGTCCCGGGCCGTCCTGGGGCCCTTCCAGGGCCTCCTGGGGGGGCTTCCTGCGGTCGCTGGGGGCTTCCGGGGCGGTCGCCGGTGGTCCGGACCGCCTGTGCGGGGCGCCGGGCGGTGTCACGCGCTCCCGGTGACGGTGAGGAAGTCGAGCAGGATCCGGCGGCTGGTCTGGGACGTGAGACTGCCGTAGGCGTCGTCGAAGGCGTGCTCGGCGAACGGCAGTTCCCGCACCGTCGTGTCGACGCCCCTGGCGCGCAGCGCGTCGCCGAGGGCGCGCACCGTCCCGGGCCGGGCGCTGCGGTCGCGGTCGCCCACGACGAGCAGTGTGCGCGGCAGCCCGCTGCGGACGTCGGCGGTCGGCGAGACCTCGCGGCAGCGCTCCGGGTACTGGCGGGGAGTGCCGCCGGTGAACAGCTCCGCGGCCTCGCGGGTGCCGGCCACGTCCTGCTCCCACATGCGGGTGACGTCGGTGGCCGGGTAGAAGCCGACCCACGGAGGACGGGGGGCGGGGTGCGGGCCCGTCGGCGGCCTTGATGGTGCCGTTCCGGAGGCGGTAGGCGGCGTTCATCGCGAGGGTTCCGCCCGCCGACATGCCGCCCAACGAGATCCGGGAGGCGTCGATGCCGTACTGCTCGGCGTGCTCCTGCACCCAGCCCAGGGCTGAGACGAGGTCCTGCGGGGCCTTGTCCCAGGTGGGGCGTCCGGGCGCGGCCAGGCGGTAGTCGACGGCGACCACGGCCACCCCGTGCTCGGCGAGCCACCGGCCGGTGCCGCGCAGGTCGCTCCTGTCGAAGGTGTGGAAGCCCCCGGCGTGGGCGAGCACGATGGCCGGCGCCTTCCCGCGTCCGCCCGCCGCGGGCAGGTAGAGGTCGGCCCCGAGCGCCTCGCCGTCGCGGACGGCGTAGGTGCCGGTGGTGTCCGGCTCGGCGTCCGGGTAGCCGAGTTGGCCGAAGACCTGGCCGAGGGAGACGTCGGCGCCGGCGTCGCGTGCCGCGGCGATCTCCGCGTTGGACAGGCCCTGGGCCACCTGGGTGAGGACTTCGGTCTCGCGGTCGGTGAGGGCCTCGATCCGAACCCTCGTCGGGCGCTTGGCTCCTGGGCCCACCCGGGAGAACTCCGCGATGAGCCGCCTGGTCAGGTCGGGCGACAGCAGTGCCTCGCCGCGCGCCACCACCTCGACCGCCTCGGCCAGTTGGACGCCGGAGGCGTCCTTGAGCAGGAAGCCCGAGGCGCCGGCCCGCAGCGCCTCGTACACGTACTCGTCGAGGTCGAAGGTGGTCAGGATCAGGACCTTCGCAGACTCCCCCGGGCTCGCGGCGACCCGCCGGGTGGCCTCGATGCCGTCGAGGCCGGGCATCCGGATGTCCATCACGATCACGTCCTACCGGGTGGCTCTCAGGAGCTACGGGGGCTGTCCCCCTCCCCACGCACGGTCAATGATCAGGGCGGGTCAACGCGCCGCACGGCAGGATGGACCCGTGCCGAAGAACCCCCCGGAACCGATGCAGCACCACCTCCGCCGGCGCCTGAACCACCGCGCCCGTGAGCGATGGCCGCAGGTGAACGCCATCACGGTCCGCTTCCACTCCGGATTCGCCTACGTGGCAGCCGAGTTGCCCGGCGAGCAGATCCTCCCGCTGTGCCGTCTGCGCTTCACCGGCGTGCTGCACACCTGGGGCTTCGCCCTCTACCTGGCCGACGGCAACACCTACAAGGACAGCATCCTGCCCAGCGGCCTGCCTGCCGGCTCCGCCGAGGAGGCCCTCGACTGCGCAGGCAACCTCCACCTCGACGCTCTCGCGCCTGCCGGCTCCGGGCCCATCCGTGTGCCCGCGGGACTGGTCGTCCTCGTCGGCCCTCCCGCTTCGGGCAAGACCAGCTTCGTACGGGCACTGATCGAGCGTCGGCAGATCACCAGGGAAACCGTGGTATCCAGCGACGAGATCCGCGCGGAACTCTTCGGCACGTCACCCGCCGACGCGGACTCGGAGGCGGCGGACGGACGGATCTTCGAGGAACGCGACCGTAGAATCGCCGCCAGGCTCGCGACCGGGCACAGCGCAGTCGCCGAGTCCACGAACGTCACCCCGCAGGCGCGCGCACGACTCATCGCCATCGCCAGGCGCTACAACGCCCCGGTGACCATGCTGCGATTCAACCCGGACGTCACCGACCTCCTCCAACAACACGCGGAGCGAGGCCGCACCGACACCACCGCCACGGACGTCCGCGCCTACGCCGCGACCATGGCCCGACACGCCACCGCCGACCACCTGCGCTCCGAGGGCGCAACCGCCGTCCACGACGTCCCCGGACGCCGCCAGGCAACCACGCCCGCCGAAGCCGCCGCGCACTTCTCATTCGTCTGACACAACCGACGTGTCCGGACCCGTCCTCCGGCGCCCCTCCCCGAACTTGCGCGGGGCAGCACCAGGGCGTGTCTCGGTAACCGTCAAGAGCCGTGGGCCGGGCCTTGGCGGCAGCCGCCTCGCCGACACCGGTGATCGCCTGTTCGTCCTCGGTACCGGCGCGGTTCCGGTGGCGACGTTCCTTGTCCTCGGCCTACGTGCGGGGCCTGTCCGCGGCGTCGGTCTCGGCCTCGATCCGGGCGCGTTCTAGCGATAGAAAGTCCGGCCGGCGGTGCCGGATGAGACCGACCAGACCTCGACGATCGACCCGCCGGAGACCCTGAGGATGTCGATTCCGCTCCTGGCGACCTCCCCACCGTCCTCGGTGACGTAGCTCGCGAGGTAGGGGCGGGCGACCAGTCCTGTCGGTGCGCCGTCGGCAGGCATGAGATCGACGACAGCGGTGCCCTCCGCCGCGAAGAGCAGCCCGGTGCGGGACTTGTGCCAGGCAGCGATGATCTCGGCAAGCTGCTGTGGGGTGCGGATCTCGTCGAAGGCGTCGGTGCCCGCCTGTGCATAACGCAGCACGAAGTCGGGCGCCATGATCTCGTTGGCGAGATCGAGGTCACCGTTCCACATGGCCGTCCACTGGTCGAACAGGCCGATACCGAACGCGCGTATGCCGTGGTCGTCCACAACAACCCCCTGAGTTCTGGATCTTCGTAACGCGACGACGCTAGCAAGCACCTCTGACAGTTACCGACCCACGCTCCTGGCTCTGACAGGCAGCGGCCGACCCTGACCAGCCCCGGCCACCGGGGTAGCACGGCCGGGGCCGGTCAGGGTCGGCTCGACCTCGGGTCAGCGCCCGTCGAGGGCCCGGGCGTCGGCGGCGATCAGCCGGGCCCGGTCGGCGGCCACGGTACGGCCGGCCTGGTTGTCCGCCCACTCGGCGAGCGGCTGGTAGCGGCCCTGGCCGAGCATCACGGTCAGCGTGGCGACGGCGTTGCGGTCGGCGCCCGAGCCGAGGATCAGCGCGGCCAGGCCGGTGGGAGTGGCGGCGACGGTGAACTCGGTGGTGGCCCGGTTGCTGCCGCCGGGGCCGGCGGCCTCGGCGAGCAGCGTGTGACCGCCGAGCGCGAGCGCGGCGGTGTCCAGCGCGGTGCCGGCCGAGATCTCCTTGCCGTCCAGGGTCAGCCGAACGGTGTCGGCGCCGGTGGCCTGCACCGCGGCGACCGGCCGCTGGGCACGGTCCAGCACGGCTCCGGCGGCCGGCGAGGTGATCGACAACTTCGGCGCGGCCGGCGGCTGGACTCCGCCGCCCTGGAGCCGGCCGGAGTTCCAACCGGACAGCTCCGCCGGGCGGTTGGTGATGACCGCGTCGACTCCGAGGCCGTCCAGCGCCTTCCAGCGGGCGGCGCTGTCGACCGTCCAGACCATCACCGCCACCCCGGCGGCGTGCAGGTCCCCGACCGCGTTCGGGCGGCCGGCGAGCGCGTCGTCGGACGGGTTGTAGGCGGCCAGGCCCAACTCCCGGGCCAGCGCGACCGGGTCGGCGTCGAGCGAGCTGCGCAGCAGGCCGAGCGGCAGTTCGGGCGCCAACTCGCGGGTGTGGCGGAGCGCGTCGACCTCGAAGCTCTGCACGAACACGCGGTTGGCCATGCCGTGGTCGCGAACCTCCTTGACGATCCGGGCGACCTCCTCGCGGCTGTGCCGACCCTTGATCTCCAGCAGCAGGTTGCCGCCGCGGGTGCGCAGGTCGTCGAGCTGGGCGGCCAGCGTCGGGACGTGCGTGCCGGTGTAGGCCGGGCCGAACCAGGCGCCCGCGTCGAGGGCGTCCAGCTGGGCCGCCGTGAGGTCGCGGATCCGGCCCTTGCCGTTGGTGGTGCGGTCGACGGTGTCGTCGTGCAGGACGTAGGGCACGCCGTCCCTGCTCGGCTGGACGTCGTTCTCGATCCACTCGGCACCGCCGCGGCGGGCGATCTCGTCGGAGACCAGGGTGTTCTCGGGGGCGGCGGAGGAGGCGCCGCGGTGGGCGATGACCGTCAACGGCGAACCGGCCGGGCGGATCCACGCACCCGGGGCGAGCGCGGTGACCAGGACGTCGTCGAAGGAGACCTTCGCCCCGTTGACCACCAGGGCCAGGCCGCCGTCGGCGCTGCGGGCGACCCGGGTGGTGCGCATCGCCTCCTTGCCCTCGAAGATCCAGCGGGCGGTGGTGCCGTGCACCTCGACGGCGATCCGCACGTCGCGGCCGGTGCCGGCGGCCGTCGGGGCGGCGGCGGTGTTGGTGACGGTCCACGCGTTGGCGGTGGTGCGCTGGGCGAACTCCAGCCCGTTGGCCGCCGTGGTGCCCGTGCGCATGGTGGCGATCGACCACGGGGTGGCACCGTTCGCCGGGACGTCCAGGCCGAGCGCCGTCCAGCGGGCGGCGTCCTGGGCGCTCTCGAAGCGGGCGGTGGCCTCGAAGCGGAAGTCCTCCAGGTGGCGGCCGAAGGTGATCCGGCTCTGCTGACCGGAGTTGGCGGAGGTGCCGACCAGGCGTCCGTCCTCCACCTTCCAGTCGCCCTCGACGGGGGTCCAGCCGCCGGGCAGGGCGGCGCCGGAGAAGCCCTCGGAGAGGACGACCTCACCGGGCACGGGGGTGCTCGACGCTGCGGCCTGAGCGGCCTGGGCGGCCTGGGGGGCCTGGGCGGTCGAAGCGGCCGGGGCGACTGCCGCGGCGGCCGGCTCGTCGGCGACCGGCGCCGACACCGCGGCGGGGGCGGTCAGGGCGACGGAGGTGACGCTCAGCGCGGCCGCGAGCACCGTGGCGATCAGCCCGACGTTCACCCGGCGCGGCCGGCGGGCGCCGTCGTCGTGACCGACTTCGCGACCGCCCTCGTGGCCATCGGCGTCGGACTGGGCTGGGCGGAAGGCATGGTGACCGTGTGTCATGCCCAGCACGCTAGGGACACCGATCAAACCGGAGGCCACGACTCCGACAACCGGCCATGACAATTGGACGTGCACCGATCTCCGACCCCTACCGGGCCCGGCGCGGCCCCGCCCTCGACGCCGCCGACCCCGACACGGGGGCGCGACTCGGGGTGCGAAGCGGTCGTTCGTGTGGTGTCCGCCCACCTGACCACCCTCCTGGCAAGATGGCGGCATGGAACGTGTACTTGGAATCGGCGGATACTTCCTGCGCGCCTCCGACCCGGCGGCCCTGAACGCGTGGTACCGCGACTGCCTGGGCCTGGACGCCGACGAGCACGGCCTCTGGCGTCAGGACGCCGGGCCGACGGTGTTCGCGACCTTCGAGTCCGGGACGGACTACTTCGGGTCCCCCGCCCAGCAGACGATGCTCAACTTCCGGGTCCGCGACCTGGCGGCGATGCTCGCGCAGCTGCGCGCCAAGGGCGCGGACGTGGCCGAGGAGACCCAGGACATGGAGGGCGTCGGCCGATTCGGCTGGGTCACCGACCCCGAGGGCAACCGCATCGAACTGTGGCAGCCCGCCTGACCGTTGCCCTCGTCCACACGCGACCGCTGACAGCCCGGCCGACCGTCCCAGCCCCCGCCCCGCCGGGGGGGCCTGCCGTGCCGCGCGACCCGCCCGTCGCCGGTCCGGGCATACGGTAGGGCCGAACAGTCTGGTTCGGGTACGGGAGGACGTCATGCAGACAAGGGCGCTGGGCACCCAGGGACTGGTCGTGTCGGCCCTCGGCTACGGCGCGATGGGCACCGCGGTCGGCTACGGGCCCTCGGACGACACCGAGTCGGTCGCCGCGATCCGGCACGCGCACGAGCTGGGCGTGACCCATTTCGACACCGCCGAGATGTACGGCTGGGGCGAGGGCGAGAAGCTGCTCGGCCGCGCGCTGGCGCCGATCCGCGACGAGGTGACGATCGCGACCAAGTTCGGCCTCACCCCCGGTTTCGGCCGGGACTCACGCCCCGAGCACGTCCGCGAGGTCGTCGAGAACAGCCTGCGGAACCTGGGCCTCGACACGATCGACCTGCTCTACCAGCACGCCCCCGACCCGAACGTGCCCGTCGAGGACGTCGTCGGCGTGATGAAGGAGTTCGTCGACGCGGGCACGGTGAGGTACCTCGGCCTGTCCAACGCCGACCCCGACACCGTCCGCCGGGCCCACGCGGTCCACCCCGTCAGCGCGCTCCAGAACGAGTACTCCCTCTTCGCGCCGCACGACGCCGAACCCCTGTTCCCCGTCCTGGAGGAACTCGGCATCGGCTTCGTCGCCTACTCCCCGCTCGCCCGCGGCTTCCTCAGCGGCGCCGTCAGGCCCCGCGACCACTACGACGCGAACGACTTCCGCCGGCGCATCGCCTGGTGGAACCCGGAGAACTTCGACACCAACACCGCCATCGCCGACGGGCTGGCCGCGCTCGCCGCGAGCAAGGGCGCCACCCTCGCCCAGCTCTCACTCGCGTGGCTGCTGGCGAAGAAGGACTACATCGTCCCCATCCCCGGCTCCCGCAACACCGACCGCGTCACTCGGAACACCGCCGCCGCCGACCTCGACCTGACCCCCGCCGACCTCACCCGCATCGCCGCCATCGCCCCCAACGGCGGCCTCACCGGACCCCGAACCTGACACCACCGCGCCCCCGCACCCCCTCGTCCACCACGGCCTGCCGGCCGGCTACGTAGGTGTTAAGCGAGAGCACATGTTGGTGAGTTCCGGCATCACTCGTCGTCCGGAGAGTGCATGAATGCTGGTGAGAAGTAAGAGCACTCAAAGTGGCGCGGGCCCGAGGCGACCGCGTGCGGGGACAGCACGGCCCGTAGCAGGATGACGGCATGTTGATCCGAAAGGCCGATGCCGCGTAGGCGTCCGAAGGGGCTGCGCGCGAAGCGCTGGCGGCCCAGAAGAGGTGTTGGCCGCGCAGAGACGGGGGTCGGTGAAGGTCTTCATCCAGCCGACTGGGGCTGGCACTTGTTCCCTCACACGAGGGCCCGGGTCCGGCGGCAGCCGGACTTCCGCGACCGGCGCCGTAAGGCCCACCGGGCCGCCTGGCGCACCCTTCCCACGATGCCGGGCCCGGGCGGCGGCAGCGGCACGGGCCGTCAGCCCGCCGGAGGCCAGGGAGCGGGAGGGTACGGGGTGAACGTACCGAGAGCGGAGGCACAGTGTCGTCTTGGAGGGTGTTCTGGGTGAGGTCGAGCTGGCTGCCCTTGCCTGTGTCGACCGGAGGCGCCTGGTCGGAGACCGGCATGCGGGAAGGCGACGCGGTCTTCGTGGGGCCGGGCCACCGAACCGACCCACTCCTGTGCCGGTTCGGGCAGTCCTCCCGGTTCCGCGGCTTCGAGGTAGAGACCCGCCGCAACTACGCGACCGACATCTGCCTGCTCCTGACGTTCCTGTCGGCCCGTGGCCGGCATTGGACGAAGGCGCGGAAGGTGGATCTGGAGGACTTTCGCAGCTGGCGGTTGCTCGCATCGGCGAACCCGGCCCGGGTGGGTCCCGCGAAGTGGAACCGGGAGCTGGCCGCGTTCACGACGCTGTACAGCTGGGCCAAGCGGAAGGGGTACCTGTACGCGAACCCTGTGACGATGCGCCAGGTCAGCGACGTGTACGGCATCGCCCGCGAAGTCCCAGCGCACCTGGTGAAGTCGCCGGTATCCGACATGCACTGACACCGCGGACCTGGACACTCTGGACGGACGTCGGGCTGCGCGGCCGTATGGCGAACGGTGCGCTGGATCCGGCGTGGGCGGGACGCTTGGAGGACCGCAACGCTTCCTTCGTCGCGCTGGTGCTCTCCTCCGGGCTGCGGCGCCAGGAGGCGGGATCGCTGCTGACCTTCGAAGTTCCGGCAGCCCGATTGTCAGGCAGCCGGTACTGCCGCGGGCGCGTCGCCGGAGCGGTGACCCGCTCGAAGGCCTCGCGCACGTTCTACGCCTCGGCCAGATCGGTGCGCGACATCGAGTCGTACGTGGAGTCTTCACGGGCCTGGGCGGTGCGCAAGGCACAGGAGAAGGGCCGCTACGAGCAGATCGTCGGCATGCGGATGGTCACCGAGGTCACCCAGGGATCCGGACGCAAGGTCCGCTGGACGGAGCGCACGGGCCGGACGTTCGAACAGGGGCTGGACACCTTGACCTGGCGGGATCGGATGCTGCTGTTCACCGAGGGCATCGACGGCCCTGAGCCGCTGTGGCTGTGGCTGAACGAGGCCGGCCTGCCGTTCCACCCGCACTCCTGGGAGGCCGTGTTCCGCACCGCCAACCAGCGATGCCGCAGCGCGTTGGAGCCGCACGCTGACCGGCGGCTGGACCCGCACCGGATCTACTCGCCCTACGCCACAGTGCACAGCGCCCGGCACAGCATGGCCTTGATCATGCTGGTGGTGCTGAAGTCTCTGCTGGACCGCCGCTTCGGCCTGACGCAGGGCGAGCGGCGCGACTTCGCCCTGCTCTACGGCGACCCGTGGCACCTGGTACAGGGTCTGCTCGGCCACGCCACCCGGCAGGTCACGATCGACATCTACCTCGCGCCGGTGCGCAACCTGCGGCTGGAGTCGCTGCTGGCCCAGACCGACGTCCTGCCGACCGGTCCGCTGCCGGACCTGGACACGCTGTTCGCCCAGGTGGCCCGGGAGACGGACGGGATCCAGGACATCGACAGCCGGCTGACCGCCCGAAGCATGGACGCGGCCTGGTGAACACGGACAGCCTCAGCGGCACACCCGCGCCAGGCCCGGGCCGCAGAGCCGCACTGCCGCCGGCCGACTTCACCGCCCCGCCCACCCGGGACCCGCTCGACGGGCTGCTGGTGCACCATCGTGACCGCGACGGCCACGAGCGCGTCTTCGACTTCTCCACCCTGCCGGGCGCCGAGCCGCTGCGGCGCTCGCTCGCAGCCCTCTTCGCCACCCGCTCCGCGCGCTGGGGATCCCTGGGCGCCGCCGACGGCATGTTCCGCTACTTGAAGGCCTTCACCACCTTCGCCGACCAGCGCGCCCACCCACCCCGCGACCTCCACCAGGTCAACACCGCGCTGGTGAAGGCCGGGTGGCAGCAGCAAAAGCACACCTGGGGTGGACGGGACGCGTTCCAGGCGGTGGCCTCGCTGCTGCGCGAGGACGAGCGGCTGCAGTCTGGACCGGTTCTGGAGGAGCTGGCCCGCCGGGTGCCACAGCTGCCCGCGGTGAGGGAGTCGTACGCCCCCGGGGAGTTCGAGCGGATCCGCATCGAGGCGCGGAGGGCGTTTCGGGTCGCGCTGCTGCGGATCGAGGAAAACGCCGACCACCTCGACCGGTGGCGCGCCGGTGTCTTCGAGCCCGACAGCGAGCAGTGGGCGCTGGGCGAGGCGCTGGAGGTGCTCACCCGCAGCGGTGACGTGCCACGCACTGCCGGCGGGCACCGCCAGCACCGCTACCTGAGGGCGCTGGCGGAAGCGCGCAGGTGACGTGGAAGCGGCTCTACCTCGACCGGATGGAGGCCACCGCGCTCGGAGTGCTGTTGATGTGCGAGTTCGGCTGGAACCTGTCGGTGATCAGCGCGATGCCCGCCCCCAAGGCCGCACCGGACCCCGGGCCGGACGGCCGCCCGACCTACCGGGTGTCGGTGCGCAAGGTCCGCGGCCACCGCCGGGAGACGGAGAACGCCACCGACGCAAGCGCCGACTCACCGGGCCGCCTCCTCACCCAGGCCCTCGCGGCCACCCGCTTCGCCCGCGCCCTGGCCCACCAGCTCGCCCCGGGCACCGACCGGCTCATGGCCTGGCGCGCCCACGGCGAGCAGGCAATGCGGGAGACCGCCCGGCGTACCGCGCTCGGCCCCATCCGACTCGGCCTGGACCGCAACGACGCGACGCTGTGGGGCAAGACCACCGGTACCGGTTCCCCGTTCAGGCGCGGCCGGCGCACCGTGGTGACCGAGCGCGGCCACGCCCTGCAGCACACCCAAGGCGTCCACGACCGTGTCTACGTGCTCCCGGACCAGCGGGTCCAGCAGCAGGCCCAGCCCGTGATCGCGGCCGCCGCCGACGACGCGCTCCAGCGGGCCCGCAGCACCGTCGCCCTGCTCACCGCCGACGCCGACCCGGGCCACCTGCCGACCGCCACCGCCGACTGCACCGGCACCCGCGCCGCTCCCGTGCCACTGCCCGGCGGGGGCTGCGGCGCCTCGTTCCTGCTCTGCCTGGCCTGCGAGAACGCCCGCATCCACCCCGGCCACCACCCCCGCCTGGCGCACCTTCACCAGGCCCTGACCAACGCCCGCTCGGTCCTGTCCACTCCGCGCTGGGAGCGCGACTGGGCCCAGGCCCGTGCCCGCCTGGAGGACCTGCGGTGCCAGGTCGGCGAGAGGGCCTGGACCGCGGCCCGCCGCCAGGTCACCGATACCGACCGCCGCATCGTCGAGGCCCTGCTCAACGGAGAACTCAACCCGTGACCACACCCCTCCCCAGCTTCGCCGGCACCGGCCGGCTCGCCGCGCCCTCACCCGACACCCCGGTCATCCCCGCACACCTGGTCGTCGAGCGCCACGCCCACCTGGCCAGCCGCTACGCGGACCAGCTCTGGTCGCTGGCCCCGCTCATCGACAACCCCGCCCAGCGCCTGCCCGGCATCGACTGGCGTCGCTGCCCGCCCGCCGTGCGCCCCGAGCTGCGCCTGATCGCCTGGACCATGCTGAACGGGCAGCTACCCAACAGCTTCGTGCGCGAGCGCGGCAACCGGATGCGCGCCCGCCTGGCTCCGACCACCGCCCGGGACACCGTGTGGGAGTGGATGCGCCTGGCGCGCTGGATGGAGCAGCAAGGCCACCGCACCCTGGCCGGCGCGGACCGCGCCGTACTGCACGCCTATGGGCTGCACGTACGCGGCTCGGGCAGGGACAGGCACAGCGTGCGGAACATCCTGCTGACGATCACCCGGCTGTGGGCGTTCGACCAACTCGCCCCGGCCCGCGCGGGGATCGCCCTGCCACCGTGGGACGAGGACGGCCTGGACGACTACCTGCCCGCCGCCACCCCCGCCGGCGCGGAGAACAAGCGCGAGCCGCTGGCCGAGCAGACGATGGGCCCGCTGCTGATCTGGGCGGTCCGCCTAGTCGAGGACCTGACCGACGACATCCTTGCCGCCCACACCGAGGCCCGCCGGATCAACGAAGCCGCCCGCACCTGCGCCGCGACGGCGGCAGGACGACGTACCCTCGACACCTACCTCGCCGAGCTAATCGCCTCCGGCCGGCCGCCACCCGGGACAACCGGACCGCCCTGACCTACATCGGCCACCTCACCGGCACCTCCCTCGGCCAGGTCGGGCACGCCAGCGAGCGCCTCGGCCTGCCGGCGCTGGTGGCGGCCAACCCCGGCCCCTGCCCGCTCGACCTGCCGGTCACCGGCCGCATCGCCGGCCGCCCGTGGCGCCGCCACCTGGACCACGCCGAGGCAGAAACCCTCCTGCGGCACCTGGTCGCCGCCGCGTTCGTCGTCTGCAGCTACCTCACCGGCGCCCGCCCGCAGGAGATCCTGGCCCTGCGCTCGGGCTGCTGCCCCGACCCCGAACCCGGCGCCGCCGGACGCCACATCCTGCGCGTGCGCCCCGAAGACCTCACCCCGAGCGAAGACGACGAGGACAGGGCCGGCGAGGACGTGCCGCACCTGCTGATCCGCGGCCGCCATTTCAAGACCGCCACCGACCCCGACACCGGCCTCTACCCGCCCGCAGGCGCCGAGCGACCCGTGCCCTGGGTCGCCATCACCCCCGTGGTCAACGCCATCCGGGTCCTCGAACGCCTGGTGGAGCCCGGCGAACTGCTCTTCGCCGCCGCCACCCACAACCGCCGCGGCGGCCGCCGCCGCAGCCAGGCCCTGGCCGTCGGCACCCTCGCCGAGCGGATCGACGCATTCGCCGCCTGGGCCAACACCGAGGCCCGCACCCACCACCTGCCCGGCGAGACGATCCCTCCCGACCCCCATGGCGCGATCGGCACCGCCCGCTTCCGCCGCACCCTCGCCTGGCACATCGCCCGCCGCCCCGGCGGCCTGGTCGCCCTCGCCATCCAATACGGCCACCTGCGCACCGCCCTCGACACCGACACCGCCGGCCGCTACGGCACCCGCTCCCGCGGCGGCATCCACACCCTGATCGACATCGAGAGCGCCCTCGCCACCGCCGACACCGCAGCCGACCTCCACGAGCGCCTGCAGGCCGGCGAAGCCATCTCCGGACCGGCCGCCCGCCAGGCCATCCTCGCCGCCGCCCACGGCCCCGCCTTCCACGGTGCCCTGGTCGGCCTCGACTTCACCCGCAAGCACGCCGCCGCCCGCCGCCACCTCGCCCGCGACGGCACCGTCCTGTACGACAACCCCCACGCCCTGCTGCTCTGCCTCTACAAGAGCGATCGCGCCCTGTGCACGAAGGAGGGCCAGCACGGCGCCCCCAGCCTCGACCAATGCGTCCCCGGCTGCCCCAACACCGTCCGCACCGACCAGCACGCCACCCGCCTACGCGAACGCGCCGACCAACTCGACACCGAGGCCTCCCATACTCCCGGCCCGCTCGGTGACCGCTGGCATGCCACCGCCACCCGCCTACGCGAACGCGCCGACGAACACGACCGCACCCGCTTCACCCACCAGGAGCCCAGCCGATGACTCCCGCCGCGGACGAGCGCGACCGCATCCGCGCCGCCATGGACCGCGTCCTGGCCGGCACCTGCGAACGGTCCAACGGCGCTCTCACCGTCGTTGCGCTCGCCATCGAAGCCGACGTGCCCAGAAACGCCCTCACCCAGCGGCACATCGACCTGAAGAACGAGTTCTACGCACACGTCACAGCCCGTGGGGGCACCCCGGAAGTCGAGACCCGTCTCCGCAAGAAGATCGTCGACCTCAAGACGACCATCGCTAACAAGAACGACGAAATCGCCACCCTCAGAGCCGACGTCCAGGGCTTCCTCGCCGAGAACACCCGGCTCACCCTGGAGAACCAGGAACTCCGGGACATCCTCAGTGGCCACACCACCAACGTCACGCCGCTTCGACCAGCCACCGGCTGATGACCGGCCCCGTCGTCGACCGGACGCCGTCCGCGGGATCCCACTCCGTCTCCACGGGGGATGCGGCCGCGAGATGAATGAGCGCGCCCGGCAGGGCCGCGACCGCACCACCGGTCGCGGCCCTGCCGGGCGTGCCGGGTCAGCAGCAGCCCCCGGCGGCCGGAGCCGCCTGCTCCAGGGGCGCGCCGATGCTGATCGCGACCGGGACGGGTGCGACGGCCGGGGCCGCGCAGCAGCCGCCACCCTCACCCTGCTCGGCGGCGGGCTCGTCGAAGAGGCCGGCGCCGCCGCAGACTCCGGTCTCCGGGAGGGTGAGCTCGATGCGGGCGGCGGCCTCGTGGTCGCCGGCGAGGTGCGCTGCGACGGAGCGGACCTGCTCGTAGCCGGTCATCGCGAGGAACGTCGGCACGCGGCCGTAGGACTTCATACCGACCAGGTGGACACCCTCCTCGGGGTGAGAGAGCTCGGCGACGCCGTGCGGGTAGACGGTGCCGCAGGAGTGCTGGTTGGGGTCGATCAGCGGGGCGAGCGCGGCCGGGGCCTGGAGGCGCTCGTCCAGGTGGAGCCGCAGCTCGTCCAGGAAGGACAGATCGGGGCGAAGGCCCGTCAGCACGATGACCTCGTTGAGGTCCTCGGCGCGGTGGCCGTCCTCGGAGACGAGGGCGAGCTTGTCGCCGGCCTGCTCGACGGCGGCGGTGCGGAAGCCAGTAAGGGCGCTGGCGTGACCGTTCTCGACAGCGGCCTTGGCGGCCTGGCCCAGCGCGCCGCGGGCAGGGAGTTGGTCGGCGCTGCCGCCGCCGAAGGTGAAGCAGGTGATCTCGTTCGTCTTCTCTCCGACGTCGAGCTGGGCGAGCACCGCGCTGCCGGTGTGGTCGAGGGCGGCGAGCAGGTGGATCCTCCGGCCGTTCGCACGGGCAGCACCACGCAGGCTCTTGCCGTCCACGGCGATCGCCCGCAGGGCTGTGGCCTGTGCTTTCTTCGGTTGACGGTCGGCGAGCCAGTTGCCCACGGCTCGATCGAGCGCATCGGCGTCGACGCGGACCAGGACCCGGCGGATGGTCGCTTCGCCGGGCACCTTGTGACGCGTGATCAGCGGATCGTGCCGGGCTCCCAGCGCGAGGAGGACATCCTGAGGGGCGTCGGCGGCCCACTCGCTGATCGCCAGCAGCGAGGTCGCGCCGGCTAGGACTGCGGTCGCGGCCAAGGCGAGGATGTGGACGAGAGCGTGCCGGACTCCGCGTGGATCACGCGGGTCGGGGACTTCGGCGAGGCGTTCCAGCAGGCCGGGGAAGTCGTCGAGCCCGACCGACGACTGGTCGCGGAGCTGGTCAAGAGCAGGCGGGATCGGTGATGATGTGGCAGCAGGCACGGTCTTCCAGCGGGATCACGGGGCGTAGAGAACTCCATGATCTTGGAAGGCCGTGCCTGCTTCACATCCGGGCGGCCAGCCCGCCACAGACCGTCACCAACCGGACGATCCGCCACTTTGCCGGAGCCTTGGCCACCGCCAACCGCCCCATCACCCAGGCCGACCTTCAGCCCGGAGACCTCCTCTTCTGGCGCCGAAATAACGGCTGCATCTACCATGTCGCGCTCTACACCACCGACGGCAACATGGTCTCGGCACCGAAGACCGGGGATGTCGTCAAGCACGGCCCGCTCAGCGAGATGCCCACCGCCGACTTTGCAGGCGCCACCCGGCCGTAGCGGCACACGGCTTAGGTTCCAGTTGGATCTGCCAGTTTCCGGTTGAGTTGCCATCAACCAGGTGTCTTTCGTGCGTTCAAAACGGAAGTGTTCTCCATTGAGGTTCACTTCAACGGTGCGGTCATCGATCGGTGTCACCTCTCCTGGAGCATTGCAGGCTTCGTCACGGGTTAACCTTGTTTTCGGATGATTTTGTCGTGATTTGAAGGATCTCCATGGCTGGGGAGAAGCTTTTCGGACCCTCATCCTGGCTCGGAGGTTGGTTTGTGCGTGTCGGCGTGTGGACGATCGTGGGACAGATTCGGCACGCTGCCACACCGGACTGCGACCACCATCGGCACGACGTCCGGACGGTGCACGGAGGGACACGATCCGCAGGGACCCGAGTTCCAGCCCGGGCTGCCGCGTCACCGAGGCTGCAGCGGTTGTTCAGCCAGTGGCGGCAAGCCGAGGTGACGCAGGGGCCTGCGAAGCGGAATCGGGATTCGGGGGGCCGCAGCCCTGGACCGGACGCTTTCTCAACGAAGTGCTGATCGACGGCGATCGGCGGGTAGAGGGCAGCGATCTTCCCGTCGGGACGAACGATACCCAGAAGCAGGTTCCCTGGGCTGCAGGAGCTGCTCGGACAGGTCGCCTGGTGGTCCGAGGCGTCGATCACAACGGCAGCCCCTCGTCCTGCCGTAGCCAGATTCCATCGAGTCCGCCAAGGTCTAGGGGCTCGTCTCCGTGGCCATCCTCGCCGAAGTCAGCCGCCGTGAGCCGTACCTCGTGCAACGGTGGAGCGATGTCGAGGTGGGCGATCTCACTGAGGACTGTTCGGCGCACCGCGCTCGCAATGTCTGTCATGACATGCGAAGGCATGTCACCCTCTACGGTTACTCGCAAACCCTTGACCTTGCTCACGCTGCCAGACCTCCGTCGAGTGCTTCCTCAGCACGGCTCTTCGTTGCCAGTCTCGCCGCGTGACCCCTCCCCGGCGACTCGCGTTGCGCCGTTGGCATCATCAGGCGGGTGGCGGTATGAGCTTCTCCCGCTATCAGTCTGCGTGGCGCAGGGCGGTTGTTACTGCTACCAATGGTGGAACTCGCTAGTTTCACATCATCGCAGAAGGGCTGATTCATGACGGCTAGCAAGAAGAGTGTGCAGCTGCAGGGTAAGGACCTAGAGGAAATTCGGGCGGCCAGGGAAGCTGTATCTCTCGCCCTGCACGACCTCATGCAGTTGGTCATTCCACGGCTCCATGGAACGGAGGTCACGTTTTCGCTGGGAGGGGTCAAGCTCCGATTTACCAGCTCGAATAGGACAGGCACCCAAAACGCCGCGAAGGTTCTCGTTCCGGACGTCACCGTATTTGAAGATGAAAACGAAAATTGCGTCGGAATGTACATCGACCCGCCAGGGATCTGTACAGACCAATGCTGAGCTTGTTCTTTGCCTACCAAGATCGTCCAGGCTTGCCGATGGCAACCATGTTCTCTTAGCTAACTAAGTGAGCGAGGGCAACTGCGAAGTGGTCAATGCGATCGGTGTCTTTGGCAGGCATGGCCGCAGATCTACCAGCCTTCGGGAGAGCGCACAAACTGCTCGTGAACGACAAGCCACTCGGTCGGAACCAACGAAAAGCCGATCGGACAGCCTGCCAAGCCCCGGCTCAGAATCTCCGAGAAATCTGACAGATCGGCCGGACGAAATCACCTGCAACGCCTGCGGGACCCAAGGCCCCCGCAAAGTCGCGGAATGTCTGGTTTGTGATCACGTGAGCCCGAGGAGTGCGAGCGGTCGTTGGGGGTCGCGGGCGTTGCATCGCAGGCCGGCGGCGACGCTGTTGACGCCTGCGAGGCGGAGTGCGCCGATGGCGAGGTTGCGCCAGGTGGCCATTGCTCGGGGCGCGTTGCCGGTGCGGAGCTGGGAGGCATCCTCGGCGAAGGTGACGTCACGGATGTGGTGCAGGGCTTCGATGGACCAGTGGCCTCGGATCAGGGCGGCGAGCTGTGCCGGTGCGGCGCGGTCGGCGGGCAGACTGGTGACCGCGTAGATCGTCTTGATGGTGACCTTCCCGGTCTTGCGGTTCGTTCGGCGGCGTTTGAGCTGGATGGCCTGACGGGCGTGCGGGAACAGCAGGCTGTTCACGGTGGCCACCTTGATGCGGCGGATCTCGCCGCGTCCGTGAGCGACCTCCCGGGTGCGGCCCTGGAGCGGGATCGCACGCCAGGGAAGGGATTTGAGCTGTCTGCGGAGCTTCTTCTGGTTGCCCTTGACGATCAGGATGTAGTGCGCGGCCCGTCCTGTGACCAGGTAGTGGGCGTCCTCGCACTGGGTGTGCAGCGCGTCGCTGGTCACCACGGCACCTGCGAGGCCGGCGACGGTGTCGAGCAGGGGCTGGAAGCAGGTGATCTCGTTCGTCTTCTCTCCGACGTCGAGCTGGGCGAGCACCGCGCTGCCGGTGTGGTCGAGGGCGGCGAGCAGGTGGATCCTCCGGCCGTTCGCACGGGCAGCACCACGCAGGCTCTTGCCGTCCACGGCGATCGCCCGCAGGGCTGTGGCCTGTGCTTTCTTCGGTTGACGGTCGGCGAGCCAGTTGCCCACGGCTCGATCGAGCGCATCGGCGTCGACGCGGACCAGGACCCGGCGGATGGTCGCTTCGCCGGGCACCTTGTGACGCGTGATCAGCGGATCGTGCCGGGCTCCCAGCGCGAGGAGGACATCCTGAGGGGCGTCGGCGGCCCACTCGCTGATCGCCAGCAGCGAGGTCGCGCCGGCTAGGACTGCGGTCGCGGCCAAGGCGAGGATGTGGACGAGAGCGTGCCGGACTCCGCGTGGATCACGCGGGTCGGGGACTTCGGCGAGGCGTTCCAGCAGGCCGGGGAAGTCGTCGAGCCCGACCGACGACTGGTCGCGGAGCTGGTCAAGAGCAGGCGGGATCGGTGATGATGTGGCAGCAGGCACGGTCTTCCAGCGGGATCACGGGGCGTAGAGAACTCCATGATCTTGGAAGGCCGTGCCTGCTTCACATCCGGGCGGCCAGCCCGCCACAGACCGTCACCAACCGGACGATCCGCCACTTTGCCGGAGCCTTGAGCCAGCACCACTTGCAAAGGACTTCATCCCGACACGCTGACTTGACAGACATCCCATGAGCTGGCGTGTCAAACAGCAAGTTCGTGGGGCGTGACCGGGCAATGGATTGTCCCGTCCCGTAGCTGCCGATCGCTAAACCGGCGATCGTTCCCGTGAATCGAGCGAGGCCCGTCGCCTGCGGTCTTCGGGCCGGGTCGTGGCCTGTCGGAGCCTTCGCCTAAAGTGCAGCCTCTGACAGGTTGACGGACAGAGAGGGGTCGGGCGGTGACCAAGGCATGGGACCGGCTGCGGGCGATCATGGGGGAGCCGGTGTACACCCCGGCGCGGGTGCCGTGGGAGCTGGCACCAACCGAACTCGGGGTCCAGCTACCGTCGGACTACCGAGCGTTCGTCGACCTGTACGGCGCGGTGAACCTGAACGGCGAGTGGGGCGTGCGGTCACCGACGGACCACTCCCACGTTGCCGGCTCGCCGGGCGGCCTGGCGAGATGGCGCTTCCATACCGACACCGAATTCCGGGTGCAGGTCGAGGGCGAGGACGAGTTCTGGAACCGGGAGCACACCCCTGTGTTCCCGGAGCCGGGCGGACTGCTGCCCTGGGGCATGAACAGCAACCACGTCTACTGCTGCTGGCTGACCACCGACCCGGACCCCGACCAGTGGCCGGTGGCAGTCTTCTGCGACTTCGACGGCGTCGACGACGGTGAGCTCGACCACTTCGACGGCGGCTTCGCGGAGTTCGTGGCGACCGTGCTCACCGGCGGCTACGCCCATGAGGACGAGTTGCTGGTGCGCCCGGACCCGGAAGAGTGGGGACCACAACCGGCCCGACCGCTCTGGACGCCGGCCTACGACTGGACCGGCAAGGACTGGGGCGCGGAGTGGGGCATCACCTGGTACCAACCCACCGGGTCGACGGAAATGCCCTGGATCAAAGAGCGATGATGCGGCGACCTGGGGCCCACGAGGGACCGCGCCACCCACGAACTGGACTGTCAAGCGGCGAGTGCATGGGCCCGGTGGGACCAAGCTGTCGCCTCGTCGTACGGTGTGCCGGTTTTCAGGCAGCCGTGCAGGATGCCGACGAGCCGGTTGGCGAGCTGGCGTAGGGCGGCGTTGAATTCGATGCCGCGGGCCCGTTGCTTCTCGTAGTAGGCCCTGGCGCCAGGAGAAACCCGCAGCGCAGAGAAGGCTTGGGCGATCAGCGCGTCGATGAGCCGGTCGTTGCGCACGTGCCGGGCCGTCACGACCTTCTTCTTCCCCGAGGCGCGGGTGATCGGGCTGGTGCCAGCGTAATTCTTGCGGGCCTTGGCGCTGGCGTAACGGTGAGGGTCGTCGCCGAATTCTGCGAGCACCCGGGCACTCAGCATCGGTCCCAGTCCGGGCTGGGACCGGATGATCTCGGCTTTCGGGTGCCGGCCGAAGAAGTCCTCGACCTGCTCATGCAGGAACTTGACCTGCTCATTCAAGGTGACCAGCATCGCGATGAGCGCGCACACGGAGACGGCGTAGGCAGCCGTCACAGCGTCGGGCTGGCCCAGGTGCTTAGCGCGCAGTACGGCTTGGATCTTGGTGACCTTGTCGGGGATGCCGCGTCGGCGGGCGCGCTTGAGGGCCGCGCTTATCTGCGTGGCCGTCAGCTTCGCAGCGACGGCCGGATCGGGTGCCTTGGCCAGCAGTTCCAGGGTGTCGGAGGCGTCCAGGTCGTCGAACGCCTCCAGGGCGGCGGGGAAGTAGTCGAGCAGGGCGTGCCGCAGCCGCTGTGTGGTGCGGGTACGTTCCCAGATCAAGGTCTTATGGGCACGCGTCACAACCTTGACCGCTTCCGCGTTGGCGGTGTCCCCGGCGATCGGGCGGAACTGGTGAGAGTCGGTGCGCACCATGTCAGCGAGCATGTGCGCGTCGGCCGCGTCGCTCTTAGCCCCCGACACCGCCAGGCGCTCCCGGTACCGGGAGGCCTGCAGCGGATTGACCGCGTACACCGTGTAGCCGGCGGCGATCAGCGCCTGCACCCACGGGCCCCGATCGGTCTCGATCCCGATCACGACCTCGGCCTTGCTGTCTTCGCCGAGCTCCGCACCGATCATCGCGTGCAACCGTTCGATTCCCGCGACGCCCTCCGGCAACCGAGCCTTGGACAGCCGACGGCCCGCGGCGTCCATCAACTCGATGTCGTGGTGGTCTTGGGCCCAGTCGTCCCCAACGAACAGCAACTCGTCCTCCGTCATCGACCTCGATAGGCAGTAGCCCGCAGGAGAACCATCAGCGACCTAATAAGGCTGTGCTCACGCCGCAACCGGGCGGGCACGACATCCCATCAGCGATTTCGCTCCTGGCCGACCGACAGGGGCACGATCTGTCAACAGGACTCGAAGTCCAGGGAAGAAACAGTGCTCACCCGCCGACGGCTACCGGGCACCGAGTCTTCCGGATGGAGCCTCGGTAGGACCTATTAGGGAAGGCCATCGCGATGGTTCGCCCACCCAGCAGCGCAACGGTTCCCAATGATGGTGTCAAGCCTGAGAAGTGACTTCTCGTGACGGCATCGCTGTGACCGAGCGTTTGGCGAGCTGAGCCCCGGCGGTCGAGGGAGGTGCGCTGGTCGAGACGGGTGTCACTTGGTCGCAGTATCCGGCGCCGCCCGATTGCGACCGGCGGCTGAAACGAGTGGACACCCCGGCCTCGTACCGCTGGGGCGCCTGCGGCCGGTACGCGGTCGACGCTCCGCCTCCGTGCTCAGCCGTCCAGGCGGCGCTTGCTGAGCCAGGCGACCATCTCGGGGTCGTGATGGTCGAAGAACAGCGTGGTACCGGTGTCGAGGGCGGCTACCGCGGCCATCTGGTCGGCGGTGAGTTCGAAGTCGAAGACGTCGATGTTCTGCGCCATCCGGTCGGGGTTGACCGACTTGGGGATGGTCACGATGTCGCGCTGGATCAGCCAGCGGAGCACGACCTGGGCCACGGACTTGCCGTGGGCCTTGCCGATCTCGCTGAGGGCGGGGTGGGTGAACAGGTCGTTCTTGCCTTCGGCGAAGCCGCCCCAGGACTGGTGCTGGACGCCGTGCTCGCGCATGAGGGCGTGGTCGGTGGTGCGCTGGAAGAACGGGTGGGTCTCGATCTGGTTGACCTGCGGGACGATCTCGTTGTTGAAGATCAGGTCCAGGAGGCGGTCGGGGTGGAAGTTGGCGACGCCGATCGCCCTGGCCAGGCCCTCGCGGTTGGCGGCCTCCATCGCGCGCCACTGGCCGTAGACGTCACCGAAGGGCTGGTGCATCAGGTAGAGGTCGACGTGGTCCAGGCCGAGCTTGGTCAAGGAGGTCTCGATGGCGCGGCGGGTGTTGTCCTGGGCGGGGGCGTCCTGGACCCAGAGCTTGGTGGTGATGAACAGGTCCTGGCGGGGGATGCCGCTGTTCTTGACGGCCTGGCCGACGGCTTCCTCGTTGCCGTAGGCGGCTGCGGTGTCCAGCAGCCGGTAGCCGGCGGCCAGGGCGTCGGTGACGGCCTGCTCGGTCTGCTCGGCCGGGATCTGGTAGACGCCGAAGCCGAGGATCGGCATCCGGACGCCGTTGTTCAAAGTGACGTGCTGCACGGTGTTCTCCATATCGTTCGGGAGGCTGTGCCCCTCCCGGTCGGGGTCTTCCGGCGCCGTTCCCAGAGTGACCCCCCCCGGCGCCCGGCAGCCCTGGGGCGAGTCGCGATCTGCTGCGCGAGCAGCGTCGGCACAGTGCTGTGCACACAGGGCTGCATGTCCTCCAGCGAACACCACCCGCCGCGTCCGCAGGGCATGGAAGGAGACCCTGACGAGGTCCCCCATGCCTCCGCCGTGTGCGGTGCCCGGCCGTAGGGTCGGGGTATGGACCGACGCAGCGAGATCCGCGACTTCCTCACCACCCGCCGCGCCCGCGTCACCCCCGAGCAGGCCGGCCTCACCCTCTCCCCGCTCGCCGGCGCCCGCCGCGTCCCCGGCCTGCGCCGTGAGGAAGTCGCCCAGCTCGCCGGCGTCAGCGTCCCGTACTACACCCGGCTGGAGCGCGGCGACGCCCGCGGTGCCACCGACGCGGTCCTGGACGCCATCGCCCGCGCACTGCTGCTCGACGACGCCGAACGCGCTCACCTCTTCGACCTGGTGCGCGCCGCCAACGCCGTCGGCGCGGCCACCGGCACCCCGCCCCGGCCTACCCGGCAGCCCGTCCGTGCGGGGCTGCGGAACCTGGTGGAGTCCATCGGCGGCGTTCCCGCCTACATCCGCAACGGCCGCCTGGACCTGCTCGCCGGAAACACCCTGGCCCGTGCCCTGTTCGCCCCGGTCTTCGACAGCCCGGCCCGCCCCGCCAACTCCGCCCGCTTCACCTTCCTCGACCCCGCCGCCCCCGAGTTCTACCCCGACTGGAACGCCGTCGCCGACCAGAACGTGGCCACCCTGCGTGCTGAGGTCGGCCGCAACCCCTATGACAAGGCCCTGTCCGATCTGGTCGGCGAGCTGTCCACCCGCGGCGACACCTTCCGCCAACGCTGGGCCCGGCACGACGTCCACCACCACCGCGCCGGCGCGAAGCGCATCAACCACCCCCTCGTCGGCGAACTCACCTTCACCTACGAGACCACCCAGCTCACCACCGACGACGGGCTGTACCTGATCCTGTGCGGCGTCCCGCCCGGCAGCCGCGACGCCGACGCCCTCAACCTCCTCGCCAGCTGGAACACTCCCCACCCGACACCCATCACACCTAACGCCGGCCTCCCCAGCAGCGATGACGGGTAGAACGACCAGTGGAGGCAGGTCACAAGCGCGGCGACCAAATGACGGGGCCCGAAGCACGCCGTCTGGGCCCCGATCGACCGCCAGCTGAAGCGCTCAATCACGCCGCTGCGGCCGTCATGCGCTCGGAGGCTGCCTGGAAAGTGCGGTGGCCGCGTATGAGAGCCCAGAGCACGTTGAGGCGACGCCTGACGAGTGCAAGGACTGCCTGCTCGTGGGACTTTCCCTCCGCGCGCTTCCGCTGGTAGAAGGCCCTGGACTCGGGGCAGTGAATGGCAGCGGCCTGGGCCGAGAGTTAGCACATTCGCAGCAGGCGCCGGCTGTAGCGCCTGGCCGACGCAGATTTCCGCCGATCTTGCCGGAGTCGCGAGGGACAGGGGCGAGCCCTGCGGCCCCGGCAAGGCGGTCGGCACTTCCGAAGGCGTTCACGTCGCCGCCAGTGGCGGCGATGAACTCGGCGCCGAGGAGGTTGCCGATCCCGGGCATGCTGGTGATCACCTCGGCGTCGGGTGCTCGCGGAACCTGGTCTCGATCATGGCGTCCAGTTCTGCGATCTCCTCGGGGGCCGTTACCTCCCTGGCCAGGGCATGGACCATCCGCGCGAAGGTCTTCTCTGCGGCGACGGCCGTGTGTTGAGCCTCAGCGGCGGTCACCGGGGCGTCGGCGGCGATTCTGGCGCAGTCGGCGCGGACTCCGCGGTTGTTCAGCCAGGTGGCCGGCCTCCCGCGGCCGACCCGTCTCAGCGCAGCAAGGCGAACCTCCCGCCACAACGGCCAGTCGTCTTTCGTGAGAACTCGCAGCCGCACCATGCCGACGAGTCTGCCGCAACGCCCGCAGAGAAGTCCTCGTCGACAAAAATATGTAGGCCGGTCTATTGTTTTCCGCATGGGAGTCAAGGGCGAGGAGACGCGCTCCCGGCTGATCGCCGGCACGCGCGCACTGATCGAGGCAAAGGGCTACTTCGGCACGGGCCTGAACCAGATAGTGGCCGAGAGTGGCGCCCCCCGCGGCTCGCTCTACTTCCACTTCCCCGAGGGCAAGGACCAGTTGGTCGCCGCCGCGCTCATCCAGGCCGGCCAGGAGATCGAGGAGCAGCTCAAGGCCCTGGTCGGCGAGGGCCTCGACACCGTGGCCATCGCCCGCCGACTCGCAGGCCTGTTCAGCGACCGCATGGAGGAGTCCGGCTACACCAAGGGCTGCCCCATCGCGACCGTCGCCCTCGAGGTGTCCGGCGGCAACGAGGCGCTGCGCCTCACCTGTGTCGAGGTGTACGGGAGTTGGCAGCGCATCCTCACCGACCGCCTGGTGACGGAGGGCCACAGCCCGGCCTCGGCCGAGGTCGCCTCGGGACAGCTGCTCGCCCTCCTGGAGGGCGCGGTGCTGGTCGCCCGGGTGCAGCGCAGCCGCGCACCGCTGGACGACGCCCAGCACGCCGTGAAACACCTGCTCGCCGCCAAGTGAGGCGCGCAGCCCGGGGCTGACGCGGGTCAGCCGCGCCAGACCCACGCCTCGCCTCGCGACTCGCCAGGCTCGACCCAGCACACGCAGACACCCTCGGCCAAAAAATATGTAGACCGGTCTACTGACTCAAAATATGTAGACCGGTCCACTTAGATCCCCCCTCACCGACACCTCTCACCCCATGCGGTCGAAAAATATACAGACCGGTCTACATAAAGGAGCGCCTCAGGTGCCCAACACCCAACCCCAACCTCGCACCCTCATCCTCGGCGCCACCGGCTTCCTCGGCCGCTGGCTGACGCTTGAGCTCCTCCACCGAGGCGAGCCCGTGGCCGCCGCCGTCCGGGGCGGCCGCGACAGCGCCGGGGATCGCGAGCTGCGCCAGTGGCTTCGCGGGCACGGCGCCAACAACGGCACCCTCACCACCGTCGCCACCGACATCACCCGCCCCGGGCTCGGGCTCTCGGCCGCGGACGACGCCCGGCTCGGCGCCGTCCGCGACATCCACAACCTCGCCGCGCTGTACCGGTTCGGACTCGGGCGCGCCGAGGCGGAGGCGGCCAACGTCGACGGCGCCCTGCACGCGCTGCACTGGGCGGCGAGCCGACCGGGCCTACGGCGGCTGGTACACCTGTCCGGCTACCGGGTCGGCCGGGACGCCTCCCCGCGCCACCCGCTGCCCGCCGCCGAGACCGACGCGCTCTACGCCCGGCTCGGCGCCTACGAGGCCTCCAAGCAACTGGGCGACGCGGCCGTCCGAGTGAGCGCCCACCGGCTCGGGGTACCGCTCACCACGGTGAACCCCAGCAGCGTGATCGGACACTCGGTGACCGGGGAGGCCGGACAGTACATCGGTCCGGCCGAGCTGGTGCGCCAGTTGTGGCGCGGCCGGCTGCCCGCACTGCCGGGCACCGCGCGTACGTTCCTGCCGGTGGTGGCGGTCGACTACCTGGCCGGGTTCCTCGCCGCCGTACCGGAGTTCGACCAGGGGCCAGCTCACGCCCACGCCGTGCTCGACCCCGCCACCCCCCACCTGCCGGACCTGATCGCCCTACTCGCCGAGCACCTCGGGGTGCCCGCGCCGCGACGGCTGGTCCCGGTCGGCCTCGTGCGGCGGCTGCCGCGCGCGCTGACCGGAGCGGACCCGGAGACGCTCTCCTTCCTCTCCGAGGACACCTACTCCACCGCCTCCGCCGACCACCTGGCCGCGGCCGCCGGGCTCGTCCACCCACCCGTGGCGGACCTGCTGCGACGCTGGTCCACCCGATTGGTGGCCGACCGCTTCGGCGCAGGCCCGCCCCCGACCGGCGCACACCCGAACACCGCCGCCCGAACGACCCCGGCCCCGGCCCCAGCCCCAGCCCGGGCAACCCCGGCCACCCCTCGGACCACCCCCACCACCCCCCACCCCGGCGACTTCACCACCATCGCGGGCAGCCGGACCTACCTCACCGGCGAGCGGTACTCCCCCGGATACGTGCTGCTGCACGGCCCGGGCGAGGACGCGGACGCGTGGCACCCGGCGGCGGAGCGCCTGGACGCGCCCGCACTGCTCGCCGATCTGCCCGGACTCGCCCGCTCCTCCCCCGCCGCCATGGCGCCCGGCCACTGGCTCGCCGAGCTGCTGGCGCAACTCCGTTCGCGACCCGTCCTGGTGGGGCACGCAGCGGGCGCCGCCCCAGTGCTGCGGTATGCGGCCGCACACCCGGGGCAGGTGGCCGGCCTCGTCCTGATAGCGCCGCCGTTCCTCCAGCCCCGAACCCGGACCGCCAGTCCACCGCTCGCGGCCGCAACCGCAACCGACCGGGACCAGGCACACCGCCCCGGCGCCGACCGACGCGCCGCGCAGTGGATCCGCCACGCCCGGCGCCCCGCTGAACGGGCTGCGCTGGTCGGCCTGTTGCACACCTGTCCGGTGCCCGTCCTACTGGTGGTCGGCGAGTCGGACGGCCCGCTGGAGCATCCCGGCAGCCTAACCGTCCCCGGCGACGGACGCCATCTGCGCCTCCTCCACCCCGAGGAACTCGCTCAGACCATCACCGAGTTCGGCCGCACCCTCGACCGCTGAAAGGCGAGGATGCTCCACCGCACGCCCGAACGGTTGTGCAGGTCAAGGCGTTCGGTGCGGTGGAGCACGTCGAGGCCGCGCTCCCGGGCGAGTTCGACCGTCTCGTCCGCCGAGACGTCGAACATCCGCCGCCCGGTCGGCACCGGCCCGTGCCGCAGGGAGATGAACACCCGGCCGGTCGGGGCGAGCAGGCCGGCGAGGGCGTCCATCGCCAGCGGCCGCTCCTCCTCGGCGAGGTGCATCCAGACGGCGGTGAGCAGGATCAGGTCGAACCGCTCACCGCCTGCCCCGAGTGACGCCGGCGCCGGCAAGGCGTCGTCCACCCACCGGATGTCCCGGTCGGCGTGGAGGCGCTGCCCTATCCGGCGCAGTTCCGCGGTGGGTTCGGCGGCGACGACCCGGTGGCCGAGCGCGGCCAGCGCCGCCGCGTCCCGGCCGGTGCCGGCGCCGATGTCGAGGACCGCTCCCGGCTCCCCGGGGAGCAGGTGCAACACCTCCCGATGGACCTCCTCGAACGTCACGCCCTCGTACTGCACGGCGAGTTCATCGGCCGCCTCGCCGTAACCGGCGTTGCTCGCAAGGTGGTTCACTCGTCCTCCGGTGGGTGCGGGAGCGGCCGCGGGGTCAGTGCCCCCCGGCCACGGTCAGAACGATCTTCCCCCGGTTTTCGCGCCGCTCCAACTGCCGGTGGGCGTCGGCCGCGTGCTCCAGCGGGAAGACCGACTCGACCGGGACGCGGTAGGCCCCGGCGGCGACCCGGTCGGCGATCTCCCGCAGGTCGGCGCGCGGGTCGTAGCCGTGGTCCAGCAGGTTGGTGATCTGGAAGCCGTGGATGGAGGCGTTCTTGGGGTAGAAGTGCCGGGTGTCGATGGTGCTCGGCTCCAGCGCGACGTTGGCGAGCGCGACGACCCGCCCGGCCTGGCCGACCTGGCGCAGGCTCTGCCCGAACACCCGCCCACCCACGGTGTCCAGCACCACCTCGGCGCCGCGCCCGCCGGTGAGTCGGAGGACTTCGTCCACCGCGGCGTCGTCCGGGTGGGCCGAGGTGTCGACGGAGGCGTAGGCGCCGAGGCCCGCGGCCCAGGCGGCCTTCTCGGCCGAGCTCGCGACCGCGATGACCCGCGCCCCTGCGTCCGCCGCGATCTGCACCGCCGCGCTGCCGACCCCGCTCGCCGCGGCCTGCACCACCACGGTCTCGCCCTGCGCGAGGCGCGCGAGGCGCCGCAGGCAGTACCAGGCGGTGAACCAGGCCGAGGGCAGCGCGGCGGCGTCCAGCAGGTCTACGCCGTCGGGCAGGACGGCCACCCGTTCGGCGGGCACCACCGCCAGTTCCGCATAGAAGCCGGAGCCGCCCGCACCCATGGCCGTCACGCGCTGCCCGACACTCAGCCCGGTGACGCCCTCGCCCACCGCCGCCACCGTTCCGGCCGCCTCGATGCCGAGGATCAGCGGGGGGCGCCTGGCCCGGTGGTAGGAGCCCGAACGGGTCAGCGCATCCGCCCGGTTGACGCCCGCCGCGGCCACCCGCACCAGCACCTCGCCGGGCCCGGGCACCGGGTCGGGAACCTCCCTCGGGACGAGCACCTCAGGGCCGCCGAACTCCTCGATCCGTACTGCGCGCATGCTCGCGCACCCACCTTTCGCGATGTCACCGGTTCAACAGGTGTCACCATGCGACACCGGATCAACTGGTGTCAAGAGGGCCGACGGGCGTAAGGTCGTGCCATGCCCCGCAGCACTCCCGAGGTCGCGACGACCACCACCGACCCGCAGTCGACGTTTCCGCTCATCGGCGGACGCCCCTGCCTGAACTTCGTCGCCACCCTCGGCCGACGCCACGGCACCCCGCTTGAGCGCCTGCCCGACACCGACGCCCTGACCCGCTGGCTCACCGAGGCCCACCTCGTCCCGGCGGCCGGCGACACAAAGGCCGCCACCGACGCCCCGCCCCCCACCACCCCCACCACCCTCACCACCACAACCCGCGCCACGACCGGTGAACTGACCGACGCGCGATCACTGCGCGAGGCGGTGTACCGGCTGCTGCGCGCGGCGATGGACGGTCAACAGCCCCTGCCGGAGGATGTCGCCCAGGTCAACAAGGTGGCGGCAGATCCCGACCTGGCCCCCCAACTCGCCATCACCACAAGCGAGTCAGCCAGTCTTGAGCTCACCTGGCGAGCCACGAACGGCGTCCGGGCCGCCCTCTCGGCGGTCGCACGCGACGCCGCACTACTGGTCGGCGGACCGCTGCTCGACCGCGTCAAGGAGTGCGAGAACCCCAACTGCTCGCTGCTCTTCCTCGACGACTCCCAGGCCCGCCGCCGCCGCTGGTGCTCCATGGACCGCTGCGGCAACCTCGCCAAGGTCACCGGCTACCGAACCCGCAAACGCGCCTGACCCCGCGCCGGCTCTCAGCCTCAGCCACAGCCGTCCAGAGACGGCGGCACGAAGCGGTTGCGCCACAGCCAACCGATCCGGCCCACGCCGCCACCCCCTCGCGGGCACCCTCGATCCCGATCTTCCACAACTCCTCGCCCTCTGCCCTGAGTTCCCGAAGTCAGCCGCGCCGGGCGGAGGCCCCTGTGGGCCAGATCACAGTTGAGGTTGACCTTGGGGCAGGGTGGAGGCTTCTCGCATCGGCAGGACGCCGACCGGTACACAGCGATGCGAAGGAGTCACCAGCATGTCCACCAAGGCTTCCGTCCAGGGGCAGGACCGTCCGGAGCTGCAGAAGGCGATCAATGAGTTGGCCGGGTCCGGCTTCCTCGGGGTCCAACTCCGGGTGAACGACGAGCGGGGAGAGTGGGTCGGCGGCGCCGGGGTCCGTGAGCTGGGTCAGGGCGTTGAGGCGCTGACGAATGGTCACTTCCGCATCGGCAGCAGCACCAAGAGCTTCGTCGCCACCTCGGTGCTCCTGCTGGTGGCCGAGGGCAGGATCGGCCTGGACGTCCCGGCCGCCGACTACCTGCCCGAGTTCGGGCTCGACCGGCGGATCACGGTGCGGATGCTGCTGCAGCACACCAGCGGGATCTTCAACCACACCGGCGAGCTCTACGAGGACGGGACGATCGTGCGGGGGGTCCCCTGGCAGGGCAAGGAGTGGGTGGACAACCGCTTCAGGACCTACCCGCCCGAGGAGCTGGTGCGGCTGTCGTTGTCCAAGCCGGCCCGGTTCGCACCGGGTACCGGCTGGAGCTACGCCAACACCAACTACGTGCTGGCCCGCCTGGTGATCGAGAAGGTCACCGGCCGACCGTTCGCCGAGGAGTTGCAGCGGCTGGTCCTGGGGCCGCTGGGGATGACCGGCACCGTGGCACCGGGCACCTCGCCGGAGGTCCCCGAGCCGCACAACCACGGCTACTACCGCTACGACGACGCCGGGCAGGAGCGGACCATCGACGTCACCCGGCAGAACCCGTCCTGGGTGGGGGCCGGTGGGGACATGATCTCGACCACCCGGGACCTGCACACGTACTTCTCCGCGCTGATGGGCGGCAGGCTCCTGCCGGCCGGGCTGCTGGCCGAGATGCGCACACCGGAGGCGACGGTCGGCTACGGCCTGGGGGTGTTCGCCCAGGAGACGCCGGGCGGCACCGTCTTCCACCACAACGGCGCCACCATGGGCTCGGCGGCACTGATGTACAGCAGCCCCGACGGCAGCAGGACCTTGACCGCCGGGATGACCTGGGTCGACGACGCCGACCTGTCGATAGCGCCGGCCTTCCAGACCGCCCAGCAGCGCTTCCTCGACGAGGTGTTCTGCGGCAGGCTGGGCGGATGAGTAACGGGGTCACGATCGGGCAGGCGGCGGCGTTCGTCGGCGTCACGGTGAAGACGGTGCGGCACTACCACAAGCTCGGCCTGGTGGCGGAGCCGGAACGGGACGGCTCCGGCTACCGGCGCTACGGCTCCGAGGAGCTCCTGCAGCTGGTACAGGTACGGACGTTGGCCGCCGCGGGCGTGCCGCTGGCCGAGATCGGGCCGATGCTCGACGCCGACGCCGCCCGGTTCGGCACCGCGCTCACCGAGGTCGAGCGGCAGCTCACCGAGCGCATCGACGAGCTGGCCGCCCGCCGCGACATGCTGCACCGACTCGCCGACGGCGACCGGGCCCTGCTGCCGGACCGCGCCTGCGCAATCCTGGACCGGATGCCCGGCCTCGGCTTCGGCCCCGACTACGTGGCCGCGCAACGCGAGGCCCTGGTACTGGCCCGGGCCCTGGTACCAGAGGGCTTCGACGGCTTCCTGGCCCAGCTCGAACACGGGCTGGACGACCCCGAGTACATCGACCTGACCAGGCGCGGCCAGGAGGCCGAGACCTGGGAACCGGACGACCCGAGGGTCGAGGAACTCGCCACCGCCATGGCCGATCGCTACCTCGCAAACCCCGCACTCCTGGGGAGCCCCGCCAGCCGACAGGCATGGGCCAAGGCCTCCGCCCAGTACAAACTGATCAACAACCACCGCGACGACCAGGCCCCGGTCTCAGCCCGACTCACCGCACTCACCGAGGCCAAACTCCGCGCGGCGGGCGTCCCCACCCCCCACCGATGACGAAGCCCTCGTGACACCGAAGCCGGGTGCCGCCGGCCCGCGGGCCGCCGCCCACGGACGCGCGAGACCCTGAGCAATCGGCTCTTCTCGCAGGCGGCGGCACCCGGCGGTCGATGCGGCTGGACGGGTGCAGTTCGGCACCCGACTGCGGCGGCCTCCGCCTGGAGCGGCGCGCCGCCGGGTTACATGGGCCTGCGTCTCGGCGCGGGGCGTGCCGGTGTCCTTGGCGGCCCCGGACCCGACGAACGAAAGAGCACCATGGCAGAGCGTGACCCTCAACACCCCACCGGCCGCAGACCTCTGCTGCGCGGCCTCGCCGCTGCCGCGTTCGCAGCCGTCATGCTGGCGGCCTCCGCGGGATCCGGACACGGGACCGGCGCGGCCGCTCTGGCGCCGGGCACCCAGTTCACGCCGTTGACGGCGGCGGTGATGACCGAACCCACGCCGTTCGACGCCACGGACGGCAGGACGCACCTCTCGTACGAACTACTCACCACGAGCGCACTGTCCACCAGCACGCAGGTGCGGCTCGACCGGCTCGACGTCCAGGACGCCCGGACCCACCAGGTCATCGGCTCGCTGAGCGGGCAGGCGCTGGCCGAGGCCGCCAATCCGGTGGGCGACCCCCTGCCGGGCGCGGACGCCTACACCCCGCCGCCCCCGGCGCCGACGCCGACCGTCATCCAGGGCTCCCAGCAGTGGATCATCTGGATCGACCTGATCCTCGACCCCGGTCAGCCGGCGCCCGAGGAGCTCGAACACCACCTCTCGGGTGCCGTCCTGACCCCCTCCGGCCCCTCCCCGTTCGAGGAGACGGTGCAGACCACCCCGACCGGCCGCACCGCACCGTTGAACCTGGCCCCGCCGGTCCGCCCCGGCGCCTGGTACGCCAGCGAGTCGTGCTGCGGCAACACCCACCACCGGCGCGGCCTCGGCCCGATCAACGGCCGGTTCTACGTGCCGCAGCGCTTCGCGATCGACTGGTACCGGGTCGGCGAGCAGGGGCAGACCTGGGAGGGCGACCCCGCCCAGCTCACCAGCTACCTGAGTTACCGCCAGCCGGTCGTGGCCGCGGCCGGCGGCAGGGTGGTGGAGGTCCAGGACGGCGTCCCGGACAACCCGCCGCCCGTCACGCCGCCCGTCCCGCCGATCGAGGACACGGTCGGCAACCACGTCACCTTGGAGGTCGCGCCCGGCCGCTATCTGCTCTACGCCCACTTGGAGCCCGGCACGCTCAACGTCCGGGAGGGCGACTGCGTCGAACCCGGCCAGCTCCTCGGGCTGATCGGCAACAGCGGCAACTCCACCACGCCGCACCTGCACTTCCAGGTGACGACCACGGCCGAGTTCTTCCCGACCGACAGCCCGCCGTTCACCTTCCAGGAGTTCCGCGTCGTCGGACACGTCGAACCCCGGCTCTGGGACGACAACCTGGGCCTGCAGCCGACGGGCGTCCTGCCGATCACGCCCTCGCCGTACGATGGCCCGCACCGCGCGCGGTATCCGCTCGACCGCGAGGTGCTGGAGTTCTGACCGTAAGTCCCGACCGTACGCCGGTCGGGCGGCCTCACTCCGCCCTGGAGTTCCGGCGTCGTCGAAGGGCACGCCAACCGGATCAGGATGATCAAGCGCCGGATGTACGGCCGGCTGGCCGCCGGCTGATGAGGAAGCGAGTCCTGCTCGCAGGATGAGCTCTGGTGCCGTGCGAAATCGCCGACACCCCACCTCGCGGTGTTCACCCACCTCACCCCGCGCGGCGTCCTGGATGGAGCCCACACCACCGGGCGGCCGCCGCGCCCAAAGCGGGTGCGGCGGCCGTGGGTGGGGTCGGGATGTGGGGTTCGGGTCAGTCGGCCCGGAGCAGGTCGGGCAGTTCACCGGTGTCGATGATGTGGGCCCGTGCGGGGAGGACGTGGCGGAGCAGGGCGTGGTGGGCCTCCGGGGCCGGGTCTGCGATGCCGTCGGACAGGACGTAGAGCCGGTAGTCGCGGTCGGCCGCGTCGAGGACGGTGGACAGGACGGCGCCGCTGGTGCTGACGCCGCAGACGACCAGAGAGGTGATGCCGCGTTCGCGCAGCCGCTGGTCGAGGTCGGTGGTGGACATCCCGCTGTGGCGGGTCTTGCGCACGGTGATGTCGCCGTCCCGGGGGGCCAGGCGCTCGTGGACGGCAGCGGCGGGATCCTCGTGGTGCAGGACACGGTGCTGGGCGAGCGGGCCGAAGGACCTGTTGGCGGCCGGGATCGCGTCCCAGTCGGCCTCGGTGAATCCGACTCGTACGTAGGCGACGGTGCCGCCCACCGCCCGGACGTCGGCGATGGCTCCGGCTGTCCGGTCGAGCAGGGCCTCGCGGTCCACGTCTGCGGGGAGGGCGGCCAGGATCGCGGGCTGGCAGTCCAGGACGAGAAGAGCGGTGTGCGCGGGGCCGAGTGCGGGGGCGGCGCTCATACGGGTGTCCTCCTTGTTGATGGTGTGCCCGATCTTGATGGTGCTGTGCCCGATCGGGTCGGACGCGCGCACTGGCGCACCCGCCTGCCGGCTCCGGGGCGGACTGTCACGGTGTGTCATGCGCGGCTGAGCGACGACTCGGGCCGCGGCGTCCGGTCCTGGCGGGGAAGCAGGAGCGGGGTGGCCAGGATGAGCAGTCCCGCCGCCGTGATGGCGGTGCGCGGGCTGGTGACGCCGGCGAGCAGCCCGCCGAGCGCGGTACAGAGGGCGATGGACGCCTGCTGGCCGATCGACCAGGCCGTCAGGGTGCGGGCGACGAGGTGCTTGGGCGTGCGTTCGAGCCGGTAGGCGGCGAGCACCGGGGTGTACAGGCTCATGTTGACGATGATCGCCAGCTCGACGGCCATCACGGTGACGAGGCCGACGACGCCTGGGCGGACGAGGACCAGGCCGATCAGCCAGACCGCTCGCAGGGTGCCGACGGTCCGGAAGACCAGGTGCCGGCCGTAGCGGGCCACGACGCGGTGGGCCAGCCGGGAGCCGACGAGTCCGCCGAGGCATGGGGCGGCGAAGGCGAGGGCGTACTGCCAGGGCGGGAAGCCGAGCTGGCGCAGCAGGAGCACGGCGAGCAGCGGCTCGGTGGCCATGATCAGGCCGGAGACGAGCATGTTGTTGAGGTAGAGCGCCCGCAGAGCGGCATCGCCCATGATGTGCCGCCACCCGTCGAGCAGTCCGCGCGCCCGGACGGGGCTCCTCTCGCCTGCCTGCGGCGCCTCCTCCCGGCCGCGGATGGCGGTGAGGCCCAGCGCGGAGAGCAGGTAGCTGAGCGCGTCGGCCACCACGGTGGCGACCGGCCCGAACAGGGCGATCGCCGCCCCGCCCAGCGGTGGTCCGACCGCGATGGAGCTCCAGTTCGTGGACTCGAACCGCGCGTTGGCGATGATCAGGTCCTCCGGCCGGACGAGGGCCTTGAGGTAGGCGCCGGAGGCCGCGCCGAACGCGATCCTGGCCGCGGCGACCACGGCCGAGACCACGAGCAGCTGGGCGAAACCGAGCCGGCCGAACGCGTACGCGACCGGGATCGTCGCCATGGCCGCGAATCGGGCCAGGTCCATCGCGATCATGACCGGGCGCTTGCGCCGGAACTCCACCCACGGCGCGAACGGCACCGCGATCAGCGCGCCCACCGCCGGCCCCACCGCGGACAACGTGGACACCTCCGCGGGGCCGGCCCGCAACACCAGCACGGCGACCAGCGGCAGTGCCCCGAACCCCAACCCGGACCCGTACGCACTCACCGCGTACGCCGCCCACAGCCAGCCGAACCGTCGGCCCAACGCTCTTCTGCCCATCATGCTCAGCGCGCCCCTCGACATCCCACCCGGACAAACCCTCGTTGACCGGTGAGAGCCAAGCGGGCAGCACAACCGCACGTCAAACAACCGTCCTACCGTGTCTCCACAACCAGGAGTTGTTCACTAAGGTGGGTCGGCATGGACCTCGAAGCCGTACGCACGTTCGCCGCCGTCGCGGAAGCGGGCCAGTTCCAGAAGGCCGCGGCCGACCTGTCGATCACCCAGCAGGCCGTCTCCAAACGCATCGCCGCGCTGGAGCGCGACCTCGGTGTACGGCTGTTCACCCGCACGCCGCGCGGAGCCGAGCTCACCATCGACGGGCAGGCGTTCCTGCCGCACGCACGCGATCTGCTGCGCGCCGCCGAGCGCGCGGTCGCGTCCGTCCGGGCCGGCCGCCGTCCCCTGCGCGTCGACGTGATCAACTCGCGCGGCGCGGCGTCGGGCCTGATGCGCGGATTCCACCACGCGCACCCCGAGATCGAACTCGACGTGCTGATGCTGCTCGACATCGAGACGGCCGTCGACTCCATCCGGTCGGGTGCGATCGACGCGTCCTTCCGGGCCGTCGCGGCGCCCGGCCGGCCCCTTCCCGAGGACATCGAGTCCGTCCGGGTGCTCGACGAACCGCTTCAGCTGCTCACCGGCCCCGCCCACGCGCTGGCCGCCGCCCGCTCGGTGACCCTCGCCCGGCTCGCCGGGCACCGGATCTGGATGCCCGGCCTCCTCCCCGGCACCGAGTGGACCGCCTACTACGACGACCTCGTCGCCGAGTTCGGCCTCACCATCGAGGCGACCGGGCCCAACTTCGGCTCGGACGCCCTCCTCGACACCATCGCCGACACCCCGGCCCTGGCCACCTTCATGAGCGAGCACACCCGCCTTGTCTGGCCCACCGGCCACGGCCTGCGCCGCATACCGGTGACCGACCCGTCCCCCGTCTACCCGCACTCCCTGCTCTGGCACCGCGACAACCCCCACCCGGCGCTGGCCACCCTCCGCGCCCACCTCGCCGCCACGGCGGCCGGCCACGACGCCGCCGGGACGTGGGTGCCGGGCTGGGTGATTCCGCGCTGAACGCCGGGCCCTGCCCTGGCGCTCACACCTCCAAGATCACCTCACGGCTGGTTCGTAGGCTCCCGGCCGGACCGGGGTCACGCCTCGCCCGGATGCCAGGCGGGCCACTCCCAGGGCCGGTCGGTCCAGTGGACCCGGACGGGGTCGCGCGGGTCCAGGTCGGGGAAGAGCTGGTGGATCCGGGGTTCCAGCTCCTCCGGGGCCAGGGGCTCCCAACCGTGGCCCTCGAAGTGGACCAGCCGGTACCGGCTGTCGGTGCGGAACTCGGCGATGTCGACCAGGGGCTCTGCCGTGCTGTTGGTTTCCATTCCCCCAGCATGTGACGCCCCTCCTGGCTCCGCACGCGGGCCGTGGCAGGCAGCGGACGGAGACGCCCGCACGGCGTACCGACCGGCCGACGGCGATGCGCCGGAACCCTCTTACGGGTCATGTCCCGGCGTCGGCCAGCTCGTTGAGCACGGCGACGGGTTCGGCGGCAGGAGGACAACGGCATGGACGGGCAACCCTCGGGCGCACGGCCGAGCGGCGGACAGCCGAGCGGCGGACAGCCAGGCACCGGACGACCGGATAGCGGACGCCCACACGGCGGACCGCCGAACCCCGGCCGGTCGACCGCCACACCGTGGCAGTGGCCGCAGCAGACCTGGCAGCCGCCCCTGCCTCCGGCCGGAGCGACCGGCGCGCCGCCCCCGGCCCCCGCGGCGCCGCCTTCCGGGGCCAAGCTGCCCCCGTACCTTCCACCGTCCGCGGCCGGAGCGGCCGCCGCACCCGCCAGGCGGCGCCGCTCGCGCCGGGTGGCGGTGGCCGCCGCGATCGGGACGGCGGTGGTCCTGGCCTCCGTCCTGGTGACGTGCGGGCCGGGGTCGAAGCCGGAGCTGTCCGGGCTGACGGCCCTGCCGGAGTCCTCGCCGTCCCCGACCGCCCCGGGCCTGCTGCCCGCCCCGCCACCCCTTCGGGTGACGCCCGCCCCGTCGCCGGAGGCTCCCCCGACAGTCGCCGACGCCGTGGCGTCCGCGCCCGTACCTCCGGACGGCGGGCCGGCCGAGCCGCCGGAGGCCGGGACCGCCGGGACCGAGACCGCCGGCGCCGACCCGGGTGCGGCCGCCGGAGCCACCCCCACCCGGCCGAAACCCGGCCGGACGGCCCGCCCGCTGCCCGCTCGAACCACCGCCCCCGCCGCCCCGGGCACACCCGCCAGAACGCCGGCGCCCGCACCCGCGCCGCCGCCGGCCCCGCCACCCGGCGCGGCCCCCGGCGGTCCCGCGGCGGCGACCGCCCTACCGGGCTCGATCTGCGACCAGGCGGAACACTTCGGCCGCTGGTCGGCCGGTTCCGAACAGGCCCGCCTCTGCCACAGCATCTACGGCTGACCCCGAAACCCCAGGCCCCAGGCCCCATAGCCTCAAAGCCCCCCCGGCCCCAAAACCCCAGGCCCAAGAAGACTCAGGCCCCACACACAAACGCGGGGGCCCGCCCCCGGTGCATCACCGGACGCGGGCCCCCGCCACCGAAACGCGCAGCCGCGCGCCGCTCATCCCTCCGGCAGCAGCCCCAGGTCCAGACGGGGCACCAGCACCTGGGCCACCGTGTTGGTGATGTGCCCGGTGTCGCGGTACAGCACCACCCCCTCCAGGACCGCCGGGCAGTCCGGTCCGGTCCCCGGGCACAGCAGCGGGCCCAGGTCGAGCACCCGGACGCCGTACCGCGCGGCGAGCCCGCCGTCGATCAGCGGGTCCGGCTCGAAGGCCGACTCCCGCGGGAAGAAGCAGGCGTCGGACCGGCCGTCCGAGGCGGCCAGGCAGGTCGGGATGTCCTTGCCGGGCATCGGCGTGTCGCCCAGATAGGCGAGCGGCGCGCCGACGGCGGAGAGCCGGTCCAGCGTCCGGGTCCAGCCGTCGGCCCGCTCCCCCTGGGCGCCGTACCGGTTGAGGCCCGCCATCAGGATCAGACGCGGCCGGGGGCCGGTGGCCAGCCGGGTCAGGGTGTTCTCGCGCCAGTGGTCGCACTCGTCGAAGGTGCGGCCGAGGACGTTGTTGCGCACGGTCAGCGTGGCCAGCGGGCAGCCGGGCTTGACCAGTACCTCCAGGGCCCAGTTCCGCCGCTCGGCCATGCCCAGCGCGCCCGAGATCCACTGGCCGGCGTGCGAGTCGCCGATCAGGACGATCCGGTCGGGGCTGGCCTCGTTGCCGAACAGGCAGCGCGGGCTGTTCTCGGCGCCGAGCGGGATCTCGCAGCCCTTGCCGGGCGGGAAGTCCTCCCGGGCACGGGCCAGCGAGGGCGTCAGGGTGAGCACCCGCGTGCCGGGGGCCAGCAGGGCCGGGCCGTCCGCCGCGCCGACCGGGACGCTGACGGGTGCGTCGGCGCTGCCGAGGGCGCGGACCGTGCCGCCGCCGAGGGTCAGCCCGGCGATCAGCGGGATGACCAGGGCGCTGGCGCCGACCGCGAGGCCCCGGCGCGGGGCGGGGCTGCTGCCGTAGCGCAGCGGCTGTTCGACCAGCCGCATGGTGAGCCAGGCCGGCAGGGCGCTGGCCGCGGTGAGCGCGACCAGGGTCGTCCACGGCAGGCTGCCGTACCGGGCCTGGGCGATCGTCAGGACCGGCCAGTGCCACAGGTACCAGGCGTACGAGAGGCGGCCGGCCGCGCGCAGCGGGCGGGTGTCGAGCAGCCGGCCGACGTCGGTGCGGCCGAGCGCGCGGTGCACGGGGCCGGCCAGCAGGACGGCGGCGGTGCCGAGGACGGGGAGCAGGGCGGCGCTGCCGGGGAAGGGCGTGTTGCGGTCGTAGTGGAAGACGGCGACCAGTACGGCCGTCGCGCCGGCCCAGCCGACCAGGCGCAGCGCCCAGCCGGTGGCCCGGCCCGCGCCGCCCGCGTGGGGCAGCCATCCGGCCAGCGCCGAGCCGAGCAGGGCGGCGCAGGCTCCGGCGGCGAACTCCCAGAGCCGACTGGCGGTGGAGAAGTAGCCGAGCGGCGCGGAGCCGGCCGTCCAGCGCACGCACAGCAGCAGCGAGACGCCGCCGATGGCGACGGTGGCGAGCGAGATCGCCGCGGTGCGGTGGCGCCCGCGCAGGTAGCGGGCGAGGCCGAGCAGCAGCACGCCCCAGAGCAGGTAGAACTGGTTCTCCACGCCGAGCGACCAGAAGTGCTGCAGGGGGCTCGGGTCGCGTTCGGCGGCGAGGTAGTCGGTCTGCTGGCCGACGAACCGCCAGTTGGCGAACTGGCCGGCGGCGGCGATCAGGTCGCGGGCGAGGTCGGTGCCGCGCAGCGGGTCGAGCAGTGCGCCGCCGGCGGCGGCGGTGGCGACCAGGACGACGGCGGCGGCGGGCAGGATGCGGCGGGCCCGGCGGGCGGCGAAGTCCCACAGGCCGATGGGCCGGCCGATCAGCACGCCGGTGATCAGGAACCCGGAGATGACGAAGAAGACGTCGACGCCGACGTAGCCGCCGGTGAAGGCAGGGACGGCGGCGTGGAAGGCGAGGACGGACAGCACGGCGACGCCGCGCAGGCCCTCGATGTCGGGGCGGAAGGACGCCCGCTTGCGCGGCTCCTCGGTGGCGGTCTCCAGGGCGGCGCCCTGAGCGGGCGCCAACGCGGCGCCCTGAGCGGTCACCAGGGTCGCACCCGAAGCGGGCAGGGCTTCGGCGGGCGCCCGGTCGGCGCGGACCGCCGGCGAGACGAGCGCGCCGGAAACGAGGTCCCCGGCGACGAGGTCCCCGACGGCGAGGCCCGTGGCGACCGGCTCACCGGTCGGCGGCAGCGCGGCAGTCGGTGACAGCGCGGCGGTCGGGGGTGTGGCGGCGCCTGACGTCGAGGCGCTGGGTGGTTCGGCCGTTGACACGGCGGAGCTCCTTGCAGGGGGCTGGCAGCGGTGGTGGGGCCGCCGGGCCGATGGGGCGGCCGGGCGGCGGAGTCCGCGCCGGTGGGGCGACGCGCAAGGAAGGCAGGACGAGCAGGGGCCCGGGCGGCCGGCAGGGGTCGGGCAGCCGCACGGGGGCCGGCTCAACCGGCGGCCGGTCCGGCCGTCCCGGTCGGCTCGTGGCCGTCCGTCAGAACATCAGCGGGTCCGCCCACCCGGAGGCGAGCACACCGCAGAGGAGGAGCACGGCGGTGACCGCGACCGCCTCCGCGTGACCGAAGCGCAGGTCGGAGCCGCGCCGGACGGGCGGGGACACGTCGGGGACGGCGACGGTGGCGCCGTTGCCACCGCGCAGCAGCGGCCACAGGGACCGGATGAGCGGGATCATGGTGTAGGCGGTCAGCGAGAGCAGGGCCGTCAGCGCCCAGTACGGCTGCCAGCCGTGCAGCGCGATGGCGCGGACGAGCCCGGCGACACCGGCGAGGATGACGAGTCCGAGCCAGCCGACCCCGATCCGGGCGACCGTCCGGCCCAGCGAACTCCCGCCGGAGACCGCACCGGTGGGCACCCAGTCGGCACTTCGGCGGCGCACCGCGTGCGCGATGGCGACCACATGGCAGAGTCCGCCCAGGAGTTGGACCCGGGTGACCTCGAACCGCCAGCGGGTGCGGGACATTGCGGGCAGCAGCACGAGGGCGACCCAGATCGGCGGCAGGAAGGGCAGGACCTGCCAGGGCTCGATCTCCTCGGGTGCGAAGAACAGCATGATCAGCGCCGGCAGCGGGATGGCGAAGACGTTCACCGCGCTGGTGAGGTAGCCGAGGATGCCGTTCCAGAAGCAGAGCCGGGCCGAGCGGGAGAGCGGGCCGCGCCGGAAGCCCGGGTCGCTCACCAGGGCGAGCGAGCCGAGGCACCAGCGGTACTGCTGGCTGATGAAGGCGGGCAGTCCGGTGGGGGACATGCCCTTGGCGACCAGCGCGGGCACGTACCGGGTGGTCCACCCGGCGCGGGCCAGCGAGAGGCCGGTGTAGAGGTCCTCGCTGTGGTCGATCTCCGCGAAGCCGCCGACCCGCTCCAGGGCCGCCCGCCGGTAGAGGGCGTTGGTCCCGCAGCAGACGGTGCCGTCCTGGGCGTCCCGGGAGGGCTGGATCCAGCGGTAGAAGATCTCCTGCGTCGCGCCGGCGGCCCGCTCCAGCCAGGACATGTCCGGGTCGGTGTCGAAGCACTGCGGGCTCTGCACGATGCCGACCTCGGGGTTGTCGAGGTAGGGCACCAGGTGGTGCAGGAAGTCGGGGCGCGGGCAGAAGTCGGCGTCCAGGACGGCGATGATGTCGCCGTTGCCCTCGGCCAGGCCGTGGTTGAGGTTGCCGGCCTTCTTGAACCGGCCCCGGTCGGGGCGGGCGCGGTACTGGAAGCCGTAGGACTCGGCGAGTTCGCGCACCTCGGGTCGGGCGGCGTCGTCGAGGACGATGACGGTCAGCGCGCCGGGCCAGCGGACGGCGACCGAGTGGCGGTAGGCGTTGTCGAGGACGGCGAGCGGCTCGCCGGCGGTCGGCAGCAGCAGGTCCACGCCGGGGTACCGGGCGGGCCGCCAGGCGCGCAGCAGCAGGTCGTGCGAGTCGCGGGTGAAGCGGCGGACGCGCTGGCCGTCGGTGATGGAGAGCAGCCAGGTGACGGCGTTGAGCACGGTCATCACCAGGAAGGGCCAGAGCAGCGGCCGGCTGAGCGCGAACAGGCCGAGCGTCGCGGTGGCGCCGGCGTAGGAGAGGGTGGCGCAGAGCAGGACCCAGCGGCGCTGCGGGCCGAAGTACCAGTAGAGCTCCTGGTCGTCGGGCGGGCTGGGCAGTCGGAGGGACGCGTCGACGGGTATCCGGCGTGGACCGGTGTCGACTGCGGGCATGGCGGTGCCATGGAGTACGGGCATGCGGAGATAGCCCCCCTGGGCTTGGACGGAACGTGGCCGTTCGCGTCCCAGCCTCTCACATTGGCCTAGACCAATCGTTAACGAGGTATGACATCTTCGCATTGCCGCAGGTCAGGACTTTGACGAAGCGTCATACTCGAGCGCTTGTGGAGGGGTCCGCGAGCGCCGCACGGAAGACCCGCCGGGCCCGGCTGCCCGGCGGGGCGAGGCAGACGAACACGTGTCGGCCCTCCTCGGGCAGGGCGAGCACGGTGTACTCCAGCACCTCGGCGTCCAACTCGGGGTGGCGGACGTGCAGTCGGCCCTGCCGGGGCGGACCGGCCCGGTGGCGGTCCCAGAGCGCCGCGAACGCCGGGCTCTGCGCGGACAGCCGCCGCACCAGGACTTCCAGCGCCCGGTCACCGGGTCGGTCCGCGTGGTGCGCGCGCAGGCCCGCCACCAGGTCGGCGCCGATCGAACCCTCCAACTCCCGGTTGGCGGGCGTCTCGTCCCCGTACGGGCAGCAGAACACCTGCCAGAGCAGGTTCCGTTCGTGCGGCGGGCGCTGCTCGGGCCAGGCCATCAGCAGGCCGGCCGGGCGGTTCCAGGCGAGCAGGTCGAAGCTGGGACCGGTGACGAACGCCGGTGCGGCGTCCAGGGTTTCCAGCAGGGCCAGGGTGGCCGCGGAGAGTACGGGCGCCTCCTCGGCGGGCGTCACCGGCCCGGCCGCCGTCCGCTGCCTCTGGTGCTCCGCCAGCCGGTGCAGATAGGCCCGTTCGGGGGCGGCCAGGTTCAGCGCTCCGGCGATGCCGTCCAGCACCTGACCGGTGGGCACACGCTGGCGGCCCTGCTCCAACCGTGCGTAGTAGTCCGCCGAGATGCCCGCCCGGACGGCCACCTCCTCCCGGCGCAGGCCGGGGGTGCGGCGGCGGCCCACAGCGGACAGGCCCGCCTCGGCGGGCGCGAGGCGACGGCGGCGGGCGCGCAGGAACGCACCCAGCGGGGTCTCGGACATGCGCCCACGCTGCCACAACCGCGCGCCCGCAACCAGGACCTGGCAGTCCCAGGCTGGGGCGGCCGCGGAAGGACCGGCCGCTGGTACACCGCCCCCACGGGCGGCAGGCTCGGGGCATGGGACTTCTCGACGACAAGGTCACGATCATCACCGGCGCCGGGCGCGGTATCGGCGCCGCCGCCGCACGGCTCTTCGCCCGGGAGGGCGCCCTGCTGGTGCTGGCCGCCCGCACCGGGCCCGAGGTGGAGGCGCTGGCAGCCGAGCTGCGCGCGGACGGCGCCCCCGCGGTGGCGGTGACCGCCGACCTCACGACCGCGGTCGGCGCCGAACGTACCGTGGCGGCCGCACTGAGCGCGTTCGGGCGGCTCGACGCGGCCTTCGACAACGCCGGTTCGGGGCCCGTTCCCGCGCCGCTCGCCGAGCGCGGCGAGGACGACTGGGACGAGGTGCACGCGCTCAACCTGCGCGGCAGCTGGCTCTGCCTGCGCGCCCAGCTGCGGGTGATGGCAGCGGGCGGGCGCGGCGGGGCGGTGGTGCTGAACAGCGGCGTGGGGGCGCTGGTCGGCGGCTTCGGCGACGGCGTCCAGCAGGCCGCCAAGCACGGCCTGACCGGGCTGGTGAAGGCGGCCACCGCCGACTACGCGGGCCACGGGATCCGGGTCAACGCGGTCGCGCCGGGCGTGGTCCGGACCCCCGCGACGGAGGGGTTCTTCGCCGCGGGGCCGGAGTTCGAGGAGACGGTGGCCCGTTCCACCCCGCTCGGCCGGACCGCCCGGGACACCGAGATCGCCGAGGCGGCGGCCTGGCTGCTCAGCGACCGGGCTTCCTACGTCGCCGGTGTCACGCTCCCGGTGGACGGCGGGATCACGGCCACCTGGCGGTTCTCCTGAAGGTCCACCGTCCGGTTCTCCTGAAGGCCCACCGTCCGTTCTCCTGAACGGCCACCCGGCGGTTCTCCCGGGGACGGACCCCGGCCCCTACTCGACCGACTCCTTCGAGAACCCCTTGGTGAGCGTCTCGAACCGCAGGTCCGGCCGCAGCGGGACCCCGAACCGCTCGTCCCCGTACGGGAAGGGCGTGTACACGCCGGTTCGGCGGAACCCGCGGCGCTCGTACCAGGCGATCAGGTCGGACCGCTGCTCGATCACCGTCATCTCCAGCTCGGCCACGCCCCACTCCTCGGCCGCGACCCGCTCGGCCTCCGCCAGCACCAGCCGCCCGACACCGCCGCCCTGGCGACCGGGACGCACCGAGAACATGCCGAAGTAGGCGCGCTCGCCGCGGCGTTCCAGCTGGCAGCAGGCGAGCAGCTCGCCGGCCCGCTCGGCCAGCAGCACCACGCCGTCGGAGTGGGTGACGGCCGCGGTGACGCCCTCGGCGTCGGTGCGCTGCCCCTCCAGCAGGTCGGCCTCGGTGGTCCAGCCGGCCCTGCTGGAGTCGCCGCGGTAGGCGGACTCGACCAGCTCGACCAGGGCGGGGACGTCGGCGGTGGTCGCGGTCCGGAAGTCGAGGTCCTCGGTGGTGGTCCGGGTCTCGTAGGGCGTCTCGGGCATCGGTGGTGCGGTCCTTTCCGTACAGCGGTGGTGCGGGCACGCGAGGGGCACGGCCCCCAGGCATCGTGCCACAGGGCCCGGCACACCCCACCGGCCCGGTCCACCGGCCCGGTCCGCCGACCCGGTCCGCCAACCCGGGAGCGACCCGACCGCACCCCGACCGCACCCCGACCACGACCCGACCACACCCCCCGGCAGGGCCGCCCTCGCCCGGCCCGGACCCACCGCGCCCCGCGGGCGAACCGGACGCGACCACGAGGCGGCCACAGACCGACCACCGCCCGACCGGACGGCGAACTCTGCCTTCACCTCGACCTCCCAAGTCCCCTTGAGCGGCGCTGACGTGACGGCGGTTCAGGAAGTGACGCGCGAGATCTGGCGGTCGTGGCGAGTACATGGCTACTCTCTCAGCGGCCGCACTACCCGGCCGTCCGCAAGCCCTCACGGGCCACCAGCACCGGACCAGAGGAGTGTTCATGCCCAGCACTTCCCGCTCCGCCAGGCTCCACCCCCGGTACCCCGCCCGACGCCACCTGACGGCCCTCGGCTCCCTCGCCGCCGCCGTCGCGCTGGTCACCGGCCTCGCCGCCCCCGCATCCGCCGCCGAGCCCGAGCCCGCCGCTTCGGCCGCCCAGGCCGAACAGAGCGCGCAGCGCCCCGTCCTGCACCCCGACCTCGACTTCGCCGGCTCCACCGTCGCGGCACACGAAGGCAGAGCCGGCACCCCGGGCTCCCTCGCCCTCAGCGTCACCCAGACCCCGGGCCTGGACGTCGCCAGCTACCAGGGCAACGTCAACTGGTCCTCGGTCCGGGCCAACGGCGCCCGGTTCGCCTACGTCAAGGCCACCGAGGGCACCACCTACACCAACCCGTACTTCACCCAGCAGTACAACGGCTCGTACAACGCCGGCCTGATCCGCGGCGCCTACCACTTCGCCCTGCCGGACCGGTCCTCCGGCACCGCCCAGGCCAACTGGTTCGTCGACCACGGCGGCGGCTGGTCCCGTGACGGCAAGACCCTGCCGCCCGCCCTCGACATCGAGTACAACCCCTACGGCGCCACCTGCTTCGGCCTCAGCCAGAGCGCCATGGTCAGCTGGATCCGCTCCTTCAGCAACACCGTCCACACCCGCACCGGCCGCTACCCCACCATCTACACCACCACCAACTGGTGGTCGACCTGCACCGGCAACAACGGCGGCTTCGGCACCACCAACCCGCTCTGGATAGCCCGCTACGCCTCCTCGGTCGGCACCCTCCCGAACGGCTGGAGCTACCAGACCATCTGGCAGTACGCCGACTCCGGCACCTTCCCGGGCGACCAGAACGTCTTCAACGGCGCCTTCGACCGCATCCAGGCCCTCGCCAACGGCTGATCCCGCGGGAGTCCGTCCGGGCCGGGCCTGGGAGAAACGATTCCCCTCCCGGCCCGGACGGACCCAAGTCCATCCTCGTCCCCCTTATCCCCCCGAGGAGAGCCCCGCGCCTGTCACCCCGCCGCGGCCACCCGGCCACGCCACCAGTCCACCGTCGCCTTGACCTGCTCCTCGACGGGGGTGGCCCGGAGGGCGAAGGCGGCCCGGTAGGCGCTGGAGTCCACGACGAACGGACGGTCGAACTGGTAGCGGACCTCCTTCAGCTCGCGGATCAGCGGCGAGAAGAGCGCGGCCACCCCCAGCACCGCCGGCGAGAGCCTGCGCACCGCGACCGGCCCCGTCCCCGACTCGGCGGCCAGCAGGTCGACCATCTCCCGGACGGACCGCGCCGGTTCCGTCGGAACGTGCCAGGCCCGCCCCCACGCCCGCTCCTCCCCCGCGACCTCGACCAGCGCCCTGGCCACGTCGGGGAGGTAGCTCCAACTGTGCGGGGCGTCCGGATCCCCGAGCGTGGAGACCGGCTTGCCGCGCAGCAGCCGCGGCACGACCCGCCCGGCCAGGTACCCGCCGTCGGTCACGCCCGGACCGAAGAAGTCCGAGGCCCGTACCTCGACCGCCCTGATCCGGCCCTGCTCGTGCAGTGACCTCGCCTGCTCCCAGACGGCGGCGCGCACCCGCCCCTTGGGACCGGTCGCCGCGAGCGGCAGGTCCTCGGTCAACGGGCCGGCCGCCGGACCGTAGCCGTAGAGGTTGCCCAGCATGACCAGGACGGCCCCGGTCGCCTCGGCCGCCGCGCCGACCGCCGAGGCCAGCGCCGGCCACTCGGCCGCCCAGCGGTGGTAGGGCGGTGCGGCACAGTTGTAGATCGCGGCCGCGCCCTGCGCCGCCTCGGCCAGTGCGCCGCTCCGGGTCGCGTCCGCCGCGATGTGCTCGATGCCCGGCTCCGGACTCCGGCCCGACCTGGTGACGACCCGTACGGCATGGCCCTGCTCGGCCAGCAGCCTGGCGGTGGCCGCCCCGGCGGGCCCGAATCCCACAACGACATTAAGACTCACCCCGGCACACTAGCGCGCGGGTTCGGGTGCTCCCACGTCAGGGCCGGTGGCCCGCCCGGCCGTTCAGGCACCACAGTGGACGCCGGCGATCGCGTCCGGTCGGACGCCATCGCCCGAGCGCACGGAAACCCGGCCCCGGGCGTCACCGGGCGGCGGCCGCCGGGCGTCGCGGGGTGGTCCCTACGGCTGCCTGCGGGTGGCGGGTCGCCTGGTGTCGACGTTGCCGGTCAGGGCCTTGAGGACGCCGGGCAGCTCCGCCACCGTCCGAGCGGGCAGTCCAGCCACGGTTTCCTCCGCCAGAGCGCACCACAGCTGCTTGACCTGCTCGGTCAGCGCCCTGCCCGTGTCGGTGAGTTCGACGATGCTGGCCCGCTTGTCGGAGGGCGCGGGTGTGCGGCGGACGTGGCCGGAGGCTTCGAGCTTGCGGGCCATGAGCGTGACGCTGGGCGGCTCGCATCCGAGCGCCTCGCTGAGCTGGGCCTGGATCATCGGGCCGGTCCGGGCGAGTTCGAGCAGGAGCGCCTCCTGGCCGGGGTGCAGACCGAGCGGGGCGAGCAGGGCTGCGGTCCTGGCCCGGTGGCGCAGGCTCAGCAGGCGGATGGCCTGGTTGACGGCGTCGGCTTGCTCGAAGTCCACGGGTCTCTCCTTGACAGGTTAGTTACGCGGATAACATTATGCGCATAACTAATCCTGCGCGGCGCCGGGGAGCCGGACACGACCGTGGGAGTCCCCGTCCTCCACTACCGCACGGCCGGCGCCGTCCACCCGCTCGCGCAGACCGACGCCGACGGGACCACCCGCGGAATCAGGGCCGGAACAACCCCGCAGGCCGTGTGAGCGGCGGCGTCGCCCGCGTTCCCACCCGCCCCCGCCGGGGCGGCACGGAACCGGCAGGAAGCACGACACCCACGGATCCGCAGGATTCGCATACAGCATTCGGGAGGCGCTTGTGACAACCGAACCATCCCAGAAGACCCTGACGCACAGCCACGCGGGACCATCGAGCGGACGCAACCGGATGGTCCTGGCGCTGGTGTGCGCCTGCCAGTTCATGGTGATCCTGGACTCGGCCATCGTGAACGTCGCCCTGCCCTCGATCCGCGACGATCTCGGCTTTGCACCCGCCGGCCTGGCCTGGGTGGTGAACGGCTACCTGCTCACCTTCGCCGGCCTCATGCTGCCGGGCGGCCGGGCCGCCGACCTGTTCGGCCCACGCCGGATGCTGGTCGCCGGGCTCCTCCTGTTCTCCGCCTCAAGTCTGGTCGGCGGCCTGGCATCCGCTCCGGAGGTCCTGGTGGCGGCCCGCACCGCGCAGGGAGCCGGAGCCGCCATGATGGCCCCGGCAACACTGGCCGCGATCAACACCTCGTTCACCGGGCCGGATGCGCGTGCCAAGGCGTTCGGCGCATGGGCCGCCTCCGGCGGGGTGGGCGGGATGGCCGGCGCGGTCGCGGGCGGGGCCCTCACCACCGGCCTGTCGTGGCGGTGGGTCCTCCTCATCAACGTGCCGATCGGCGCCGCGCTGATCGCGGCGGCCCTGACATCGCCGGCCGACGCGCGGACCGGCCGGCGGGAATCGCTCGACCTCACCGGCGCGGTCACGGGGACGGCGGGCCTGGCCGCGCTGGTCTACGGGGTCATGCAGAGCGCCGATCACGGCTGGTCGTCCGGGCCGGTCGCCGGGCCGGTGGCGGCGGGCCTGCTCCTGCTCGCCGTCTTCACCGCGGTGGAGGCGCGCTTCGCCAACCCGCCGATGGTGCCCCTGCGGCTGTTCAGGATCCGGGGGGTCGCCGTCGGCAACGCCATGCTGCTGCTGTTCGGCGGGATCGGCATCGCGATGTGGTACTTCACCTCGCTCTTCCTGCAGAACGTCCTCGGCTTCAGTGCGCTTCAGGCCGGGCTCGGGCAGACGCCCGCGGCGGTGATGTTCATGGCGATCGCACGGTGGGCCTCCGGCCTGCTGCCGCGCACCGGGGTGCGTCCCCTGGTGCTGGCCGGCAGCGCCGCCCTCCTGGCCGGATTCGGCTGGCTCTCCCTGGCCGACGCAAACAGTGGCTACGTCACCGGCGTTCTCCTCCCCACCCTGCTCATTGCGGCCGGCATCGGACTGACGTTCCCGACCCTCATGGCCGCGTCGACCGCTGACGTTCCCGGGGGCGACGCGGGGATCATCGGCGGCCTGGCCAACACCGCCGGCCAGGTGGGCGGGTCGGTGGGCCTGGCAGTGCTCGCCACAGCCGCCGACGCCAGAGCCGCCACCAGGGCCGACGGGAGCTCCCCGGCCGCCGCCCTCGCCGCCGGGTACGACCTCGTCTTCCTCATCGCAGCCGGGGTCGGCCTGGCCATCGCGGTGGTCGGCATACTCCTGCCTCGGCACCGACGCGGCTGACGGCCGACCGCTACCGCCGCTCGTCCTGCGCGCGGAGGCCGGGTGGCACTGGACCGGACAGGGCCAGATCGCGGCGGCCCGGTTGCACGCGGGTACGGGAGCGGGCGCCTCACCTGCCGTGCCGACCGGACGCCTCCTCCGGCCCGGGGCGGAAATCACCGGTGCCACCACCGCACCGCATCCTGCGGACCGGAGCCTGCGCACCCCGTGCGATCAGGTGCCAAGGCACTTCCCCACCCGTCGATCCCCCACCGGGTGGCGGCCGCTTCGACCGCCACCCGGGCCGACGGCGGGGCTCAGCCCAGCCGTGCGGTCAGCCGGCGGAGCGCGGCCGGCAGCGCACCCGGCCGGCGGCCCTCGCGGGCGTCGACCCGGCCCGCGGGCGGGCCCTCGAACCCGGCCTGACCGGCGGGCGGGTCGGCGGACGCGCCGACGGACGGACCGGCAGACCGGCCGGCGGGCGGCGCCGCACTGCGGCTGGCCTCGGCGCGCACCAGCGCACCCATGGCCGTGTAGACGTCGAAGGGCATGACGGAACTCCTGCGGTGTGAACCTGACGGTGGGCGCACAGGGCCGCGATCCGCGGGGTTGGACCCCCGGATCGCGGCCCGGGGCCTGTCAGCAGCGCAGGACGACTCCGCGTCCGGCATCGGGGCGGGCGCGCTCGGCCTGCCGGTCCGCGGCGGGGCCGGGCGAGGCCCCGGGCGCGGGGCCCGCCGCCGGACGGGGCCCCGGAGGGAGTAGGCCCGGCAGCGGCCCGCGGGAGTGCCCGACCCGGTCGGTGGAGGCGCCGGCCGGGGCGTTCCCGTGGTCACGCCGGCGTTCGCCGGGCTCCGGGCAGTCGTCCCCGTCGAAGGGCACGGCGGGAGCGCCGGGGAGCTCCCCGGTCGTGGTGCAGCGGTCGAGGGCGAGCCGGTGCAGGGAGTCGGCGGTGCCGGCCCCGGTCAGCAGGGCGAGGACGGCGGCCAGCAGCACCGCGAGCGCGCAGCGGATCGCGGTGCCACCGAGCCGAGCCGTACGCCCCATGCGGAACCCTCCGACGACATCCCTGTCCAGCCAACCGCCAGTTCCTGCCGCCGCACGCCCGCCTCACCCGAAAGGGCGTGGAATTCACTCCCCCGGATCGGCCCGGCGCGCGGCCGGGGCCACCGGAGACGCCACGGACGCCACGGAGGACAGCGACGGCTCAGCAGATCCGGGGCAGCTGCTCCCCCAACGGAAGGTCCACGACCCGGGTCCCGCCGAGCGGCGTCCGGGCGACGACCATGCCCGGGTGGTCGGCCACGCACTCGCCGATCACGGCCGCCCCGGCGCCCATCGGGTGCGCGCGCATCGCGGCGAGCACCTCCTCGGCCGCGTCCCGCGGCACGAACGCCACGAGCTTGCCCTCGTTGGCCACGTACATCGGGTCCAGTCCGAGAATCGCGCAGGCGTTGGCGACCTGGTCCGGGATCGGCACCCGCCGCTCCTGGACGACGACGCCGACCCCGGCCGCCGCGGCGATCTCGTTGAGGGCCGCGGCCAGTCCGCCCCGGGTGGGGTCGCGCAGGACGTGCAGGTCCGGGGTGACGGCGAGCATGGCCTCGACCAGCCCGCCCAGCGGCGCGCAGTCGCTCTCGATCTCCACGCCGAACTCCAGGCCCTCCCGGACGCTCATGATGGCGACCCCGTGCAGTCCGATGTTCCCGCTGACGATCACCACGTCCCCGGGCTCGGCACGCTGGGGGCGGATGTCCACGCCGTCCGGGACGATGCCGATCCCGGCGGTGTTGAGGTAGATCCCGTCCCCGTGTCCGGCCTCGACGACCTTGGTGTCACCGGTCGCGATCTGGACCCCCGCCGCCTTGGCCGCGCGCCCGACCGCCTGGGCGACCCGGCCGAGTACCGCCGTCTCGACGCCCTCCTCCAGGATGAACCCGCAGCTCAGGTAGGCGGCCCGGGCACCGCTCATGGCAAGGTCGTTGACGGTTCCGTTGACCGCGAGGTCGCCGATGCTGCCACCGGGGAAGAACAGCGGTCGGACGACGTAGGAGTCGGTCGAGAAGGCGAGCCGGGCGCCGCCGAGGGTGAGCACGGCGGAGTCGCCGAGGCCCGCGAGGATCCGGTTGCCGAAGGCCGGCACGAAGACGTTCTCCACCAGTTCGGCGGACATCGCACCGCCCCCGCCGTGGCCCATCACCACCCGCGGGTAGTCGCGCAGCGGGAGCGGGCAGCTCCAACCCGAGAAGTCCGGCGCTTCGACGACCGCGCCGACCTGCGGCTCGGTGAGGATGTCGGTGAGGATGTCGCTGTCAGCCAACGGGGCTCGCCTCCCGGGAAACGGCCGGCACACCGAGCCGGCGGTAGAGGTAGTACGCGGCGCAGGCACCCTCGCTGGAGACCATCGTCGCGCCGAACGGGGTCCGCGGCGTACAGGTCGTGCCGAAGGCCTCGCACTGGTTCGGCTTGATCAGCCCCTGCAGCACCTCGCCGCTGCGGCACTGCGAGGGCTCGCGGGTGTTGATGCCGGCCACGTCGAAGCGGTACTCGGCATCGTGCTCGCGGTAGCGCTCGGACAGCCGCCAGCCGCTCTGCGGGATGACGCCGATACCGCGCCATGCCCGGTCGGCCACCTCGAACACGTCCTCCAGCATCGCGCGGGCCGCCGGGTTGCCCTCGTCTCGGACGGCGCGCGGGTAGGCGTTCTCCACGGTGTGTTCGCCCCGCTCCAGCTGGTGCACGGCCCGCCGGACGCCCTCCAGGATGTCGAGTGGCTCGAACCCGGTGACCACGAGCGGCACCCGGTACCGCTCGGCGAGCGCCGGGTACTCCCCGGTGCCCATCACACTGCAGACGTGCCCGGCGGCCAGGAACCCCTGCACCCGGCAGTCCGGGGACTGCATGATCGCCTCGATGGCGGGCGGGACCCTCACATGGGAGACCAGCATGCTGAAGTTGCCGATGCCGTGCTTCCTGGCCTGGTGCACCGCCATCGCGTTGGGCGGGGCCGTGGTCTCGAACCCGATGCCGAAGAACACCACCTGCTTGCGCGGGTTCTCCCGGGCGATCCGCAGCGCGTCGAGCGGCGAGTACACCACCCGGACGTCGCCGCCCTCTCCGCGCACCCGGAAGAGGTCCCGGTCCGTTCCGGGCACCCGCAGCATGTCGCCGAAGGAGCAGAAGACCACGTCCGGCCGGGAGGCGATCTCCAGGGCCTTGTCGATCACCTCCAACGGCGTGACGCACACCGGGCAGCCCGGGCCGTGGATCAACTCCACTTCGTCCGGGAGGAGTTGATCGATGCCGTGGCGGATGATGGTGTGCGTCTGGCCGCCGCAGACCTCCATCAGCGCCCACGGCCTGGTCACCGTCGCCCTGATGTCGTCGAGCAGGCCCCGGGCCAACTCCGGGTTGCGGAACTCCTCCAGGTACTTCACCGCCCCGCCTCCTCGATCGCCCCGGCCCCGGCCGGGCCACCGGCCACACCGCCGGCACCAGCCCCGTCAGCACCAGCACCCGCGAAGCCGGCCGCACCCGCGGCCGCCTCCCACGGGTCGCCGAACTCCTCCTGCAGGAGCCCGAGTTCCGCGAAGAGCTCCAGCGTCTTCAGGGCCGACTCCTCGTCCAGCCGCTGCAGCGCGAACCCGACGTGCACGATCGCGTAGTCGCCCACCACGAGATCCGGCAGGTACTCCAGGCAGACGTCCTTGACGACACCGCCGAAGTCCATGACCGCCATCCGGGTGCCGTCGCGTTCCTCGACGTCCACCACTCTTCCAGGCACCGCCAGGCACATGGGCGCCCCTCCTCTCAGTCGGCCGACCGCGCGGCCACCATGAGCTGGCCCAGGGCCAGCCCTCCGTCGTTGGGCGGCACCCTGCGGTGGCGCAGCACGGTGAAGCCGTCCTCCCGCAGTCCGCGTGTACAGGCCGAGAGCAGCACCGCGTTGGCGAAGACGCCCCCGGTGAGCGCGACCGTCTGCACGAAGTGCCGGTCCCGGGCCGCCGCGCACCAGGACCGGACCAGGTCCGCCACCCCGGCGTGGAACCGTGCCGCGACGAGACCGGCCGGGGCTCCGGAGCGCAGGTCCGCCACCGCCGAGCGCAGCACCGGTGCCGGGTCGGCCACCAACGTCCCTGCGGCGGAGCTCAGTTCGAAGGCGTAGCCGTCGGCCGGGCCATGCGCCTGCGCCGAGGCCTCCAACTCGATCGCCGCCTGGGCCTCGTACCCCGCCCGGTGGCACACCCCGGCCAGCGCGGAGACGGCGTCGAACAGCCGGCCCATGCTGGAGGTCGGTACGCAGTTCAGTCCGAGCTCCAACTGGCGCTCCAGTAGCCGCCGTTCCTCGTCCGGGCAGGCGCACACGCAGGGCAGGTCGGCCGTCCAGGCGATGCCCGCCGACCGCAGGTGCGCCAGCGCGACCCGGTACGGCCGGGCGACCGCGGCATCACCGCCGGGCAGCGGCACGTAGGCCAGGTGCGCCAACCGCTCGAATCCGTCGTAGTCGGCGAGCAGCAACTCGCCGCCCCAGACGGCGCCGTCGTCCCCGTAGCCGGTCCCGTCGAAGGCCACTCCGAGGACGGGGCCGGTGCCGTCGAGTCCGTGCTCGGCCATCACCGAGGCGATGTGCGCGTGGTGGTGCTGGACGGGGAGCACCGGCCGGCCCTGCGCCGTGCGCCGGGCGAGTGCCCCGGACCGGTAGCCGGGGTGCCGGTCGCAGACCAGCAGTTCGGCTTCGACCCCGGTCACGGCGCCCAGGTGCTCCACCGCCCGCCCGAAGGCGTCCAGGGTGGCCAGGTCGTCCATGTCCCCGATGTGCCCGGACATCCAGGCGTGGCGGCCGCGGGCCAGCGCGAAGGTGTTCTTGAGGTCTCCGCCCACCGCGAGGACCGGCCGGACGGGTCGGGGGAGCGTCAGCGGCAGCGGCGCGTAGCCGCGCGACCGGCGGACGGGCAGCGGCTCGCCGTCGACGACCCGGAGGACCGAGTCGTCGCAGGGGACGTGGATCCGCCGGTCGTGCAGGAGCCAGGCGTCCACCAGCGGCGCCAGCCGCTCCCGGGCCTCGCGGTCGTCGGTGATGATCGGCTCGCCGGAGAGGTTGGCGCTCGTCATCACCAGCGGCCCGGCGCCGGGAGGATCGCCCGGCAGTCCCAGCAACAGGTGGTGCAGCGGCGTGTAGGGCAGCATCACCCCGAGGTCCGGGCTCCGCGGGGCCACCGCCTCCGCGAGCGCCTCCCCGCCCGGCGGGCGGCCGGTGGCGCGCCGCAGCAGGACGATCGGGCGGACCGGTCCGGTCAGCAGCTCCCGCTCGACCGGTCCGACGCACGCCAGCGCCTCGGCCTCCTCGATGGAGCGGGCCATCAGCGCGAACGGCTTGTCGGCGCGGCCCTTGCGCCGCCGCAGGGTCGCCACGGCCACCGGGTCGGCGGCGTTGCAGGCCAGGTGGTAGCCGCCGAGTCCCTTCACCGCGAGCACCGCGCCGTCCGCCAGCATCCGCCGGGCCCGCGTCAGCGCCTCCTCCCCCGCCAGGGCCGGGCCGCCGGGGCGGACGAGGGAGAGCCGCGGCCCGCACGCGTGGCAGGCCACGGGCTGGGCGTGGAACCGCCGGTCGGCCGGGTCGCGGTACTCGCGGGCGCAGTCCGGACACATCGGGAACCCGGCCATCGTGGTGGCCGCCCGGTCGTACGGGAGCGCGGTGACGATGGTGAACCGCGGGCCGCAGTTCGTGCAGGTGATGAACGGGTGCCGGTGGCGCCGGTCCCCCGGGTCGGCGAGCTCCCGCAGGCAGTCGGCGCAGGTCGCGGTGTCCGGCGGGATCAGGGCGCGCCGCGGCCCGCCGGCCAGCGAGGCGACGATGGTGAACCCCGGCGCCCCGGTGGCGCTCAGCGGTCGGTGCTCGACCGCGGTGACCTCGGCCAGCGGCGGGGCGTCGGCGCGGACCCGGTGGCAGAAGGCGTCCAGCGCCTCGACCGTGCCCTCGATCTCCGCCACCACGCCCTCACCGGTGTTGGTGACATGGCCGGTCAGCCCGAGTTCGGTGGCCAGCGAGAAGACGAACGGCCGGAAGCCCACCCCTTGGACGACTCCGCGCACGGCGAGGCGCCGACGCTCGGTCGCGGTCCCACCTGTCGTCAAGGCCGGCCCGCCGCGGTGTGCTCGTGCTCGTGCCCATGATCGTGCCCGTGCCCGTGCTCATGCCCGTGCCCGTGCTCATGCCCGTCCCCGTGCGTGTGCCCGTCCCCGTGCGTGTGCCCCGGCGCGCAGGCCAGCACCGGGCGGTGCACCGGCCCGCCCGCGAGCACCGCGAGCGCGCGCTCCAGCAGCTCGCCGCGCCCCTGCCCGGTGCGGGCCGAGGTGAACAGCACCTCGACACCCGGGTTGACCCGCTCGACGTTGGCCAGGAACCCCTCCCGGTCGAACTCGGCCGCTTCGGCCAGGTCGGTCTTGGTGACCACCACCAGGTTGGCCAGGCCGAAGGCCGTCGGGTACTTGAGCGGCTTGTCCTCGCCCTCGGTGACCGAGGCCAGCGCCACCCGCAGGGACTCCCCGAGGTCGTAGGAGGCCGGACAGACCAGGTTGCCGACGTTCTCCACGAAGAGCAGCCGGGTGTCGGCGGGCAGCCAGCCGACCAGGTGGCCGCGGAGCATGGATGCCTCCAGGTGGCACAGCCCGTCGGTGAGGACCTGCTTGACCGGCATGCCCGAACGGGCCAGCCGCAGCGCGTCGTTCTCGGTGGCAAGGTCCGCGGTGAGGGCCGCGACCGGCACCCCGCGCTCACCCGCCAGCGCCAGTTCGGCCTCCAGCAGCGCGGTCTTCCCGCTGCCCGGACTGGACAGCAGGTTGACGGCCGCGCAGTTCCGTCCGGCCAGCTCGGCGCGCAACTCCTGTGCGCCGGCGTCGTTCTTGGCGAGTACGGCCTGGTGCAACTCGACCATTCGGCACATGGCGTTCAGCCCTCCCGGACGATGGCCGAGTGGTCGGCCCACTCGGCGCTGAGGATCCGCAGCTCCCGGCCGGACAACAGGGCGACCTGTCCGGAGGCGCAGTGCGGGCAGGTGAGGTCCGGGGGCATCCCGACCGCCCACTCGGTGTCGCAGCCGCCACAGCGGGCGCGCGCCGGAACGGTCTCGGTGACCAGCTCCGCACCGGCCACCACCGTGTCCGCACAGGCCAGTTCGAAGCAGAAGGCCAGGGCGTCGGGCACCACGCCGGCGAGTTCGCCGACCTGGAGCCGGACCGCCCTGACCCCGTCCGCACCGGCCTCGCGGGCGGCCTCGGCCACCTGGTCCACGACGGCCGCCGCGATGGACATCTCGTGCATCGGCCTCACTCCCGGGTCGCTGGACAACCGCTCCAGTAGAGAGCGCGGTGGCGGCACGGGCTTCGAGCCGCGCCGCCACCGCACCCGAGGTCAATCCGTTTGCAGTAGTGGATCCACGGGCCTCTCACATCCGCGAGATCCGCACGTATCGCCGCAGGTCGTCCAGGTTCCGCACGATCGCGCAGGCGGCCGCCAACACGACCGCGCCGATCACGAACTTCCGCATGGTGAAGCCTTTCTGTCCGCCCGTTCGCCGGGCCGCTCGTCTCGTTGTCCGGGCTGCTCGGCCCGTTCGCCGGGCTGCCCCGCCCGCCCGTCAGGCGCCCGCTCCTCCTCCACGGTCCGCAGAATCAGGTCCACGGCATGGTCGGCGGCCTGGTCCACCGCCGGGCTCAGCCCGATCCCCTCCTCCAGGGACTTCGGCTCGCACCCCACCACCAGGATCCGGCCGGGCGGGGTGCCGCCCGTTCCGGCGCTCAGGGTGGCGAGCAGGGCGAGCACCGCGTCCGGACCCATCCGGTGCCCGTCCAGCAGGGCGGCGTCCGCCGGCTCCACCGGGCCGGCGTCGGCCTCGATCAGGTACACGGTGCCGGGTGGCCCGCCCCGCATGGTGGCGTCCACCAGGATCAACGTCCGGTATCCGTCGAGGAGTTGGTAGGCGAGGTGGACGCCCCGGACGCCGAAGTCGACCACCTCGACGCCGTCGGGCAGCGGCCGGGCCGCCAGCCGCCCCACGGTCTCCACGCCGAAGCCGTCATCGCCGAGGAAGATGTTGCCGACCCCGGCGACCAGGACGCGGCCGCCGCTCACGGCTCCTCCAGCGGTTCGACCTCGTCCGGCTGGAAGTACCGGAAGCGGCCCTGCGCCCGCCACAGGTCGGCGCCCGGGTCGCCCTCGATCGTGACGGCCAGGTGCACCGAGCCGTCGACGTCGTGCAGAACGGCCTCCACCAGCGCCGTGCGGCCGTGCAGGAAGAGGTCCTGGGCGTCGGTGCGGCGCCGACCGGGCTTCAGCAGCACGCGACTGCCCGCCCCGACCGAGTGCTCGCCCACCTGGACCCGGTCCCGGTCCGGGTCGACGCCCGGGTCGCCGCCCGGGTCCCACCAGGGCTGCCCGTCGGCCGGGTCGGCCGGGGCCCCGGTGACGTCGCGCAGCGCGCGGACGGCGCCGTGCAGGCGCTCCAGCACCTCGGGGGGCATCGAGTCGGCGAGGTCGATGACGGCGCCGGCCCGCGGGTCGGTGCCCCGGGCCTCCCGCTTCTCCCGGTCGGTCAGGGCGGCCGTGCGCAGGGCGAGGATCTCGTCGATCTCGGTCGCGTCGTAGAGCTCGCCCGGGCTCTCGGGGGCCACCTGCGGGTGGTCCTCCAGGATGATCGGCGAGGACAGCAGGACGTCGGCGCGCCCGTCGCCGCCGGCCAGGACCGGCCAGGTGTGCTCGTTGCGGCACTCGGCCGCCGCCTCCCTGGCCCACTCGGGCGGGTCGGTGGCGGAGAGGAAGCGCCCGCGTTCGAGGCCGAGCAGCAGGTGCGCCGAGACCAGCGAGCGGGCCAGCGCCGCATCGCGTCCGGCGCCGGCCGGCGGCCGCCAGTCGGAGGTGTTCTCCACCACCGCCGTCAGCCGCAGCGTCCCGTACGGGCCCGGCACCTCCTGCACGCTCAACCGCAGGACTGCGTCGACCTGTTCGTGGCGGCGCAGTAGCCGACCGACCGGGCGGCCGTCCTCCTGGACGGTCTCCTGCTCCTCGCCGGCCGCCAGCCGAACCGCCCTGACCACCTCACCGGCCGCCAACTCGTCTACCGGGAAGGTGAGTTCGATCCTCTCCTCGACGCCCTCGTCCCAGGGCACCAGCACCCGGTCGGCCAGCGCGAGCTCCTCCACCGTCTCGAAAGCCCGGGATCCGACGGCCCGTTGGACGGTGCGTCGGCGGGCGTGCAGGAACCGCAGCTCGACCGCGAGGCGGTCGCCGCGGCGCGGTTCCATCAGGCACTCGGTGCGCTGGTGCGAGTGCTCGGCGGCGTCCCGCCCGTACCCGGGCGGCACGAGGACCCCGAACTGCCAGCGCAGCCGGTTCTTGGCCGCCGAGGCGCGGTACGGGTAGAGGACGTACCCCTCCAGGAGGACCGCGTCGGCGATCTGCCGGGCGGTCGCGAAGCGGTCCACCCGTTCCTCCGGTACGGCCGTCATCGGACACCCTCCTCGATCCGGGCGGCTCCGAGGAGTTCGCGGAGCGTCGCCTCCCATGACGTCAGCGCCCGGCTGGAGCGGTAGGCGAGCAGCTCGTCCATCAGGTCGCCCGGCAGCCGCAGCCAGCCGCACCCCGGGAAGTGCTGCTCGATCATCTCCCGCCAGACCGCGACCGGCAGCCGCACCGCGGCCTCCCGGTCCCAGGGCACCGGCACGACCTGGAAGCCGCCCGGTCCGGCGAACGCGGTGCCCGAGAAGAGCAGCAGCACCGGGGCCTCGCCGCCGTCGAGCGCCCGCAGGTAGCGGGTGGCGGCGATGTCCAGGTCGTAGGTGCAGGGCACCGGCAGGTCCACCTCGGTGGTGCCCGTGAAGCCCGGGACCATCAGGGCGACCTGCGCGAGCTGGATCGGGTGGAGCGTGGTCGCCCAGCGCTCGCGCTCGCCGAACAGGTCGGCCAGGCGGCCGCCTTCGGCCTCGTCGTAGCCGCGCCGGGCCGGTTCGATCCGCAGCTGGCAGCGGAGGGCGAGGGCGTGCACCCGCACCCCCTCGGGCGCCGTGATCCGCAGCCGGAACACCAGGGTCGGCCCGGCGGCGTACGGGTCGGCCCGCACGCCGGTGCAGTCGAACCGCAGGCCGGCCCCGATCGCCTGTTCGCTCATGCCGGCTCCTCCTCGGGCAGCGCCTTGGCCAGGCCGGCCACGCGGGCGAAGAACGCGTCGAGTTCGCCGCGGGCCTCGGCCCCGCCGTCGAAGCCCTGCCAGAACAGCCGCATCCGGCCGACGAGTTCGTAGCAGACGTCGATCGGGACGAGGAAGCACTCGATCCGCCCGGCGGACCGGCGCAGTAGCAGTGCCTCGACGTCCGGCTCCAGCAGCCCGGCGAGCCGGTTGCCGGAGAGCGCCGTCTGCCAGGTCTCCTCGTCCAGCTCGCTCTCGGTCGCGCCGGCCGGGCTCGGGTAGAGCGCGACCAGGCGGTCGAGCGCCGCGTTGCGGAAGAGGAAGGCGGTGCCGACCGGGATGCGCAGGGTGGCCCAGGCCTCCTCGTCCAGCACCCTCCCGGGGTCGGCGAGGTACCGGTCGGGCACGCCCCGGTAGCGGCCGGCGGCGGCGCCGGGCTCCCGGAACAGCAGCCCGCAGGCCGTGCAGGCGCAGACCAGTGACCGCTCCTCGGTGTCCACCAGGTGCCGGTGCCCGGGCGGCAGGGCCAGGCCGCAGAAGGAGCAGCGCTCCGGCTGCGGGGGCGAGGGCTCGCGGAGCCTGCGCAGCAGCGCCGTTCCCGGCCTGGCCGGTGCCGGCCGGACGGCGCTCACCGGGCCTCGGCCGGGGCCGGCGGGCGGGTGCCGATCTGCAACAGCTGCGGGGCGCGGGCCAGTTCGACCATGGTGACCTCCGGGGCGTGGCAGGCGAGCGCGCCCTCGATCGCCTCGCGCGCGGCCTCCTCCGTCCCGGCGCAGCCGCATCCGCCGCTCGCCGACCGGGCGAGCCGCAGGGTGCCGTCCTCGGGGTCGAAGCCGAGGACCCGCACCGGGTGCTCGGGCAGCGACGCGAGCGCCCGCTCGATCCGGGCGGCGACCGGCTCCGGGTGGAGGTCGTGCAGCACCAGCAGGCCGGCGGCGGCCGGGTCGTCGAGCACGGCCGAGAGCGCGTGCTCGGGGAGCAGCGCGACGATCCGGGCGAGCCCCTCGCCGTAGAAGGCCATCAGTTCGCGCACCAGGTCCTCGGCCACGGCGGACTGGCCGCGCCCGGCCAGCGAGTCCAGGGCCTCCTGGACCCGCCGGCCGGTCTGCTCGGCCGTGGTCACGCGAGCCCGCTCAGGCCGGTGGGGACGTGCATCTTCTGCACGGTGCGCCCGCCGCCCACGTACATGTGCACGCCGCAGGGCAGACAGGGGTCGAAGCTGCGGACGGCGCGCATGATGTCGATGCCCTTGAAGTTCTCCGGGGAGTTCTCCTCGAAGATGGGCGTGTTCTGCACCGCGTCCTCGTACGGGCCCGGTGTGCCGTAGCTGTCGCGGACGCTGGCGTTCCACGGGGTGGGCGGGTACGGGTGGTAGTTGGCGATCTTCCCGTCGCGGATCACCATGTGGTGCGAGAGGACGCCGCGCACGGCCTCGGTGAAGCCGCAGCCGATGGACTCGTCGGGCACCTCGAACCGCTCCCAGGTCTGGCTGCGGCCGGCGCGGACCTCGGCGAGCGCCTTCTCCGCGAAGTGCAGTGCGGCGGCCGCGGCGTAGGCCTGGAAGTAGGTGCGGGCCCGGTTGCGCTCGATGGCGTTGGACCACTGCGGGATCTTCCACTCGAAGCTGACCTCGGGCTTGGTCATCGAGCGGGGGAGGTTGATCTGGACGCTGTGGCCGGTGGCCTTGACGTAGCCGATGTCCACCAGGCCGGAGAGGGCGGTGGACCAGAGGCGGGCGATCGGGCCGCCGCCGGTGTCCAGGGCCAGGTGGTCCTTGCCGTCGAACCAGCGCGGGGACATCACCCAGCTGTACTTGTCGTCGAAGTCGCGCTTCTGCGGGGCGGGGATGGTGTGCTGGTTCCAGGGGTGGCGGGGGTCGACCGGGTTGCCGAGCGGGTCGTGGGTGACGAACTGCTCCTTGCCCTCCCAGTCCTGGTAGTAGGAGCTGCCGAGCAGGATCCGGATGCCGAGGTTGATCTCGGTGAGGTCGTTGGTGACCAGCTTGCCGTCGACCACCACGCCCGGGGTGACGAACATCCGCCGGCCCCAGTCCGACATGTTGCGGTAGGTGAAGTCGCAGTGGTCCGGGTCGTTGAGCGCGCCCCAGCAGCCGAGCAGGACGCGCCGCCGGCCGACCTCCTCGTACCCGGGGAGCGCCTGGTAGAAGAAGTCGAAGAGGTCGTCGTGGAGCGGCACGACCTTCTTCATGAACTCCACGTACCGCATCAGCCGGGTCAGGTAGTCGGTGAACAGCTGCACGGTGGCGACGGTGCCGACACCGCCCGGGTAGAGCGTGGACGGGTGCACGTGGCGCCCCTCCATCAGGCAGAACATCTCCCGGGTGTAGCGGCTGACCTGGAGCGCCTCGCGGTAGAACTCCCCCTCGATGGGGTTGAGCGAGCGCATGATGTCGGCGATCGTCCGGTAGCCGTGGTCGCCGGCGTGCGGGGCCGGGGTGCGTTCGGCGAGGTCCAGGACGCCCGGGTTGGTCTCGCGGACCATCTTCTCGCAGTAGTCCACCCCGACCAGGTTCTCCTGGAAGATGTTGTGGTCGAACATGTACTCGGCGGCCTCGCCGAGGTTGATGATCCACTCGCCGAGGTGCGGCGGCTTCACCCCGTACGCCATGTTCTGCGCGTAGACGGAGCAGGTGGCGTGGTTGTCCCCGCAGATCCCGCAGATGCGGCTGGTGATGAAGTGCGCGTCGCGCGGGTCCTTGCCGCGCATGAACACGCTGTAGCCGCGGAAGACCGAGGAGGTGCTGTAGCACTCCGCGACCCTCTTCTGCTTGAAGTCGATCTTCGTGTGGATGCCGAGGCTGCCCACGATCCGGGTGATCGGATCCCAGGACATCTCCGTCAGGCCGCTGCCGTCGCCGGCCGCCCTCGTCGTCTGTGTCATCGTGCCTGCTGCGCCCTTCTGGGGGAAACGGGAGGATCGGGAGGTGGCCGGGACGGGGCCGCCCGCGCGTGGCGGGCGGCCCCGCGCCGGGTCACCGGGGCGGTCGGTAGCCCGTGGTCAGGCGGTCGCCGGGGTGCCGCCACTTGGGCTCCCGGTCGACCGTGTGGAGCGTGATCGAGCGGAGCCGGCGGATCGCCGCGCCGTACGCCGAGCTGGCGGCGGTGGAGACGGTGGACCCGGGGGGCGGGTCCATGAACGGCATGAACTTGTCGGGGAAGCCGGGCATCGTGCAGGCGATGCAGATGCCGCCGACGTTGGGGCAGCCGCCGACGCCGTTGATCCAGCCCCGCTTGGGGACGTTGCACTTCACCACCGGGCCCCAGCAGCCGAGCCTGACCAGGCACTCGGGCGTGCCGTAGTCGGTGGCGAACTGGCCCTGCTCGTAGTAGCCGCCGCGGTCGCAGCCCTCGTGCACGGTGGCGCCGAACAGCCAGGTCGGGCGGAGCTTGTCGTCCAGCGGGATCATCGGCGCGGATCCCGCCAGCTGGTACAGCAGGTACGTCAGGGTCTCGGAGAAGTTGTCCGGCTGGATCGGACAGCCGGGGACGCACACGATCGGCAGGCCGGCCTTGGACTTCCAGTCCCAGCCGAGGTAGTCGGGTACGCCCATGGCGCCGGTCGGGTTGCCGGCCATGGCGTGGATGCCGCCGTAGGTCGCACAGGTGCCGATCGCCACGACGGCGGTGGCCTTCGGCGCCAGCCGGTCGAGCCACTCACTGGTGGTGATCGGCTGGCCGGTCGCCGGGTCGTCGCCGAAGCCGCACCAGTACCCCTCGGGTTTGATCCGCTCGTTGGGGATGGACCCCTCGACCACCAGCACGAAGGGGTCGATCTCGCCGCGGTCGGCCTTGAAGAACCATTCGACGAAGTTGTCCGCGCCCTGCACCGGACCGCACTCGAAGTCGATCAGCGGCCAGTGCACGGCGATCTTCGGCAGGCCCGGCAGCGCGCCGGTGACGATCTCCTCGATGCTCGGCTGCATCGCGGCCGTGAGCGAGACGGAGTCGCCGTCGCAGCTCAGACCCGCGTTGATCCAGAGAATGTGCACCACGTCGGATTCGGTGGCGCTCGTTGTCGCAGCACCCATGAGGATGCCTCCTCGCAAAAGGGGTGAGCCGGACAATATGGGCTCTCAAGAGTCATAGCAGCCGTGGAGCGGACACGCCGGTCCGGAGGGCCGAAGCGGTCGCCCGGACGGCCGCAACCCGGCGGGTCCGTCCGGGCGACCGCGGCCGGACCCAGGCCGGGCCCAGGCCGGGCCCTGGGCCTCTCTTTCGGATGACGTCGGATCAGTGGGCGGCGTTGGAGTGCCGAAGGCCGGGGGCGTGTGTGCTCCGGCGTCGACCACCCGGCGAGATCCGAAAGAGCGGCCCTACCCCGCCGGAGGCGGCGGCAGCTTGCGGACGAAGGCCGAGCGCAGCGCGTGGTACGGCTCGTCTGGGGAGAAGAACTGGCGGTGCATCACGGCCAGCTCCTCCGCCCGGTAGGCCGCCAGCGGCCGGGCGCGTTCGTCGGCCTCGCGGGCGGCCTTCTTGGCGGCGATCCGCTCCTGGAGCGCCGGGGAGGCGGCGAGCAGCCGGGCGAACCGCGCCGTCTGCGCCGTGAAGTCCCCCGGGGCGGCTTCGATCACCCGGTCGACCAGGCCGATCCGGTGTGCGGCGCCGGCCGTCAGCGGAAGGGCCCGCCCGGTGAGCCGGGCGGCCTCGGCCGTGCCCGCGCGGCGCGGCAGCGAGTACGTCCAGTACTCGGAGCCGTACAGGCCCATCAGCCGGTAGTGCGGGTTGAGCACGACGCCCTCGCGGCACCAGACCTCGTCGGCCGCGAGGGCCAGCATCACCCCGCCGGCCGCGGCGTTCCCGCCGAGCGCCGCCACCACCAGGCGGTCCGTGCTGGTCAGGACCTCCAGGACCAGGTCGTCGATGGCGTTGATGTTGGCCCAGGACTCGGCCGCCGGATCGGCCGCCGCCTCGATCACGTTCAGGTGGATGCCGTTGGAGAAGAAGCCGCGCCCGCCGCCCAGGACCAGCACCGAGGTCGGCCGCCCGCAGGCGAACCGGTAGGCCGCCAGCATCCGGCGGCAGTGGTCGGTGCTCATCGCCCCGCCGGGGAGGTCGATGTGCAGCCGGCCGACGGCGCCGTCCTCGGAGTAGCGGATGTCCGTCCAGCTGTCGTCCCCGTCCTGCGGCATCAGCGGCGCCGCCACCTCGGGCAGCTCCGGCAGCAGGGGGCCCAGGGCCGACACCGCGGGGAGCTTGAAGGTGGCCGGCCCGCCCGGGCTGCGGCGGCGGCGCAGCTCGGGGATCCAGACCGCGCCGTCCACCGTCGCCCGGCACACCGCGCCCGACCGGGTGGCGATCAGCTCGCCGGGGCGGCCGCGCAGTCGGCCCTCCCGCCGGCCGCCGTGCAGGTACCACTGCTCGCCCAGCAGCGTGTCCAGCACCCCGGGCCGGGAGTCGGCGGCCCGGAGCCGGTCGAGGACGAGGTCGGTGGGGTCGCTCCCCCAGTCGATCCGCCGCAGGTCCTGGGCGAGGTGGGGCCGGGTGCGGATCGCCGGCGGCGCGTCGGGGCCGTACTGCGGGCGGGGCCGCCACCGGCCGTCGGCGAAGCGTTCGACGGCGAGCAGGACGGCGCCGACGGCCGCCTCGGTGACCTCGCCGCGGTACAGGTCGCTCTTGGCCGCCTCGGGCAGGTCGCACTCGGCGTCGGCCCAGATGTCGCCCCCGTCCATCACCGCGCCGGCCTGCAGCACCGTCACGCCCCACCGGGCCGCGCCCTCGTGGAGCGCCCAGTCCAGCGCGGAGGGGCCGCGGTCACCGGGCGGGCCCGGATGCACGATCAGGCAGGTGGTCCTCGACCAGACGCTCTCGGGCAGGGCCGTGGTCAGCATGGGCGCCACCACCAGCTCCGCGCCGGACGACCGGAGCGCCGCGCGCAGGCCGTCCTCGGCCGTGCCCAGATGGACCGTCACGCCGTGCGCACGGTCCTGGAGCTCCGCGAACACGCGCTGCGTCAGGCTGTTGAACGCGGTCGCCACCAGCAGAATCCTCATCAACCGCCTCCGGGCTGCTTCGACCAGTCAGTCACCGGGCCGATGCTGTATCACCCGGAGGCCGGGCCGAAGGAACGCGGCGGTCGCGGTCACCCGCCCGGCGCAGCGGCCCGGCGCCCGGCGCCCTGGGGAGCCCGGTCCGGTGCCGATGCGGCCGACGGGCGTACGATATGCCGGAAATTTACCTTGTATCCTTGGGGTTGTCCGCCCGAAGCGGCACGGACCGGCCCGGCCGACGCGGGGTCCGGTCCAGGTGAGGCCCCCGATGGCGGCGCGCACGTGAGGAGTGCGGACATGGTGGAACAGGACGGCGCCGAGCGGCGGCGACTGAGCCGCCCACTGGTGCTCGCCACGGCCGTCGCCCTGGTCGACCGCGAGGGGCTGGCGGCGCTGACCATGCGGCGGCTGGCCGCCGACCTGGGCGTCGAGTCGATGGCGATCTACCGGTACACGCCGGGCAAGGAGGCCCTGGTCGACGGCCTGGTGGAGGCGTTCTTCGCCGAGGTCAACGAGCGGCTGCGGACCTCGGCCGACGACGACCGGGAGGAGGGCCGCGCCAAGCCGGCCGTCCCCGCCTGGCGGGCCGAACTGCGGCGGATCGCCAGTGCCTTCGCCGTCGTGGCGCACGCCCATCCGGAGATCCTGCCGCTGGTCGCCACCCGGCCGCTCAGCGTCCCGGTGGCCCGGCGGCCGGCCCCGGCCCTGCAGCTCACCGAGCACATCCTCGCCGTGCTCGGCCGGGCCGGCTTCGACGACCCCACCGCGCTGACGGTCTACCGCGCGTTCGTGGCCTGGAACCTCGGCTGCCTGCTGGTGGACAAGCGGCAGGTGGTCGACAACCCCGACGAGCCGGACCCGCTGCTGCGCCTGGGCCTGCACCGGCTGCCCGCCGCCGAGTACCCCCGGCTGCGCGCGCTCGTCCCGCGGCTCGCCGACTACGACGACCGGCGGGAGATGCTGGACGGCCTGGACAGCCTGCTGGACGGGATGCCCGAGGCACCCCTTGACGCCTTCTACGGCGGAAGCGCAGGCTGAGGATACAAGGTACGCATCGGACATATACGTACGTCAGCGCCCCGTGCCGTCGGAATCGCTGATGTGAGACCCGACGGCGCCCGAAAGAGGTCGCCATGTCCACTGCCCGTTATGACATCCACCGTGTCCGGGTGACAGCCAAGGACGCGGAAACCCTGCGCGCACTCCTGCGCGAGGTCCGCCCCGACGTCGGCGGCCGCGCCCGCGCGGGGGAGGACGGCTCGTTCACGATCGACGCCTACGTCCCCGCCGAGCGGATCGCCTCCCTCTCCCGCGAGGGCGTCGAGGCGGTCGACACCGGGAACGCCACCGAGGCCGGGCGCGCCGCCCAGGCCGACGTCGGCCGGGGGGACCGGTTCGCTCCCGAGGACGCCTATCCGCGCGGCCTGGCCGCCAAGGTGAGGGACTGACCCGCCATGCCGTATCTCAACACCACCGAGGTCGAGTCCGCCACCGTCGGCCTCGCCGCCGCGTTCCCCCAGCTCACCGGGCTCATCGAGCTGCCCGAGCGGTCCGTCGAGGGCCGCACCTGCCACGCCCTGCGGATCGGCGCGGAGTCGCTGGCCCCCAAGGACGACGTCGTTCTGATCGGCGGGGTGCACGCCCGTGAATGGGGCAGCTGCGAGATCCTCGTCCACTTCGCCGCCGACCTGCTGGAGGCCTACACCTCCGGCACCGGCCTCGCCTACGGCGGCACCTCCTTCAGCTCCGACCAGGTGCAGCGCATCCTCAACGAGCTGGACGTCGTCGTCTTCCCGCTCGTCAACCCGGACGGCCGCCACTACAGCCAGACCGTCGACCCGATGTGGCGCAAGAACCGCAACCCGGCCAACTCCGGCGGCGACCCGGAGCGGATCGGGGTCGACATCAACCGCAACTACGACTTCCTCTTCGACTTCACCACCGCGTTCGCACCGGCCGCCGGCCCGCGAACGTCGGCCGATCCGCTGGACGAGGTCTACGAGGGCCCGGAGCCCTTCTCCGAGCCCGAGACCCGCAACGTGCGCTGGCTGCTCGACGAGTTCCCGCGGACCCGCTGGTTCGTCGACGTGCACAGCTACTCCGAGGACATGCTGTTCGTCTGGGGCGACGACGAGAACCAGTCCGTGCAGCCCCTGATGAACTTCCGCAACCCCGCCTTCGACGGCAGGCGCGGCGTGGCCGGCGACCTCGCCTACGCGGAGTTCATCCCGAAGACCGACGCCGACGCCGCCGTGCTGCTCGCCGAGCAGTTCTGCCAGGGCCTGCAGGGCGTGCGCGGCCGCCCGTACACCCCGATGTCCGCGTTCCACCTGTACCCGACCAGTGGGACCAGCGACGACTACGCGTTCTCGCGCCATCTCGTCGACCGGGACAAGGGGAGGATCCTCGCCTTCACCATCGAGTGGGGCACGAGCTTCCACCCGCCGTGGGCCGAGATGAGGAACATCGTCCTCGACGTCGACGCCGGGCTCGTGCAGTTCTGCCTGAGCGCCGCCTGACGCCTGACGTCTGACGTCTGGCTAGCGAGAGCGGCTCGCCGGGGCGGGGCCGGCTGCGCCCCGCCCCCGTCGGGCCGGTCCGGTCAGACCCGGGCGCCCAGCATCCGCAGCACCAGCTCGCCGTACCGGCGGCCGAGCTCCTCCGGCGTCTCGCTGCTGCGGTCGGTGTACCAGCGGGAGACGTCGATGCCCAGCGAGGTCACGGCGCGGGCCGCCGTACGCACCTCGGCGACCTCGAAGGCGCCGGCCGCGACGCCCGCCGCGATGAGGTCGCTCACCTCGCGCTCGATGTCCAGGCGGAGCACCGCGACCACGGCGTAGGCGTCCTCGGGCAGCGCGTGGAGCTCGTAGTTGACCACCCGGCCGACCGTCCGGGCCCGGGCGTGCCAGGCCGTGAACTCCTCCATCACCCGGCGCATCCGCGCCACCGGGTCGTCCTCGCCGGCCGCCGCCGCCCGGACCAGCTCCAGGGTGGCCGCGTGCCCGGCCCGGCTGATCTCCGCCAGCAGCGCCGCCTTGGACGGGTAGTGGATGTACAGCGCGGCCGGGCTCATCCCGGCGGCGGTGGCGATGTCCCGGGTGGTGGTGGCGTGGAAACCGCGCTCGGCGAAGGACTCGACGGCGGCCTGCAGCAACCGGCGCGCAGCCTCGGGGCGGGCGTCGGAGCCGCCGGGCAGGGTGGGCCAGAGGTCGGCGATCGGCGTGCTGGTCATGGCGCCATCCTCCCAGAAAGTCATATCGGCCTCCCGGCCGGAGCACCCCGGGGCGGGGCTGCGGACTGTTGACAGGTTCCCCCACCGACACCATGCTAAGCAAGCGCTTAGTCAGCCACGTCGAAAGGACCCTCCGTGGTGCACTCCTTCAAGGGCCAGGTGGCCGTCGTCACCGGATCCAGCCGGGGCATCGGCCTCGGGATCGCACGGGAGCTGGTCGCCCGGGGGGCCAGGGTCTGCCTCACCGCGCGCAACCCGGAGCCGCTCGCCGAGGCCGTCCGCGACCTGGGCGGCCCGGAGGTCGCCCTCGGCATCGCAGGCAAGGCCGACGACCCGGCCCACCAGGAGGAGGCCGTCGCCGCCACCATGGCGGCCTTCGGCCGACTCGACCACCTGGTCAACAACACCGGCATCAACCCCGTCTACGGCCCGGTGCTGACCACCGACGAGGCGGCCGCCGCCAAGATCCTCGCCGTCAACGTGCTCGCCCCGCTCGCCTGGACCCGCCGCGCGCACGCCGCCTGGATGGGCGAGCACGGCGGCTCGGTGGTCAACGTGGCCTCCATCGCGGGAGTCCGCGCCTCGGCCGGGATCGGCATGTACGGGGTGAGCAAGGCCGCGCTGATGCGCCTGACCATGGAGCTCGCCGCCGACCTCGGCGGCCAGGGCATCCGGGTCAACGCCGTCGCACCCGCCGTGGTCAAGACCCGGTTCGCCGAGGCGCTCTACGAGGGCCGGGAGGAGGAGGTCGCCGCCGCGTACCCGCTCGGCAGGCTCGGTGTCCCGCAGGACGTCGCCGGCGCGGTCGCCTTCCTGCTCTCCTCGGACGCCTCCTGGATCACCGGCCAGACCCTGGTCGTGGACGGCGGCATCACGCTCGGCGGCGGGCTGTGAGCACCCCCGGGTTCGCCGGGCAGGGCGTCGTGGTGACCGGCGCGGGCCGGGGCATCGGCGCCGCGCTCGCCCGCGCCTTCGCGGCCGGGGGCGCCCGGGTGGTGGTCAACGACCTGGACGCCGAGGCCGCCCGCGCGGTCGCCGCCGAGTGCGGCGGCAGCGCCGTGCCCGGCGACGCGGCGGGCGCCGAGGGCCTCGCCGCCCTGGTCGGGCAGGCCCGGGACGTACTCGGCGAGATCGACGTCTGGTGCGCCAACGCCGGGGTCGCCCCGGTCGGCGGGGCCGATGCGCCGACCGCCGCCTGGACGAGCGCCTGGGAGGTCAACGTGCTCGCCCACGTCCGGGCCGCCGAACTGCTGCTCCCCCGCTGGCTGGAGCGCGGCAGCGGCCGGTTCGTCGCCACCGTCTCGGCGGCCGGGCTGCTCACCATGCTGGGCTCGGCGCCGTACGCCGTCTCCAAGCACGGCGCGCTCGCCTTCGCCGAGTGGCTCTCCGCCACCTACCGCCACCGGGGCCTGCGGGTGCACGCGCTCTGCCCGCAGGGCGTGCGCACCGACATGCTCACCTCGACCGGCGCGGTCGGCGAGGCGCTGCTGGCACCGACCGCGATCGAGGCCGAGGACGTCGCCGCGGCGGCCCTGGACGGGCTGCGCGCGGAGCGGTTCCTGCTGCTGCCGCACGCCGAGGTCGCCGAGTACTACACCGCCAGGGCCACCGACCCGGACCGCTGGCTCACCGCGATGAACCGGCTCCAGCAGGGGCTGGAGAGGAGCGAGGCGCTGTGAGGGCCTGGCAGGTGGGCGAGCCGGGTGAGCCGCGTACGGTGATGCGGCTCGCCGACGGGGTGGCGCGGCCGGAGCCCGGGCCCGGGCAGCTGCTGGTCCGGGTGCGGGCCGCCGCCGTCAACTTCCCCGACGCGCTGATGGTGCGCGGCGAGTACCAGGTGAAGCCGCCGCTGCCGTTCACCCCCGGCGTGGAGCTGTGCGGCGAGGTGGTGGCGGCGGGCAAGGGCGCCGGCCGGACGGCGGGCGAGCGGGTGGTCGGCAATCCGGTGCTGCCCTGCGGCGCCTTCGCCGAGTACGCCCTGCTGGAGGCGTCGGCCGCCTTCCGGGCGCCCGACGCACTGGACGACGCCGAGGCGGCCGCACTGCACATCGGGTACCAGACCGCGTGGTTCGGCCTGCACCGGCGGGCCGCGCTGCGGCCGGGCGAGACACTGCTGGTGCACGCCGCGGCCGGCGGGGTCGGGAGCGCTGCGGTCCAGCTCGGCCGGGCGGCCGGCGCCCGGGTGATCGGCGTCGTGGGCGGCGCCGAAAAGGCGGCGGTGGCCCGCGGGTTGGGCGCCGACCTGGTGATCGACCGGACGGCCGAGGACTTCGTCGCCGTCGTCCGGGAGGCCACCGGCGGCCGCGGCGCCGACGTGGTCTTCGACCCGGTCGGCGGGGACGCCTTCACCGGGTCCACCCGCTGCATCGCCTTCGAGGGCCGGATCCTGGTGGTCGGCTTCGCCGGCGGCCGGATCCCGGCGCCTGCGCTCAACCACGCGCTGGTGAAGAACTACGGCATCCTCGGCCTGCACTGGGGGCTCTACAACGCCCGCGACCCGCAGGCCGTGCTGGCCGCCCACCAGGAGCTGACCAGGCTCGCCGAGGCGGGCGTGGTCCGCCCGCTGGTGAGCGACCGGGTCCCGCTGGCGGCGGCGGCCGAGGCCGTCCAGCGCGTGGCGGACGGGCGCAGCACCGGCCGGGTGGTGGTACTCGGGACGTAGCAGCCGGGGCACCGGCCCCCTGGGGAGGCCGGGCCGGTCACCGCGGGGCCCTCGGGCGCGCCGCCCCGGGCGTCTCACCGGCCGGCGCCGGCACCCGCCGCGATGACCTCAAGGGCCGGCCGGGCCGGACGGCCGAGCAGGGTACGGAGGTCCCCCTGCGCCACGGCGCCCGCCAGGAAGCCGTTGGCGATGGCGGAGTAGGTGCCGGTCACCATCGGCACCTGGAAGGCCTGGGCGCCCGAGGCGGCCACCGCGGCCCGGGCCTCGGCGAGGGTGCCCGGCCGGTAGGCCACCGTCCGGCCGCCGGAGCGGCTGAGCGCCTCGGCCACGTCGGCGCCGCCGACCGCCTGCTCGCCGACCAGCTCGTAGACCCGCCCGGCGTGTTCGGCCGGGGCGAGCGCGACCTTCGCCGCGACCTCCGCGAGGTCGGCCCGGGCCACCGCCGCCAGTCGGCCGTCGCCGAGCGGCGCGGTGATCACGCCGTGCTCGTCGGGCGCGGCCAGGTCGCGCAGCAGCTCGGCGTAGAGGCCGTTGCGCAGGATCGTCCAGCGCAGCGCGGTCGACTCCCGCAGCCGTCGCTCGGTCCAGCGGTGCGCCAGGGCGTACGCCAGGTGGTCGCCGTCCCCGGAGAGGCTGGTGTAGATCACGTGCTCGACGCCGGCCCGCTCGGCCTCCTCGATGGCGGCGCGGTGACGGGTGATCACCACGTCGTCCTCGCCGTAGCCGGCCGAGATCAGCAGCAGGGTCCGCACGCCCTCGAACGCCGCCCCGAGCGTCGCCGGGTCGTCGAAGTCCACCCGTCGGACGGGCAGGCCGGCCGGGGCCTGCTCCGGGGTGCGGGTGCCGACCACCAGCCGGTCGGCCACGTCCGCCCGCTCGGTGAGCTGCTCCAGCACGAGTCGGCCGAGACCGCCGTTGACGCCGGTGACGAGAAGCATGGGAGGTCCTCCGTTGATTCGGTGCGTTCGGTGCGTTCGGTGCGGCCGGGCCGTCCGCCTCGGCGGGACGTTCCGTCCGCTGGGACCATCATCGATAGCCTGGGCGTTCGACATAAGGAGGCACTTCGATGTCAGTGGGGCACACCGCGGTAACCACCCCCCGGCCGGTGGTCTGGTGCGAGGACGGCGTGGACTGCGGCATCCGCGACCTGCTGGACCGGGTCGGTGACAAGTGGTCCGTCCTGGTGGTGGTCGAACTCGCCCAGGGCGTCAGGCGGTTCCGCGAGCTCCAGCGGGCGCTGCCGGGCATCTCGCAGCGGATGCTGACACTCACCGTCCGCCGCCTGGAGCGGGACGGTCTGGTGTCGCGCACCGTCCACCCGACCATCCCGCCGCAGGTCGACTACGAGCTGACCGCGCTCGGCCACAGCCTGACCCACCTGATCCGGGCGATGGCGGACTGGTCCTACGACCACCACGACGCGATCGTCGCCTCCCGGCAGGAGTGGGACACCGCCAACCCGGACTCCGAGATCCGCTGAGCGCAGCGGGCCGGCGGCCCGGCTCGGCGGCTCAGCGGGCGAACTCCATCTCGGGGAAGCGCGGCGAGGGCCCGTCCAGCAGGTGGTCGTCATGGCCGCGCAGCCAGCGGTCGAAGAAGGAGGCGACGTACGCCCGGGTGGCCAGCACCGCCCGCTCCGGACGGATCTCACCGACGTCCCCGGCCAGGACGTCCGCCGAGACGGCTCCCTGGCGGGCGAGTTGCGGCAGCAGGGACTGCGCGTCGGTGTACGAGCCGTGCCGGGAGCCGGTCAGCGTGACGTCGGCGTGCCAGCCCCGGGAGTGCTGCCAGAGCGCCGCCCAGCCGGGCTGGCGGTGGTAGTCGCCGGAGTCCGGGCTCTGGCTCCCCATCAGCAGGAACGGGCGGTCGAGTCCGTCCTCGGCGACGCTGGTCAGGTACACGCCCGAGCCGTCCGGCCCGGGGAAGTGCAGCTGGCCGTCCATGTTGACGCCCGCCTTGATCCGGGGGTCGTCGTGCATGGTCTGGACAGCGGTGGAGCCACCCCCGGAGTGGCCGACCATACCGATCCGCCCGAGGTCCAGGGACGCCCCGAGGCCGGCCGGCAGGCACCCGTCGGTCCGCAGGTCGGCGAGCCGGTCCAACACGAAGCGGGTGTCGTCGACCCGGGCCTGCAAGGCCTTGCGCAGCACGGCGCCGATGTCCAGATCGGGCTGGCCGAACATCGACCACAGCACCGAGTCGGCCAGGCCGCCGTCCGGGAACGCCACCTCGGAGGCGTCGTAGGTGTGGTCGACGGTGACCACCACGTACCCGCGCGAGGCCAGGTCCTCGACCAGTCCGGTGCCCCAGGTGCGGGGGTCGCCCAGCCCGGCCGAGTAGAGCACCACCGGTCGCGGGGCCCCGCCCGGCAGCACGGGCGCGTCCTGCCGGGCGTGGGTGCGGATCCCGGACCAGTCCGTCCGGCCGGGCTCCACCTGGTAGTTGAAGGAGGACGCGCCGTCCTTGCCGCCGAAGTGCGCGGCCGCGCGCGGCTCCATGTAGCGGGCCCGCTCGTCACCGCGGGCCGGGCGGGTGGTCGGGTACCAGAAGCTCACCATCAGGTCGCGGACCAGCGCGGGCTTCCACGGGTCCTGCCGACCGGTGTCGACCAGGTGCAGCGCGGTGGTGCCGACCGGGTACGGCCCGGTGGGCTGCGGCAGCCAGGCCTGCGCCTGCCGCTGCTCCACCCCCGGTGCCGCCAGCGCCGCCGGTGCGGCCGCCACGCCCAGGACCGCCGTCGCCGCCATCAGTGCGGCGATCCCGATCCGCTGCCCCCGTGCCTGTCCCAGCTTGTCCATCGCTGCCCCAACTCCTGTCCCGGCTGCCCGCCGCCCACCGGCCGGCCCGCACGGGTGACGGTACGGGCCGGGGTGGTGCACGATCGTCATACCGCAGGGCCAACTCCGGGACTGCTACCTGGGTATGACACGTCCGGAGGCCGGGCCATCCGGTGGGGCTAGCGGTAGCGCTTGAGTTCGCGCCGGGCCAGCGAGCGCTTGTGGACCTCGTCCGGCCCGTCGGCCAGCCGCAGCGTGCGGTTGCCCGCCCAGAGCCGGGCCAGCGGGGTGTCCTGCCCGACCCCGGCCGCGCCGTGCGCCTGGACGGCCTTGTCGAGGATCCACTCGACCGTGCTCGGGGTGGCGATCTTGATGGCCTGGATCTCGGTGTGCGCGCCGCGGTTGCCGACGGTGTCCATCAGCCAGGCGGTCTTGAGCACCAGCAGCCGCAACTGCTCGATCCGGACCCGGGATTCGGCGATCCAGTCCTGGACGACGCCCTGTTCGGCGAGCGGTCGGCCGAAGGCGACCCGGTCCAGGGTGCGCCGGCACATCAGCTCGACGGCGCGTTCGGCGATGCCGATCGCGCGCATGCAGTGGTGGATCCGGCCGGGGCCGAGCCGGGCCTGGGCGATGGCGAAGCCGGAGCCCTCCTCGCCGATCAGGTTGGCCGCCGGAACGCGGACGTCCTCGAACCGCACCTCGGCGTGGCCGCCGTGGTCGGCGTCGTCGTAGCCGAAGACCTGCATGCCGCGCACCACGGTGACACCGGGGGTGTCCCGCGGGACGAGGATCATGCTCTGCCGGCGGTGCGGTTCGGCGTCCGGGTCGGTCCTGCCCATCACGATGAGGATCCGGCACTCCGGGTTCATCGCCCCGGTGATGTAGAACTTGCGGCCGTTGACGACGTAGTCGTCCCCGTCCCGCTCGATCCGGGTGGCGATGTTGGTGGCGTCGGAGGAGGCCACCTCCGGCTCGGTCATCGCGAAGGCGGAGCGGATCTCGGCGTTCAGCAGCGGCCGCAGCCAGCGCTCGCGCTGCTCGGCGGAGCCGAACTGGGCGAGCAGCTCCATGTTGCCGGTGTCGGGGGCGGCGCAGTTGAGGGCCGGCGGCGCGAGCTGCGGGCTGCGCCCGGTGATCTCGGCGAGCGGCGCGTACTGGAGGTTGGTCAGGCCGGCGCCACCCTCCTCGCGGTCGGGCAGGAAGAGGTTCCACAGGCCCTGCTTGCGCGCCTCGGCCTGGAGCTCGGCGACGATCGGCGGGATGGACCAGGCGGGCCGCGCCGGGTCGGCCAGCTGGACCTCCAGCACCGGCTCGGCGGGGTGGACGTGCTGGTCCATGAACGCCAGCAGCCGCTCGCGCAGTTCGAGCGTCCGGGCGTCGTAGGAGAAGTCCATCGGTCAGCGCTCCTTGAGGGTGGTGAGGCCGTGCCCGACGAGGACCGGTGCGATCTCGCCGGCCCGTTCGAAGCCGGCGCCGAGGGTGCGGCCCTGCTGGAAGCGGAAGTGGATGCCCTCGGCGACGACGGCGAGCTTGAACGAGGCGAAGGCCACGTACCAGTCGAGGTCGGCCGCCTCCCGGCCGGTGCTCCGCGCGTAGTGGGCGACGAGCTCGCCGGCGGGCGGGAAGCCGGGGGCGGTGGCGGCGGACGGGATGATGCCGCCGCCGACGCCGGCCAGCTCGGTGTACATCACCAGCAGGCCGACGTCGGTGAGCGGGTCGCCGAGGGTGGACATCTCCCAGTCCAGGACGGCGGTGATGGTGTCGTGCTCGTCGACCAGCACGTTGTCCAGCCGGTAGTCGCCGTGCACCAGCGCGGGCGCCGGCGAGACCGGCAGCCGCTCGGCCAGCAGGCCGTGCAGGCGGTCCACGCCGGGCAGTTCGCGGCTGCGGGAGGCGTCCAGCTGGGTGGACCAGCGGCGCAGCTGGCGTTCGAGGTAGCCGTCGGGGCGGCCGAAGTCGGCGAGCCCGACCTCGGCCGGGTCGATCCGGTGCAGGGCGGCGAGGGTGTCGACCAGCCGTCGGCCGAGGGCGTGCACCCGCTGCTCACCGAGGGCGGTGAGGGCGGCCGCGTCGCGGTGGGCGGTGCCGGGCACGTACTCCATCAGGTACCAGGGCGCGCCGAGCACCTCCGTCCCGGCGTCCAGCAGCAGGGTGGCGGGGACGGGCACGCCGGTGTCGCGCAGTGCGGTCATCACCCGGTGCTCGCGGCCCATGTCGTGGGCGGTGGCCAGGACGTGCCCGAGCGGCGGGCGGCGCAGCACCCAGCGCGCGGTGCCGTCGCCGAGCAGATAGGTGAGGTTGGAGCGGCCGCCCTCGATCAGCTCGGCCCGCAGCGGCCCCTGGACGGTGCCGGGCAGCTCGCGGTCCAGGTGGGCGCGGAGTCGGCCCAGGTCCAGGCCGGGCGGGTCGGCGACCGGGTCGGCGGGGGTGTCGGGCATGGGCTCACTCCTGAGGTCGGTAGAGCTGACTAAGCGCTTGCTTAGCATTCAGCCGAGCACGCCGCCGTGTCAATGCCCGCACGGCGCGCACCCCGCCCGCCACCGCCGCGCCGCGACCGCCACAATGGGCGGCATGAGGTTGATCCACTCCCTGGCCGGTGTGCTGCTCCTGCTGCTCACCGTCGCGAGCGTGCTGCGCACCCTGGTCGTCCCGCGCGGCCTGTACTCGGCACTGGCGCACCGGCTCTGGCGGGTGTTGCGGCCGCTGCTGCGGCTGTCCGCGGCGCCGTTCGGCACCTACCGCGCGCAGGACCGGGTGCAGACCTGGCTGGCGCCGCTGATGCTGCTGGGCATGCTCGGGGTGTGGCTGGGCGGGATGCTGATCGCGTACACGCTGCTGCTGCACGGCACCTCGGAGCTGAACTGGGCGGTGTCCTTCCGGGAGGCCGGCTCCAGCCTCTTCACCCTGGGCTTCGCCAGCGGGGAGCGGCTGCACCTGTCCGCCATCGACTTCATGGCCGCCGCCAGCGGGCCGCTGGTGATCGCCCTGCAGATCTCCTACCTGCCGACGCTCTACGCGGCCTACAACCGGCGCGAGGTGGAGGTGACCCTGCTGCAGTCCCGGGCCGGAGAGCCCGCCTGGGGCCCCGAGCTGCTCGCCCGCCAGTCCCTGGTGGACACCGAGACGGCCCTGCCCCAGCTGTACCGGGACTGGGAGCGGCTGGCCGCGGACATCGGCGAGAGCCACTCCAACTACCCCGTCCTGCTCTCCTTCCGCTCCCCGCAACCGCAGCGCAGCTGGGTGGTGGGGCTGATCGCGGTCATGGACGCGGCCGCGATACACCTGGCGGTCAGTCCGCGGTCGGCTCCGCCGGAGGCCCGACTGGTGCTGCGCGCGGGCTTCACCGCGCTGCGCGACATCGCCCGCTCGCTGCGGATCGGCTTCGACCCGGACCCTACGCCGGAGACCCCGATACGCCTGAGCCTCACCGAGTTCGACGCCGCCGTGGCCATGATCACGGCGGCCGGCTTCCCCCGGGAGCGGCCGGTCGCCGAGGCCTGGGCGCACTTCCACGGCTGGCGGGTCAACTACGAGGCCCTCGCGTACGAACTGGCCCGCCGCAGCGACGCCGTCCCCGCGTTGTGGACCGGCCCCCGCGACTTCCGCGCCGCCACCATCCCCCCGGCCCGCCCGGCCGACCGGCGCCCGGGCTCCCGCCAAAGCTAGGGCCTGTCTGACAAGCCCTAGCTTCACGACCCGGGCCGGAGCCGGTCCGCTCAGACCTCGACCGGGCCGCCGTCGGCCAGCGAGCGCTCGGCGGCGGCGAGGATCTCGACGATCCGCAGGCCGAAGGCCGCGTCGCAGGGGTGGGGCTCGCCGGTGCGGGCGGAGTCCTGAAGGGCGTCCAGGGCCCGGTGCAGTGCGGCGAGCGGGCCCTCGCCGCGCTCGGGCAGGTGGGCGACGCCGTTGCTGCCGCGCAGCTCCATCCCCGTCCCGCCGGCCGCGACGGGCGCGGTCAGGCTGAGCGCGAGGGTGCTGGAGGCGCCGCCGACGTGCCGCAGGACCAGGTGGACGGTGTCCAGCGGACCGGCCACCGCCGTCACCTGCGCGGCGTCGCCGAGCACCGGCAGCAGCAGCGAGAGCGCGTGCGGGCCGACGTCCCACAGGGCGCCCTTGTCCTGGCGCCACGGCGAGGCCGCGTACGGGCTGCTGCTGCCCGGGGCGAAGACCGAGCCGAGCCAGTCCGAGCGGCCCGTGAACCAGCCGCCGAGGGCCGTCTGCTTCTCGATCCACGGCATCTGCTCGCCGCCGAAGCGGACGGTGAAGAAGACCACCGACGCGACGCCGTGCGTCCGCGTCGCGTCCACCACCCGCCGGGCGTCGGGGACGGTCAGCGCGACCGGCTTGTCCAGCAGCAGGTGGCAGCCGGCCTCGGCGGCGCGCACCGCGAGATCGGCCTGGACGGCCGGGGGCAGCGCGATGGACACCGCGTCGACCTCGGCGAGCAGCCGGTCGAGGTCGGCGTGGCCGGGCACGCCGTGCGCCGCGCCGAGTGCGGCGGCCGCCTCGGGGCGGCGGCCCCAGACGCCCGCGAACTCGATCCCGGGGTGTTCGGCCAGCACGGGCGCGTGCACCCGCTCCGCCCAGGGGCCGGTGCCCAACAGTCCGATCCGCACGTCCTCGTCAACTCCTTGGTGCTCTGTTGCTCTGTGCCCTGCTGCCCTGCTGCCTTGTTGCCCTAGTGCTGGACCCGGACCAGCGTGAAGCCGTCGTAGCCCTTGGTGCCGACCGTCTGGATCGACGTCCCCGAGACCCTCGGCTCGGCGGCGATCAGCTCGTGCAGCCGCCGGGTGCCGACGGTCGCCGGGTCGGTGCTGTCGGCGTCGGCCACGGCCCCGCCGCGCACCACGTTGTCCACGATGATCAGCGAGCCCGGCCGGGTGAGCTTCAGCGCCCAGGTGAAGTACTCCGGGTTGCTCGGCTTGTCCGCGTCGATGAAGACCAGGTCGAACGGTTCGGCGCCCGACTCCACCAGCGCGGCGAGCGAGTCGGCGGCGCGGCCGAGCCTGACCTCGGCGATCTTGTCGAGGCCGGCCCGGGCGAGGTTGCCGCGGGCGACCCCGGCGTGGGTCGGGTCGATCTCCAGGGTGATCAGCTCGCCGTCCGCGGGCAGCGCCCGGGCCAGCCAGATCGCGCTGTAGCCGCCGAGCGTGCCGACCTCCAGGATCCGCCGGGCGCCCTGGGTGAGGGCCAGCAGGTGCAGCAGCTTGCCCTGGTTGGGCGCGACGGCGATGGGCGGCAGCCCGGCCTCGTCCGCGGCCGCCCTGGCCGCCTCCAGCGCCGGGTCGTGGCCGACCAGGGCCTCCGAGAAGTACGCGTCCACCGCGTCCCACGTCTGCTGGCTCATCCGGTCCTCCACGTGCTGTTTCGCTCCGTCACCGCCGGGATACGCCCAGATGCTACCCCGGCCGGGCGGGAACGCCGCAGGCCCGCGACCGACGGCAGGGCGTCGGTCGCGGGCCTGCGGCCTGCGGGATCGTCAGTCGGCGACGGGCGTGCTCACGGGGGCCGACTCGGCCGCCGCGTCCTCGGCCTCGTGCGCGGCCCTGGCCTTCGCCGCGCGGCGCTTCATCAGCCACGCCGAGAACGCGCCACCGAGCGCGGCCAGGATCAGACCCACCCAGGAGAACTTCGACAGCCACTGCTCGGCGACCTTGCCGACCTGGTACACCAGCAGGGTCGTACCGCCGGCCCAGACCACGCCGCCGAGCACGTTGGCGATCAGGAACTTCCAGTACGGCATCTTCAGCGCGCCGGCCAGCGGCCCGGCGAAGATGCGCAGCAGCGCGATGAAGCGGCCGAAGAAGACCGCCCACATGCCCCACTTCTGGAACGAGCGCTCGGCGCTCGACAGGTGGTCCGGCCCGAAGTGCCTGGGGAACTTCCGTCCGAGCTTCTCGAACAGCGGCTTGCCGCCCTTGCGCCCGATCGAGTAGCCGATCGAGTCGCCGATGATCGCGCCGAGGATCGCGCAGATCGCCACCCACCACGGGCTGACCACGCCGCGCGCGGACAGCAGCGCGGCCGACACCAGGGCGATCTCCCCGGGCAGCGGGATGCCCAGGGACTCCAGCCCGATGATCAGCGCGACCAGGGCGTACACCGCGCCCGGTGGGACGCTCTCGATCCAGGCGTCGATGTGCAAGGCCAGTACCTCCGTGACAGGACGAGACCCCGCTGTGGCAGGAGCCGGCTCCGGCCGGCGGTCTCGACGTTTCTCCGAATGGCGGCGCACCAGGCCGCTCCCCGAAAGGGCAGCCTAACGTGCCGGGCGGCCTGTCCCCCCGGCCGATCACCCTCGACTACGACGTACGGGGCATCCGCTTGGTTCCCTGGTCGGACCCGGTCCGCGGGTCGCTGGACGGTTCCGGCGGGCGCGGGCCGCGGGCCGGCGGTGCCCGGCGGAGGTGAGAAGGCTCACCCGCGGCGTGCGACGGGCCGGGCAGGCCCCGCCCGGCCCCGGCACGACTGGGCGGAGGCCGTTCCGGCAGGGTCTCAGGGCCCGTCCGGTTCGGGACCAAGGTCACCGATTCCACGGACCTTCGACCAGGCGAGGAGCCGTCCGACCCGGGCAACCGTGAACGGTCGCCCGGTTGGTCCGGGCGAAGGGGCCGCCCGCCGGGCGGCCCCGACTTCTGCCGTCTACCCGGCGCACGCCGTGCGGGAGCACCGCCGTGCGCTCCGGAGGACCCGAATTCCATGTCCCGAACGATCGACAACGCCCCGTATACCGCCTTCCACCGGAGACTGGCCCTCGCCTGCTCCGGTGGGCCGCTGCTCGACGGCTACATCCTGAGCATCGTCGGCGTGGCCCTGATCGGGATGCGTCCCGAGCTCGGCCTCTCCACCTCCGAGGTCAGCCTGATCGGTGCCGCCGCACTGCTCGGCATGTTCGTCGGGGGCGCGCTCTTCGGCGTGCTGACCGACCGGATCGGCCGGGAGGTGATGTACACCGCCGACCTGCTGGTGATGGTCGTCTGCTCGGTGCTCTCGTTCTGGGTCGACACGGTGTGGGCGATCGCCCTGCTGCGCTTCGTGCTCGGTCTGGCGGTGGCCGCCGACTACCCGATCGCGACCTCGCTGCTCGCCGAGTGGCTGCCGGCCCGCCACCGCGGCCGCCTGCTCGGCCAGCAGATCATCGCCTGGTACGCCGGCTCCGTCCTGGCCTACCTGACCGGCTACCTCTTCCTGCGGTTCGGCGGCACGGGCAGCTGGCGCTGGATGCTGGCCAGCTCCACCGTCCTGTGCGTGGTGTTCCTGGTGATCCGGCGCGGATCGCCGGAGTCCCCGCGCTGGCTCGCCGCCCACGGGCGGGTCGGTGACGCCGTGCGCGTGGTCGAGAAGCACCTCGGGGTCCGGGTGGACGGCCGCGAGCTGATGCCCGACCCGGCCGAGGCCGGCAGCCGCAGCGGTCTGCGGCTGCTGATGACCCCGCCCTACCGCCGTCGCACGCTGTTCTGCGGCCTGTTCTTCCTCTGCCAGGTCGGACCGCTCTTCGCGATGCTGACCTTCGGCCCGCAGATCCTCTCCTCGTTCGGCATGCCCGGCGGCACGGTGCTCGACACGCTCGGCACGGGGCTGGTGAGCCTGGTGTTCCTGCTGGGCTGCTTCCCCGCGCTGCGGCTGATCGACACCTGGGGCCGGCGTCCGGTGATCATCTGGTCGTTCGCCCTGATGATCGTCCCGCTCGCGCTGCTGGGCGTCTGGCCCGCCGCCCCGGCCGCCGTCGCCGTCATCGCGCTGTGCGCGTACGCCTTCCTGTGCGGCGGACCCAACGTGCTCGACTGGACCTACCCGAACGAGCTGTTCCCGACCGAGATCCGGGCGACCGCGGTCGGCGTCGCCACCTCGGTGAGCCGCATCGGCGCGGCCGTCGGCACCTACCTGCTGCCCCTGTCGCTGACCGGGCTCGGGACGGGCCCGACCATGCTCATCGCGGCCGGCACCACGGCCGTCGGCCTGCTGGTCTGCGTGCTGTGGGCCGAGGAGACGCGCGGGACTGCGCTGGGCGCCGCGGCGACCGGCACCCGGCCGGCCGTCCCGACGCAGCGCACGCCGCAACCGGCGCGCTGACACCGACCGGCCCGGGCCCGGTGGCCACCCCGTCCACCGGGCCCGGGCCGGGCTGTACCTCCTCCCGCACCCTCCGGCCGGACGTCCCGCACCGCAGCCACCGCCGACGCGCGGTGCGGGTCCGCGCCGTGGGTTCCCGTGGACCCTGGCGGGAGCCCCGCCTGCGTGAAACCGCGATCCGCGGGAAGGCGCCGGGTATGAGCGCCGAACACATGGAGCGGGAGCGCAAGTACGACGGAGGATGGCCACCCGGGCGGTTCGCCAGGCTTCCGGGTGTGGCACAGGTGGCCCCCGCCGAGCCGCAGGACCTGGACGCCGTCTACTACGACACCCCGGACCTGGGCCTGCTGCACCGGCGCATCACCCTTCGCCGGCGCACCGGCGGCGACGACGCCGGCTGGCACCTCAAACTGCCCCGCGACGCCGACACCCGCGAGGAGATCCACGAACCGTTGGACGGCGGGGCGGCGGACCAGGTGCCGGAGGCGCTGACGCGCCGACTGGCCGTGTTCGTCCGTGGCCGCGCCCTGGTGCCCGTCGCCCACCTGCACACCCACCGACGCCGCCGGCTGCTCGTCGACGCGGCCGGGGCCACGCTCGCGGAGATCACCGAGGACCAGGTCAGCGCGCGGGCGATGCACCAGCCGGAGCCGGCCGACGGGGTCGGCGGCGGTACCGAACCCCCCGACCGGTCCGGCGGCACACACGTGACGGCCTGGACCGAGACGGAGGTCGAACTGGAGAACGGCGGGCCCGACCTCCTCGACACCGTCGAGGAGGCGATCACGGCCGCCGGAGGCACCCGGTCGCACCACCCGTCCAAGCTCGCCAGATCCCTGGGCGAGCCCGGGGCCCGGGGGCCGCAGGCCTCGGACCGGGTGCGGCCCGACGAGGAAGCGCCAAGCGTCGGCGCCCTGGTCGCCGACCGGATCCGCGAGCAGCTCGACGCCCTGATCGCGCTCGACCCGCAGGTGCGCCGGGACGAGCCGGACTCGGTGCACCGCATGCGGGTGGCGGCGCGGCGCCTGCGCAGCATCCTCAGGGCCCACCGCCGACTGTTCGACGGCGGGTGGGTCGATGCGCTCGCCGCCGAACTGCGGTGGCTCGGACGGTCGCTGGGCGAGGCCCGGGACCAGGAGGTGCTGGGCGAGCACCTGGTCGAAGCGGTGGAGGGCCTGCCCCCGGAGGTTCGACGCGGCGACCTGCGCGCCCGGCTCACGGCCCGCTACGCCGACCGGTACCGGCGGGCCTGGGAGCAGGCGACCGCCGACCTCGCCACCCCGCGCTACTACGCCCTGCTCGACGCGCTGGAGGCCTTCGCCGACGATCCGCCCCTGACCGGGGCAGGCGCCGGCACGGCGGTGGCCGAGCGGCTCGGCCGGACACTGCGCCGGGAGCAGCGGCGAACCGTCACGAGGCTCGACGCCGCGCTCCGCCTCGACCCCGGACCCGAGCGCGACGACGCCCTCCACCGCGCCCGCAAGGCCGCCAAGCGGGCCCGCTACACCGCCGACAGCGCCCGCCCCGCCTCCCCCGACCGCGCCGGGAGGTTCGCCAAGCGGATGAAGGCCCTCCAGAAGACCCTGGGGGCCCACCAGGACACGGTGATCGCCCGCCGGGCCCTGCTCGCGGCCGGCCCCACGGACGGTGACGGCCACGCCTTCGCCTACGGCGTCCTGTACGGGATCCAGCAGGACAGCGCCCGGGCCGCCGAGAACCGGCTGCCGGGCCTGCGCCGCCGCGCGCACCGGCGCAGGCTCGCCGACCTCGGCTGACCGGCCACCGCCGCCCGACGGCGCCGTCGGTGCAACGACGGCGCCGCATGCGGTGGCGCCCCCGGGGTAGGCGCGTCGGCGGCCCGCAGAACTGACGGGCCTTCGGCAGAGGGAGGGCAGGCCATGGGAATCGGCGGCTGCATCATCATCTTCGCGTTCGGCGCGATCCTCACCTTCGGGGTCGACTGGCACCTGCACGGCGTCAACGTCGACGCCGTGGGGATCATCCTGATGGCCGCCGGCCTGCTGGGCCTCGTCACCTACGCCAGCGTCCTCCGGCGGCGGCGGATACTCGGCCGGACGGGGGCCGACGAGGTCGTGAAGGAACGGCGCTACTACGAGGGGGACTGACCCCGGAGGCCGACTGATCACACCAGGACGGCGGTGGGGGCGCGGGCCGCCCGGCCGGCTGCCGCGGCACCGGCCCCCCTGGTCCGCCTGATCCCCCTGGTCCGCCTGCTCCGTCCGGCTCAACACGGGCCGCGCCCGCACCGTGGCGCGGGCACCGTTGTCCTCATGGGAACCTTCATCGCGCGTTTGGCCGCCGCCACCCGCTCCGACGGCGACGACGGGATCGGCGTCCGCGCGTTGCGGGCGCTCGACGCCGTGGGCGGGGCGGCGGAGCTCGACGCGGTCACCGTGCCGCTGCGGCGCGCCGTCCGGGGACTGCCGCTGGGGCGGCTGCGCGGGGTCCTGCACGGCCGGCCCCTGGGCCACCCGCTGCACCCGGCCCTCGTGCAGCTGCCGATCGGCGCGTGGACATCCGCGGCCGTCCTCGACTTCGTGCCCGGCTCGGCGCGTGCCGCGCGCCTTCTGGTCGCGGTGGGCGTCGTCACCGCGGCCCCGGCGGTGTTGACGGGCTGGGTCGACTGGGCCGAGCAGCACGACCGGCAGCTGCGCACCGGCCTGCTGCACGCCGGGGCGATGGCGACCGCAACGGGCCTGTTCGGTGCCTCGTGGGCGGCCCGCTCGCACGGCCACCACGGGCTGGGACGCGCTCTCGGCCTGTTCGGACTCACGGCGGTCGGGAGCGGAGCGGCGGTCGGCGGGCACCTCGCCTACCGGCAGGCCGCCGGGGCGAACAAGACGGAGCCCGTCCCGCAGCTGGTGGAGCCGGGCTGGCACACGCTCGGACGCCCGGAGGAGTTCACCGTCGGTGCGGCCGCGCGCCGGACGGTGGGCGAGGTGCCGGTCCTCGTGGTGCGGGAGGCCGCCGACGTGTTCCACGTGCTGGCCGACCGGTGCAGCCACGCCTCCGGTCCGCTCTCGGCGGGTGACATCGCCGACGGCTGCGTGACCTGCCCCTGGCACGGCAGCGTCTTCCGCCTGTCGGACGGCTGGAACGTCGACGGCCCGGCCACCGCCCCCCAGCCCCGCTTCGTCACCCGCACGGACGACGAGGGCAACCTGCAGGCCCGCCTGTAGCGGCCGCCTCGCGGCACCGGGGGAGGACAATGGGAGTCACCGCGTCCCCGGCTCGAACGGGGCCACACCGCACACGGAACACGCCATGCACCACACGTACCTGATCACGCTCCCCGGCCCGGTCGGCTCCCACTCGCCGCAGGCCCAGGTCACCGTCACCGCGACCGGCGACCTCTCCCCGCTCGGCAACCCCGTCTACAGCGATGCCAGCGGTGCCGTCCGGATGGAGATCACTCCGGACGGCCACGCCTCGCTCCTGACCGCCGGCCCGGACGGACCGCTGCGCGCCGACCCCCTCGACTGACGAGCACGTTCACCAGCGCTCCGCGCACGGGAGACCGTCCCGCCGGTCAGGCGCTCATGACGCGGGGCCCGCGAAGTCCAGGACGGTGACGGACGGGCGGCGGGTGGCGAGCGGCGGCACGGTCAGGGCGAGCGGGAGCAGGGCCCCGAGGAGGCCGCGGCCGCCGGTGGGGCGCACATCGCGGACGGCGGCGACCGCCGGGCTCGCGGTGCGGAGCCTGTCGCGCTCGCCCGCGTCCATCGCCCACGGCATGGCGGGCGCCTGGTAGCCGGCGGTACGCATCCGGCCGCTCGACGTGAGCCGCCCGAACCAGCGCGGCACCGCGTCCAGGACCAGCGAACCGCCCGGGAACCGCTCCGCGCAGCCCGCGATCAGGTCCTTCACGCGGGCCGGGGGGAGGTACATGCACAGGCCCTGCGCCGTGACGCAGACCGCGCGGTCGCGGTCCACCTCGTCGGCCCACGCCAGGTCGGTGGCGTCGGCGGCCAGGTAGCGCTGGCGCGGGCCGGGCGGCAGCAGCCTCTCCCGCAGGGCCACCGACTCGGGCAGGTCGACGGTCAGCCAGCGGGCGCGGCCGTTGTCGACACGCCAGTACTGGGTCTCCAGCCCCTCGCCCAGGCAGACCACGGTGCCGCGGGGCTCCCGGGCCAGGAAGTCCGCCACCTCGCGGTCGAAGCAGGCCACCCGCAGGGCCTGCAGCTGGGCCTGGACGCCGCTGGTGCCGAAGCGGTCGGCGAACGGGTAGTCGATCCGGTCCACCAGCTCCACCGCCTTGGGGTCGTGCAGGACCGCGTCCGGACGGCGGGCCTCCACGGCGCGCTGGTACAGCGTCCACAGCGCCGTCTCCGGTACCGCCTCCAGCTCCGGCCGCTCCCCGCTGCTCATTGCTCGCTCCCTAGGACCCGATCCCGGCATGGATCCGCCGATTCTGACACCCGGGGCGGGCGAAGACGGCGCGCGCCGGTCCGACGCGCCGTCGCGGGGCCGGGTGGTCGAGGGCGGCTCAGCCGGGGGCACCGTTGATGACGGAGGTGTCGATAGCGCCGCCCTCGACGCCCCACTTCTCCAGGATCGCCTTGTACGTGCCATCGGCCATCAGTGACTGGACCGCGCCATGGACGGCCTTGGTCAGCGGCGATCCCTTGGCGACCACGATCCCGTAGGGGCCTGGGTCTGCGTGGCGGCCTGGGACTGCGCGGTGCTCTGCGCCGCCGCCGGAGGCGGGCCTCCGGGCCGGCTGGTGAGGACCACCACGACAACCGCGCCCACGACCAGCGCCAGGACTCCCGCGAGCAGGGCACGGCTCCTTCGTCCGCGCGGCATCAGCGACCTCGGCGGCCGACCGGTCCCGGGGCGGTCGGGAGGGCGGCCCGCACCCGCGGTGTCCGCGGGCCGGACGTCCGGCTTCCGGACATCCGGCTTCCGGGCGCCCGCGGGCGACGGCGGCGTGACCGCTCCCCCTGCCGAGGGCCTCGGCGGGCAGGGTTAGGGGCCTTCGGAAGCCGGAGCGGCGTCGGGGCTCGGGCTCGGGGCCCGGGCCTCGGGCCTCGGGCCTCAGCCGATGCTGAAGGCGCCGTCCGGCGGCGGCGGGGAGTCGGTGGCCGAGGCGTCCGTGACCGGAGGCGTGCGGCCGACCAGGGCGGCCAGGTCCGGGCCCTCGGTCAGCCGGGCCGGGAAGATGTCGGCGGCCAGCCGGCGGGTCAGGTCCGCCACCGGAAGCGGACGGGCCGAGCCCACCAGCAGGATGTTCCCGTAGCGGCGGCCGCGCAGCACCGGGGCCTCGGCGATCAGACAGGTCTCGGGGAACACCGCGCGCAGCGTCGCCGCCTGGGCGCGGGCGAAGGCCAGTGGCGGGCCGTCGGCGAGGTTGGCCGCGTAACAGCCGTCGGGCCGCAGGGCGGTGGCGGCGAGCCGGAGGAACTCGACCGAGGTCAGGTGGGCGGGGGTGCGCGAACCGTGGAAGACGTCCGCGACCACCAGGTCGAGCGATCCGGCGGGCACCGCGGCGAGCGCGGCGCGGGCGTCGGCGACCTCGGTGGTGATGTCCGCGCCCGGCGCGCGCCAGGGCAGGTGCTCCTCGACCAGCGCGAGCAGCGGTCCGTCGACCTCGACCACGTGCTGTCGCGAGCCCGGCCGGGTGGCGGCCAGGTAGCGCGGGACGGTGAGCGCGCCGCCGCCGAGGTGCAGGGCGTCGAGCGGCCGCCCGGCCGGGGCGAGGGCGTCGGCCAGGTGGCCGATCCGCTGGGTGTACTCGAACTCGAGGTGGGTCGGGTCGGCGAGGTCGACGTAGGACTGCGGGGTGTCGTCCAGGGTGAGCAGCCAGCCGCCGTCGCGGTCGATGTCGGGCATCAGCTTCGCCCACCCGAGGTCGGTCCGCCGCCCGACCGGCACCGGCTCATCGGCCTCGGAACCGCCGGCCCCTCCGGAAGCCGAGGAGGTCACGCGGACACCGGCAGGTAGGCGCCGAGCCAGCGGTCGAGCTCCTCGAACAGCTGGGCGCGCGCCGCCTCCCCGGACAGCACGAGGTCGTGCATCCCGCCCTCGATCCGGACGGTCGTGACGTGCCCGCCCAGGCGCGGGGCGAGCGCGGCGATGTCGTCGGCGCGCAGCACCGCGTCGGCGTGGTGCAGGGCGGCCTGCCACTTGGTGGTGGCGATCGAGGAGGTGGAGGCCATCAGCAGCACCGGGCAGTCGATGCCGAGGCCGCGGCGGACCTGGCGCTGCCCGCGCTGGATGGCGGCCAGCCAGCCGGCGTACAGCGGGAAGCCCTCGGCGGGCTTGAGCCTCAGGTCGAAGTCCCAGCTGCCGCGGTGGTCCCGGTGCAGGCTGTGCACGTAGTGCGGGTTGAGCGTGGAGGGCAGCTTGCGGGTGGCGGCGAGGCGCCCGATGGCCTCCACGGCGGGGGCGCCGATGGCCCGCACCGGGGCCGCGGCCGGCAGCGAGAGGAACGGGCTGTTGAGGAACAGCCCGTCGACCACGCCGCGGCCTGCCCGGCGGGCGGTCCACAGGGCGGTGACCAGGCCGCCGGTGGAGTGGCCGTTGACCAGCAGCCGGGTGTGCCCGTCGACCTCGCGGATGATCCGGACGGCCTCGTCCAGCTCCTCGTCGTAGGCGGCGAGGTCGCGGACGAAGTTCGGCGACTGGTGCGGGCGCAGCGACCGGCCGTACTTGCGCAGGTCGAGGGCGTAGAAGGAGTAGCCGAGCCCGGCGAAGTGGTCCGCCAGGTGCGTCTGGAAGAAGTAGTCCACGTAGCCGTGCACGTACAGGACGGCGCGCGTGCTGCCGGGGACGAGTCGGCGGACGAGGGTGGCGTTGACGGCGCCCTCCTCGTCGGGGGCGAGCGTCAGCTCGGCGGCCTCGTAGGGGGCGCCCAGGATGTCGGTTCGGAACTCCACGGGCCGACTGTACTGGCTGGGCGCCCGCCGCCCGGGTTTCGGCGGGGCGGTCGGGGTGTGATGCCCGCCATGCGTTCACGGCCTTGCGGCGGGGCGGTCGGGCGGACCCCCGCCCGCTCCCGGTGCGCCTGCTGTGCGCCCGTGATCCTGTGGAACGCTACCGGAACCACTGTCACTCCCCTGACGTAAAAGGCGAGTTGAGGAGTCACATGACCACGGACCACCACCCGCGGCACACCGATCCGTCGCTCTACCGCTCCCCCGCCGAGGCGATCGCGGCGCCGCCGGAGAAGCTGGCCTACGTCGCCGGGTTCGACCGGTCGGCGCAGCGGCCGGACGCGCTGCTCACCGTCGACGTCGATCCGCAATCCCCCGACTACGGGCGGGTGCTGAACTTCGCCGAGTTGCCGACGCTCGGCGACGAACTCCACCACTTCGGCTGGAACGCCTGCTCCAGCGCGCTCGCGCACGCCTGCCACGAGAACCCGGAGCGGCGCTACCTCCTGCTGCCGGGGCTGCGCTCGTCGCGCCTGCACGTGATGGACACCCGGCCGGATCCGGTGCGCCCGCGGCTGGTGAAGACGGTCGCGGCCGAGGAGCTGGCGGCCAGAGCGGGGTACTCGCGCCCGCACACGCTGCACTGCGGGCCGGACGGGGTCTTCCTGTCCTGCCTCGGCGCGGCGGACGGGGACGGGCCCGGCGGGGTGGCGCTGCTCGACCACACCACCTTCGACGTGCTGCGGGCCTGGGAGACGGAGCGCGGGCCGCAGCACTTCTCCTACGACGTGTGGTGGCACCTGGGGAGCAACGTGGGCGTCACCAGCGAGTGGGGGACGCCGTGGATGGTCGAGGACGGGGTGGTGCCCGAGCTGCTGCTGGGCCGCAAGTACGGTCACGCGCTGCACTTCTGGGAGCTGGACTCGGGCCGGCACCTGCAGCGGGTCGACCTCGGGGACCAGTACCAGATGGTGCTGGAGCTGCGCCCGGCGCACGACCCGCAGGCGGAGTGGGGGTTCGTCGGTGTGGTGGCGAACGTCGAGGACCTCTCCTCCTCGGTCTGGCTCTGGTACCGGGACGGTCCGGCGTTCACCGCGCGCAAGGTGATCGAGATACCGGCCGAGCCGGCCAAGGCGGAGGACCTGCCGCCCGCGCTGCAGCCGTTCGGCGCGGTGCCGCCGCTGGTGACCGACATCAACCTGTCGGTGGACGACCGCTGGCTGTACGTCTCCGCCTGGGGCACCGGCGAGCTGTTCCAGTACGACGTGTCGGACCCGTTCCACCCGCGGTTGGCCGGCTCGGTGCGCCTCGGCGGGGTCGCGGCGAGGACGCCGCACCCGGCCGAGCCGGGCCGCCCGCTGAGCGGGGCGCCGCAGATGGTCGAGATCAGCCGGGACGGGCGGCGGCTCTATCTCACCAACTCGCTGTACGGCGCCTGGGACGACCAGTTCTACCCGGACGGCATCGAGCCGTGGATCGTCAAGCTGGACGCGGACACCGAAGCGGGCGGGCTCGCGGTGGACCCGCGGTTCTTCCCGCACGGGGAGGACTTCCGCGGTCTGCGGGTGCATCAGACCCATCTGGCGGGCGGCGACGCCTCCTCGGACTCCTACTGCTTCCGCTGAGCGGGCGCCGTCACCCAGGCCGTCACCCCGGCCGGCAGCTCCGGACGGGGTGACGGCGGGGACGGGGTGACGGCGGGGACGGGGTGACGGCGGGGTGGCGTCCGGACCCGGGTGGCGGGGTGGCCGGGTGCGGGCGCCACCCGGGGGCTCAGGCCGCGTCCTCCCGGGCGGCGGGCTCCGCGCCGATCGCCCGCGCGAAGTTCTGCGTGTCGAAGTACTCGCGCATGCCGGTGATCCGGCCGCCGCCGAGGGTGAAGACCGCCACGATGGGGTTGTCGAACGGCGTGCCCTGCCTGGTGACGGAACTCGACACGCACTCGATCACCACGTGGCCCGCCTCGGCGATCACGTTGCGGACCTCGATGGAGTACTCCGCCTCCGGGTCCAGCAGGGCCGTCATCTCGGTGAAGAAGCCGGTCAGGACCTTCTCCCGGCCGGTCCAGGTGCCGGAGATCGGGAGGTCCCCGGCGATCCAGTACTCGACGTCCTCGGCGAGGACCTCCAGCACGGTGGGGATGTCGCGCTCGCGCAGTGCGCGCAGGTACCGCAGGACGACGTTCTTCGAGTCGGTGGCGCTGTCGGTCATGGGGTTCTCCTTCTGCTTCTGTCGGTTGACTCGGTGGTCTCGGTTGACGTGGCTGTCGTGCTCCTTGGCCCGGGGGCTCTCAGCGCCGGGCGAGGTGTGCGGCGGGGGCCTGGTCGGCCGGGACGCCGGGGTAGGCGAGCGCCTTCTTCATCGTGAGCGTGAGCAGCGAGCTCGGGGCCAGCCGCAGGTAGGCGTTGCGGAGCAGCCTGGGAACGGCCCCCTCCAACTGCTCCATACCGGCCATCTGGTGCGAGGTGTTGACCATCCACTTGGCGCGCGCCCGCCGGGTGTCCTCGTAGCGGCGCAGGGCCTGTGACGGGTCGTCCGCCGAGGCCAGGCTCTGTGCCAGGACCACGGCGTCCTCCATCGCCGAGCTGCCGCCCTGGGCGAGGCTGGGCAGCATCGGGTGGGCGGCGTCGCCGAGCAGGGTGACCGGCCCGTCGCCCCACTGCTCCAGGAAGGGGCGGTCCTGCACGGCCACGGCCATGATGTCCTGCTCGGGCGTGACCCGGATCGCCTGGCCGACCTCCTCGGCCCAGCCCGCGTACGAGCGGCCGAGCTCCTCCTTGCCGCCCTTGCCGCCGACCCACCTGCGGGCGGTCTCGACCGGCATGTTCCGGGTCGCCCACCAGTAGGTGCGGCCGTGGCCGATGTCGTGGATGCCGAAGCGCTTGCCGGCGCCCCAGTAGTGGCCGCTGTACCCCGTGACCATCCGCGGGTGGGAGAACGGGGTGACGGCCATCCAGGCGATGAAGCCGCTGTAGCGCGGCTCCCCCTCGGTGGCCCCGGTCAGCTGGCGGCGCACCACCGAGTGGATACCGTCGGCGCCGATGAGCACGTCGCCGCGGGCCTCGCGGCCGTCCTCGAACCGCACCCGGACCCCGTCGCCGTCGCGCTCGTAGCGGGTGGCGACGGCCCCGAGCGTGATCGGGCAGTCTCCGGCCGCCTCCAGCAGCGCGGCCTGGAGGTCCCCGCGGTACAGGCACACGCTGGCGGCGTTGTTGAGCACCTGGTCGAGCTTGCTGTGCGGCAGCGCGAAGAGCCTGCGGCCGTCGGGGTGCATGATCTCCAGGTGCTCGACGCCCTGTCCGAGGCGGTCGAGTCCGAGGTCGATCCCCAGGGTGCGCAGTGCCACCATGGCGTTGCTCCCGACCGAGATCCCGAAGCCCGCGGGGCGGAGCTCGCCGGCCCGCTCGTACACCTCGACGTCCAGTCCGGCGCGGCGCAGCGCCACGGCGGTGGTCAGGCCGCCGATTCCGGCCCCGATGACGAGGGCCTTCAGCGGACGCGTTCCAGTCATGTCAGTTCTCCCCGGGTTCGGTGGGCCGGTCGGCCCGGTCGGTGCGCAGCACGGCGGTGATGGCCGCGGCGATGTCCTGGACGTACGGCTCCTCGACGACCTGGATGTGGTCGCCGGGAACGGCGATCGTCTCGATGCGGCCGGTGGTGAGGCGCTGCCAGCCGTTCGTCGGGTCCCGGTACTGGCTGCCGGCGATGTCGTGCACCGGCTTCAGCACCTCTGGCAGTGAGCCTTCGGCGCGGATCACGGTGATGTCCTGCGCGATGGTGTCCGGGCGGTTGCCGACCAGCGCCTCCCAGTTGGCCTGGAAGACGTCGAAGAGCCTGCGCAGCGCGGCGTCCGAGTCGCCCGGCTTCAGGAGGCCGGTGCGGATCGCCAGTCGGGCGATGTGCGCGAAGGTCTCCTCCTCGGTGTCGAACTCCCGGAAGTCCTCGGCCGGGACGTCGCTGCCGCCGCCGAGCCAGAGCATCTCCCAGAAGAACCAGGTGAGCAGGGACTTGCCGCCGACCAGACGGCCGCCGTCGGGGCCCAGCGCGATCGAGTCGATCATGATGAGGTGTGAGACCTCCGCACCGGACCGCTTGAGCTGGGCGGCCATCTCGAAGGCCACGATCCCGCCGAAGGACCAGCCGCCGAGGGCGTAGGGGCCGTGGGGCTGCACCCGTCGCAGCGCCTCGACGTAGCTGCGGGCGAGTGCGGGGACCGTCCTGAGCGGTTCGCTGCCGGCCTCGCCGCCGGCGGCCTGCAGTCCGTACAGCGGCTGCTCCGGCGACAGGTGCCTGGCCAGCGGGACGTAGCAGACCACGTTGCCGCCGGTGGGGTGGACGAGGAAGAGCGGCGGGCGCGAGCCGCTGCCGCGCAGCGCCACCAGGGGGTCGAAGGCCGCCGGTGCCGTCTCGGTGGAGCGCAGGCGCTGCGCCAGGTCGGCGACGGTGGGTGCGGCGATCAGGGCGGACAGCGGGACGGCCCGGCCGAAGCGCTGCTCGATCCGGACGACGAGTCGCATCGCGGTGAGCGAGCTGGCCCCCAGTTCGAAGAGGTTGTCGTGCACCCCGAGGACCGGCAGCTGCAGGAGCTCGGCGGCGATCGCCACCAGGCCCCGCTCGTACGCGTCGGTGGGCGGGGTGAAGGCGACGGCGGCCGTCTGGACGAGCGGCATCCGGCGCAGGGCCGCGTCGTCGCGCTTGCCGCTGGGGGTGAGCGGCAGGCCCGCGAGCCACTCGAAGTGCGCGGGGAGCATGTAGTCGGGCAGCACCGTGCGCAGGTGCCGCTTGACCGCCTCCAGGTCCACCTCGGCCGGCTCGCCGACCAGGTAGGCGGCGAGGAAGGACTCGGGCCCGCGGCGCCGGGCGACCACCGCCACCTCGCGCAGGGCCCGGGGGGCGGTGGCGGCCGCGGCTATCGCGAGTTCGACCTCGGCGGGTTCGACGCGGAACCCCCGGACCTTCACCTGCGAGTCCGCGCGGCCGAGGCAGACCACCTCGCCGCCCGGCAGCCGGTAGCCGAGGTCGCCCGTGCGGTAGAGCCGTGCCTCGCCCGGCCGGTAGGGGTGCGGGACGAAGCGCTCGGCGGTCAGCTCGGCCTGGCCCTCGTACCCGTCGGCGAGGCAGCTCCCGCCGAGGTGGATCTCGCCGGTGACCCCCGGCGGCACCAGGCGCATCCGGGAGTCCAGGACGAGCACCTCGGCGCCGTCGATCGCGGTGCCGATGGGCGGGAGCGCGGGGAAGGCGTCCGGCTCCCCCGTCATGGTGAAGTGCGTGACGACGTGCGTCTCGGTCGGGCCGTACTGGTTCTCCAGGAGGACGCCGGGCAGCGCGGAGCACAGGCGGCGGATCTCCTCGGTGACCCTGAGCTGTTCGCCGGCGGAGACCAGCACGCGCAGGCCGCGCGGGACCAGCCCGAGCGCCGCCGCCGTCTCCGCGAGCTGCTGGAGTGCCACGTAGGGGAGGAAGACGCGTTCCACCCGCTGCTCGTCGAGCAGGCGCAGCAGGGTCGCGGAGTCGAGCCGGTCCGCCTCGGCGACGAGTTGCAGGGTGCCGCCGGCGCAGAGGGTGGCGAAGATCTCCTGGAAGGCGACGTCGAAGCCGAGGGGCGCGAACTGCAGGGTCGGGCCGGTGACGGCTCCGCTGGGCACCCCGAGCTGCCAGGTGACCAGGTTGGCGAGCGCGCGGTGCGACATCGCGACCGCCTTGGGGCGGCCGGTGGAGCCGGAGGTGAAGAGGACGTACGCGGTGCTGTCGGGGGCGATCCGCACCGCAGGGCGCAACGGGGAGGCCCCGGACGCGCCGAGCGACTCGGGGGTGCGGAGCGATTCGGGCGTGCCGGGCGACTCGGACTCGCGAAGCGACTCGGCGGGCAGCAGGACGGACCGGTCCTCGACGAGGTCGGCGTGCCGGGCGCCGGCGATCACCCGGAACGGGCGGGCCGTCTCCAGCATCGCCGTCAGGCGTTCGCGCGGGTAGCCGGTGTCCAGTGGGACGCAGGCGCCGCCGGCCTTGGCGACGCCGAGGATCACGGCGACGGTCTCCGGCGAGCGGTCCATCGCGATGGCGATCCGGGCGCCCGGTCGGGCACCCTCGGTGATCAGGCGGTGTGCCACCTGGTCGGCGGCCCGGCCGAGCTCGCGGTACGTCCAGCGCCTCGGACCGAACGCGACGGCGACGGCCTCGGGGGTGGTGTCGACCTGGTGGTCGAAGCGGGCCACCACGTCGGGCTGTTGGTCTGCGGGCTTCAGCTCCTCGGGCTTCAGCTCGTCAGGCTTCAGCTCCTCGGGCTGCCGGTGAGCGGGCTGCCGGTGAGCGGGCTGCTCTTCGGGCTGCCGGTACTCGGGGCTGAGGAAGCCGAAGTCGGCCTCCTCGTGGGGGTGTTCGACGAGTTGCTGGAGGATCCGGACGTAGGCCTGCGCGTAGAGGTCGGTCTGGGTGGGGCTGGTGGTCCGGCTGTCGGCGTCGATCCGGAGCTGGATGCCGTGGTCGATCGGGTCGACCATCGCGTTGACCATCAACCGAAAGTTGGTCTCCTCCCAGGTCTGCACCGACTTCAGCTCCACTCCCGGGAGTTGGAGGACGGGTGCCATCACGTGGAAGTGGATGAAGTTGAACGCCGTCTCCACCAGGGCGTCGCCGCCGTGGTCCTTCTGGATGGCGCTGAGCGGGTAGTGCCGGTGGGCGTAGCCGTCCTGCTCCCGGCGGAACGCCTCGCGGGCCTCCTGCAGCCACGTCCGCGGCGCGTACCCGATCCGGATCGGGACGGTGTTCAGGAACAGGCCCAGGGTGCGGTCCGCGCCGTCCTGTTCGGCCCGGCCGTGGGTGACCAGGCCGGTGCTGATCTCCTGCTGTCCGGAGAGCAGCCGCAGGGTCAGGCAGTGGGCCGCGAGCAGCACGGACTTCACCGGCAGGGCGTGCTCCTGGGTGAACGCCCTGATCCGGACGCCGAGTTCACGGGGCAGGTCGAGTCGGTGGGCGGCCGGGGCGGTCGCGGTGGGGGGTTCGGCGGTCCTGATGTTCTCCAGGCGCAGGACTTCGGCGCCCTCCAACACCCCCTGCCAGTACGCTCCGGCGGCCTGCGAACCCAGTGCGCGCCGCTCGTCGCGGACGTGGTTGGCGGGTGAGGGGACGGGCCCCTCGGCCACGGCGGCGATGCCGGCCCCGAGGGCGTGCAGGTAGTCCTGCAGCAGCTCGCGGATCAGGTTGGCGACGCTGCCGCCGTCGAGGAGCGCGTGGTGGAAGCTCAGCACCGCCTCGACTCCCGACGCCCGCACGTACACCCGCAGCAGGTAGAGCGGCGCCTGCTTGAAGTCGTAGCGGCGGTAGCGCCGTTCCTCGACGTGCCGGAGGATCTCGGCCTCCGCCTCGGCGTCCGGAACCGCCCGCTGGTCCACGATCTCCAGGCCCCCGGTCGCACCGGAGTGCACGATCTGGACCGGCTCCGAACAGCCGCCCAGGTCCATCGCGGAGCGCAGCGCGGGATGCCGCACGACCAGCGCGTCGAACGCGCCGCGGAAGGCGCCCTCGTCCCACGCCATCGTCAGCGTGTAGCGGAACACGTCGTGGTACATCGCCGAGCGGTCGTCCCGCAGGCTGTGGTAGATCAGGCCCAGTTGCAGCCGGGTCAGCGGGAAGGCGTCCTCGATGCCGGCGGCGCCGCGCAGCAGGGCCCGGTCGGCGTCGGCGAGCAGCTCCCAGGGGGCGACGGCCGGCTCGGCGCCGTCGGCCGGGTACGCGCGGGAGCGGGCGGCCAGCGCGGCCACCGTCGGGTTCTGCGCCAGGTCGTCGAGCGAGAAGTGCACACCGCGCTGCCCGGCCACGGCCCGGATCCGCAGCATCAGCAGCGAGTCCCCGCCTAGTGCGTAGAAGCTCTCGTGCACACCGACCGACTCCACCTGGAGCACCTGCGCCCAGACCGCCGCGAGCACCGCCTCGACGCCGTCGCGCGGAGCCGCGGCCGGCGCCCGGCCGCTCTCGGTCGGCGGGGCCGGCAGCGCCCGGCGGTCCAGCTTGCCGTTGGGTGTCAGCGGCAGCCGGTCGATCCGCACGAAGTGCGCCGGGACGGCGAACTCCGGCAGCGCCCTGGACAGGTGCGTACGGAGGTCCACCGGGTCGACGGCCTCGTCCGCGACGTAGTACCCGACGAGGTGTGTCCCGCGCGCCTCGGACGTCCGGTCGACAACTGCCGCGGCGCGCACGCCCGGTACGGCCGACAGGCGGTTCTGCACCTCCCCCGGCTCGACCCGGTTGCCGCGGATCTTCACCTGGTCGTCGATCCGGCCCAGGTACTCCAGGGTGCCGTCGGCGAGCCACCGGGCCAGGTCGCCGGTGCGGTAGAGCCGGCCGCCGGGTGTGAAGGGGTCGTCGCCGAAGCTCGCGCGGGTGAGCTCCGGCCGGTCCAGGTAGCCCCGGGCCACCCCGACCCCGCCGATGCACAACTCGCCGGGGAGTCCGGCCGGTTGGGGTTCACCCTGCGGGTCGAGGACGTACAGCCGGAGGTTGTCGATGGGGCGGCCGATCGGCACCCGTGCCACCGGGCGGGCGGGGTCGGCGGGGCAGTCGAACCAGGACACGTCGACGGTGGCCTCGGTGGGGCCGTAGAGGTTCACCAGCCGCGGCGCACCGGCCGGGCCGGCGAAGACCCGGTTGAACTGGTCCACCCGGGCCGGGGGCAGGGCCTCCCCGCTGCAGAAGACGAACCGCAGGCCGTCCGTGCCGCCGAGCAGCTCGGGCGACTCCTCCAGCAGGTCGAGGAACGGGCCCAGCATCGAGGGGACGAAGTGCAGCACGGTGACCCGCTGGTCGGTGATGCTGCGCAGGATCTCCCGCGGGTCCTTGTGGCCGTCCGCGGGCAGCAGCGCCACGGTCGCGCCCTCGACGGCCCACCAGAACAGCTCCCAGACCGAGACGTCGAAGGAGGTCGGCGTCTTCTGCAGGATGACGTCACCGGCGCCGATCGGGTAGCGGCGCTGCATCCACGCCAGGCGGTTCACCACGGAGCTGTGCTCCACCATGGCGCCCTTGGGGCGGCCCGTCGAGCCGGAGGTGTAGATGACGTAGGCGAGGTCACCGGCCCCGGAGAGCGGCTCCGGCGCCGTGTCCGGACCGTTCAGCAGCTCGTCGACGGCGAGCACCCGCGTGCCCTCGGGGACGGGCGGGGCGCCGACCGAGGAGCGGTCGACCAGGACGGCCTTCGCGCGGCTGTCGGCGAGCAGGAAGGCGATCCGCTCCTGCGGGTACCCCGGGTCCACCGGGACGTACGCCCCGCCGGACTTCAGCACGCCCAGGAGCGCGCAGAGCAGTTGCGGGCCGCGCTCCAGCACGACGGCCACCCGCTCGTCGGGGCCGACGCCGGCCGCGCGCAGCGCCCTCGCGACCTGGTTGGCCCTGGCGTCCAGCTCGGCGTAGGTCAGCTCCCCGTCCGCGCCGCTCCCGATGACCGCGGTCCGATCCGGGGTGCGCACGGCCTGCTGCTCGAACAGGCCGTGCAGGGTCGCCTCGGAGGCGTACGCCACCTGCGGGCCGCGGCCGCCGTCGAGCACGGCCTCGCGCTGCGCGGCGGTGAGCAGCGGAAGGTCCCGGGCCGGGACGTCCGGCCGGTCGAGACCGCTGCTGATCAGCGACCGGAGGTGTCCGGCCACCTCCGCGATCGGGAGGTCCTCGTCGAAGACGTCGCATGCGTGGTTGAGATCCACCCGCACCTGGTCGGATCCCCGGAAGTGGACGACGAGGACGGCCAGCGCGTCCTGTTCGTGAGCGGGCGCGTACCCCGTCCGCTCGCGGGACAGGCCCCCGGTGCTCTCGACCCCGGGAAGGCTCAGGAAGGAGATCGTGACGTCGAACAGCCGCCGGGGCCCGCCGTCGCCCGGGCCCGCGTCCCGCAGCACGTCGCCCAGGGCGAGCCGCTCGTGCGGCCTGAGCAGCCTGGTCGCCCCGCTGATCACGGCGGCGCTGTCGCGGAGCGGCCGGTCGCCCTGGGCGGCGACCCGCAGCGGCAGGGTGTTGGCGAACTGGCCGACCATCTGCTGTTCGACGGCGGTGCGCCGGTTGAGGAAGGGCACGCCGAGGACGACCTCCTCGCCCCGGTGGATCCGGTTGAGGTACTCGCCGAAGGCGGCGGCGACGTACGCGAAGACCGACGTCCCGCCGGCGCGGATCCGCGCGAGGTCGGCGCTCTCGATCAGGAAGGAGTGCCGGGCGCTGCGCCGGGCGCCGGGCGCGGCCCGCCGGGTGAAGAGCGCGGGCGAGACCCCGTCGAGGTACTGCCGGAAGAAGCCGCGGTCCTGCTCGTACTCGGCCGAGTGCCGGTACCGCTCGTCGTCCTCCTGGAACCGCTGGTAGGAGGGGGCCGGGAGCTCGGGGACGTCCGCGCCCGTCGCCCGCTCGTAGGCCGCGCGGGCCTGGGTCAGGATGGTGCTCACGCCGTAGCCGTCGGACGCGATGTGGTGCGCCTTCGCGACGATGTGCACGGTGTCCGCGCCCTCCCTGAGCAGGGTGGCCTCGAACAGCGGGCTGCGCAGCAGGGGCATCGGGCGGTGCAGCGTGGCGTCGATCCAGTCGCGGCAGGCGGCGGCGGGGTCGGGGGCCGCGGTGAGGTCCACCAGCTCGATCCCGGGTGCGCCGGGCTCCGTCCACTGGACCGGGGTGCCGTCGACCTCGTCGATCCTCAGCCGGAGCGCGTCGTTGCGCAGGACGGTGTGCAGCAGGGCGGCCCGCAGGGCGTCGACGTCCGGATTTCCGACGATCCGTTCATGGGCGATCACATTGAACTGGGGCAGATTATCGGTTTGCGCATCGGCGGCCCAGACATCCCGCTGGTAAGCCGTTAACGGAAATACTGCTGACCTCGTCATTGATGGCCCCCTTGAGCTGTGGTGTGACGCGGTGAAGTCGGGGTCGGCGCCGGCCGGACGGCACGGGGCGCATTCGGCGAAGGCGGTCGTCGGGAATTCCGCCGAAATGTCGTCGGCCGACGCGGAACGGATCGCACTTTGACGGCCGTCAACGGGGCCGCGGATCCATGGCGATGAACCGGCTCGCCCTCCCGGGGCGGCGGAGCGGCCGGCACCCGGGCCCTGACGCGGCCTTCGAGCCTGCCACGGGCACCGGGCGCCGTTTCGAAGCACCCCTGTTTCGAGCGCTCTTTTTCCGAGCGCTCTTTTCTGAGCGGCTCTTTTCGGAGCGTCCTGTTGAGGAGTTTTCGGCATGCCGGAAGGAGCCCGGCGGTGTCACCGACCCGGGAAGACCGGGACATGCTAAGCGAACATCGAGAAACTCACTGTGGCCCCCGGAAACTGGCACGACGGATATCGCGACTCACCCCGTAACAGCGGGCCCCCGCGACCGGAACCCGTGCTATTCGCCCACTCACCGGGCTGGTCCGGAGCCTATCCGGGGCCGCCGGAGGGATGCAACGAATGCGGCCCCCTATGCCTGGCGGCACCGGCCGAATCCCTGTTGGACCTCGGGCAATCGGATGCATTGGCCGACGTCCAACCATGTATTGGCTCCCGTCCAACCTACCGTTGGCGCTGCGCCGACCGGCGGATTCGGCCGCGTGACGGAGGGGACCCCCCTACCGGCCTGCTGTCGACCCCTATCGCGCCGAGCCCGGTGCGGACGGCCCGCTCTGCGGGGAGTGGTCCACCAGGGATTCGACCGCCGCGACCGCCGGGTCGCCCGGCCCGCCCGGGTCGCCCGGCCCGCTCGACCCGGCGGTCGCGGCGGTCGCCGCCCAGCTCGCCAGCAGCCGCAGCGACTCGGCCGAGGTCGAACCCGGCTCCGCGTGGTACGTCACCAGGACCTGGTCGAGGTCGCCCGCCGGGCGCAGCGTCTCGTACTGCAGGGTCAGCCGGCCGACCACCGGGTGGTGCAGCTCCTTGGTGCCGTGCCCCTTGTCCCGGATGTCGTGGGCGGCCCAGAGCCTCCTGAAGTCCTCGCTCTTCAGGGAGAGTTCGCCGATCAGCGAGGCCAGCCGAGGGTCGTCCGGATCGCGTCCGGCGTCCAGCCGCAGGATGCCGACCACGTCGGTGGCCTTGCCTTCCCAGTCGGTGTACAGCTCGTGCGCCGCCGGGTCGAGGAAGACGTGCCAGGCCATGTTGCGCTGCTCGGCCGGCATCGCGGAGAAGTCGCCGCCCAGCGCGTTGCCGAGCCGGTTCCAGCCGATGATGTCCAGCCGCCGCCCGAGCACGTACGCGGGCACGCCCTCCATCGCGTCGAGCAGCTGCTGGAGGGCGGGCCGGACCCGCTGCGGGCGGGCGGCGGCGCGGGCCGGGCGGCGCCGGGTGGGCTTGGTGATCCGGTCGAGGTGCTCGCGCTCGGCGGGGGTGAGCCGCAGGACCCGGGAGATCGCGTCCAGGACGGCGGCCGAGACGCTCTCGCCGTGGCCCTGTTCGAGGCGGGTGTAGTACGCCGTGCTGACTCCGGCCAGCATGGCGAGCTCCTCGCGGCGCAGTCCGGGCACCCGGCGGCGGCCGCCGTGGTCGGGCAGGCCCACGTCCTCGGGCCGCAGTCGGGCGCGACGGGAACGGAGGAACTCGCTGAGTTCGGTGCGCTGGTCCATCCCAGCAGTATGCGGGCGGTCGCCCGGGCGAGGGTGATACCACCGGTGGTACGCACGGCGGACGTACGCGGGCGCCTGGTACGGACGTGCTGCGTACGTTGATCCCTGGTCTGGTTGGCCCGTCCCGACGGGCGCAGCCTTGGGCACATGACGAACACGACCACCACGAACAGCACGATCCCTGCGAGCACGACGAGCACGACCGATGCGGCGGGCACGACCGGGGCGAGGACCGTCGCCGCGTACGCGGCCCCCGTGCCGAAGGCCCCGCTGGAGCGGACCGTCATCACCCGCCGGGCACTGCGCGAGCACGACATCCTGATCGACGTCCGGTACGCGGGCATCTGCCACTCCGACATCCACCAGGTCGACGAGGACTGGGGCGACGGCATCTTCCCGATGGTGCCCGGCCACGAGATCGCCGGCGTGGTCTCCGAGGTCGGCCCGGGCGTGACCCGCTGGGCGGTGGGCGACCGGGTCGGGGTCGGCTGCTTCGTCGACTCCTGCCGCGAGTGCGACAACTGCCGGGCCGGACTGCAGAACTACTGCACCGGAATGGTGTTCACCTACAACGGCGTCGGCCGCGACGGCGCGCCCACCCACGGCGGCTACTCGGCACAGCTGGTGGTGGACGAGGGGTACGCGCTGCGCATCCCCGACACGCTGGCGCTGGACGTCGCGGCGCCGCTGCTCTGCGCCGGGATCACCATGTACTCGCCGCTCTCCCACTGGGAGGCCGGTCCGGGCCGGAAGATCGCGATCGTCGGCCTCGGCGGGCTCGGCCACATGGGCGTGAAGATCGCCCGCGCCATGGGCGCCGAGGTCACCGTGCTCAGCCAGTCGCTGCGCAAGCGGGAGGACGGCCTGCGGCTGGGCGGGCACCACTACCGCGCCACCTCCGACCCGGCCACCTTCACCGAACTGGCCGGCACCTTCGACCTGATCGTCAACACCGTCTCCGCCGATCTCGACCTGAGCGCCTACCTCGGCCTGCTGCGGACCGGCGGGACGATGGTCCAGGTCGGCGCCCCGTCGAAGCCGGTCTCGGTGAACGCGCACGCGCTGCTCACCGGCCGCAGGTCGCTGGCCGGTTCGATGATCGGCGGGCTGCCGGAGACCCAGGAGATGCTGGACTTCTGTGCGGCTCACGGGATCGGTGCCGAGGTCGAGCTGATCAGCGCCGACCGGATCAACGAGGCGTACAAGCGAGTACTGGACGGCGACGTGCGCTACCGCTTCGTGATCGACGCCTCCACGATCTGACGCCCTGCGGCGCCAGCCCTCGGACGTCCGCCACGACGCCCCGGCCCCGGTGCTCTCCCATGGCAGGACTACCGGATTCCGGCGTCCAGCTTGTCCAGGAGGTCCGGCAAACGTCCGGGCCAGAGGGGTGTGCTCCAGCCGGCAAGTCGGAGTCCGCGACAAATGCGTGACACAGCCGGACGCTCGGACCTCTCCCGTCAAGGTCACCCCGTATAGAGGCGACAGCCCTTCCTATTACAGGAGGGGCTGTTCGTCGTCTCGCGCTCTGACATTGTCGTGTGGAGCCATCAGACCATCCCTGACGCAAGCAGGGGCGACGATGAGCTAGTGATCATGAAGGCGCTTCGCGCCTGCTTAGTGGATCTACACGGCCTCAGGGGCGGCTTTGCAGATGGGGCGCGAGAGCCGGCAAGGGGTCGAATCCAGGATGAGCACCCCGCGCCCCAAGTAGAGCCTAACGTTGCCCGTTCAGAGCTCAGCCCGTCGGGATGCGCCGCGCCCGCCTGCAGTGCAGCCTCAAAGGTATGGGAAGCGTCATCGTCCTCCTGGAGCTGGATCCCTCCGCCGAGGTGATCGAGCCAGCCGAGGCTGACCTCAGTGCTCGGGTGCGGTGGGTACACGCAGCCGGCGCTGATCTTGATGTTCCCGAGGATCCGTTAGCTCGAACGCTCTGCGGGCTGGACACAGGTGGGATGGCGCATGAGCCCTACCGTCCAGCAGCGCCTGGTGAGCCCTGGTACCCGCCTGAGCTCTACGACCGGCGGTGTCGGGAGTGCGAAGCGGTACTCAGGAGCCTGTGAGTAGAAGGAAGAACCATGACCAGCAAGTGTGGACGGCTTGTTCTCAGCGTGGCGAGCGGGGCACTTGGCCTCGGGCTTGCTGCCTGTGGTTCTGGCGGGCACGAGGTAGGTGCCACCAACACTGGTCAGTCCGCCCAGGCCTCACTACTTCCCACTGCGACGGTGACCGTGACGGCCACGCCCACGCTGCCCAGCCAGACCGTGACGGCCTCGCCAGGTGCCACCGAGTTCAACCCACCCAAGGATGATGTCCAGCTTGTTGGCTGCGTGCTCACCGATGACCCGTATCACTCCGGATCGCACAGTGGGAAGTTCGTCGGGGTGGCGGATCTTAAGATCACCAACCACTCAAGCAAGGTGTCTGACTACATCATTGAAGTGGAGTTTGTGAACACCCAGGGAGACAGGCTCGATACTGGCGCGAGCATTGTTAGCAAGCTTGCTCCTGGTCAGAGCGTTAACAACGCGGACGAGGATGCCCACGGGCTCAAGGCGATTCCGGCCGACACCAAGTTGACGTGTCGGATTCTGGATGTGACTCGGGTTGCGAGTACGCAGTGAGATCGCAATGAAGGGGCTCAGCCTAACAGGGCAGCTGTAGTTCGTGATCTGAGCGATGCTGGTCAGCGCGGAGGTGGGTGTCGGGTGGGTGTCTGCGGGGATGACAGTGGCCACCGCGATCATGACGAGGCGTGTTGACAGAGAGGGCGAAGTGCGGCCGCCGCACGGAAGTCAGCCAGAAACCGTTCCCCTGAACATCCGGTGCGGACACCGCCCCGCGCCCGAGTTCGGCGTCAAGATGCAGACCGTAGACTGCGGATATACGGTCGTGTGGTAAGGCGCTTAGACCAGGTCTCTGGACACGGCAGTTTCGACAGCCACTACAGCCCGGCAGGCACCGTGGCGGCGCCAGGAGCACGCTCACACCTCCCTCTTACTGCCCTATGGATCGGCGTGCTCAGTCGAATAGGGAAGCGGATGGTCATGGCAGGTCCTACCTTCAACAGCCCACTTTGCCGCATCTCGTGGACCGACGTCGTTCACGGCACTCAGCATTCGACGTTTGGCTTGGACGAAGAGGTCGAGCTGCGCTTCGGCCTCAATCTGGACCAGAGCTTCTGGTCATCGTTCCAGACCTCGGAGTTCTTCGTGCAGTTCTGCGTCTACCGGTTCGGCGCACTGACCAAGCAGTTCGACCACGACGGCGACACACGGCAGCAGATGCCCGGCGCCCCTGCAACCCAGATATGGCTCGGCCTCGCCCTGGGACGGGCCGGACAAACACTCTTTGCGGGTTCTGGGCTGATGCAATTTCGTCCACAGATTTACTTCCTGCGACAAAGCGCCGCCGGCAGCATAAATACTGAGTTCGCAGTGGCCCCACACGACCACACATTCATGGTTGATTCGCTCAGCCCGGTCGGCGGTGGCACCAATGCAGAGTCTCTGGTAGGCGGAGTCGGCATCCCGGATGGCACCCCGATATCTTGAAATGACAGCAGGACACCAGGAGGAGACATGAGCCTGACCATGCTGGTGCAGAACATGGACGACTGGTGCGGAACACCCGCGCCCGGTCGGCCGCCCCGCCCGCCCTGGTTGCGCGACATCCTCACTGCGGTGGTGTTGGCTGAGATTTCGGCCAACATGAGCGGTGCTGACGAGGGCCGCTCCCTATACCTCGCCGCCGCTCGCCTCTACGAGACCGCAGCCGAGAAAGTGGCTCTCAACCCGCAGCCACTGCCCCCGCTGAAGGAGTAAACCTCCTGACAGGCGCATCGAGACGTGGCCGGTCGTCGGCGCCGCCAGCCGCGAACCATTAGCGGAGTCTGCTATTAGCCGAGAGGAATCGCTATGGCCGAGAATAGGTTTGATTCCGGCGAGGCACTGGCGGCAGCGCTGGCCGACGGGAAGCTTCGGTCCGATCACCAGTACACCGGCATGGTCAAGGCGTCGGACAAGGACAAATACGTCGCGTTTGCCCCGGGCTCCTGCGACAGTGGATGGATAGACGTTCCCGCCGAGGTCATCGGGAAGGTCGAAGTAATCGATCAAGTGCCCTGCCGCGAGCACAGTCATCCGCTTGTTCGCATACAATTCAAACTCGATGAGTCGAATCCCCTGCATATGATGGCCAGCCAGCTGATCGCATCTGCCAACTCGCGGCTCTCCGCCATTCAGCCTGGTCATCTAGCCACGGCTAGCAGGTCGGCAACCTCGGGCCAACACGACCTGCCTTCGGCGGATTTTTATTGGGAAGCGCCGAGTGATTTGGGCGGATGCGGCCTAGCCGGCGCCCACTTGACTCTCAGGAGCGACGGCAGTGCGTCATGGCGAGGCGTTGTCAACTCAATCTACCACAACGATTCTTATTGTGTAACACTGTCATTCCTTAACAGTGGCGGTCGCGAGCTATTCGCCTGGCCAAGATTCTGCTCACAAACGTTGTGGCAAGGCCTACAGGTATGGACAAATGACAACCTCACTTTCCCGCAACAATTCTTCGAATCGATTGCGATTGTCAACAGGCGTGACCATTGTTGAGAGGAGCGACGGTCCTGGAGGCGTTCGTTGTTGATCACGGAGTGAAGTCTCAGAGGACGTTCGTGTTGTTGACATGCTGGTTTATGCTGTTTTGTTGTGCGTCCGAAAATGCTATGAATGGGCCTTCTGGGAGGAAGGTTGTGACTGCCTGAGCAGGCACCGTCACGGTTTTATCCCCTCTCGCCCAGGAAGCTCCTGTCCGGTTCGAAAATGCGATGGATATCGTTTTCGTCTCGCCCGGGGCTTCGCCCCCGCGGCGTTGGGCGGTTGCGCACCAGAAGACCGGTGTCTCACCCTTAACCCTGCAACTGCGGGAAGAGCTCACGGCAGGGGAGGCCTACGAGGACGGCGGCTATGTCCTGGTTGACGAGCTGAGCCGTCCCTTCAAGACCGACAAGCTCCGCCGTGAGGCCCACCGTCTGATGCAGCAGGCCCGGCGTACGTAAGGTCCGCCTCTGCGACGCCCGCCATGCCGTCCTCTCGTGGATGGCCAACAACGGCGTCCCTGACCCCGTCGTCTCCGCCTGGGCCGGTCACGCTGACCTGTCCTTCACCAAGCGGGTCTATGTCCATCCTGACCCGCAGAGTCTTCAGGCCGGCTCGGACAAGCTGGGCCAGCTGCTGGGCTAAGCAAGATCACCAAGGTTCGTGACAAATTGTGACACGCCCAGCAAATGAAGCGGATGCGCATCTCGTTGATTGCAATGAACTCGGCTCCCCTGGAAGCCATTTGAGCGAAGAGAATCGGTCACGGCGCCCCGCCTCCGGTGCTCTCCCATCACCGGGGGCGGGGCGCCGCTTTCGTGGCCCGGCCCGTTCACGCCCTGGCCGGGCCCGCCTTGGTCCGGGCTGCGCGGCCGCGCAGCCGTCGGCGGCGCGGGGGCTGGTCGGGCAGCCACCCGAAGGTGAGGCAGCTGCCGAGGACGCCGAGGATCATCCCGAGCAGAAAACCGCCCAGGTTGGAGGTGACCCAGCTGCCCAGCGAGCCCAGCACGGCGAGGATCGAGTAGAACAGCCGCTGGGCGGGGTTGAAGAGGATCAGCACCCCGCAGATCGTCATCACGGCCGGTACCAGGTAGCCGGCCAGCCCCTGCATCCCGATGTGCAGGACGACGGGCAGCGGCGCCCGCAGGGTGAAGAGGATCTCCGCGCCGCCCAGCAGCACCAACAGGCCTCCCCAGAAGGGGCGTCGGCCGCGCCAGCCGCGCCAGCGGCCGAGAACAGTCGGGCCGGCGGTCGGCTCGGCGGCGGGTGGCGCCGCCTCGCCCCCGGCCACCGGGGCGGCCTCCGCGTCGGGTACGGGATCGGCCACCGTCAGCAGCCCTCGCTGCTGAAGCTCAGCCGCAGGTTGGGCAGTTTGAACGTCCCCGCGGTGGTGGCGTAGTTGTGCTGCCGCAGGTTGCGGACGACGACGGTGTCGGCCTGCTGCCCGAACACCCCGGGCAGGCCCTGGACGCCGGCCTTGGTGTAGGTGCTGGCGTCGCCGCCGATCTCGATGTTGGTGAAGGAGGCGTCACCGGTGAAGACGTCGGAGTCGGTGGTGAGGTCGGTGGCGGTCACCGGGGTGCCCGCGTCACCGGCCCTGATCAGCAGGTTGATGCCGCCGAGGTCGACGCTCTGGCAGAGCTTGGTCAGCGAGGCCTGCTTGATGGCGGAGACGGCGACGAGGACCTGCCCGCCGGTGTCCCCCTCGTTCGGGCTGCCCTCGATCATGTGGTCGAGGCTGCCGAACTGCTCGAAGCCGACGCCGTCGAGGCTGTCGGCGGTGACGGTGAACGGCATTCCCGAGATCGCGAACTGGGCGCCTATGACGCCCTGTGCGGTGAGGGTCATCAGGACGGCGCCGGCGGCGAGGGCCGGGACGGCCATCAGCGCGGTGCGCCGCAACCTGACCCGCCCTCGGGCGTGGGCGGGCGAGGCGGGCGAAACGTCGCCCTCGGACGTGGGGGCTGCGTCATCGGACGTGGCCATAGGTGCTCCCTCGGGTGGTGGGGACGGGCACGTACTGGCACGTTGTCCTGGCGCGGACAGCGTCCTGCGGCCCGACCGGTGCGACCGCCCCTCGGCAGCGGGGCGGGCCGGTCGGACCACAGGTGGATATTCAGGAAGCTACTGCCCGGTATCCGACGGGTCAATACGGGTGCACGAAGGATCATCATCCGCACCCGGCACGCCCGTTGGGGCCGGTGGCGGCAGCCGTCGGGCGGCCTCCGCCGGGCCGAGGAACGGCGCCAGGCAGAACAGGCTCAGCACCGGGAGCAGATCGGGCAGTTCGGCCGTCCGCCGACCGTCGACGCAGCGATAGAGGGTGGCGTAGACGCCGCCGACCACCGAGTCCACCAGTGCCTGCGCCGCCACCCCGCCGGGCGGATCGGGCACCTCGGCGAAGAACGCCCGGAAGCGGGTGAGCAGTTGCTCCCGTTCGCGGCGCCCGGCCGGCCCGACCGCCTCGATCTCGATCACCGCCATGGTGGCGAAGGCCGGGACGACGGCCAGCAGGTCGAGCATCGAGCGCAGCGCTTCGCGGATGCCGGTGCACCAGTCCGGTGCGGCGGCGAAGGCCGCCGCCATCCGGCGGATCACCACGCCGGTGCCGTGCCGGTGGGCGGCCAGAAAGGCATCCTCCTTGCCGCTGAACAGCTCGTAGAAGACCGGCCTGGTAACGCCAGCCGCCCGGCAGATGTCGCTCACCGTGGCGTGCTGGTATCCGTGTTCGGCCACCGTGTGCACCAACCCGTCGAGCAGGCGCTCCCGTTGGGTGGCGGCGACCACGTCGGGCGGCAGCCGGCTCGGGCCGCGCTTGATCGAGCGGGCCGGGTCGCGGCCGGTTCTCGCGCCGGGCAGCAGCAGCGCCTCGGCGCTCTGGACGGGGTTCGGATCCATCGCCAACTCCTGTGCACTGTATTGACATTGAGGCAAGGGCTGGTTTACAACACTCGCAGGTTTCCAATCCGGTGGCATCGGCCCCCCGGAAACCTCCACGCGTTCCGGCTGTCCAGTATGGCGAACGCATGCCCGACGGTGGCAGCCGTCGACGTGCACCCCACTGCACCTCACCGCACTCCCCGCGCCCTTTGCACCTACTGCACCCGGCGCACAGCAGCACTTACCGCACCCCGTTTGCCGCCGTACGGGCGGGCCCGTGGCGCCGGGCCCGCCGAGTCGCGTACGCCTCGTTCGACACCCGTCACCCGCCCGGCCGGCCGATGCCGCGGGCCCGGTCCACGGGACCCCCACCCGGCTCCCCACGGAGAGAGGCACCCCCTCATGCGCATCCGCCGCACCCTCGGCACCGCGGCCCTCGCCGCCCTTGCCCTGGCCACCGCCGCCGTCACCCCCGCCCAGGCCGCCGCCCCCGCCGTCCTCACCTACGGCGGCCCCGGCGGGACCGCCGCCGCCGTCGGCGACGTGCTGACCGCCGACCTCGTCCCGGGCAGCTACGCCGCCTTCTACTCCAGCGCGACCGGGACGAGCGGCATCAAGTGCGCCGTCTCCTCCTTCTCCGCCACCGTCACCTCGAACCCGGCCGCGCCGGGCGTCGCCGTCGAGCAGCTCAACAGCCACACCTTCGGCTCCTGCACCGCCAACGTCATCGGTGTGACGAGCGTGCAGAGCGTCACCGTCAACAACCTGCCGTTCACCAACGCCGTCAGCGACAGCGCGGGCAGCCCGGTGACGCTCAGCCCGACCGCCGGGCCGCTGCAGACCACGGTCGTGCTGAAGACCATCCTCGGCACCATCACCTGCGTCTACCGCGCACCCGGGAGCATCTCCGGCACCACCAGCAACACCGCCCAGACCATCGGCTTCGCCTCCCAGGTGTTCAACAAGTACTCCGGCCCGAGCACCTGCTTCGCCGCCGGGTACTTCACCGCCACCTACGGGCCCGTGCTGGACACCTCCGTGGCGGGCAACCCGCACATCTACGTCAACTGACCGGACCGCCCGGTCCTGGTTCGGGCGCACGCCCCCGGCACCCCCGGCGGGCGTGCGCCCTGCCGCGCGCGAACGCCCCGGGCCGAGCACCGCCTCGGACGCCCTGGCCCCCAGCCACCCCGACCCCCCGGGACGGCGATGTGACTCGCCGGTAGGGTGCTGCGGACGGACACCGCGACGGGGAGTTGAGGGCTGATGGGCGACGGGACGGGATTCTTCGAGTCGGTCGAGGACGCGACGGCGAAGCTGGCCGAGGCGGGGTACCTGGCGTCCACGGCGGTGGCCACCACCGTGTTCCTGGCCGACCGGCTGGGCAAGCCGCTGCTGGTCGAGGGCCCGGCCGGCGTCGGCAAGACCGAACTGGCCAAGGCGGTGACCGCGATCGGCGCCGCCCGGCTGGTGCGGCTGCAGTGCTACGAGGGCATCGACGAGGCCCGCGCGCTCTACGAGTGGAACCACGCCAAGCAGCTGCTGCGGATCACCGCCGGCCGGGACGAGGACTGGGACCAGGCCCGCACCGACATCTTCGGCGAGGAGTTCCTGCTCACCCGCCCGCTGCTGACCGCGATCCGCGGCGACGAGCCGACCGTGCTGCTGATCGACGAGATCGACAAGGCCGACGTCGAGATGGAGGCCCTGCTGCTGGAGGTGCTCAGCGACTTCCAGGTCACCGTCCCGGAGCTGGGCACCATCACCGCGAGCCGCCGCCCCTTCGTCCTGCTCACCTCCAACGCCACCCGCGAGCTGTCCGAGGCGCTGCGCCGGCGCTGCCTGTTCCTCCACCTGGACTACCCCGACGCCGAGCTGGAGCAGCGGATCGTCCGCCTCAAGGTGCCCAGCTTGGACGCCACCCTGGCCGAGTCGCTCGTCCGGGTGGTCGGCGCGCTGCGGGCGATGGAACTGCGCAAGGCACCGTCGGTCGCGGAGACCATCGACTGGGCCCGCACCCTGCTCGCACTCGGCGCCGACACCCTGGACGAGGCGGTGGTGCGGGCCAGCCTCGGGGTGATCCTCAAGCACCAGGACGACGTCCTCAAGGCCGCCCAGAAGCTCACCCCGGCATGAGCCCGGCCCCCACCGAGGGAACGACGGACGGCACTGAGGGAGCGACGGGCGGCACTCCCGCCCGGCTGACCGGCTTCGTCCGGGCGCTGCGCGGGCACGGCCTGCGGATCGGGCCGGCCGAGACCGTCGACGCGGCGGCGGTGCTCGACGTGCTCGGGCTGGCCGACCGCGAGCAGATGCGTGCGGGGCTCGGCGCGGCGCTGTTGCGCGGGGAGGGGCAGCGCGCGGTGTTCGACGCCGCCTTCGACCTGTTCTTCCCGCTCGGCGTCGGCGACCCGGAGTCCGCCCGGGTCGACCCGGCGCCGGGCGGGCCGCGCCAGGACGCGCCGGAGCAGGGCGCCTCGCCCCGCGATGCGCGCGAGGACCTGCGCGAGCGGATCGCCGCCGCCCTCGCCGCCGACGACCGGGCCGCGCTGGCCCGGCTGGCCGGCGAGGCGGTGGCGGCCTTCGGCCGGTACGGCTCCGGCTCCACGCCGACCTCGGACGGCTGGTCCGCCCACCAGACCCTGGGCCGCCTCGCGCCCGAGACCCTGCTCGCCCGCGTCCTGGCGGCGCTGCGCGAGGGGGCCGCCCCGGACTTCACCGACCGCCTCGCCGCCGACGAGATCCGCCGCCGGATCCAGCTCTTCCGCACGATGGTCGGCACCGAGGCCCGCCGCCGGGTGGCCGAGCTGCGCGGCACCGAGCGGATCGCCGAACGGGCCATCGCCCCCAGCCCCGACCGGATCGACTTCCTCGCCGCGGGCCGTGACCAGCTCGCCGAACTTCGCCGCACCGTCCACCCGTTGGCCCGCAAGCTGGCCACCCGGCTGGCTGCGCGCCGCCGCCGGGCCGCCCGCGGCCAGATCGACCTGCGGCGCACCCTGCGCCGCTCGCTGTCCACCGGCGGTGTACCGCTGAGGCCCGCGTACCGGCGGCGCCGGCCCGCCCGGCCGGAGATCGTGCTGCTGTGCGACGTCTCCGGATCGGTGGCCGGTTTCGCCGACTTCACCATGCTGCTGGTCCGGGCGATGAGCGACCAGTTCAGCAAGGTCCGGGTGTTCGCCTTCGTCAACCGCACCGCCGAGGTGACCGACCTGGTCACGAAGGACGGCGCGGACCCGGCCCGGCTGGCCCGGTCCATCCTCACCGGCGCCAAGGTGATGGGCTACCACGGCAACAGCGACTACGGCTCGGCGCTGGGCGAGTTCGCCGAGCGGCACCTCGACGCGCTCGGCCCGCGGACCAGCCTGCTGATCCTCGGCGACGCCCGCAACAACCACCGGGACCCGAACCTGCGGGCGCTGCGCGCGATCGCCGGCCGGGCCCGCCGGGTGTACTGGCTCAACCCGGAGGCGCCCGCGCTGTGGCGCACCGGCGACTCCGCCGCGGCCGCCTACGCGGAGGTGGTGGAGATGCACTCCTGCCGCAACGCCCGCCGGCTGGGCGAGTTGATCACCCGACTGCTGCCCGTCTGACCGCGGCCCGGACCGGACGGCGGTCGGGCGCGGCGGCTTGCGATCCGCTTGCCGACTGACTGATTACCTATCGCCCGGAGCCGTCCGGGTGATACGCCCTACCCTGCCGACGCAACCGCGACGCAGGCCCCGGACGGCTCAACCGTCCCGTCCCGCAACGCCCTTGGGAGCCACCCCGCGCCGGTACGTGACCTGGGGGCATACCGAGCCCAAGGCCGACGGCGGCGGGTTCCCGGCGCGGCGGGAGCCCCGGCCGTCCGCCCTCCGGGGCCGTGGCAACGGCGCTGCGGGGCGCTGCGGAGGCAACCGGCCAATCTGTCGAGCCGCTCTGCCGGGGCTCCAACCGGCCGCCCTAGACTCGCCGACAGGCCGCCGGGAACCCCGGTCCGAGCCACTTCCACCGGACTACCGGCATGCCCCGACCCATCCATCCCGTCAGGCGCATCTCGGCCTCGACTGCCTACCAAGGGAGTACACCATGTCCGACATCACCGCAGACCAGGGCTTCGACCTGCAGGACCTGGACCTCAGCGAGCTCACCGTCACCGCGCTGCGCGACACCGCCGCGCTGCCCGAGAACGGCGCCTCCTGGGGCTCCTGCTCCTGCCAGGCCTCGTCCTCCTGTGCCCAGCAGAACATCATCGCGGACGTCCAGATCTGACGTACCGTCACAGCAGGTGGTCATCAGGGCGCTTGACCGGGCGCAGTCCTCGCCCCCGAGGGACCTGACCCCGATCGGCTGACCGCCACGGCGTCGCGCGACGGCGCGGCGCCGCACGCCCTCCAGGCACAGCGCGTCCCCGCACGGCCGGTCCCCACCGCGGGACCGGCCGTGCTCCACTGCCCGACGGGAGCCCCGCCATGCCGCACCCCGCCCAGCCGGCCGCCCCGGTGCGCGTCCCGCCGGCCCGGACCGCCCCGTACGCGCTGGTCCGCACCACCGCGCTCCCGCTGCCCGCCCAGTCGGCCTCCGCCGCCGCGCTCCGCGCCCTGCTGGACCGGCTCACCGCCGTCGAGGCCGAGGACGCCGCTCTGCGGCCCGCCCTGGGCGACGACCTCTTCGCCAGCCGCGCCGCGCACACCGAGGAGTTCCACCGCCAGGTCGTGCTGCCGCTGCGCCGCGCCCTGTACAACGGGCGCCGACCGGGCGCCGCCCTGCTGAAGCGGCTCGGCGACCTCCCCGCCCGGGTGCCCCGCCTCGCCGAGTGGCTCGCCCTGCAGGAGCGCCGCACCGGCCTGCTCGACGAGCTGGCCGGTGCCACCCCGCCGGCCCTGGCCGCCGAACGCGCCGCGCTCGCCGAGCTCTGCCGCTCACCCGACTTCACCCGCGCCATCGCACTCACCAGCGCCGACCTGCTGCGCGCCGTGGCCACCGCGGGCCGGGGCGAGGGCGGGCGCCGGGCGCGCAAGGAGGAGCCCGCCGTGCTGCGGCACGCCCTGCGGGCCAGCACCAAGACCAGTCCGCTCTCCTGGTTCACCACCGTCGGCTGGGCTGCCGAGACCACGGCCGCCGCCACCGCCGAGCGCCCCGGACCCGACCGTCCGGCGCTGCGCCCGGTGGTCAGGGAGAACCGGACGCTGGTCGGGGCGCTCACCGAGGCCCTGTTGGCCGAGCCGCGCCGGCGCCGGGCGCTGCCCCACCGGATGACCAGTACCGCCCGGGTCGCCGACGGCCGCGCCCACTACGCCCGCAGCCAGGTCCTGTTCGCCGGCGGCCGGCACCTCGTCGTCCGCGAGGAGAAGGTCGAACTGCCCGCCCGTGCGGCGCTGGACGTGCTCGCCGGCCTCACCGCCGACCCCGCACCCTGTGCCCTGCTCGCCGACCGGCTCGCCGCCGCGCTCGGCCGCCCGCCCGGCGATCCCTCCGCCACCGGATTCGTCGACCGGCTGACCGAGGCCGGGCTGCTGGTGCCCGCCGACCCCGTCCACCCGCAGGACCAGGCCCCGCTCCGACGGCTCGCCGACTGGCTCCGCCAGTGGCCCGAGGACGCCGACCTCGCCGACCGGATCGAGCAACTCGCCGACGAAACCGCAGGGTTCGCCGCCACCACGGCCGACCGGCGCCCGGCCCTGCTCACCGCCCTCGGCGCCGGCTGGCACCGGCTCCTCGCCGACAGCGGCCGGCCCGTCCCGGCCGACGCCGCCCCGCTCACCGTGCTCAGCGAGGACGTCGTCGCCCCCGCACCGCTGCCCGCCCACCCCCTCCTGGACCAGGCCGACCACACCGCGCTCGGCGAACTCACCGCGCTCGCCGAGCTGTTCGACCTCGGGCACCTGATGCGCCGGGCCGCCCGCGACCGCTTCGTCGCCCGCTACGGCCCCGGCGGGAGCTGCCCCCACCCCTGGGAGTTCGGCGCCGAGCTGGCCGCCGCCTGGGAGGACGCCGGCCGACCCGCCGACCCCGCCCGCAGCGCCGGCGAACGGGAGGAACTCACATCCCTCCGGAAGGAGTTCACCGCCACCGGCCCGGCCGCGGACGGCCCCGAGATCATCCTGCCCGCCGACCTGGTCCGCGACCTGGCCGCCCGGCTGCCCGACTGGACGGCCGCCCGCCCGCTCAGCTACTCCTACTTCGTCCAGCGCGACCGCGCCGACGGACTGCTCTGCGTCAACCACGTCTACGGCGGCTGGGGCAGGTTCACCAGCCGCTTCCTGGACGCCGTCGACCCCGGCGCCGCCGACGCCGTCACCCGGCAGATCCGGCACGGCCTGGGCGAGGGTGCCCGGGCCGCCCAGATCCGGCCCGTCGGCGGCTTCAACGCCAACCTCCACCCGCTGCTGCTCGCCGACGAGATCGGCCCCGACCGGCGCTGGACCTCCATCGCCGAGCACGACCTCGACCTCGTCCACGACCCGGTCGGCGACCAGCTGCGGCTGCGGCTGCGCGCCACCGGCGAACTCCTCGACGTCCTCTATCTCGGCTTCCTCGCGCCGGTGATGCTGCCCCAGCGAATCGGCCCGCTGCTCGCCGACCACCCGGGCGGCGTGGTCGACTTCCGCCCGCTGCTGCCCCGCCGGACCATGCCGGCCCCGGGCGGCGAGGTCGTCCGCACCCCGCGACTGCGCCACCGCCACCTGGTCCTCGCCCGCCGCCGATGGCACCTGCCGGCTCCCGTCCTCGACGCCCTGCGCGCCGAGCTGGCCGCCGACCAGGAAGTCCCCGTCGCGACCGCCGCCCGCTGGCGCGCCGTGCTCGACCTGCCCGACCGGCTCTTCCTTCACCCCGTGCCCGGCGCGCCCGCCGGACGCCCGGTCGAGGACTTCCTCGCCCGGCTGAACGCCCCCAAGCCGCAGGCCCTCGACCTCGGCAACGCCCTCCACCTGCGCTGCCTCGCCAAATGGCTGACCCGCCACCCGGGCGGCGCCGTCCTGGAGGAGGCCCTGCCCGCCCCCGGCGGCCACGACCGCCCGCGCCACGCCGTCGAACTCGTCGTCGAGACCTACCGCCCGGCCCGGCCGCCGCGCTCCGGCCCGCACCCGTGACCGACCGCGCCGGCCCCACCACCAGCCCACGCCCACGCCCGACCCCGAGCCCGACGACCTCGGCACCGACCGGTCCGCCCGGCGTTCGCGAAGGAGACACCCGATGAGCCACCCGGCCGGCGGCCAGCCGGACAACACCGCCCGCGACGTCGTCCTGTACCACCGCCACCCCACCAAGGCCCCGCTGCTGCGCGAGGCCGTCCTGCCGCTCGCCGACCGCGCGGCCGCCGCCGGGCTGGCCGTCCACGTCGAACGCCACTGGCTGTACGGCCCGCATGTACGGCTGCGGCTGCGGGGCCCGGCCGAGCTCGTCGCCGCGACCGCCGAACGGACCGCCGACGCCCTGCGCGACCGGGCCCGCACCCACCCCTCGGTCGCCGACCTCACCGAGCAGCAGCTGCTCGAACAGGCCGCCGCGGCCGGCCGCGCGGAACTGATCGCCCCGCCGTACGGCCCGCTGGTGCCGGACAACACCGTCCGCATCGAAGCCGTCAACCGGTCCTCGCTGCGCGCCCTGCTCGGCGCCGACGGCCTGGCGCTCCGCGACGACCTGCTGCGGCTGGGCCTGCCGGCGCTGCGCTCCGCCTGCGACGTCCTCGGCGCGCACGGCGACGCCCCGGCCGCCCGGGTCCGGCTCGCCGTGGCGGCGCTCACCGCCCATGCGAGCGCCCACCCGGACGGCCTGATCGGCGGTCACTACTCCTTCGTCTCGCACCTGGAGGACTTCCTGGTGCACGACGACCCGCACGGGCGGCTGCGCGCGGCCTTCGAGCAGCGCCGGCAGGCCACCCGGCCGACGGTCACCGCCCTGGTCGCCCGGATCGCGGGCGGCGCGGCGGACGGCTGGGAGCAGGTCTGGGCGCAGTGGTCCGCCACCGCCTGGCAGCTCACCGCGGAGCGCCTGGCGGCCGGCGCCGACCTCGGCGGCGACCCGCAGGAGTACCGCGAGCGCGCCGCCGCCCTCGGCGATCCGGCCACCGCCGAACGCTGGGACCGGGACGCCCGCACCCGGTACAGCGAGTTCCACCGCCTGCTCAGCCGCTCCGACCCGCAGGGGACGATGTGGAGCCGGCCGGACTATCTGATCTACCGGGCCTGTACCAACGCGCTCTACCGGCTGCTCGCGATCTGCGACGTCCAGCCGCTGGAGCGCTACCTGGCGGCCCACCTGGTGGTACAGGCCGTGCCGGACGTCACCGGCCACGACTGGCGGGCCCGGCTCGGCGCAGTGGTCGACGCGGTGGAGCGGTCCGCGTGAGCGCCGACCGCGCGCGGGCGCACCCCGCCCCGCCCACCGAGCCGTCCCCGCCCACGCCGTCCGGGGAACCGCCCACGCCGTCCGGGCGGCCGAGGCTGCGCCCCGGGGTCGCCGCCACTCCCCTGCGGGCGGGGCTGCACCTGCGCGGCCGGGACGGCGCCGTCACCCTGGAGGGCAGCCGGGCGCTCCCGGCCCTGTGGCGACTGCTCGGCGACCGGCTCGGCGAGACGGCAGACGATGCCCCGAGCACCCCCGCCTCCCCGCCCGACCCCCGGGTGGAGGCCGCGCTCACCACCCTGACCGCCCGACTGCGCGACCACGACCTGCTGGTCGAGCACCCCGACGGGACCGAACTCCCGCCCTGGCCCGGCTCGGTGGCCGCCCACCCGGCCGAGGCGGCCAGGGCGCTCGCCGCCGCCCGCCCGGTGATCACCGCGGCGCACCCCGACCATCCGTTCGCCCTCGCCCTCGCCGACGCCCTCACCCGGGCGGGCACCACCCCCGAGATCACCGCCGACCCGGCCCTGCCGACCGGGCGGGTGCTGGCCGCCACCGCCACACCGCCGGTGGCCGTGGTGGTGGACGCCGACGACGGCTTCGTCACCGCACCCGCCGTCCCCGCCCGGGCCCGCGCGGACGCCTCGGCGCTCGCCGCCCGCCTCCGCGGGGCCGCTGCGCCGACCGGTCCCGCGTCCGACGCACACCCGGCCCCGGCCGACGCACCGCCGGATTCGGACGCACCGCCCGCACCGCCCGCGCCGGACGCGCCTCCGGCCCTGCGCGCGCTCCTCGCCGGGGCCGCCGCCCAGCGCCTCCTCTGCGCGATCGCCGGCCTGCCCGATCCGTCCGACCCCGACCAGGACCCGCGCCTGCTGACCGGCCGCCCCGCCGTGCTGCTCGCCCAGGCCCGGCCGCCCCGGGCCGACTACCACCCCTGGGCCGCGGGCCCTCCGACCCCCGGCCACCCGCTGGACGCCCCCGCCCCGGTGGACCTCGCCGAGGCGCTGCGCCGCACCGACGCCCTCGGCGACCCGCGCCTCGGCGTACTCGACGCACCCCTGCCCGGCGACCTGCCCCAGCTCCCCGCCGCGCTGGCCTCCTGCCGCACCCCGGCCGGCACCCTGGTGGCCGGGGCGGTCCGGACGGACCTGGCCCGGCTGGAGGCCGTCTGCCGGTCCGCCGAACTCCACCTGTCCGCCGACCGGTCCGCCGGGGCCGCGGGCGCGGTGGTCGGCGCCACCGCGGACCACGCCGTGGGGCGCGCGCTGCGCCGAGCCGCCCTCGCCCGGCCCGCCGACACCGGGCCGGAGCCGTCCGAGGACGGCTGGCGCGACCACCCCCAGGCCCGGCACTGGTGGACCACGCTCACCCGCCGTCTGCACCCCGAGGCCGCCATGACCGTCCGGCGGCTCGGCTCGGAGCAGGTGTTCCTGGCCACCGTCCGGACCTCCACGGCCCCGCCCGCCCGGGCGGTGGAGGCCACCCCGGCCGACGCGGCCGCCCTCGCCGCGCTCGCGGCCCTCACCCGCACGATGGCCGACCACGCTCTCGGCACCGCCGACCACACCGCCCTGTCCGGGGCCTGCGCCCCGATCGCCGCCGCCGGGATCCGGCCGACCGAGTGGGCGGACGACGGCTGGACCGACCACTGGCTGGCCGGTCTCGCCGCCCGCGAACCCGCCCTGCGGGCCGCCCTCCACCGGCTGACCGGACTGCGCACCGCGCTCTGGCGGCCCCCGGGCGGATCCGACCACCCGCTGGCCGCCGGCCTGCGCGCCTGCGGCTTCACCGTCCTGATCCCGGCCGCCTCCGGAGGACACCGATGACCGCCCCGGCCCGACCCGACCCGGCCTCGGCTCCTTCAGCCCCGCCCGCCCTGACCCCGCCCGCCCTGACCCGGTCCGCCCTGGCTCCTCCCGCCCTGACCCCGGCCCGGGCCCTGGCGACCACGGCCGGCACCGCCGTCGTCCACCTCACCGAGTGGACCCTCGAACTGGCCGAACGGCTGAGCCGCCACGCCTTGAAGCACCCGGTGCGGTTCGTACCGGTACGCGAGGACGGGGCACTGACGGTGGTCGGCCCGGTGCTCCACCCCGGCGCCGCCGCCTGCCTCCACTGCACCGAGTACCAGCGGCTGGCCACCGCCGGCGGCCGGGTCCCCTGGCACAGCCCCCGGCTGGCGCTCGGCGGCACCGGCACCCCGGCGCTGGCCGAGGCCGTCACCCTGCTCGCCACGGATCTACTCGCCGCGGATCTGCCCGCCGAACAGGAGGCCCCCGCCGCGCCCGGCGCGACCGTGCACATCGTCCACGGCAACCGCGCCACCTGGTCGACCCACCGCGTCCGCCCGGTCGGCGGCTGCCCGGTCTGCCACCCCCTGCCGGCCGACCGCGCCGACGCCGCCCGGCCGCCCGCCGGGCCCCGGCCGCTGCCCGACCCCGCCGTACTGCGCGGCGCCAACGACCGCACCGAACCGGACCGGCTGCGGGCCGAGCTGTACGACGAACGCTTCGGCCCCGTCCGCCGGCTCTTCCGCACCGAGGACTCCGCCTTCGCCCTCACCACCGCCTGGGTGACGGACGGCCGGCTGATCGACGCCGGCGGCTACGGCCGGGCCCGCGACTTCCGCACCAGCGAACGCATCGCCCTGTTCGAGGGGGTGGAGCGGTTCGCCGGGATGCGCCCCACCGGACGACGCACCGTGCTGCGCGCCGGGTACGCCGAACTCGGCCCGCAGCGCGCCGTCGACCCCGCCCGGCTCGGCCTGCCCGACCCGGTCCACCAGGGCCACCCCGACCGCCGCACCGTCCCCTACACCCCGGACCTCGTCCTGGACTGGGTGTACGGCTGGTCGCTCACCCGGGGCCGCGCCCTGGCCGTACCCGAACACGTCGCCTACTGGGACGTCCCCGACACGCCGGACCGGGAGCGTCCGCGGGTGGTCTACGAGTCCTCCAACGGCTGCGGACTCGGCAACAGCCCGCAGGAGGCCGCCCTGTACGGCCTCTTCGAAGTCGCCGAACGAGACGCCTTTCTGATGGCCTGGTACACCGGTGCGCCGCTGCCCGCCGTCACCGTGCCCACCGACGACCCCGAAGTCGCCCACCTCGCCGACCGCGCCACCCTCCTCGGCTACCGGCTGACCCTGCTCGACGCCACCAACGACCTGGGCATCCCCGCTGTGCTCGCCCTCTGCCGCTACCAGGGCACCCACCCCCGGGCACCCCGCAGCTTCCTCGCCGCCGGGGCCCACCACGACCCGCGGGCGGCGATCCGGTCGGCGGTCGCCGAGGTCGTCACCAACGTCCAGGAGGCCGCCCACCGCCCCAACGGCCCCGGAGGCGTCCGCGATCCGGACCGGCTGCGCCCGATGCTGGACCGGCCCGAGCTGGTCGTCACCCTGGACGACCACGTCGGCCTCAACACCCTGCCCGAGGCGCAGCCCCGCCTCGACTTCCTGTTCGCCTCCGGCCCCGAGGCACCGTGGCAGGACCGCTGGCCCGGCGCACCCGAACCGGTGACCGACCTGGGCCGGCTCCTGGACCGCACCGTCGACCGGTTCGCCGCCGAGGGCCTGGAGGTGCTGGTGGTCACCCAGGACGAACCCGGCGTCCGGGACCGGCTCGGCCTGCACTGCGCCAAGGTGATCGTCCCCGGCTCCCTCCCGATGACCTTCGGCCACGTCAACCGCCGCACCCTCGGCCTGCCCCGGCTGCTGGAGGTACCGCACCGGCTCGGCCGCACCCCCCGCCCGCTGCGCCACGACGAACTCCCGCTCCACCCGCACCCGTTCCCGTGACGCCGGTTGCAGCGGCCCGCCCCCCTTCCCGACCCGCTCCTTCCCCGGCCCGCCCCGTGAGGAACTCATGACCACCCACCAGCACTCCAGCGCCCCCGAGGCCGCACCCGCCGACGCCTGGCAGAGCCTCCACCTCGCCCTGCACACCACCCGCGAGGACACCGACTCCTTCCTCACGGACGACCTCGCACCCCTGCTGGACGACCTGACCGGGCAACACCCCGGCGCCCACTGGTTCTTCATCCGCTACGGCGAGGGCGGCCCCCACCTGCGCATCCGGCTGCGCGGCACACCCGCCGCCCGGCCGCCGGCCGAGGAGCTCGCCGCCGCCCTCGCCCGACTCGCCGCCGGCCGCACCGCCGTCGACGGCCCCTGGCCCTCCCGCCACGGCGAGGTCCAGGCCGTGCCCTACCGGCCGGAGACCGAGCGCTACGGCGGCCCGGCCGCACTCCCGATCGCCGAGGAGGTGTTCATCCACTCCTCCCGCGCCGCGGTCCACGCCCTACGGGCCGCCCCCGAGCCGTCGGCCCGTCTACCGCTCGCCCTCGACCTCGCCCACACCACCGCCCACGCGCTCGGCCTGGACGAACTCGCCGCCGCCCAGTGGCTGCGGCGCCACGCGGCCTCCTGGCGGTGGACCACCGAGTTCGAGCCGCTGCCCGGCAGCGCCGTCCACACCCGGGTGAACTCCGTCTTCGCCCTGCAGCGGCAGGCCCTGGCCCGCCGCGCCCGCGCCCTGCGGGTGAGCCTCGACAGCGGCGCCGCCTCCCCCTGGCTGGCCGAGTGGGCCGACCAGGTCCGCGCCGCCGACGCGCGGCTGAAGGCCGCCGTCCCACCTGACCAGGCCCACCGCCTTCCCTGGATCTGGGCCTCCCAGCTGCACATGCTGCTCAACCGCCTCGGCGTCGGCCCGGACGAGGAGCGCGCCGTGTGCCGCCTCGCCGCCCGCAGCCTCCTGGAGACCGAGGACGCCCCCGCCTTCTTCCCCACCGGACACCGCGCCGCCGACCACCAGTACCTGGAGCGCAGCAAGTTCCAGATCGGCCGGTCCGAGGACACCGCCCTGCGCGAGCTGCCGCCCGCACCCGCGGCCCGCACCCGGCTCCCCGCGATCCCGCTGGCCGCCGACCCCCTGCCGCACCTGTCGCTGGCCGAGGCCCTGCACAGCCGCACCTCGGCCCGGGGCCCGCTGCACGGGCCGCTCACCGCGGGCACCCTCGGCGGCGTCCTGTGGTCCGCGCACGCCCCGAGCCACGACTCCCGGCAGCCCCTTGCCGACGGCACCGTCCGCACCCGCCGGCACCGGCCCTACCCCAGCGCCGGCGCGCTCTACACCGTCCGGCTGCGCCTGGTGGCCCGGGACGTGACCGGCCTCGAGGCCGGCACCTACCACTGCGATCCGGAGCAGCGCGCGCTGCGCCGGATCGGCCCGGCCCCCGCCCTCGCCGAACTCAAGGCGCTCTCCTCCTACCTCTCCCGCCGCGCCGACGACCCGGACTTCGTCGGCATCGACAACGCACCCGCCCTGCTCGCCGTCTACCTCGACCTCGGCCTCCTGCGCCGCCGCTACGGCCTGCGGGCGCTGCGCCTGGGCCTGCTGGAGGCCGGCCACGTGACGCAGACCCTGCTGCTCACCGCCGCGGCCTTCGGCCTCGCCACCACCCCGCTCGGCGGCCTCCACGACGACCTGGCCCACGAACTGCTCGCCCTGGACGACCTGGCCGAACCCGTCCAGTACCTGCTCCCGCTGGGCCGGGTCTGACACTTCCCGCCGGGCGCGCGACGCCGGGAGCCGGTCTGCCGCCGCCCCGGCCTGATCCGGGCCCGTCCCAAACGGTCCACGCCCGCGGCCCGGCGGGCGGCCGGGAGCCGGTCAGCCGCCGCCCTGCGCCGCCGCCAGCCGCTCCTTCGCCTCGGCCAGGTCCTCCTCGGTCGGGGCGTCGTCCTGGCTGAGCCGGTACCGCCAGTAGCCGCCGAACTCGATCTCCCGCCTGGCCAGTCCGCGCTCCTCGATCAGGTGGCGGCGCAGCGTCCGGACGGCGCCCGCCTCGCCGCCCAGCCAGGCGAACGGGGTGCCGCCGGGCAGTTCGGCGGCCCGGACGGCGGCGGTCAGCGGACCTCCGGGGGCGGCGCCGTCCCGGTGCACCCAGTGGACGGCCAGCTCGGCGCGGGTGTCGAAGGCCTGGCGCTCGGCGGCGTCCGCGACCTCGATGAAGGCCACCGCCCCGACGCCCGCGGGCAGCGCCTCGACCAGGGTGGCGATCGCCGGCAGCGCGGTCTCGTCCCCGGCGAACAGCAGCCAGTCGGCCCCGGCGGCGGTCTCGGCAAGCGACACCGGCCGGGCGTAGAGCTCGGACGGCCCGACCATGCCGAGCCGGTCCCCGGGCCGGGCGCGTCCCGCCCAGGCGCTCGCCGGCCCGGTGTCGCCGTGCAGCACGAAGTCGATCTCCAGCAGGCGGGTGCCGGGCCGGCGGCGGCGGATGGTGAAGCCGCGCATCCAGGGGCGTTCGGCCTCGGGGACGGCCAGATAGGCCTGGTACCAGCCCATCGCGTCCGCGCTCGCGGCCGGCAGCACGGGCGCCGCCTGCCCGCTCCTCGGGAAGCAGAGTTTCACCTGCTGGTCGGGTGCGCGGCCGACGGAGTCGGCGAGCGCCTGCGCCTGAAAGGTGATGCGGGCCATCCGCGGGGTGATCCGCACGACCTCGACGACCTGGACGAACGTGACGGGCAGATCCACCGTCGAACCCTCCGTTTTCGGCTCCACTGATAACCTTACGGCATAAGGAGTTACCTGGACGAGGTTACCTTACAGCATAAGGAGTTGCCGTCGTGGTCGTGTTCGCCGGACAGGGCGATGCCCGCCGTTCGCTGTCCCTGCTCTGGCGCGCCCCGGGCGGTCCGGACGAGCCGCGCACCGCCCGCAGCGGACCCAAACCGGGCCTGAGCGTGGACGCGATCGTGACGGCGGCGATCGCGGTGGCCGACGCCCAGGGGATGGCCGCGCTCTCCATGCGGGCGGTCGGCGAACGGCTCGGCCGCACCGCCATGGCGCTGTACACCTATGTGCCGGGCAAGGACGAACTGGTCGACCTGATGCACGACCGGGCGCTGGCCGAACTGCCCACCGACTACGACACCGCCGCCGGCTGGCGCCCCGCCGCCACCGAATGGGCGGGGGACGCCTACGCCTTCTACCTGCGCCACCCGTGGGTCCTCCAGGTCTCGCAGGCCCGACCGGTCCTGGGCCCGGCCGAGCTGGGCGCGATGGAGACGGTGCTGCGGATCCTGCACGGGGCGGATCTGGAGCCCCGCCTGCTGCGGGGCGTGGTCGGCGCGCTCTGGCAGTTCGTCCGCGGGATGGCCCAGGTGGCCGCCGAGGCCGGCGCGGCGGCCGCCGCCACCGGGGTGCCCGACGAGGAGTGGTGGTACGCCCGCTCCGCCCAACTGGCGGAGATGGCACCGGACTTCGCCGAGCGCTTCCCGCTGCTGACCGCGCTGGAGAGCGGCGCCGCACCCGCCCCCGGGAGCGGCGCCGACCACCTGTCGGACCAGGCCCGCGACACCTTCCGCACCGGCCTCGCCGTCCTGCTCGACGGCATCGAGGCGACGGTGCGGCCGCCGGGCGCACCCTGAGCGGGTGCCCGACCGGGGCGGGCCAGTACACCGCGGACAACGGCGTGGGCGGCGCGATGGTCTGGGAGCTCTCCGGTGACTACACCAGGCGCCCCAACGGCGAGTGGGGGATGGGGTACGACCTGACCACCCGGCTCGACAACGTGCTCCGGGGCGCCCGGCATCGCCACCGGCGGCGGCAGGGCCCTGTCGGCCCAGGTGATCGACGTGAAGGCCGAGTTAGTGGACTTCCCCACCGACACCGCGGACATGTGGCCGATGCAGCCGAAGCTGCGGATCACCAACAACACGAAGGTGGCCCTCGCCCAGGGGACGGAGGTCTCCTTCGACCTGCCCACCTCCACCCCGCCGGTGCTGAAGGACGGGGCCTGGAAGGAGATGGGCGGCCTCGTCCCGGGTCACACCGGGCCGAACGAGGGCGGGCTGAAGGGCGACTTCCACCGGGTGACGATCAGGCTCGGCTACTGCGAGGACGTGCCGGTCGGCAGGTCCAAGGACCGTGACCGATCACACTCCGTGACCTGACCCTGATCTGCGGAAGCCAGGGCCTCGGCGGATTCACCAATCCGTCGGGGCCTTCGGCGTCCCCTCCGGGAACACCGGCGTCAAACCCGGCGCCGTACCCGACGCCGCGCGCGCCGTCGGCGCCGGACACGGCCGAGGTCGTGGCCCGGACGGAGCAGCGGGCGCGGCGGGGCGCGCGGGACGCGGGTACGTTCGCGATGTGCAGCAGATGTCACACCACGTCAGGAGCCTGTCCGCCGCCTGCGCCGTCCTCGCCCTGGTCGCGGCGGGCCCCGCCGCCGCGGCGCCCGCGGCGTCCGGGACCGCGGCCCCCGACGGGTCCGGACAGGACGCGGCGGCCGTGGTCGGCGGCGCGCGGCTGGCCCGCCCGGCCGTCCAGGTGGCGCCGCTGGCCGGGGCGCCCGCACTGCCGACCGGGCTGAGCGGGCGGTCCTGGCTGGTCGCGGACGCGACCACCGGCGAGGTGCTGGCGGCCCGCAACGCACATCTGCCGCTGGCGCCCGCGAGCACGCTGAAGATGCTGTTCGCGGACACCGTGCTGCCCAAGTTCGACCGCTCGCTGGAGCACCGGGTGGCGCCCGCCGAGCTGGCCAACCTGGGCGCGGGCAGCAGCCTCGTCGGCATCAAGGAGAACCTGCCCTACCGGGTGGAGGACCTCTGGCGGGGCGTCTTCCTCAGCTCCGGCAACGACGCGGTGCACGTGCTCGCCCACATGAACGGCGGGCTGGCGCAGACCGTGGCCCAGATGCAGGCCCGCGCCGAGTCGCTGCAGGCCCGGGACACCCACGTGGTGTCCCCCGAGGGCTACGACCAGGACGGTCAGGTCTCCTCGGCGTACGACCTCACGCTGTTCGCCCGGGCCGGGCTGCGCAACCGGGACTTCCGCGCGTACTGCTCCACCCGCACCGCGCGCTTCCCCGGCGGGGTGGACAAGACCACCGGGCAGCGCACCGCCTTCGACATCGCCAACACCGACCGGCTGCTCGGCAAGTACCCCGGCCTGATCGGGGTGAAGAACGGCTACACCACCAATGCCGGGGCGACCTTCACCGGCGCCGCCGAACGCGGCGGGCGCACGCTGCTGGTGACGGTGATGCACCCGGAGGCCCAGGCGACGGTGTACGACGAGGCGGCCGGGCTGCTCGACTGGGGGTTCGCGGCGATCGGGAAGGTCCAGCCGGTCGGGCAGCTGGTCGAGGAGGCCGGCGCCGCCTCCTCCCCCGCCGAGGCCCCGGCGACGGGCGTCCTGCCGCGCGCGATCCAGCGGGCCGACCATGCGCTGGGCCCGGCCGGCTGGACGGCCGTCACGCTGTGCGGGGCGCTGGCGCTCTGGGCGGGCGGCCGGGCGCTGGCCCGCCGCCGGCGGTACAGCGCCCCGGGGGCGGGCGCCGTCGCCGGGGCGCTGGCCGCGGCGGCCCCGCTCACCTTCACCAGGACGGGCTCCACGGCGCTGGGCGGCTCCACCGCCGTGGGCGGGCGCGGTCGGCGACGGCCGGCGCGCTCCGTCCGGGCGGCGGTGGTGTCGGCGCGCCGCCGGCTGGGCCTCTAGGAGACTGACGGACCGTCAGGGCGCAACCTCACGGGGAACGTCTGGTCATTCGTCAAAGTTCCTCGTTTCCCTGCGAACTTGTCCGAAATCCCTTTAGGCTCCCATTACCAATGGCGGCTTTCCGCCACACGCGAGCTCCCTCGCGGGGTCGGGGCGGCAGGCCCAACTGCACGATGAGAGCAGGGATGACAACCACACGTGAACAGGAATCCGGTGCCGCGCGCGGCCCGGAGCGGCGGCGGCCGGGAGTGCTCGGCCGCCGTACCGTGGGCGGCGCCGCGGCGCTGCTCCTCGGAATCGGGGCGTGCTCGCTACTGGCCGCCCCGGCCGCGTTCCCGCAGGCGGCCGACGGGACGGTGACGGTCCGCGTGGTGCGGGCCGTGGACACCACCGGGGTGTGGACGCCCGCGCTGGAGCCCGGCATGGCCGGCGTGAAGGTGACCCTCACCGACGACGCGGGGGCCGGCGTCGAGGGCACCACGGCGGCGGACGGCACGGTGACGCTGGTGCCGGGCACCAAGCTCACCGGCGGCAAGTACCGTGTCCAGGTGGTGAACCCGAAGCCGGGCAAGCTCTATCCGGCCTTCGCCTCCCGCCAGGGCCTGGACGGCGCGCCCAACCAGCTCAGCAGCAACGAGGAGTTCGTCGACCTCTCCGGTGGCAAGAACGCGTCGCTCACCACCGGGCTGTGGAGCCCCGGCGACTACTGCCAGAAGAACGCAACGCTGGTGACGACCTGTCAGCCCACGACGCGCGAGGGCGGGACGCAGCGCACGCTGGTCTCCTTCCCGTACAGCGCGCGCGGCCAGGACGGCGTGGACGCGAACGCCACGAACATCGCCACCAACGCCGAGACCGGCACGCTGTACGGCATCGCGTGGAGCCGGGCCGACCGGCGGGTGTTCTCCTCGGCCGTCGCCAAGCGCACCACGGACTACGGCCCCGGCGGCGCGGGCGGGATCTACGTGACGGACGTCGAGACGAAGCGGACCACGCTGTTCGCCACCGTCCCGGACACCGGCACCACCGCCCACGGCGGCGGCACCGACGACGGGTTCCTCGCGGTGCCGGGCAAGGAGAGCCTCGGCGGCATCAAGGTCACCGACGACGGCAAGGACCTCTTCGTCGTCAACCTCCACGACCGCAAGCTCTACCGCTACGACGCCACCGCGCCCACGGCCACCGCGCCGAAGGCCGCCTACCCCGTCCCGGACCCGGGCTGCCCGGCGGCCGGGGACTGGCGCCCGTTCGGTCTCGGTCTGCAGGACGGCACCGGATACCTCGGCGGCGTCTGCTCGGGCGAGTCGACCGGCAAGGCCTCCGACCTGCGGGCCGTGGTGCTGCCGTTCGACCTGGCCACCGGTGCCTTCGCGGCGCCGGTCCTGAACCAGCCGCTGGACTACCCGCGCCAGACGACCGTCGGAGGGGGCCCCTGCGACGGGGCCGCCTGGTTCCCGTGGACCAACACGTGGCCGACCTCGCAGAACGGCAACGCGTGCGGTAACGCCACCATCGCCCAGCCCGAACCCGAGCTCGGCGAGATCGCCTTCGAGACCGACGGCTCGATGCTGCTGGCGTTCCGCGACCGCTTCGCCGACCGCGGGCCGTCCGGTGTGCCCTACTCCTCCGTCATGTCGGGCGGTGACCTCAACAAGGCCTGCCCGGCGAACGGCGCCTATGTGATGGACACCAACGGCGGCTGCGGACTGTCCCCCCGGGGCACCCGCTTCTTCGACACCAGCTGGGGCGGTCACCGCAACACTGCGTTCGCGGGCATGGCCGACTCCAAGGTCGAGAACACCATCGCGACCTCCGCCTTCGACCCCAACCACACCGCGCTCGGCTACGGCACGTCGTTCCTCCAGCGGAACGGCGCGCAGGACCCGAAGTTCGGCTTCCGGCTCACCCCGCAGGGCGAGGTCGCCCCGTTCGGCAAGGGCGCCTCGATGGGCGACCTGGAGGTGCTCTGCGACCAGGCCCCGCTCCAGATCGGCAACCGGGTCTGGTACGACCCCGAGCGCAGCGGCATCCAGCGCCCGGGCCAGCGTCCCGTACCGGGGGCGACGGTCGACCTGTACGACGAGACGGGGAAGCTCGTCGGCACCACCAGGACCACCGCGCGCGGTGAGTACTACTTCGACGACTCCAACGTCACCGGCGGCCTGAAGCCGCGCACGAAGTACACCGTCCGCCTCGACAACCCCGCCGACTACGCCAAGGGCGGCCCGCTGTACCAGTGGGTGCCGACCGACGCGGACGTCGGCGACAACGCCTTCATCGACTCCAAGGGTGTCGTCCCGGCGGGCGGGCAGTACGCCGAACGGGCGCTGACCACGGGCGGCCCGGGCGAGAACGACCACACCTACGACTTCGGGTTCCGGCAGCAGGAGGGCGCGCTGCGCCTGGTCAAGCACGACCAGGACGGCAAGCCGCTGGCGGGCGCGAAGTTCCGGCTCTGGAAGGAGACCAACGGCACCGACGGGCTGCAGAGCACCGGCGACAAGGCCGACAAGGCGGTCGGCGAGCCCTGCACCACCGGGGCCGACGGCCTCTGCAAGGGCAGCGGTGTGCCGGGGACGTACTACTGGCAGGAGGTGAGCCCGCCCGAGGGCTACTCCGCGCCGGAGAGCACGGTGTTCGGGCCGCTGGTCCTGAACGCCGACAACCTCGCCGCCGGAGTCGAGGTGACGGCCGTCAACCGGCTGATCCCCAAGCCGACGCCCACCCCGACCCCGACGCCCACCGAGACGCCGACGCCCACCCCGACGCCGGCTCCCGTGCCGACGCAGACGCAGGCCCCGGTGCCGGCTCCCCCGGCGCCCGCTCCGCCCGCGCCGCTCCCCGCCCCCGGATCGCACCTGGCCAGCACCGGGGCGGGCGAGGGGATTCCGGTGATGCTGGCCGGTGCGGGAACGCTGACCGTCATCGGTGCGGCGTTCGTGCTGCTGGCGCGCCGGCGCCGGGCCCAGCAGCGTTAACCGGTAGGCCACTTCCGGTAGGCCGTTTCCGGTAGCCCACCCCCGCCCGGGCCCGCACCGGCCCGGGCGGGTACCGGCGCCGCCGAGGCGCCGGTACCGATCGGGCGGGTCCGCGGACCTCAGGTCCCCGGACCCGCCCGTGTGTTGTGCCCGACCGGCCGAAAGCCGACCTACGACCCACTGCCCGCCCGACCTACGACCGACCGACCGACCCTGACCGACTGACTGACCGACTGACCGACCGACCGACGAGAGAAGGCACACGCATGGCCCGGAAGACGAAGGCCGACACCCCCAGGCCGCGTCGTCGGACCTTCTGGCTCAGGAGCCTGGCCGCCCTCGCGGTGTGCGCCACCGCCGCGGGCGGCCTGGCCGCCTACCGCGCCGCCGACGACGAGCCGCAGGAGCGGCCGGTGACCGTCGACGAGGCCTCCCGGCTGGCCCTGTCACGGCTGAACCTCTTCCAGGCCAGTCCGGTCGCGGTGACGCTCACCGCCGCCGAGGGCGGGGGCGTCGACGTCCGGGTCGAGGGCGTCGTGGACTACCGCACCCGCCGCGGCACCGGCCGCTACCAGGTCACCGGGGCGAACGGCCCGCTCGACCACGGCCTGGTCGTCTGGGACGCCGGCGGCCTCGGGCTCGCCCCCGAACCGGCCGGCGCCGGCGGCCCGGCCTGGCAGCAGGCCGAGCGCATCCCCCGGCAGGGCTGGTCCCCGCGCACCTACACCGCGGACCCGCTGGACGCCGGGCTCCAGCTGATCGTCCAGCTCGGCGCCGACCGGCCCGACAACCCGCTGCTGCTCGCCCAGTCCGGCGCGCGCCTGCTCGGCCACGACCGCATCGACGGCCGTGGTTACGACCGGTTCGCCGGGCCGCGCGCCCAGGGTGCTGCGCCCGACGGCGAGCGGTCGCCGCTGACCTACTGGGTCGACGGCGACGGCGGGCTGCGGCGGGTGACGATGCGGATGCCGGGTCTGGGCACCCCGGCCACGGTCGACTTCGCCGGACGTGACGACACCGCCAAGCTCCCCGAGGCCCCCTGGCTCACCGGCTGAGGCCGGCCCGCCTGGCGTCCGCCGCCCCGCACGCCGGACGTCACCCCGCCGGCTGCGGCGGGAGCGCGCCCGGGTCCGTCGGGAGCGGGTACGCCCCCGGGTCCACCGCCCCCGGCAGGCCGGTCGCCGGTCGGCCGGGCGCCGCCGGGTCCGGCAGCGACGGCTGCGCGGGCGGCGCCGGCACCCGGCTGAACGGGACACCGGGCGGCGCCTGCACCGGAGCCGGCCGACCGCCGGCCAGCGGCCCGCGCCCCGGTCCGCCGCACGCCGCCGCGGCCTCCAGGCCGTCCGGGCTCTGCCTGACGGGCCGGTTGCCGCTGAAGCAGTTGCCGGGGTCGACGGAGGCGAGCACCAGATCGGCGCCGTTGCCGTCCACCTGGTTGCCCTCGACCCGGTTGCCGCTCGCCGGGTGGCCCGCCGGGTCGGTGACGACCACACCGGCCGCGCGATTGCCGCGGACGAGGTTGCGCTCCACCCGGTTCGCGGTGCCGCCGCCGATCCCGATGCCGATGCCGAAGCCGCCGTCCGCCTGCTCGGGAGAGTCGGCGGCGTTGTTGTCGACGACGACGTTGCCCGCGATCACCGCGCCGTGCTGCGGGGCCAGCGCCTCCAGGTCGTTGGAGTTCACCGTGACGCCAACCCGGTTGCCCGCCGCGCGGTTGCCCAGGATCGACAGCCCGTCCGAGGCGTTGGTCAACTCGACGCCGACCGCGTTCCGTTCCACCGTGTTGCCGCGCACCAGGGTGTCGCACGGCTTGCACTGGCCGACGTAGATGCCCGAGTCGGCGTGCCCGGAGGCGTAGGACTCCTCGATCACCCCGGCGCGCGCGTCGAAGGCGTAAATGCCGTACAGGCCGTTGTTGTACGCCGTCACCCGGGTCGCCCGGAACCCCTCCACCGGAGGGAAGCGCGCGGTGTCCAGCGGGTCGTACGCCGAGCCGCCCGCGCCGCGCTGCTGCAGCTTCTCGTCGGTGACGCCGGTGAACAGCACGCCGTTGGCCAGGTAGCCGTGGACGGTGAGGTTCTCCACCACCGAGCCGGGCCCGGTGGCGGTGATGCCGTTGGCCAGCTTCAGCCCGCCGTCGAACACCACCGCGGAGCGGTCCGTGCCGCGCAGTACGACGTTCCGCTTGGCGAGGTGCACGCTCTCGCGGTAGGTGCCGGGACCGACCAGCACCGTGTCGCCCTCGCGCGCGACGTCCACCGCCTTCTGGACGGTGGGGAAGTCCTCCGGCACGCGGACCACGTTGCCGGCCGGATGCCCGGCGTCCGCCGCCGCCGGACCGGTGGAGGAGCACCCCGCGGTCGCCAGGGCGACCGCGAGGGCCCCGGCGGTCGCGACGGCCCGGGCGGCCCTGCGAGGTGACTGGCGATCAGAAGACGTGATTTGCATGGTACGTGTTCTATCGCCTCCAATAGGGTGCATGCCGACCGAACCGGAGAATGCGCCGTCGAACCCGCCCGCCAGGTCCGGTGTCGGGCTGCGGCGGCGGGCGCTGCTGTCGGCCGGGGCGGTTCTCGCCGCCGGGGTCGGCGCGGCGGTCGGCGAAGTCGCGGACGGCGACCGCTCGTCGGGGCGGTCCGACGCCACCACCGGTGCGCCGCCGCCCGAGGCGCCGATCCCCTTCCACGGCGCCCGGCAGGCCGGACTGACGCACCCCCAGCTCCCGGCGACGAAGCTGCTCGCCTTCGACCTCCCGCAGGCCTCCGCCGCCGCGGACCGCGAGGCCCTGCGCGCCCTCCTCACCGCCTGGACCGGCACCCTGGCGGCGACGGCCGGACCGACGCCCGACCCTCGGCTGCGGACCGATGACGGCGCACCCCGGCTCACCTCGCTGGTCGGCCTCGGCCCGGCCCTCGCCACCCGGCTCGCCCTCGTCGCCCCGGCCGGACTCGCCGACCTGCCGGCCTTCCCCGGCGACCGCCTCGACCCGGCCCGCAGCGGCGGCGACGTACTGCTCCAACTGTGCGCCGCCGACCACTGGACGCTCGCCGTCGTCGCCGAACTCGCCACCACGGCCGCCCGGTCCGCCGGCGCCACACCCCGCTGGGCGCAGTCCGGTTTCCTGCCCCGGACCGCACCGGGCGCCACGCCCCGCAACCTGCTCGGCTTCAAGGACGGCACCGCCAACCCCGACGAGGAGGCCGCCCGCCAGTGGGTCTGGGGCCCGACCGGACCGCACGAGAACGCCACCGTCCTGGTCTACCGGCGGATCCGGATGGACACCGCCGCGTTCGCCGCCCTCCCCGAGGAACGGCAGAACCTCGTGATGGGCCGCCGGGCCGGCGACGGCGCCCCGCTGACCGGCACCGCCGAGCACGACGAGCCGGACCTCTACGCCAAACACCCCGACGGTGCCTACGTCATCCCCGCCACCGCCCATGTCCGCCTGACCGGCCCCCGCCTCGACGGCGGCGCCCGGATGCTGCGCCGCGGCTACAGCTACGACGACGGCCCCGGGGACGGCGGCCTGCTGTTCTGCGCCTTCATGCGCGACCCCGCCCAGTTCACCCGCGTCCAGAACCGCCTCGCCGAGCGCGACGCGCTCAACCCCTTCGTCGAGCACACCGCCTCGGCCGTCGCCTACGTCCTGCCCGGCGCCCCGGAGGGCACCACTCTCGGCTCCCACCTCTGGGCCTGACCCGGCCTGAGCGGTCCAGGCCTTGTCGAACAGGCCCCAAACCCGCACAGGTGTCCGAAATGCGGCATTCATTCCAAGGTGTTCTGATGGCGGGATGTGCGGGTCGCCGCAGCCCGCCACCTGTGGAACGGAGCGACCCATGACCGCCCTGCCCTTCGAGGACACCACGGATTTCGAGAACGCCGACCGGGGCTTCCTCGGCGCACTGGTCCCGGCGGTGGTCAAGGCCGCCGACGGGCGCGTGGTCTGGGACAACGACGCGTACGACTTCCTCAAGGCCGACTGCCCGGACACCGCCCACCCCAGCCTCTGGCGGCAGGCGCAGCTCTGCGCGCGGCAGGGCCTCTACCAGGTGACCGAGCGGGTCTTCCAGGTCCGCGGCCTGGACCTGTCCAACATGACGCTCGTCGAGGGCGAGCGCGGGGTGATCGTGATCGACCCGCTGATCTCCGCGGAGACGGCCGCCGCCGCCCTCGCCCTCTACCGCGTGCACCGGGGCGAGCGGCCCGTCACCGGCCTGATCTACACCCACTCCCACGGCGACCACTTCGGCGGCGCCCGGGGAGTACTGCCCCGGGGCACCGAGGAGGGCGTGCCGGTCATCGCCCCGACCGGGTTCCTGGAGCACGCGGTCAGCGAGAACGTGTACGCGGGCAACGCGATGACCCGGCGGGCCACCTTCATGTACGGGGACCGGCTGCCGAAGGCCCCGGACGGCCAGATCGGCGCCGGTCTGGGCGCGACCACCTCGACCGGCACCATCACCCTCATCCCGCCGACCGTCGACATCACCCGGACCGGGCAGGAGGAGACCGTCGACGGCGTGCGGATCGTCTTCCAGCTCACGCCCGGCACCGAGGCGCCGGCCGAGATGAACTTCCTCTTCCCCGAGCTGCGGGCGCTGTGCCTGGCCGAGAACGCCACGCACAACATGCACAACATCCTGACGCTGCGCGGAGCCGTCGTGCGCGACTCCCGGATCTGGGCCCGCTACCTGGACGAGGCGATCGAGTACTTCGACGACCGGTACGACGTGGCGTTCGCCTCCCACCACTGGCCCACCTGGGGCCACGACAACGTGGTGGCCTTCCTCTCCGAACAGCGCGACCTCTACGCGTACCTGCACGACCAGACGCTGCGCCGGCTCAACGACGGCCTGACCGGACCGGAGATCGCCGAGGAGCTGCGGCTGCCGCCCGGCCTGGAGCGGCGCTGGCACGCGCGCGGCTACTACGGCTCGCTCAACCACAACATCAAGGCCGTCTACCAGCGCTACCTCGGCTGGTTCGACGGCAACGTGGCCCATCTGTGGGAGCACCCGCCGGTGGAGCAGGCCGTCCGGTACGTCGAGGTGGCCGGCGGGCCCGCGGCCGCGATCGCCAAGGCCCGCGGCTACGCCGAGGCGGGGGACCTCCGGTTCGCCGCCACCCTGCTCAACCACGTGGTCTTCGCCGACGCGTCGAACGCCGCCGCCAAGGAGGCCCTGGCGGACGTCTACCGGCGGCTCGGCCAGGGCGCGGAGAACGGCACCTGGCGCAACTTCTACCTGATGGCCGCCGTGGAACTGCGCGAGGGCCCCACCCCCGTCCTGCTGGACACCGCCAGCCCGGAGCTGGTGACCGCCCTGACCGTCGCCATGCTGCTGGACTCCGTCGCGATCCGCATCGACGGCCCGCGCGCCTGGGACGAGGACCTGACGATCGACCTGGTCCTCACCGACGAGCAGAGCCGGTACCGGCTGACCCTGCGCAACGGCGCCCTCACCCACCGGCCGATCGCCCTCGACGGCGGCCGCCGGGCGCCCGCCGGACTGGTCCTCACCCTGACCAGGCCCCAGCTGCTCGGGCTGCTGGTCGGCGGGGGCCTGGCCGACGTCGAGCACGAGGGCGACCCGGGGCTGTTCGCCCGGCTGCTCGGCCTCGTCACCACGGCCGACAAGTCGTTCCCCGTCGTCACCCCCTGACACCCGGACCGCCGCCGCCCGCCGAGCGCCGTCCGCCCCGAGCGCCGTCCGCGTGCCGCCCGGGAAGCACGCGGACGGCGCTCGGGGCGGACAGGCCCTAGACTCACCGGCTATGAGCGCCGCCACCCCGCCCCCGCCACCGGACCGCCTCGAACGGCTCGTCAGGCTCTCCGCCGGGAGCTACCTGCTGGTCACCACGTACAAGAAGGACGGCACCGCGGTGCCGACCCCGGTCTGGGTGGTCCGCGACGGCGAGGCGCTCGGCATCTGGACGGTCGCCGACTCCTGGAAGGTCAAGCGGATCCGCAACCGGGCCGATGTGCTGGTCGGCCCGTGCGACGTCCGGGGCAAGCCGACCGGTGAGGCGTACCCGGCCACCGCCGAGATCCTCGCCCCCGAGCGGGCGGCGGCCTACCGGACGCTGCTGCGGCAGAAGTACGGCCTGCTGGGCGTGCTCACCCTGCTCGGCAGCCGACTGCGCCGCGGCGAGCGCGGCACGGTCGGCATCCGGATCACGCTGACCGACTGAGCCGTCCGCCCTCCGCCCTGGCGCAGCCGTCCAGGACGACCCGGGCGACCAGCCCCGGGTCGTCGCTCATCGGCACGTGCCCGCAGCCGGGCAGGCGGACCAGCCGGGCCGCCGGGATCTCGCGCAGCGCGCGGACGCCCTGGCGGCGCAGCAGGATGCGGTCCCGGGTGCCCCAGGCGATGGTGACGGGCGCGGCCGTGACGTCCCCGGTGAAGCGGATGGTGCGGCCGACGGCGAGGGTCTCCTCGAAGCCCGTCGCGAGGCGCAGCGCCCGCGTCTCGGCGACGGCCGCGGCGGGCGAGCGCAGGCCGGGGCGGGCGTAGACGGTGCTCACCAGCAGGGTGCGGCCGACCGTGGAGCGGGAGAGCCGTTCGACGGCGGGCTCCGGCAGCAGCCGGGCGCCGAGGCGCATCCCGGCGAGCACCCCGAAGGCGTACCGGCGTTCCGCCTCGGTCCAGAACCCGGCCGGGGAGAGCGCGGTCACCGACCGGGCCAGCCCGGCCCGTCCGAGCCCGAGCGCCAGCAGGCCGCCGAGCGAGTTGCCCGCCACGTGCGGCCGCTCGACGCCGAGGGCGGCGCACAGCTCCCCGAGCACCGGGACGACCGCGTCCAGCCCGTGGGGCACGCCCGACGGCAGCGCCGGCGAGGTGCCGAAGCCGGGGAGGTCGACGGCGATCACGTCGTGCCGTTCGGCGAGCGCGGGCAGCACCGGATCCCAGGCCTGCCAGTGGTGGCCGATGCCGTGCAGCAGCAGGAGCGGGGTGCCGGTGCCCAGTCGGCGGTAGCGGACGACCGCCTCGCCCGGGCCGTAGCGGGCGGGCAGCGGGACGGCCACCTCCGCGACCTCGGCGGGGTCGGCCGCGGGGGTGGGGCCGGTGGCGGCGGACTCGACGGGAGGCATGCGGCTCCTTTGCTGGACGTGGCGTCAGCAAGAATTACCCACCGGTAGCCTCCACGGCAAGAGGCGGCCGCCGCTACGCCGCGCGCGACGGCCCGCCGAACTGTTCTCCCGCTGTACGTCTGGCCGTTGGGCCCAGCCCGCGGTAAGGCAGGGATGGCACTGCTAGACACGCAGCGCCCGAAGTTCCACTGGTCGTCAGGTCGTCAGGAGGACGCCCATGCGGCGTAATGACCGAGTCCGGCTCCGCACCGTGGCGGGGGCTTCCGCCGCCGCCGTGGTCGGTGCTCTGCTGGCCCTTCCCGGTGGCACCGCGCAGGCGGTCTCGCCGGACATCGTGATCAGCCAGGTGTACGGCGGTGGCGGCAACTCCGGCGCCCCCTACACCAACGACTTCATCGAGTTGTACAACCGGGGCACCACCGCGGTGTCCGTGACGGGCTGGACCGTGCAGTACGCCTCGGCGGCCGGATCGTCCTGGTCGCGGACCACCCTGTCGGGGTCGATCGCCCCCGGCCGGTACTACCTGGTGCAGGAGGCCGCCGGAGCCGGCGCGGGTGCGGCGCTCCCCACCCCGGACGCCACCGGGACGCTGGCGCTCAGCGCGACCGCGGGGAAGGTCGCGGTGGTGACCAACGGGACTGCCCTGACCTGTGGTTCGGGCTGTGCGACGCAACCCGGGGTGAAGGACCTGCTCGGGTACGGCGGCACCGCGAGCTCGGCCGAGGGCACGCCGACCGGCAATCTGTCCAACACCACGGCCGCCCTGCGCGCGGGCGGCGGCGCCACGGACACCGACGGCAACGCGGCGGACTTCGCGCTCACCGCGCCCGCCCCGCGCAACTCCGCCTCCCCGGGCGGCGGTTCGGGCGGCGGCACCCGAATACACGACGTGCAGGGCGCGGCCCACCTGTCCCCCCGCAGCGGGCAGTCCGTCAGCGCCGTACCCGGCGTGGTGACGGCGGTCGGCGCGAGCGGGTTCTGGTACCAGGACCCGGTGCCGGACGCCGACCCGGCCACCAGCGAGGCGCTCTACGTCTACACGACCGGCGCGCCCGGGGTCGCGGTCGGCGACTCGGTGACGGTCGGAGGCACGGTGAGCGAGTACCGCCCGGGCGGCACCGGCGGCGCCACCAACCTGACGACCACCGAGCTGACCACCCCCGCCGTGGCCGTCCTGGCGCACGGCGCCCCGCTGCCCGCGCCGACCGTGGTCGGCAGCGGCGGCCGGGTGCCGCCGGCCGCACTGATCTCCGGTACGGCCTCCGGCGACGTGGAGAGCGCCGGCCCGCTGAAGCCCGCCACCGACGGCATCGACTTCTGGGAGTCGTTGGAGGGCATGCGGGTCGAGCTCGACAACGCGGCCGTGGTCGGGCCGCGCACCTCGTTCGGCGAGATCCCGGTGGTGCCGCAGGGCAGCACCACCCGCACCGGCCGCGGCGGCATCCTGCTCCAGGCCGCCGACGGCAACCCCGAGCGGGTGATCGTCGACGACGTGCTGGCCCCCACCCCGACCGCCGATACCGGGGACACCCTGGCCGGCGCGACGGTCGGCGTCCTCGACTACTCCTTCGGCAACTTCAAGCTGCTGGCCACCGCCACTCCGACGGTCACCTCCGGCGGCATCGCGCCCGAGACGACGGCGGCGCCGACCGCCGGCCAGCTGGCCGTGGCCACGTTCAACGTGGAGAACCTCGCCCCGGGCGACCCGCAGAGCAAGTTCGACGGCCTCGCGGCCGGCGTGGTCACCAACCTGCGCGCGCCCGACCTGGTCGCGCTGGAGGAGATCCAGGACAACAGCGGCGCCACCGACAACGGCACGGTGGCCGCCGACCAGACGGTGGCCAAGCTCGTCGCCGCCATCTCCGCGGCGGGCGGCCCGGCGTACTCCTACCGGCAGATCAACCCGCAGAACGACCAGGACGGCGGGCAGCCCGGGGGCAACATCCGCCAGGTGTTCCTGTACCGCACCGACCGCGGCCTGAGCTTCACCGACCGGCCCGGCGCGGGCGCCACCACCGCCGACTCGGTGGTCGCCACCGCCGGCACCCCCTCCCTCGCCTACTCCCCCGGCCGGATCGACCCCGGCAACCCGGCCTTCGCCGCCAGCCGCAAGCCGCTGGCCGGCGAGTTCCGCTGGAACGGCCGACCGGTCTTCGTGATCGCCAACCACTTCAACTCCAAGGGCGGCGACCAGCCCCTCTTCGGCCGCTACCAGCAGCCCGCCCGCCCCTCCGAGACCCAGCGGCACGCCCAGGCCACCGTGGTGCGCGCGTTCACCGACCAGATCCTCGCGGTGGACCCGAACGCCTCGGTGATCGTGCTCGGCGACCTCAACGACTTCGAGTTCTCGCAGACCGCCGACATCCTGACCGCCGGCGGAGCGCTGGTCGACCTGCCGCGCACGCTGCCCCCGGCCGAGCGCTACACCTACGTGTACGAGGGCAACTCGCAGGTGCTGGACCACATCCTGGTCTCGCCCGCGCTGGCCGCGACGGCCTACGCGTACGACATCGTCCACCTCAACAGCGAGTTCGCCGCCCAACTCAGCGACCACGACCCGCAGATCGTCCGGATCCTGCTGCCGTAGGGGCTTGGGGCCCCGCTGCCGAGCCCGCGCCGACCGGCGCGGGCTCGGCAGCACGGGGTCGGCGGCACGGGGCCCTCGGTAGCGCAGGGGCTCAGTAGCGCAGGGCCTTCACCACGACCGGGAGCAGCGTCTGGTCCGGCGGCTTGCGGCTGAACGCGACGGGTGAGGCCTTCTCCCCCGCCGGGAGGTTCTCGACGCCCACGACCGCGCTGTCCACCGTCTTGCCGCTGGTGTCGGTGAAGTCCACCTGCACCGCGTAGGAGGCCGTGTCGAGCCCGCTGTTGGTGATGGTCACCACGACCGCGTGCAGCCCGCCGGTGTTCGCCCGCGACAAGCCGGTGATGGTGACGTCGCCCAGCGCGTTGCCGCCATTCTCCAGCACGCCCAGCGCCGCCGCCGCCCGCTCCCGGGCCTGGACGCCCTGCGCCGACACCGACGCCTCGAAGGAGGCCGCGGCCGCGGCGGCCGACGCGGCCGCCGCCGAGACCGAGGCCAGCGCCGACTCGGCCGTCGAGGCGAGCGCGGAGGGCGGTTCCCCGGAGAAGGACGACGGGTTGGGGGTGGTGCTCAGCGTCGTCTCGGGCGCCGGCCCGGAGGACGAGCTGATCGACGGATTGGTCGAGGAGCTGCTGCAGGCGGCCAGTACGCCGACGCCGGTGACCATCGCCAGCAGGGCGACCGCCCGTGGCGCCGTCCACCACCGGCGGCCGGCCGCGCCCGCACCTCGCGCACGGCTCGGGGGACTCTTCGGGAGGGTGTGGAGTTCGCGCACCGGGAATCGCTCTCCTGAATCGGTGTCCGACGGCCAGGGCCCGTACCTCCCCCATGCTTCGCAACAACCGCCGCGACGGCGAGACGTGCTGACCCGTTCGGGTGGGCACCGCCGACGTTCTCGGGGGTCGCGGTGCGCGAGGGGGGGCAGAAAGATCACATTCCGATTGCGTGCATACAATCTGCATGAAGCCTGGCCAGAGCACCCGTCAGAGGTACTAGGCTCGCAGTCGGTCGGACTGGTCGGACCGGTCGGACGCCAGCGGCAGCAACAGTTGACGGCTGCGCCGGTTCCGTCGGCGCGGCCCCGTTCCTCTGGGGGACATCCGTGCAGGACATGGTCAAGGGTGCCAACGTCGGGCTCGCGGCGCTGAGCGAGAGCGCCGATTCCGTCCTGGTGAGCCTGGGCTGGAGCAGCCCCGACGGTGACGGGGACGCCGACGTGTCGGTGCTGCTGTTGACCGCGGACGGCAAGGTGCGCAGCAACGCCGACTTCTTCTTCTACAACCACCCGGCCGCCGAGGACGGGAGCGTCGAGCTGCTCGGGCGGACCCCGACGGAGGCCGGCACCGAGGACCGCATCCGGCTGGACCTGGCCGCCGTGCCCGCGGACGTCGAGCGCCTGGTGATCGCCGCCAGCCGCCACCAGCGGGCCGCGTTCGGCCGGCTGGACGACCTGCGGCTCGAACTGGCCGACGCCACCGGCGAGCGGCTGCTCGGCTTCTCCATCACCGACGCGGACAGCGAGAGCGCGTTCGTCTTCGGCGAGATCTACCGGCGCAACGAGGAGTGGAAGTTCCGCGCCGTCGGACAGGGGTACGACACCGGACTGGCCGGGCTGGCCACCGACTTCGGCATCGACATCGAGGACGACGAGGGCGACGCCGACCCCGCGAGTGACGACACCACGGGCGACGCCGACCCGTCGGCCGAGGCGGAGGCGGAGACGGAGCCGGCGGCCGCCGGAGCCGACTCGGCCGTCCCGGCCGTCCCGGCCGGGACGGCCGACCCGCAGGCCAAGGTGCTGGTCCCGGCCCAGGCCCCGTCTCCCGCGGCCGCACCCGCGGCGCCCGCGGACCCGGCCGCACCGGCCGCGCCCAAGCGGCTTCGGACGGCGCGGAAGAAGGTGACCCTGCCGAAGACCGCCAAGCCTTCGCTCGCCGAGAACGACGGCTGGCGCCGGGCCCGGCTCTTCCCCGCCACCAGTCTCAAGAGCGACCGTGAGCGCGAGGTCCGGGCGACGTCCGTCCTGCTGTCGGTGATGTCCGAGGTGCCCGAGTTCGGCCGCCGGCTCACCGCCGCGTTCGGGGCGCCCGCCGGCCGGATGGAGACCTTCGCCGAGGTCTCGCTCCCCCACGGCGACTCCCCCAAGCGCCCCGACGGCGTCATCCGGGTCGAGCGGGCCGGGCGGCTGTGGACGGCGCTGCTGGAGAGCAAGACCAACGGCAACCCGCTCAAGGCCGACCAGGTCCAGGACTACATGGACATCGCCGCCCGGCGCGGCTACGAGGCGGTCATCACCCTCTCCAACGACGTGGCGCTCGAGGGCAGCCCGCTGGTCTCCGTGAAGATCGACGGGCGCCGCAAGCACAAGGTGATGCTCTGCCACCTGTCCTGGGCCGAGGTCGCCTACCAGGCGAGGATGCTGATCCGCCACGAGGGCGTCGGCAACCCGGCGCACGCCTGGCTGCTGCAGGAGCTCCTGCACTACCTGCAGCACGAGAACTCCGGCTGCCACGGGTTCCAGAACATGGGCCCGGCCTGGGTGCCGGTCCGCAAGGGCATCGACGACGAGACCCTGGCCGCGGGGGACGAGCGCGCGACGCAGGTCATTGAGAGCTGGGAGCGGCTGATCCGCCAGGTCTGCCTCCAGCTCGGCGGCGAGCTCGGGGTCACCGTGCTGCCCGCCCAGCGGAACCGGCGCGGCGAGGACCCGCGGGCGCGGCGCTCGGCGCTGGCCGACCGCCTCTGCGCCGAGGGTCGGCTGAACGCGGAGATCCGGATCGACGACACCATCGGGACCATCGGCATCACGGCGGACCTGCGGGTCGGCAAGCTGCGCACCTCCATCGAGATCCCGGCCCCGGAGCAGGGCTACCCGCTCAGCTGGGTCAAGCGGCTGGTCCGCCAGCTCGCCGAGGCGCCGGCCGACCTGCACGTCGAGACGCTGACGGACGGCGACGCCGCCGGGCCTCGCGGCACCCTGGAGCGGCTGCGGCCCGAGCCGGGCGACCTGCTGCCGAAGGACTCCTCGAAGATCACCGGGTTCCGGCTCTCGCTGTCGAAGTCCGTGGGCGGCACGCGCGGCAACGCCGAGACGGGCTTCATCCGGGGTGTCGACGACGCCGTCGCCCGGTTCCACACCCAGGTGGTCGCCCACCTCGACCGGCGGACGGCCCGACGGGCGTAACGCGGGGACGGTCGGCCGGTACGGGCCCGGAGCGCACTGCGCTCCGGGCCCGTTTCCGTGCCGGCGGCGGGCGGGGATGCCCGCCGGGGGCTCCCGGGCCGGGGCACGGGATCGCAGGTCGGGATACCCGGGCCGGGTTACGGGTCGGGCAATTCGGAACGTACGGGAACCAACGGGGGTGGGGAGCCGACTGCTGGGGGGTGAGTGCGATGTCGCCGGGTGGCCGGCCGTTGAGTGTGCTGGCGGGGTTCGCCCTGCTGCTGGTGGTGGTGTTCGTGGTGGCCTTCGCCGTGGGGCGGGGAGCCGGGCCGGTCTCGCCGGGGCTGGTGCCCGGGAGCGGCGGCGGGGGCAAGCCGGGGATGAGCGGGCACGACATGGGGGCCGGGCAGTGAGCCCGGTCGCGGACGCGGACACCGGGACGCCGGTCACCACGGACCTCGCGGTCGGCGGGATGACCTGCGCGGCCTGCGTCGGCCGGGTCGAGAAGCGGCTGGCGCGGATCGGGGGGGTGACGGCCGGCGTCAACCTCGCCACCGGGCGGGCCCGGGTGCTGCACCCGGTCGGGGTGGCCGTGGCGGACCTGGTCGCGGCGGTCGAACGGGCCGGCTACACCGCGGAGCCGGTGACCGGGGGTCAGGCCCCGACCGGCCCCGAGGAGGACTCCGCGGAGCGCCGGCGGCTGCTGGTGACGGTGTTGCTGGCGGTACCGGTGGTGGTGCTGTCGATGGTGCCCGCGCTGCAGTTCGCGGCCTGGCAGTGGGTCTGCTTCGCGCTGGCCGTACCGGTGGTGAGCTGGGGTTCGGCCGGGTTCCACCGACGGGCCTGGCAGGGGCTGCGGCACGCCGCGGCGACCATGGACACGCTGGTCAGCCTCGGCGTGGTGGCCTCCTTCGGCTGGTCCGGCTACGCGCTGGTGTTCGGCGGCGCCGGGGAGATCGGCATGCGGATGCCGTTCTCGCTGACGGCCGACGGCGGCGGCGCGGCGCACGTCTATCTGGAGGCGGCCGTCGGGGTCCCGCTGTTCGTCCTGGCCGGACGGCTGTTGGAGGGCCGGGTGCGGCGGCGCAGCGGGTCGGCGCTGCGGGCGCTGGCCGAGCTGGGTGCCAAGGAGGTCTGCGTCCGCGATCCGGAGTCCGGCGAGGAACGCCTGCTGCCGATCGAACAGCTGCTGCCCGGGCGGGAGTTCGTCGTCCGGCCGGGCGAGCGGGTGGCCACCGACGGGGTGGTGGTGGAGGGCGGTTCGGCGCTCGACCTGAGCCTGCTGACCGGGGAGAGCGTGCCGGTGGAGGTCGGTCCCGGGGACGGGGTGGCGGGCGCGACGGTGAACGTCGGCGGCGCCCTGGTGGTGCGGGCGACGGCGGTCGGCGCGGACACCCAGCTGGCCCGGATCACCGCGCTGGTGGCGGACGCCCAGGCCGGGAAGGCCCGGGCGCAGCGGCTGGCGGACGCGGTGGCGGGGGTGTTCGTCCCGTGCGTGCTGGCGGTGGCGGTGTGCGTGCTGGGCTTCTGGCTGGGCGCGGGCGCCGATCCGCAGGCGGCGGTGACGGCGGCGGTGTCCGTGCTGGTGGTCGCCTGCCCGTGCGCGCTGGGGCTGGCCACGCCGACGGCGCTGCTCGCGGCGACCGGGCGGGGCGCGGAGCTGGGTGTGCTGGTGCGCGGGCCGGAGGTGCTGGAGAGCCTCAGGCGGATCGACACCGTGGTGCTGGACAAGACCGGGACCCTGACGACCGGCCGGATGGAGCTGGCCTCCGTCACGGTGGCGCCGGGGGCCGGTCCTGCCGGGACCGGGCCCGCGCGGGTGGGCGCGGCGGACGTGGGCGCGGCGGAGGTGCTGCGGCTGGCCGGGGCCGTGGAGTTCCGCTCGGAGCACCCGATCGGACGGGCCGTCGTGGGGGCGGCCCGGGACCGGTGCGGGTCCCTCCCGGCGGTGGCGGGCTTCGCCGCCACCGCCGGGATCGGGGTGTCGGGCACGGTCGAGGGCCGGGAGGTCCGGGTCGTCCGGCCGGACGACGCGCGGGGTCCGCTGGCGTCCGAGCTGACCGAGGCGCTCGCGGCGGCCGGGGACGCCGGCCGGACGCCGGTGGTGGTGGAGCTGGACGGTCGGGCGGTGGCCGTCCTCGCGGTCGGGGACACGGTGCGGTCCGGCAGTTGGCGGGCGCTCCACCGGCTGCGCGGGATGGGGCTGGAGACCGTCCTGCTCACCGGGGACGGGCCGGGCGCGGCCCGGGCGGTGGCCGGGGAACTGGGCATCGAGCGGGTGCACTCGTCCGCCTCGCCCCAGCGCAAGGCCGAGGTGGTGGCCGAACTGCGGGCGGCGGGGCGGACGGTCGCGGTGGTCGGCGACGGCGTCAACGACGCGGTCGCCCTGGCCTCGGCGGACCTCGGGGTGGCGCTGGCCTCGGGCAGCGACGCCGCAATCGGGGCGGCCGGGCTGACCCTGGTGCGCGGGGACATCGAGGCGGTGGTGGACGCCGTCCGGCTGGCCCGGCGGACGCTGGCCACCATCCGGGCCAACCTGCTCTGGGCGTTCGGCTACAACGTGGTGCTGATCCCGCTGGCGGCGGTCGGGCTGCTGAACCCGATGCTGGCGGCGGTGGCGATGTCGCTGAGTTCGCTGCTGGTGGTGGGGAACAGCCTGCGGCTGCGGACCTGGCAACCGGGGCGGGGCGCCTCGGGCGGGCCCGGCACCGGTGCCTCGGACGGTCGGCGCAGGCCCGCGCGGCGGTCCCCGGCGGGGGCGGCGCGGTGAGCGGGAAGGTGCGGTGGGCGGGGGTGGAGCGGCTGCGGTCGGAGCGTCTGAGGGTGGAGCACCTGCGGGCGGTCGGACCGCCGGTCGCGGCGGCCGCGGTGGCGCTGGGACTGCTCTCCGGGTGGACGGCGGTCGGCGGGGCCGGTCGGCAGCGCCCGGTGGAGGTCGCCGCCCCCGGCTGGGTGCTGCTGCCGACGACCGGCGCGTCCACCGCCACGGCCGCGTTCTTCACGGTGCGCAACCCCGGCGACGTGCCCGACGAACTGGTCGGGGCCAGCTGGGAGCTCGGCGGCCGGATCACGCTGAAGCGGCATCAGCACCAGGGCGCCTCGGGCCGCTGGGAGGCGGTCGCGGCGCTGCCCGTGCCCGGGAGGGGCTCGTTGGTGCTGTCGCCGGAGGACTCCGATCTGATGATCACCAATCCGCCGGCGCTGCGGGTCGGGCAGTGGGTGGAGTTCACCCTCAGCTTCCGCAACAGCCCGGACATCCGGGTGAAGGCCGAGGTGGTCCCGCCGGGGACGCGGCGCACCGGGTGAGGTGCCCACAGGGGCACCACCCGGTGAGGCCGCGTACGCCCGCGCCCGCCCAGGAGCCGCCCGCTCAGTCGCTCACCACGATGGTGTTCTGGTTGGCCGTCAACAGCCAGCGGCCGTTCTCCTTGGCCATGACGTAGAGCGGGCTGCCCTCGTCGCCGATCTGCTCGCCGTCCGCGCCCAGGTAGCGCTGGCGGACCTTCACGGCGGCGACGTCGGGGCGGATGAAGAGGATGTGCACCACCTCGTAGCTGGCGGTGTTCCCGGTGCCCGTGAAGGCGCCGGGGAGCACCTTGCGGGTGAACTCGGCGATCTCGTCGCGGCCGGTGAGCCGCTTGCCGTGGCCGGTGGTCCAGATCGCGTCCTCGCGGAAGAGGCCGATGAACTCCTCGGTGAGTTCGTTCAGTTGGGCGTGCTCAACGGCGGCCACGACCTGCTTGATGGCTTCGGTGGCTTCGATCTCGACAGTGGCGCTCTGCTTCGTGTCCGTGTCCATGGCGACCATGGTGGAACTTCAAGTGCACTTGATGTCAAGGGCAGGCCTCGCTTCGCCGGGAGCGGCGACGCCGGTCACGGTCACCGCCGCGGCCACCGCCGGATGGTCGGGGAGGTGGCGGCGGGCGCGGATCGGCGAGAGGTAGACGGGGAGGAACGCCGAGGCGAGGAGCACACCGCCGAGCCAGAGGGTGGGGTGGAGGCCGGCCACTTCGCCGAGCAGACCCGCCAGGGCGGCCCCGATCGCCAGCGAACCGGTGAGCAGGAAGCGGAAGGTGGCGTTCATCCGGCCGAGCAGGGCGTCCGGGGTCATCCGCTGACGCAGGCTGACGCCGAGCACGTTGTCCATCCCGGTCTTGAAGGCCAGCACCAGCGAGCCGAACCCTGCCACGTACAACCAGACGCCGGCACCGTTCAGCGGGATCAACAGACCGGCCGGTGCGGCACAGAGACCGGCCAGGCCGAGCGCCCGGCCGTAGCCGACCCGGGCCGCGATCGGCCGGGCGCAGCGGGAGCCGAGCAGGATGCCCAGGCCGCCGACCGCCCAGTACAGGCCCAGCGCGCCGGCGGGGAGGTGGAGCTCCCGCACGAACAGCACCGGCAGCAGGGTGTTGACGATCTGGAACCCGAGGTTGGTGAGGGAGGCGGTGAGCGCGAGCGCCCGCAGTTCGGCGTTGCCGAGGACGTGGCGCAGGCCCTCCCCGATCTGCGCGCCCAGACCGGGCCCGTCGCCGCGCACCGGAGGCGGCGCAGGCGCGGGAGTACGGCGCAGGGCGATCAGACGCAGCGCCGAACCGAGGTGACTGGCGGCCGTCACGGCGATGGCGGCCGGTGCGGTGAGCAACTGGACGAGCGCACCGCCCGCGCCGCGGCCGGCGATGTTGCCGACGGCCATCAGGCTCACCACGGCCGCGTTCGCCTGCACCAGGTGGCCGCGGCCGACCAGTTGCGGCAGCACACTCTGTGAGGCGACGTCGAAGAAGACGGTCGCGCACCCGCTCAGCAGGGCGACGGTGTACAGCTGCCAAAGGGTGAGCCCGCCCAGCCACCAGGCGAGCGGGACGGACGCGTACAGCGCGGCCTTCACCAGGTCCGCGACGATGAGGACGCGGCGGTGACGCATCCGGTCCACCCAGGCCCCGGCGGGCAGTCCGATCAGCAGGAACGCGAGGGTGCTCAGCGTGGCCAGTGCCCCGACCTGGCCGGCGCTCGCGTCCAGCGCCGTGACGGCGATCAGCGGGAGGGCGACGTAGCCGATGTTGGTACCGAGCTGGGCGAGCGCGGTGGCGGTGAAGAGGGTGCGGAAGTCGGCTGTCCGCCAGGGTGATTCGGGGCTCATGGTCCGTTCGCTCGGTCGCGGGTGGTGGTGGTCTCGGCGGCGCCGGCCGTGGTTGCGGCCACGACGGCGGTCGCGGTGGTGGGTGTCGGAGCCCGGGCCGGCACCGGCGCCGTGGAGCGGGTGGGTCGTTCACGGTGGTACCGGGTCAGGAAAACCCCGGCCAGCACCACGAGCATTCCCGCGACGGTCCGCATGCTCCATGCCTCGTCGAGGACGAGCACGCCGAGTGCCGTCGAGACGACCGGCAGCAGGTACCCGACGGTGGCCGCACCCGTGGCGCCCTCGATGGCGATGAGCCGGTAGTTGAGGTGGAAGGTGAGCCCGGTGCAGAACACCCCGAGGACGGCGACGGCCGCCAGCGCCAGGACGTCGAACCCGTCCGTGGTGCCGCCGCCGGCGGGCAGGGCCAGCGTGCTGAGCACCGCCGCGACGCCGAGCTGGGCGGCGGAGAGGGCGAGCGGCTCGGTGCCGGTGTCGGTGAGCACACGCCCCATGTAGGTGAACGCGACCGCGTAGCTCGCGGCCGCGCCGAGCAACGCCAGCGCACCCCAGCCGAACCCGGCGCCGTGCTGCGCCGAAGCCGCCTGCCACGGCGAGAAGATCAGCAGCACGCCCGCGAAGCCGAGCAGCAGGCCGCCGAAGCGCAGCGGATGCCGGCCTCGCTCCGTACCGGCGGCAAGGCCGATCAGCAGGGACCAGAGCGGGGTCGTCGCGTTGAGCACCCCGGCCAGCCCCGAGCCGACGCTCTGTACACCCAGCGCGGTCAGGAAGAACGGCAGGGTGTTGCAGAGGAAGGCCGCGACGACGAGGCGGAGCCAGATCGCGGAGCCGCGCGGCAGGCGCTGACGGGCGGAACGGGCGAGGACCAACAGCACGGCCGCCCCGAGGGCGGAGCGCAGCACGGTGATCTGCAACGGGGACAGCCCGTGGCGCAGCGCGAGCTTGGTCCAGAGGAAGCCCGAGCCCCAGAGCAGCGCGAGGACGGCCATCCGTACCACGGGGCACCTGCCTTTCGTCGGACGTGTCAGAGGTGGTGGTACGAACGCTGCCTGCCGGAATCCGACAGGACAAGTGAAATGTTCTGAACCACCTTTAAGCTGGGCTACATGATCGATGTGCGACGTCTCCAGGTACTCCGGGCCGTGGTCAGCGGCGGTTCGGTCAGCGCGGCCGCCACGGCCCTCGGCTACACCCCGTCCGCCGTCAGCCAGCAGGTCGCGGCCCTGGAGAAGCAGACCGGGACGGCGCTGCTGGAGCGGGCCGGCCGCGGCGTCCGGCCGACCGCCGCCGGGCGGCTGCTGGCCGAACACGCCGCCGTCATCGACCGGCAGGTCGCCGAAGCCGGGGCCGCGCTCGCCGACCTGCTGGCCGGGCGGAGCGGGTCGCTGACGGTCCGCTACTTCGCCACCGCAGGAGCCGCCCTCGTCGCCCCCGCGATCGCCGCCTTCCGCGCCGACCACCCGGGCGTCCGGCTCGACCTCGGCATGACCGACCCCGAGGACCCCCTGCACGAGGTGCTCCAGGGCCGTGCCGACCTCGCCGTCGTGGTCCGGCCCCGGGCCGAGGAGCACCCCGGCCTGCGCCTCGTCCACCTGCTCGACGACCCGTACCGCGCCATGCTGCCGAAGGACCACCCGCTCGCCGCGAAGCGCGTCCTCGACCTCGCCGACCTCGCCTACGAACCCTGGGTCCGCAGCGGACGGCCGGGCCCCTGCCAGGACGCCGTCCTGGACGCCTGCAGCGCCGCCGGCTTCCGCCCCGGGTTCACGGTGGACAGCGAGGACTACCCGACTGCCCAGGGCTTCGTCGCGGCCGGCCTCGGCGTCGCCCTCATCCCCCTGCTGGGGCTCACCGCCCGGCGCCACCCCGACGTGACCGTCCGGAGGTTGCGCGCGCCGGAACCGGTCCGCACCATCCACGCCGCCGTCCGGCAGACCGCCTGGGGACAGCCGGCCCTCGCCCGGCTCGTGGCCGCGCTCCGGGAGACGGCCCGGTCGTGAACCCGGGCGTGAGCCCGCAGCGGGCCCGGGACACGTGGGCGACCACCAACCAGGGGTCGTGGCGCTCGGCGAGGTAGAGCCGCTCCCCGATCTGCCGGTTGGCCAGCCCCTCGCCGATCAGCGCCAGCACCTCCCGCTCGCGCACGGTCAGCTCCGGCCCGGCGGCGGCCGGCGCGGGCTCGGCGGCGCTGCGCAGGCGGTCGAGCAGGCGGGTCGTGGCGCCCGGGTCCAGCATCGAGTGGCCGGCGGCGACGGTGCGGACGGCGGCGACCAGGTCGGTGCCGCTGATCTGCTTCAGCACGTACCCGGCCGCACCCGCCATCACGGCGTCGAGCAGCGCCTCCTCGTCGTCGAAGGAGGTGAGCATCAGACAGGCCAGGTCGGGCATGCGGGAGCGCAGTTCACGGCAGACGGCCACGCCGTCCCCGTCGCCGAGCCGGACGTCCAGCACCGCGACGTCGGGGCGCAGCGCGGGCACCCGGACGAGGGCCTGCTCGGCGGTGGCGGCCTCACCGACCACCTCCAGGTCGGGTTCGCCGTCCAGCAGGTCCTGGACGCCGCGCCGGACCACCTCGTGGTCGTCCAGCAGGAACACCCTGACCCGTGCCGGCGCCTCGGCGCCGGCCGTCCTGCTCGCCGTCCCGTGGCCCACCCTCTGCACTCTCCCGGCCCGCCGCTGCGGGACCACGGGCATCATCGTCGATCGCCGGGCGCCGCTCCAGGGCCCAACGGCCCCATTCGCGGGCGCAGGGTCCGCGCTCAGCCGGCGGCGGCGCCGAACCACTCGGGCAGTCGGCCGAGCAGGTCCTGCTGGTCCTCGCCGACCCATGCCACATGGCCGTCCGGCCGCAGCAGGACCGCGGGCACGTCCAGGTCCTCGCCGAGGTCGGCGCCGTGGTCGACGACGTGGTCGACGCGGTCCGCCCAGCCCGCCACCGACAGCCGCCCGGTCCGGTCGAGCAGCAGCCCGCGGCCGCCGTGCATCAGCCCGTAGAGGCCGCCCTGCTTCAGCCGCACGTCCCGCAGCCGCCGGCCGAGCAGCTCGTGGCCCGCGCCGAGGTCGTAGCGGACGCCGACCGCCGTGATCATCTCGGTCACGTACCGGTTGGCCTCCTCGAAGTCCAGGAGCTTCGAGAACAGCTCCCGCAGCGCCCTGGCGCCCGGATCGGACCCCAGCAGCACGCCCTGCGCGAGGGTGCTGGTCAGCACGCGGGCGCCCTCCGGGTGCCGTTCGGCGTGGTAGCTGTCCAGCAGCCCCCGCGGCGCCCAGCCGGCCACCTCGGCGGCCAGCTTCCAGCCGAGGTTGAACGCGTCCTGGAGGCCGAGGTTGAGCCCCTGCCCGGCGGTCGGCGGGTGGATGTGCGCCGCGTCGCCGGCCAGCAGCACCCGGCCGACCCGGTAGCGCTCGGCCTGCCGGCTGGCGTCGCCGACCCGGGACAGCCAGCGCGGCGAGTGCGCGCCGAAGTCCGTCCCGGCGAACACCCGCAGCCGCTCCTTGAACTCCTCGAAGGTCGGCGCCTGCGCGCGGTCCTCGGACACCCCTTCGGCGGGCACGATGAGGCGGTACACCCCGTCCCCCATCGGGACGGCGCCGAACCGGACGTGGGTCCGGTGGATCTCGGCGACCGCGGCGGCCAGCGCCGCCGGGTCCTCGGTCACCTCCACATCGCCCAGCAGCGTCTCGACCCTGGCGGGCTCACCGGGGAAGCCGACGCCGAGCAGTCTGCGCACCGTGCTGCGCCCGCCGTCGCAGCCGACCAGGTAGCGGGCCCGCAGCCGGGTGCCGTCGGCCAGTTCGACGCCCACCCCGTGCTCGTCCTGGCTCAGGCCGACCAGTTCGCAGCCGCGGCGGATCTCGGCGCCGAGTTCGAGGGCGTGCTCGGTGAGCAGCCGCTCGGTGGCCGTCTGCGGGATGGCGAGTCCGTACGGGTGCGCGGTGTCCGCCTGGTCCGGCCACGGCTTGATGATGGCGGCGAAGAACCCGCCGGCCTGGAACCGCTCGCCGACCGCGAGGAACCGGTCCAGCAGGCCGCGTTGGGCCAGCACCTCGACGCTGCGCACGTGCAGGCCGCGCGCCCGGGACTGCCCGGCCGGCTCGGCGAGCTTCTCCAGCACCACCACGTGCACACCGTGCAGTCGCAGTTCGGCGGCCAGCATCAGTCCGGTCGGTCCGCCGCCGGCAACGATGACGTCGATCATGTGATTCCCCCGTTTTCGCAGGTCCCAGCTTTCCCGCTGATTCTGCGGTAAGGCCGGGGCCTTGCCGCAAGCCCCCCGGCCCGCTATAGGTTGAGAGTGCCCGGGAGCCGTCGGCCTCCTTGCCGCCGCCTTCTGCCACCTGGTCAGGAGGCGGGCCGCGACCAGACCGGGCCGGCCGTACGGGCCTCCGGGCCATCGCCTCGGGCGAACGCCGCAGCCGGCACTCGGACTTGCGGCGGCCGACGGTCTGCGGCCCGTCCGGGCCGGGGAGTTCGGAGCACCGGCGGCGCCCGCGCAGGCCGTGGGATGATCCGGCCATGGCTGATCTCGACCGCCGGACGGACCACTGGAACTCCACCGGGTCGGCGAAGACCTTCGGGCACCCGCTGCACCCCGACCAGCGCGGCGGCCACGGCCGCCCTTCGGTGGCCGCCCGACCGCTTCTCACCAAGCCCTGATCCGCGGGAGCGGAAGGCCGTGCGGCACGGGACCCCGGCCGCGCGCGAACCGGGGGCGACCGGACGGTACCGGGGCCCCGATCATGCGGAGGACCGGATCATGCGGGGACGGCGCCACAAAGATGGGGGCCGGTCCCCCATGCCCCGGTGGCCGCGGCAGGACAAGGATCAGCACCGAGGGCGGCGACTTCGACGGCAGCGCCGCCCTCTCCCGGCATCGGAGGTACGGTGGTGGCAGAGGTGAACGCCGTGCGCAGAGCGCGCCCCGACGGGGGCGGCGTACCGGTTCAGGGCCCGGTCGCACCGGTGGCCACCGCCGCCGTATCAACCCCGCACACTCCGATGCCCGGTGACGCCCCCTCGCGCGAGGCGGCGCACCGGCGCGGCCCGCACCCCGCCTGGTGGGAGGCCGGCCTGACACCGGGTCGGCCCGCCCATTCGGGCCGGCCGGACTGGGCCGCCTTCACCGAGGCCGCCGTGGCCGCCGCGCCGCTGCGGGCCGTCGTGCCGAGGGCCGCCTATCCCGGGCTGACCGGGTTCGCCCTCGTCCTGGCACCGTTCGCCGAACGGGCCGCGGTGCGGATGTACGCCGCGCTGCCCGCCGCCGTCCGGGCCTGCGACCGGATCGACCTGCCCGCGGTACGGGCCGGCTTCACCGCCCGGCTCACCGAGCGGCTGGCCCGGCTCGCCGCCCGTACGCTCGTCCTGGAGCTGAACGTGGCCCGGGTGAACGGCCGGCTCTCCGGCGCCACCCCGCAGGAGCGGTTCCGCGCCTTCCTGGCGCACACCGCGCGGCGCGACGGCCTCGCCGCCCTGCTGCGCGAGTACCCCGTGCTGGCCCGGCTGCTCGGCCGGACCTGTCTGGACGCCGCCGACGCGTACGCCGAGCTGCTCATCCGTCTCGCCGCCGACCGGCCTCTGCTGGTCACCGCGCTGCTGCGCGGCGCCGACCCCGGGCGGCTGGTGGCCGTCGAGTCCGAGGCGGGCGACCGCCACCGGCGCGGCCGGGCCGTCGCGGTGCTGCACTTCGCGGGCGGCGCCGCCGTCGTCCACCGCCCCCGGCCCCCGGCCGCGCACCGGCACTTCAACGGCGTGCTCGGCTGGTACAACGACCAGCCGGGAGTCCCCCGGCTGCGCGCCCTCGCCCTGCTGGACCGGGGCGACTACGGCTGGGCGGAGTTCGTCGACGCCCGGCCGTGCCACACCGGGTACGAGGTCGAGCGGTTCTACCGGCGGCAGGGGGCGCTGCTGGCGCTGCTGCACGTACTGGACGGCACCGACCTGCACTTCGAGAACCTCGTCGCCTGCGGGGACCAGCCCGTCCTGGTGGACGTCGAGACGCTGTTCCACCCGCCCGCGCAGCCCTCCCCGGCGGAGGACCCGGCGGCCCGAGCCCTGCACGAGTCCGTCCACCGGGTCGGCCTGCTGCCGCAGTTGCTGCTGGGCGACGAGGGCGCCCTGGACGTCTCCGGCATCGGCGGCGGCGGCCGGACCGGCACGTCCCCGGTGGAGGGCGTGGACTGGGCGGGGGCCGGCACCGACGAGATGCGGCTGATCCGCCGCGCCCGCCCGTTCGGCGAGGCCCGCAACCGGCCCCGGCTGAACGGCGCCCCGGTCGACCCGGCGGCGTACACCGAGGCGCTGGTCGCCGGGTTCCGGGCAGGCTACGCCGCGCTCACCGCCGGACGCTCCCGGCTCCTGGGCCCGACCGGCCTGTTGCGCACCTTCGCCGAGGACGAGGTGCGGGTGGTGCCCCGCGCCACCCGGGTGTACGCGCGGCTGCTGGACGAGTCGACCCACCCGGACGTGCTGCGCGACGCCGCCGCCCGGGGCTCGGTGCTGGACCTGCTGCGGACCGACGCGGTCGGCGACCCGGGCCGGGCCGAACTCGCCGACCACGAGCTCGCGGACCTCTGGGCGGGCGACATCCCGCTGTTCACCGCCCGCCCCGGCGAGCGGGACCTGTGGACCGCGGCCGGCGACCGGCTGCCCGGCGCACTGGCGGAGCCCGGGCTGGCCCGGGCCGAGGCCAAACTCGCCGCACTGAACGGGGTGGACCGCAAGGACCAGGAGTGGATCGTCCGCGCCGCGATGGCGGGCGCCGCCGCCACGCCCCCGCACCGGCCCGGGCGGCCCGCCCCGGAGAACATCTGGGCGACCGCGCCGGAGCCCGAGCAGCTGCTGGCGGCCGCGCGCGGCATCGGCGACCAGCTCGTCGCGCTCGCCTACCAGGCCCCGACCGGCCCCGGCCGCTCCCCGCAGCGCGCGCACCGGCCCGGCGGGCCGCAGCCCCACGACCGCGATCACGCACGCTCCCACCAGGGCCCGTCCCGCGCCAACTGGCTCGGCCTGGAGCTGCTCGGCGAGCGGTACTGGCGGGTCCGCCCGCTGGGCGCCGACCTGGCCGGCGGCTACACCGGGGCGGCGCTGTTCCTGGCCCAACTCGCCGGCCTCACCGGCTCCGACCGGTACGCCGAGGTGGCCCGCCGCGCCCTCGCACCCGTCCCCGGCCTGCTGGAGGCCCTCGGCGGGCACCCCGACCGGCCGGCCGCGGTCGGCTCGGGCGCCTTCGCCGGGCTGGGCGGCATCGCCTACGCGCTCACCGAGCTCGCCCGGATCCTCGACGACCCGCTGATCCGGCAGTGGATCGACCCGGCGGTGGCGCTCACCGCGGCCGCCGCCGAGCGGGAGGCCGACACCGGCGTGCACAGCGGCACGGCCGGCGGTCTGGCGGCGCTGCTCGCCGTGCACGCCGCCACCGGCGGGCCCGCCGCGCTGCGCGCCGCCCGGCTCTGCGCGGACCGGCTGGCCGCGACCCCGCCACCGCCCACCACCGGCTTCGCCCACGGCTCGGCCGGGACCGGCTGGGCGCTGCTGCGGTTCGCCGAGGCCGTCGGCGAACCGGCCGACGGCCCGCACCACCGGGCGGGCCTGGCGGCCCTGCACACCGCCACCGCCGTCCGCTCGCGCGAGTCCTCCTGGTGCCGCGGCCGGCCCGGCATCGCCCTCGCCGTCACCGACAACCCCGGCGCCCTCGCCGACCAGCGGCTCGCCGACTGGGCGCAGCGCGCCGTGCGGAACACCGCGCGCGCCGCCCCGCTCGCGGACCACAGCCTCTGCCACGGCGAACTGGGCGTGCTCGAACTGCTCGGCCGCACCCGGACACCGTACGGTCGCACGCCGTGGGTGCGGCGCGCGGGCGGCCTGCTGGCCACCGTCGACCACGACGGTCCGCGCTGCGGCACCCCGGAGCACGTGGCGCACCCCGGCCTGCTGACCGGCCTCGCCGGCATCGGGCACGGGCTGCTGCGCCTCGGCTTCCCCGAACGCGTGCCCTCGGCGCTGCTGCTCCACCCCCTGCCGCTCCCCCCGTCGGCACCGTCCGCCCCCTTGACCGCCTGACCGCTCACCGGAAGCATCCACCACGAGCGAACCGGCGCCCCGGGGTGACGCACCATCCGCCCCGGTACCACCGGTGCCCGTCGATCCGGGGGGCACCGTTTCTCGTGAACCGCTCACTTCGATGACGAATGGGAGTAGAGAAACACATGAACGACAGCGACCTGGTGCTGAGCTGGAAGCAGCCCGACGCCCGCCCGGACGAGGCGATCGACCACCCGGCGGGTGACATCCGCCTGCGGGCCGGCGGCGGTCTCGGACTGCGGTCCCAGCTGTTGGCCGGAGGCGGCGGCGCGGTGCCGCCGATCTTCGAGTTCCCCACCATGACGGTACCGATCTGACCTGAGGGAACACCCTCGCAAGGGGGATCGCACGATCCGTCCGGACGACCCGTCGAGTAGGACGCGGCCGGCCGGGACCACCGCCACCGGGGACCGGGCAGCGCCCCGGTGGCGGCCGGGACCGGCGCCCGACGTCCGCCATGTGGGACCGCTGCGGACTCCCCGTGATGACAGGGCGACTGCGCAGTGGCCGGTTCGCTACTCTACAGATCAGATGAGCCGTCAAGTAGCCTGCGGCCATGCGGACCACTTCGTCGATCACCGTCGGCCGGGCAGCCGAGCTCGGCCTGCTCGGCAGCGCGCTGACCGCCGCCCGCCAGCGGTCCGGCCGGGCGGTCTTCCTGCTCGGCGAGGCCGGAATCGGCAAGTCCCGGCTGGCCGGCGAGTGCGCGTTCCAGGCCTACGGGTTCGGCCTGCCCGTCCTGCGCGGCCGGGGCAGCTCCACCGGCACGGTGACGCCGTTCCGTCCGCTGATCGAGGCGCTCTCCTCCCGCTTCCGGGCCGCCGGCCCGCCCACCGACCCGGAGCTCGACCCGTACCGCCCCGCGCTCGCCCGGCTGGTGCCCGAGTGGCGCACCGCCTCCGCGACCGCCGCCCGCGCCTACCCGGAGACGGTGGTCGAGCTCGCCGAGGCGCTGCTGCGGCTGCTGGCCGTCCTCGGCCGGGAGCACGGCTGCGTCCTCCTGCTGGAGGACCTGCACGACACCGACGCGGAGACGGTGGCGGTCCTGGAGTACCTGGTCGACAACCTGGACGGCCTGCCGGTCCTGCTGGTCGCCACCCTGCGGGCCGAACCGGGCCCGGCCCTGGACCTGGTGCGCGCGGCCGAGCGCCGGCGCGCCGCCGCAGTGGCGGAGCTGCGGCCGCTGCCGCCCGAGCACGTCCGGACGATGGCCGCCGCCTGCCTGGAGAGCGACGTCGCCGAGGTGCCGGCCGCCGTGCTGGCGCAGTTGGCCGAACGCGGCGACGGCTGCCCGTACCTGATCGAGGAGCTGCTCGCCGACATGCTCGCCTCGGGGGCGCTGCGCCGCGACGGCGGGCGGTGGGAGGTCACCGAGGGCCTGTGCGCCGGGGTGCCCAGCACGATCGTCCGCAGCTGGGGCCGGCGGATCGACCGGCTCGACCCGCAGGTGCGCGAACTGCTGCTGATCGCGGCCACCCTGGGCAGCCGCTTCTCGGTGGCGACCGTCCAGCTGATCACCGGGTACGAGGACCGGGTGCTGTTCAGTCACCTGCGCTCGGCCTCCGAGGCCAACGTGATCGTCCCGGACGGCGCCGCCCCGGACCGCTACGCCTTCCGGCACACGCTCACCGCGGACGCCGTCACCGCCGCGCTGGCCCCCGCCGAACGGGCCGCCGTGGCGCGCCGGGCCGCCCAGGCGATCATCCGCGCCGACCCGGACCTCCTGGACGAGCGGCGGCAGTTGGTCGGCTCCCTGCTGCTGGCCGGCGGCGACCGGTCGGGGGCCGCGGTGCACTTCGCCGAGGCCGGCCGGAGGATGCTGGAGGCGGGCGCCTCGGGATCGGCCGTGGTGCTGCTCGAACGCGGCCACGAACTCGCCGGGGATGCCGAGCGGGCCGCCGTCACCGAGCAGCTGCTGTCGGCGCTGGCCGAGTCGGGGCAGCTGGACCGGGCGTTCGAGCTGGTCCGCACGCTGCCGCCGCTCCACCCGGACCGCGCGGCCGGCCGCTCGGCGGCCGTCGACCTCCGGGTCCAACTGCACACCAGGCTCGCCTGGGTGGCGGTGATGGCCGAGCGGGTCACCGAGGCGGTGGGGCAGATCGCCGCCGCCCGTGCCCTGCTGGGCGAGGATCCGCGCCCCGAGCAGGGCGCCGCGCTCGCCGTGGTGGAGGGCCACCTGGCCCTTCTGCCCGACCGGGGCCGCGGCGGGGCCGGCGGCTCCAGCGCGCCCGGTGGCTCCGAGGGCGCTGGTGGCTCTGGTGGCTCTGGTGGCCCCGGCGGCTCTGGTGGCCCCGGGCGCCTCGCCGAGACCGAGCGGCTCGCCCGCCGGGCCGCCGAGGTCGCCGAGCGGGCCGGGCTGCCGGTGGTCGCCTGCCAGGCCTGGCAGTTGCTCGCCCTGCTGGCCCGCGAGCGCGGCTTCGACGCCGCCGACGCCTGCCTGGAGCGGATGCTCGCGGTCGCCGAGGCGCACGCGCTACCGGTTTGGCGGGTGGAGGCACTGCTGCGGCTCGGCGCCAACGCCTTCATGCGGACCGGTGACGGCAGCCGGCTGGAGCAGGCCCGCGAGGCCGCCGCCGGACTCGGCGCGATCGTGCTGACCCAGACCCTGGACGGGCTGCTCGCCATGAACGCCGTGCTCCGCGGCGACTTCCCCACCGCCCGGGAGATCGTCGACCGCTGCCTGGACGCCACCGCCCGGCTGCGCAACCTCGCCGCCCACCGCTATCTGCTGCTCACCGCCGCCACCCTCGCCGCCCACCAGGGCCGCAGCCGCGCGATGGAGAGCGACCTGGCCCGGTTCCGGCAGGCCGGCGGCGAGGAGTCGTTCCTGATGCCGCTGCGGTTCGGCCTCTGCCGGGCGGTGGGCGCCCTGCTGGCGGAGGACCGCGACCGGGCCCGCGCCGAACTGGCCGCCGGGATCGCCTGGGAGCAGGAGCACCCGAGCGTCTTCTACCTGGCCGGCCGGCACGGCCTGCACCCGCTGCTGGAGGTGGCGGGCGGAGCCTGGCAGCGGGCCGAGTTCGAGCAGGCCTCCGCCTCGCCCGCCGCCGAACTCGCCTGGAACCGGCAGTTCCTGTGCTTCGCCCAGGCCGTCCTGCTCGGCCGCGAGGGCCGCCCCGAGGAGGCCGCCCAGGCCGTCGCCGAGGCCCGCGCGACCGCCGCGCCGTTCCCGCTGGCCCACCAACTGGCCCTGCGCATCACCGCCGAGGCCGCCCTCGCCGACGACTGGGGCGACCCGGTCGGCTGGCTGCGCACCACGGAGGAGTACTTCCACGCCGCCGGGATCCCCCCGGTCGCCGGGGCCTGCCGGGCACTGCTGCGCCGGGCCGGGGCGAGCGTGGCCCAGCACCGGGGCGGCCGCGACCAGATCCCGGCGCCGCTGCGGGCCGGCGGGGTGACGCTGCGCGAGTACGAGGTCTTCGTCCTGCTCGCCGAACGCCCCGGAAACCAGCAGATCGCGCGCAAACTGTCCATCTCGCCCCGCACGGTGGAGAAGCACATGGCGAACCTGCTCAGCAAGACCGGCCGCCCGGACCGCGCCGCACTCTGCGACCTCGCGGCCGAACTCGACACCGGCGGGTAGCCGCGACGCGCCCCGGGCCCGACCGGGTACCGCCCGATGGCGGCACCCCGTACCGGCCGTCAGGGCCGTCGGGCGGCCGTCGGGAAAAGCCGCCGGGGACCGACCGGCCGACCGGCATTATGGGGGTGCACCCACGCGTTCGGCCGGGCCCCCGCCCGGAACATGCGGGCGCCCCACCGATGACCGGGCCCCGGCCGACCGAGATCATCAGCGGGCGGGCTCCGGTGTCCGCCCGGCCGGACAGCACCACCCGACACCTGGAACCACCCCGCACGCCCCGACCCCCCGTCCGCCCCACGGCCCCGGAGACAGCCGATGCCCCTGGCACCGCCCGCCGACGCAGCGCAGCCCACCCGGCTGCGGTTCTCCGTCCTCGGCCCGCTCGCCGGCGAGGCCGCCGGACGGCCGCTGGCCCTCGGGCCGCTCAAGCAACGACTGGTGCTGGCCGTCCTGTTGAGCCGGGCCAACACCGTCGTCCCGGTCGAGCTGCTCACCGACGCCGTCTGGCCGGAGGAGCCGCCGCGCACCGCCCGGAAGAACCTCCAGGTGTACGTCAGCACCCTGCGCGCCCTGCTCGGCCGCGAGGACGAGCCCGGCCGACTGCTGCACTCGGGCGGCGGCTACCTGCTGAAGGTCGGCGAACCGGAGCTGGACGTCCTGCACTTCCGCGCGCTGGCCCGGGCCGGACGGGCCGCGGCCGACGGCGGCGCCCTCGCCCCGGCGGCCCGGCTGCTGCGACAGGCCCTCGACCTGTGGCAGGGCCCGCCGCTGGCCGACCTGCGCTGCTCCCCCGCCGTGGAGGCCGAGGCCGAGCGCCTGGAGGCCCGCTGCCTGGGCGTCCACGAGGACTGGGCGGAGACCGAGTTGGAGCTCGGCAACGCGGCGGCGGTGGCCGAGGAGCTCGCCGAGCTCGCCGAACGCCACCCGCTGCGTGAACGCCTGCAGGCGGCCCGGATGAACGCCCTGCACCTGTCGGGCCGACAGGCCGAGGCACTCGCCGTCTATGACACCCACCGCCAGCTGCTCGCACGGGAGTTGGGACTGGAGCCGAGCCCGGCCCTGACCGCCCTGTACCGGTCCCTGCTGGCCCGCGGCCGGGCCCGCCCGGTCGGCGCCGCAAGACCGGCCCAGGGCGCCGGCCCGGGCGGCTCACTACTGCCCGCGGACACCGTGGACTTCGCCGGCCGCTCCGACGAACTGCGGGACCTGCTCGACGCCTTGGGCAACGGAGGCGGCCGGGTCGCGGTGCTCTCCGGCCCGGCCGGGATCGGCAAGACGGCACTCGCCGTACGGGCCGGCCACCTGCTGGCCGACCGCTTCCCGGACGGCCGGCTGCTCGTCCGGCTGCGCACCGAGGACGGCCTGCCCCGGCCGGTCACCGAAGTCCTGGCCGAACTCGCCGCGCTCACGGGCCAGTCCGAGCACGGACCGGCCGACCCGGCGCAGGCCGCCGCACTCTGGCGGGCCTCGCTGGCCGGGCGGCGGATGCTGCTGATCCTCGACGACGCGCCGGGCGAGGCGGTGGTCCGCGAGCTGCTGCCCGGCTTCGGACCGAGCGCCGCCGTGGTGACCTCGCGCAGCCAGCTCGCCGGACTCGCCTCCGTCCACCGGGTCAACGTCCCGTTCTTCGACCGGACCGAGGCCCTGGAGCTGCTCGGCCGGATCGTCGGACCAGGCCGGATCGGCACCGACCGGTCCGCCGCCGGGCGGATCGTCGAGGCCTGCGGACTGCTGCCATTGGCCGTCCGGGTCAGCGGGACCAGGCTGGCCGTGCTGCGCCACCTGCCGCTCGGCGAGTACGCGGCCCGGCTGGCCGATCCGGCCGCCGCGCTGGACGAACTCGTCGCCGGGGACGTCGCGGTGCGCTCCCGGCTGGACTCCGGCTGGCGGGACCTCACCGACCAGGGCCGGCTCGCCCTCGGACGGCTGGCCGCGCTGCCGCTGTCCCTGCTGTTCACCCTCCCGGAGGCGGCCACGGCGCTCGGCCGGCCCGAACGGGTCGCGCTGCGGACCTTGGAGGCGCTGGCCGACACCGGCGCGGTCACCTCCCCGGTCGGCGAGGTGACCGCGCACGCCGCGCTGTACGCACTGCCCCGGCTCACCCAGCTGCACGCCCGGGAGCAGGCCGGGATCACCGAGGGCGACCTGGCGTAGCACCTGCCTCTTTGATGTGTCGATAGGGCTTTCCGACCGGTCGCGCCCGCCTTCATCCTTTTGGGGCAGGGTCCGCTTGGTCATGCCCTGCACGGATGCCGGGCGCGGCATCATGTTCCACGCGGCAGGCTGGTCCGCCGCCGGCCGGGGAGGATGCCCTTCCTCGGGCGCAGCCGTTTTCCGCATGCACGGAGGAACAGATGGCTTCTACGCCCAGCGAACCGTACGGCACCGTGGTCAGCAGTAGCGGGGCCAACGTACGCCAGTTCCCCAGTACCGACTCCTCCATCATCGGCACCCTGCCGTCCGGGACCAAGGTCGGCCTGCGATGCAAGGTCCACGCCCAGGACGTCCTCGGCAATGACATCTGGTACCTGCTGCGCGACCGGGAGGGCTGGGTGGCGGCCCGCTACGTCGACAACACCGGCACCGTCAAGCTCTGCAAGGACGCCGCCACCCCGAACGGGTCCGCCGAAGGGGGCAGTGCGGGGTAGCCAGGGTCGAGTCCCCAGGCCGCTCAGCCCAGGGTGAGGACGTCCAGCAGGCTGTCGGCCTCCGGCACGGACAGCGTGTGCAGGGCGAGCAGCACCCCGGCGGCACCGGTGTGCAGGTCGGCGGAGAAGCGGCGCAGCCTGGTGCCGGGCACCAGCAGGCCCTCCGGGCGGGACACCAGGTGCCAGCCGAGCCTGCGGACCTGCCCGAGGACGTCGGCCTGCCGTCCGTCGGGCCGGTCGGGTCCGTCCAGCCCGTCGAGTGCGAGGGTCAGCCCGCAGCGCCCCCGGAAGAGGCCGGGCTCGCGCAGGAACCCGGGGGCGCAGGCCCTCCGGACATCCGCGGAGAAGCCCCGCCAGGCCGGGTCGCCGGCGGCCTCGGGGCGGGCGGCCAGGTACTCCTGGGCGACCAGGGCGATGCCGCTGCTCCCCCGGTCCAGGTAGACCAGGTGCCGCTTGCCGTCCTTGACCTGCACCGAGCCGTCCCGCACCCGGACGCACTGCGCCCTCGCCCGCTCCAGCGCCACCCGGGCGGCGTCCAGCAGCCAGGGCTCGCCGGTCTGCCGGTGCAGCCGCAGGTGCAGCAGGGCGAGGCCGGCCACCCCGTAGAGCAGGCCGGCCGCCTCCGGTGCGGCCAGGCCCTCGACCGGCTCGCCGCGGACCGCGGCGTCCAGCGCCCGGGCGTCGGCGAGCGCCTCGGCGAGCAGCGCCTCGTCCGGCCCGGCGGCGCCGCCGAGCGCGGTGGCCAGGCGCAGCCGGGCGAGGGCCGCCCCGGCGCGGCCGCCGAACAGGGCGGCGCTCGGCCCGGGGGCCGCGTGCCGGCCGCGCTCGGCGAGTTCGGCGGCGTCCTCGCGGCGGCCGAGCGCGGCCAGTACCACGGCGGTGCCGAGCGGTCCGTCGAGCAGCCCGCCGGTGCCGGGCCGGCCGGTGCGGCGGGCGGCGGCCACCAGCCAGTCGGTGTACTCGGCGGGGTGGCGGGCCCCCGTCCGGTGCAGGGCGTAGAGCACCCCGGCGGCGCCGTGGGCGACGCCCGTGCCGCCGCCGGTGAAGCCGGCCGGGTCGCCGGGGAAGAGCCGGTCGGCGCGTTCGGGGGTGGCCCCGGCGTGGATGCCGGCGACCAGGTCGGCCAGGACGGCGGGCAGGTCGGGGCGGTCCGCCTCCAGCAGCAGCCGGATCCGGTCCTCGCCGTGGGCGGCCCCCGCGGGCCGCGGGGCGGGCGGCGCCGGTACGGCCGGGCGGGGCGGTCCGGCGTCCGGTCCGAGCCCGAACCACGTGCGGGCCCGCCGTTCGAGGCCGGCCAGTTTGGCCGGCTCGCGGTCGGCCATCTCCATGATCGGCATCAGCATCATCAGCCAGGTGGCCCAGAGCATGTACCGGTCGGCCTCGGCGCCGTCCAGCGCGGGCGGCGGCTGGAGCCCCGGCGCACCGGCCCGCGGGACCAGGCGGGAGGTCAGCTCGTCGGCGTACTCGAAGTCGACCAGGGCGACCGAGCCGTCCGGCCGGAGCAGGACGTTCGCGGGGTGCAGGTCCCCGAAGCGCACGCCCCGCTCGTGCAGCGCGCCGAGCGCCTTCTCCAGTCCGGCGACGACGCCGTCCACCCAGGCGACGTACTCGGCGCGCTGCTCGGGGGTGCAGTCCTGGTGCACCAGCGGGTAGCGGCGGATCACCTCGCGGAACAGCTGGACGCCCTCGATGTACTCCGTGGCGAGGAAGGTGTGCTCCCAGGCCGTGTGGACGCCGTACGGCTTCGGGACGCAGTCCAGACCCGCCAGCCGCCGCAGCGCGCGGTCCTCGCGGTGCAGCCGGGTGAGGGCGTCGTCGCCGGCCGCGTCGAGCCCGGCGTGCGGGCGGGCCTCGCGCAGCACCACGCGTTCGCCGGTCTCCCGGTGCTCGGCGAGGTAGATGCCGCCCGCGTTGGAGAACTGCAGGGCCTCGCGGATCAGGTACGGGAGGTCGCCGGCCCCGGCCGTCTGCCGGGCCGCCAGGTGCGGGCGCAGCTCCTCGGGGAGGGTGACCCAGGCGGGCAGCCGGAAGACCGGGTCCCGCCGGTCCGGCACCAGCTCCCCGGTGGGCGCGCGCAGCGCGGGCACCGGCCGGCCCTGCTCGTCCTGGCACCAGAGTTCGACGAACGCGCCGTAGCGCGCGTACACCGGGGCGCGGCCGATCCGCAGGTCGGTGAGCACGTAGGGGCCCGGGCGGCCGTCGAGCGCCTCGGAGAGCTCCCGGGCGAGGGCGAGGAAGGCCTGTTCGTCGCCCGGGTAGACGGCGGCGAACTTTCCACTGCCGCCGCGCGGCATGTGCTTGCCGTTGGCCAGCCGCAGGGCCTGGGCGCTGCGCAGGAACTTGAACGGCACCCGGGCCGCGACGCAGGTCCGGTACAGCTCGGCGAGGGTGCGCTCGGCCTCGGCGGGCACGGTGGAGACGTGGATCTTCCAGCCCTGTTCGGGGAGTTCGACGCCGTCCGGGAGCAGCACGGTCCACAGGCCGCGGCCGGTGCGCCGCCAGCCGGCGGGCGGCTCGGCCAGGGCGAGCGGGTAGCGGGTGGCGCGGTCGCGGAGCCGGCCGGGGGTGTCGTAGTACGTGCGGTCGGCGAGGCAGTACAGCTGGGTCTCCTGGGCGCCGGCCATGGCGCGCCTCCTTCGCACGAGTGGACGTTCCGGTCGGGGCGGGTGCCCGGACCTTCAGGCGCGCGGGCCTCCGGGCGCGTGGGCTCCCGCGCGCTCGGGCCGGGCGCGGCCTCAGGCCCCGGCGGGCTGCGGCGCCGGGCCGCGCCGCACCGGCGGCGCCCAGGTCACCACGGCGGCGCAGAGCGCGATGACGAGGGCCAGCAGGGCGAAGGTCGCGCCGCCGCCGAGCGCGCCGAGCAGCAGGCCGCCCACGAGCGGGCCGAACGGCTGGACGAGGGTGGACAGGAAGCCCGCCGCGCTCTGCACCCGGCCGATCCGGTCCGGGGGCGCGGCGAGCAGCATGCCGGAGACGAAGCCGATGCTGGCCACCGTCGAGAGGCAGATGCAGACCGCGCAGAGCAGCCCGATCAGCAGCGGCAGCCGGATCACCACCAGGACGCCGGCGGTCAGCGCCGCGGCCCAGCAACTCACCGCGACCAGGCTGCCGTTGCGGGCCCGGGCGTCCAGCCGGGGTGCCAGCAAAGCGCCGGCCAGCGCCCCGGCGGCGGTGCAGGAGACGACGGTGCCGCCGCCCACACCCGACCGGCCGCCGTCGGAGGCCACGGCCAGGGTCGCGAACATCAGGGCGCTGAAGGCGAAGTTCATCCCCAGGCCGAAGATCAGCAGCAGGGTGCGCAGATAGGGCTGGTGCCAGATGAAGGCGAGTCCGGCGGTCAACTCGGCCTTGCTGAAGGCCGATCCGGCCCGCTTGGCGGGGTGGGAGCGGGCTCGCATCAGGGCCACGCAGACGGTCGAGAGCAGCAGTCCGACGCCCTCGGCGAGGAACGGCAGCACGGGGTGCCAGGCGAACAGGGCGCCGCCGCCGAGCGGACCGGCCAGCCGGGCGGCCGCGCCGCGGGCCTGCATCCGGGAGGCGGCGGCCCGGACCTGCTCGGGCGGGACCACGGCGCGCAGCAGTCCGGAGGCGGCCGGGCCGTAGGCGCTGGAGATCAGCGCCCCGGCGGCGGCGACCAGCAGGACGAGCGGCAGCGGGGCGTGGCCGTGCAGGACGGCCAGGACCAGCGCCGCGACGGCCAGCAGGCTGCCGACGTCGCACAGCCGCATCAGCCGGCGGCGTTCGATCCGGTCGGCGAGCACGCCGCCGGGCAGCATGGTGAGCAGCAGCGCGCCGACCGATACGGTGCCGATGGCGCCCGCCCGGGCGGCCGAGCCGGTCTCCCGCAGGACCAGCAGCGGCAGTGCGATCGAGGACAGTTGGGCGCCGAGCGAGGCCAGCAGGCCGCCGGCCCAGAGCAGGCGGAAGTCCCGGTTGGCGCCGAGCGGGGAGGTCGGCGGACCGGGCGGCGCGCTCGGAGGTCGGGCGGTCTGCGGTCGGGGGGCGTGCGGCGGTGCGGTCTGCGGTTGTGCCGTCTGCGGCGGCGTCCTCGGCAGGCTCTTCAACGGGTCCTCCGGTGGCGGGAGAGGGAGCGGGGCGGGGCGGCCCCGCCCCGACGAGGCCGCCCCGGTGCCGGCCGATGCCGCGGTGCCGGCCGACGGCCCGCCGGACGGGGGCGGCGGTACCGCCCCCGTACCGGGGAACCGTGCGCGAGGTACCCCTCAGGCGGTGGTGTCGCCGGTGTTCACGTAGCTGATGAGGCTGAAGCAGCCGTCGTCCGCGGCGTCCTTGAAGGCCTTCAGGCTCTGCAGGTCGAGGACACCGGCGGCGTGCGCCACGACCTCGGGGGTCTCCTCGTTGTCCTCGCCGACGACCGGCTCGATGTTCTCGTTCATGGCGTTCCCCTTCCCTGGACGACCCGACCGGGACCGGCCGGCTCGGTCTGACCCGACTCCCGCCGACGACACGCCGGTTGCCCGGACCCGCAGCGGAGCGGCCGACGGGTGCCCGCCGCTGCACCGACGGTAGGAAGACCGGCCTGGCCACGGCTTCGAAACCGGTTGGCAGGCGGTATGGCCGCAGGTCAGCGGGCCGGGAGCGGTACGGCTGGGGCCGGTGGGACGGCCCCAGCCCGGCCCGCACCCCCTCCCAGCTGCGGGCATACCGCCGGCTAGGCGGTTTCGAACCGGGCCCGAAGCCCCCGGCGGCAGGCTGACCCGGCGCCCGCGCCCGGCCAGCGCACCCCGCCCTCCCCGCGCCACGCCGACTCCGCACAGCGAAGGACTGCCACCATGCCCTGCCCACTCTGCGCCCATCTTCCCAACCCGACCGACCAGTTCTGCCCCTCCTGCGGCTCGCCCCGCGGCGCGGCGCCCGAGGTGGCCGCCGAGGAGCGCAAGCTGGTCACGGTGGTCTTCTGTGACCTGGTCGACTTCACCCCGCTCTCCGGCACCCTCGACCCGGAGACCCTGCGGGCCGTCACCCTTCGCTACTTCGAGCAGATGCACCGCCAGATCGAGGCCCACGGCGGCACGCTGGAGAAGTTCATCGGCGACGCGGTGATGGCGGTGTTCGGGGTCCCGGTGATCCGCGAGGACGACGCCCGCCGGGCGCTGGCCGCCGCGCTCGCCATGCTGGACGACCTGGAGGACCTCAACACCGAGCTGGACGCCACCCTCGGAGTCCGCCTGGACGTCCGGATCGGCGTCAACACCGGTCAGGTGGTGGCCGGTTCGGACGCCTCGGCGCGACAGGCGCTGATCTCCGGGGAGACCGTCAACATCGCCGCCCGGCTGCAGCAGCTCGCCGCCCCCGGCCAGGTGCTGATCGGCCCGCAGACCCTGCGCGCGGCCGGGCCGGCCGCCCAGGTCCACGAGGTCGGCCCGCTGCAGCTCAAGGGCAAGACCGACCCGGTCACCGGCTACCGGCTGCTCGGGCTCGACGAGGACGACCCGGAGCTGCTGCGCCGCTTCGACGTTCCGCTGGTCGGCCGCACCCGTGAACTCGCCCTGCTCGACGCCGCGTTGGAGCGGGTCTCGCGCAGCGAGGGCGCCGAGCTGCTGGTCGTCAGCGGCGAGGCCGGGATCGGCAAGACCCGGCTGGTGCGCGACTGGCTGGAGCGCTCCGGCCGGCGCGGCGCCGCGGTCGGCACCGGCCGCTGCCGTAGCTACGGCGGACACGGCGCCGCCGGACCGCTCACCCCGCTGGTCGAGGCGGTGGACGCGCTGCTCGCCGACGCCGACGTCGCCCCGGCCGACCGGGCCGCCGCCGACCAGGCCCTCGCCGCCGCGGCCTCCCCCGACGGGATCCGGGCCGCCCTGGCCGCACTGCTGCGCACCCACGCCCGCACCCGCCCGGCCGTCCTGGTCCTGGACGACTGCCAGTGGGCCGGCCCCGTGCTGCTCGACGCGGTCGAGCAGTTGGTCGCCGAGCTCGGCCCGGCCCCCGTACTGCTGCTCTGCGCGGCCCGCCCGGAGCTGGCCTCCTCCCGCCCCGACCTGCCGACGCTCCCGCTCGGCGGGCTCTCCTGGGACGAATCCGCCCTGCTGGCTGCCGAGTTGACCGAACTGAGCGCCCACCAGGACGCCGTCCCGGTCCGACTGCTGGAGCGCGCCGAGGGCAACCCGCTGCACCTGGAGGAGCTGCTGGCCGCCCTCGCGGAGGCCGACGAGCCCACCCTCGACGACGAACTCCCGCCCACTGGCCGGGCGTTGCTGAGCGCCCGGATCGACGAGCTGGAGCGCGACGAGCGCGCCACCCTCGACCTTGCCGCCATCCTCGGCCGCGCCTTCAGCACCGCCGAGATCGCCGAACTGGCCCGCACCGGAGCCGAGAACGACGCCTTCGCCGACCCCGAGGACGACGTCTTCACCGGTCCGCTGGACGGCCTGCCGGCCGACGGCGAGGCGCTCGACGGCCCCGCCACCCCGCCGCGGCTGCACGCCGCGCTCGCCCAGCTCGCCCGCCGCTCGCTGGTCGAGGCGGCCGGCCCCGGCACCTACCGGTTCAGCAGCGCCCTCGTCCAGGAGAGCGCCTACCAGTCGATGTCCAAGCGGGCCCGCGCCGAGCGGCACGAGCGCGCCGCCGGCCTGCCCAGCGTGCGCGAGGGCGGCGACGCGGCCGTCGGCGGGCACCTGGAGCGCGCCCACCGCTACCGCCTCGAACTCGGCCTGCTCGACGGCCGGACGGAGGCGCTGCGCACCCGGGCCGCCACCGCCCTCGGCCTGGCCGGCGAACGCGCCCTGGCCCACACCGACCTGCCCGCGGCCGCCGAGCTGCTGGAGCGCGCCGCCGGGCTGCACTACCCGGGCGAACCGGGCGCCGGCCCCGCCCTGCGCCGGCTCGGTGAGGCCCGGATCGCGCTCGGCCGCACCGACGAGGGCCGCGCGGTGCTGATCCAGGTCCGCGACACGGCCGGCAGCCGGCTGGACGCCGCCCACGCCCGACTCGCCCTCGCCGCCCTGGGCCTGCCGCCCGGCCCCGACCAGCCCGCCGCCACCGCCGAGGCCGTCCTGCCCTTCTTCGAGACCGCCGGGGACGACACCGGCCAGGCCCGCGCCCGGCTGCACCTCGCCGAGCGGCACCGCCTGGCCGGCCGGCACGGCGAGGCCGACCGCCTGCTCGACCACGCCCTCGCCCACGCGGTGCGCGCCGACGGCGAGCCCGAACGCGCCGCCGTCCTCGGCGCGCTGGGCGCCTCGCTGCTGCGCGGCCCCGAGCCGGTGGCGGTCGCCACCGCCCAGTGCCGCACGCTGCTGGCCCGGCACGGCGGCGGCCGACGCGCCGTCCGGATCGCCCTCAACGGCCCGCTCGCCGTGCTGCTCGCCCTCCAGGACCGGTCCGCCGAGGCCGAGATCCTGCTCGCCGAGGCCGGCGACCTCGCGGGCGAGCTCTCGCTCGCCGAGGCGCTGGTCTTCCTGCCGGCCTTCGCCGCCCAGGTCGCCGCGCTCACCGACCGCACCGCGCAGGCCCTGGACCTGCTCGGCGAGGCCGCCGAGAACGGCCGCCGGCTCGGCGCGGGCACCCTGCTCACCGGCATCGGCCTGGACACCGCCCGGCTGCTGCTGGACACCGACAGCCCGGCGCTCGCCGCCCGCCGGCTGGACGGCCTCGGCGCCCCCGAGGACCTCCCGCCGATCGCGGCGATCGAACTGGACGGGCTGCGGGCCCGGCTGGCCGCCGCCCGCGGCGAGGCCGACCCGGCGCTCGTCCTGGCCGACGCCGCCGTGCACGCCGCGGCCGACACCGACTCCCCGCTGCTGCAGGCCCTCACCGCGCTCGACCGGGCGCACACCCTGCTGCTGCTCGGCCGGCCGGCCGCGGCCGCCGCCTCGGCGGACACCGCCCGGGCCCGGTACGCCGCCAAGGGGCACCTGCCCGGCGTCCGCCGGGCCGAGCGGCTGGCCGCCGCCACCGGGGAGCCGCCGCGATGACCGCCCCGGCCGGCCTCACCTGGAGCCTGCGCGGCCGCGGCGCCGACGACGTCCCCGTCCTCGCCGACACCGGCACCCCCACCGGCGCCGACGAGGGCACCGGCCGCGGGGTGCGGGTCTGCGTGGTCGACTCCGGCATCGAGCGCGACCACCCGCTGGTCGGTCCGCTGCAGGGCTCCTGGGTGGTGGGCAAGGACCCGCACACCAAGGAGACCGTCGTCCGCCCCACCGACACCGGCGACACCTGCGGCCACGGCACCGCCTGCGCGGGCATCATCCGCCGCACCGCGCCGGACTGCGAGCTGTACAGCGTCCGGGTGCTCGGCGAGCGCTTCTCCGGCACCGGCGAGATGCTGCTCGCCGGGCTGCGCTGGGCGGTGGAGCAGCGCTTCGACGTGGTGAACCTCAGCCTCTCCACCACCCGGACCCGCTTCCTGGAGGAGCTGCACGCGCTCGCCGACGACGCGTACTTCGCCCGCACCGCGATCGTCGCCTCCGCGCACAACACGCCGGTGGAGAGCTTCCCCTGGCGGTTCTCCTCGGTGATCTCGGTCGGCAGCCACCAGGAGGACGACCCGGACCTGCACCTCTACAACCCCGAGCCGCCGGTGGAGTTCTTCGCGCCCGGCCAGAACGTCCGGGTGCCCTGGCTCGGCGGCTCCACGATCCGCACCACCGGCAACAGCTTCGCCACCCCGTACGTCGCCGGGCTCTGCGCCCGGATCCTGTCCCGGCACCCGAGGCTGACCACGTTCCAGCTGAAGGACGCGCTCTACCTCACCGCGGCCAACGTCCGGCTCGGCCCGCGCCAGTCCGCCCCCACCACGGAGTCGCCCGATGACCAGCAGTACTGAACCCGTGACCGCCACCGGCACCCCCGAGCCCCCCGACCCGCTCGCCCGTGAGCTGCTGCAGTCCGTGGTGGACGTCGCACGGGCCATCTTCGACGCCGAGGCCGGCTCGGTCTGCCTGCTCGACGAGGCGGCCGGCGAGCTGGTCTTCCAGGCGGTGTCCGGCCGGGGCGAGGAGTCCCTGGTCGGCCGGCGCTTCGCGGCCGGGAGCGGGATCGCCGGGTGGGTCGCGGCCTCCGGCGAGCCGATGGTGGTCGACGACCTCGCCGCCAACGCCACCTTCGACCGGGCCTTCGCCGAGTCCACCGCCTACGTCCCGAACTCCCTGATGGCGGCGCCGCTGGTGCACGGCACCCGGGTCCTCGGCGTGCTGGAGGTCCTCGACCCGGCCCCGCAGGCCCGCTCCAGCCTCCCGGAGCTCGACCTGCTGGCCCTCTTCGCCCGCCAGGCCGCCGCCGCCCTGCGCGTGATCGCCGAGCGCACCCCCGCGCCCGTCGCCCCCGCCGACCGCAGCGCCGCGCTCAGCCTCCTCGCCGACCTGGAGGACCTGCTGCGCAGCCAGCCGTGACCGCCCGTCACGGCGCTGGCGTCCGGGCCCGCGGCGATGCCGTGCGGCCCGGACGGCGGGGTCGGCGGGGTCGGCGGGCGCGGGGGTCGGCGGGCCGGTCGAGGCGATCCGGCCGAGGCGATCCGGCCGAGGCGATCCGGCCGGGGCGATCCGGCCGGCTATTCCCCACCCGGGTCCGGCTCCCCACCGCCCCCGTCCGCCCGGCGGGTGCGTCGGCGGGACCGCCCGGCGGTGCCGCGCAGCACGGAGACGATGCCGACGCCCGCGGCCGAGAGCGGGACGGCCAGCAGGGCCCCGAGAATGCCGGCGACTCCGGCGCCGGCCACCACCGCCACCATGATGGTGGCCGGGTGGAGCTCCACCGTGCGGCTCTGGATCAGCGGCTGCAGGATGTTGCCCTCGATCGCCTGGACGGCGAGGACGATGCCCAGCGCCCAGAGCGCGATGGCGAGTCCGCCGTCGGCGAGCGCGACCAGCACCGCCACCGTGCCGCTGAGGAACGCCCCGACGAACGGGATGTAGGCGCCCATGAAGACCAGGGCGCCGAGCCCCGGGGCGCCCGGGACACCGAGGACCACCAGGCCCACGGTGATGAACACGGCGTCGATCAGGGCGATCAGGCTGGTGCCGCGCATGAAGCCGGCCATCGCGTCAAAGGCCCGGTGGCCGCAGGCGACGACCGTCTCGGCGTTGCGCGGGGAGAGGTGGGCGCGGACGGTCTCCTCGGCCCGGTGGCCGTCGCGGAGGAAGAAGAAGACCAGGGCGAGCGCCAGCACCGCCCCCGTCAGGACCTCGGTGGCGAGGCCCAGGCCGGAGAGCACCCCGCCGGCGAGGGCGGAGACCAGCGAACCGCCCTCGCCTCTGCTGCTGTCCAGCGCGTGCTGGATCTGCTCGCCGACCGGGCCGAGCCAGTCCGCCAGCCGGTCCCCCGCCTGCTTGAGCGCCTCGGTGATCTGCGGGGCGCTGTGCACCAGCGAGTTGACCAGCAGGGCGATCACCCCGCCGACGGCCAGGACCAGCACCGCACAGGTCAGCCCGGCGGCAAGCCCCCGGCCGACGCCGCGCCGGACCATCCAGGGCATCACCGGGTAGAGCAGCGAGGTGCCCAGCAGGGCGAGGAGGACGGGGATGGTGGCGGCACGCAGTTCGACGATGGCGAAGACCACCAGCGAGGCGACGGTGATGAGCAGGATGACCGCCACCGACCAGGCGGCCGCCGCCCGCAGCGCCGGCGGAAGCATCAGGTACGGCCTGCGGTCGTCCGCCGGACGCTCCTCCGGTGCACCGTTGGACGGAAGCTCCCCCGGCATGCCCACCTCCGCCTGGGTCGATTGGTCCGGATTCACCAATCTCAACAGATGATCTGATCACCTGCTCGCCACGCCTGCCGCCGGTCGTCCAGGTCCAGCGGCCGCAGGGCGGCGCCCGGAGGGAGGGACCGTCAGCAGCCCTGGCTCCTGCGGCGGACGCCCGACTACTCCGCCGCCTCGATCCGGACGGCCTCTCCCCCGCCAGCGAAGGCCAGCACCCGCTCGCCCTCCTCCTCCACCGCACTCCGGTCGGCCCGGCTCACTGAGCCGTACGGGTGAACAACGAGCGTGCGCCCGCCGCCCCGGCTCTCCGTCAGCTCCCACCTCCCGGCGACCAGGCCGTCCAGCAGCACGCTGCCGTGCACGATGCCGTTCGGCGTCATCACCCGGCCGCGGTACTCCTCCGGCAGCACCCGGGTGCGGTCGGCGTGCGAGAGCAGCAGGTTGTCGAAGGGGGCGACCAGCCGGACCGGCGCCGGGGTGTCGGCGTCCGGCCGGGGCGCGTCGGGCAGGTCGTACAGCAGGCGCCCCTGCTCGTCGCGGAAGGTCACCAGCTGCGGCGCGAGCCGCTTCAGCACGGCGGCCAGCCCGGTGAGGCCGCACCACTTCTGCAGGTCGGCGGCGCGGGCCGGACCGAACGCGGCGAGGTAGCGCAGGGCCAGCGCGTCGAGCGAGGGCGCCGGGTCGAGCGGGCGGCCGAGCCAGGCCTCGGCGGTGGTGTGCGCGGCGGCCCCGCCCCGGCCCCACAGACCGCGGGGCGGCACCTGGACGAGCGGCAGCAGGCAGCGCGCGGCCTGGGCCAGGGCGGCCGGATCGCGATCCGGCCGAGTGGCGGCGAGCAGCGGCCCGAGCTCCTGGAAGGTGAGCGGTCGCTCCTCCAGCAGCACGCGGGCCTCGGCGACCAGGGCGTCGAGGTCCAGGCCGGCCAGCAGCTTGCCGTAGTTGCTAAGCAGGCCCTTCGCCAGGACGGGCTGGACGAGCGGGCGCAGCGTCAGGCAGTCCTCCGCGGTGACCAGGTGGATGGTGCTGCGCTGGAGCGCGATCCGGACCACCTCGCGCCGCTCGATCGGCCCGCTGAGCTGCTCGGGGGTGAACCCGTCCAGGCGGGCCAGCAGCCCGAGGTAGGGCGGCTGCGGCGCGGCCTGGGCCTGCAGCCCGCCGAGGTGTTCGATCATCGCGGCCGGGGCCATCGTGGTGCGGGCGAGCAGGTGCTGACGGGCCAGCAGGGCGCGGCCGAGCGCGCGGGTGCTCAGCACGGCGGGGTCGGCGGGGCTCATCGGCGGCCGTCCAGGACGCTGCGCAGCACACCGATCCGGTTGCTGGTGATGGAGTCCACGCCGGCGGACCGCAGTCGGCGCATGGTGCGGCGCAGGTCGGCGGTCCAGGTGGACACGCCGAGGCCGGCGTCCCGGGCGGCCGCCGTGAAGTCGGCGGTGACCAGTCCGAACGGCGGGTTCAGGAAGCGCGGCCGCAGGTCGGCGAGCAGCTCGGCGGCGGGCAGCCGGGGCTGCTTCCAGGTGAGCGCGATCTCGGCCTCGGGGGCGAGGGCGCGGACGGCGAGCATGGCGGTGGCGGGGCCGCAGAAGGCGACCCGCCGCTCGGCGCCGAGGCCGGTGACGGCGGCCCAGGTGGCGGCGGCGGGGCGCGGGTCGTCCAGGTCGATGAGCAGCCGGGCGGCCGGGGTGGCGGTGACGGCCTTGACCGCCTCGGTGAGGGTGGGGACGGCGAGGTGGCCGTCGCGCAGCTCGTCCAGCTGGTCGAGGGTGACCCGGCGGACGGGCCGCGGATCGCCCCAGAGGCGTTCCAGCGTCTCGTCGTGCAGCAGGACGGGCACCCCGTCCCGGGTGAGCTGGACGTCGACCTCGACGGCGTCGGCGCCGGCGGCGAGTGCGGACTCGACGGAGGGCAGGGTGTTCTCCCGGTACCGGTAGGGGTCGCCGCGGTGGGCGACGGCGAGTACCGGGCGGCGGTCGGCGGGGGCGCTCATCGGATCAGCCCCGCGAGCCAGGGGGTGAGGTCGTGGACGCCGATGTGCTCGCGGTAGGCGTCCTCGCCGGGCACGGTGACGACCAGGGTGGTGGACGGCGGGAAGGTGCGCGTCCTGACCTGGACCAGGCTGCTCCACACCGCGTGGAGGAAGGCGGGCACGCTGTCGCGCGGCACGTCGAAGTCGATGCCCTCGACGCAGACCACGGCGTCCTCGTGGGCGAAGAGCCGGACGGTGAGCGCCGGGCGGCCGCCGAGCTCCAGCAGGGCCTCGTGCGGTATCGCGTCCAGTTCGCCGCCGCCGTCGCCGACCAGTCCGGCGAAGGTCTGGTCGCGGCCGATGTCGTGGACGGCGCGGACCTCCCGGCCGTGCCGGGCGGCCATCGCCTCGACCGCGAAGACGGCGCTCTGGGTGGACGGCAGCGGCGGATGGGGCATCGATACCTGGCCTCTCGCTGGGCGGTTCGGAGGGATCGGGCGGGACCGGCGGAACTGCGGCGTGTCTGACGAGGCCTGGACCGCGTCTGGCAAGCCCTAGCGCAGCTCGATCATCACATTGGTCGACTTGATGACCGCCGTCGCGGGTGCGCCGGGCACCAGCCGGAGCTCCTCGGCCGACTCCCGGCTGATCAGCGAGACCACCCGGAACGGGCCGGCCTGGATCTCCACCTGCGCGGCGACGTCCCCGAGCAGCACATCGGTGACGATGCCGGGGAAGCGGTTGCGGGCGGAGGACGGCCGGCCCTCGGCCTCGGCGTTCTCCGGGCGGGCCAGCTCCCGGGCGAAGGCCGCCAGCTGGGCGCCGGGGATGATCCGGTGGCCGTGCTCGTCGCGCTCGGCGGCGACCCGGCCGGCGTCCACCCAGCGCCGCATGGTGTCGGCGCTGACGCCGAGCATCGCCGCGGCCTCGCCGATGCGGTACGGGTTGACCGGCACCTCGGGCTGGCCCATGTGCGACTCCTGACGGTGGTTCGGGAACGGCGGTTCGGAACGGTGGCTCGGAGACGGCGCTTCGGGAGCGGCGCCTCGAACGGGGCGCGGCCGGTGTTCGCCGGCCCGCCGCCGCCATCCTGCCGTACCCGGCGCCGGCTCCGCGAAGCGGAGCACCGCGACGGGGGCCCGGGCATGGTCGGACCCTGCCTACGGCTCCCCGAAGAGGTCCCGCCGGACGGCGTCGCCCGCGGTGAGGACCGCGCCGCCGAGCACCGCGCCGCCGCCCGCCGTGCCGGCCCGGACCTCGGTGCGCAGCGGGGAGAGGACGGCGAGCCGGCGTTCGACCCGCCCGGCGAGCTCGGCGCCGCCGGCCCGGCCGGTCTCGCCGCCGAGGACGACGCAGCCCGGGTCCAGGACGACGCAGACGGAGGCGGCCCCGATGGCTATCCGCTCGGCGAGCTCGTCCAGGAAGGGCCCGCCGGGCTCGCCGTCGCCGAGCGCGCCGAGTGCCGCGTGGACGGCGGCCTCGGCGGCGGAGGCGTCGTCGGCCTGGTCGGCGGGCAGGCCGTGGGCGCGGGCCAGCCCGCAGACGGCGGCGCTGCCGACCAGGTCGTGGAAGCCGCCCTCGCAGCTGGTGGCGTCGGGCAGGCGGACCGTGCCGGGAACGGGCAGGAAGCAGATCTCGCCGGTGCCGCCGGAGGCGCCGCGGCGCAGCTTCCCGTCCAGGATCACGGCGGCCCCGACGCTGTGGCCGAGCCACATCAGGACGAAGGTGTCGCGGTCCCGGGCGGCGCCGATCCGGTACTCGGCGCGGCCGGCCAGGTTGACCTCGTTCTCCAGGATGACCTCGGTGCCGGGCAGCTCCCGCAGCGCGGCGAGCAGTTCGGCGTGCCAGGCGGGCAGCGCGCCGGTGCTGTGCAGCCGCCCGGTGGCCGGGTCGACCAGCCCGGGGGCGCCGACGGCGACGGTGTGCAGCTGCTCCACGCCGGCCTCCCGCGCGGTGTCGAGCAGGGTGCGGACGATCCGCGCGGCGGTGCCGTCGTCGCCGAGGCCCTCGACCGGCACCTCGGCGGCGCCCAGGGTGTGTCCGGTGAGGTCGGCGACGACCAGGCTGGCGCCGCCCTCGCGGACGTCGACGGCGGCGAGGTGGGCCCGGGAGGCGACCAGGGCGTAGAGCCGGGCGTTGGGGCCGCGCCGCTGCTCCCCGCGCTCGCCGACGACGGCGATCAGGCCGCCGCGCTGCAGGCGTTCCAGCAGGTCGGCGACGGTGGGCCGGGACAGCCCGGTGAGCTCGCGCAGCTCGGTCGCGGTGAGGGGGCCCTGTTCGAGCAGCAGGTCCAGTGCCAGCCGGTCGTTGATCGCCCGGGCCGTGCTCGGCGTGGCCGTACGCGCGGTGGTCATGGAAGAGCATCCTTCCAGAGTGTTTCTATCAGGGTCCCTTCCTGATAATTTATCGAACGGGCCCGAGGTGCGCGAACCGCACCACACGGGCACATATCAACGGCAACCACCAGGGCACCGTCGCGCCGGGCGCGCGACCGGGAGGGACGCACGGATGACCGACAGCCTGACCACACGACCACCGCTCGACTCCTTGGCATCCCCGAGCCGGGCGAGGGTGGGCATCGCCCTCGTGTTCGCCGTGCACGGCGCCGTGAGCGGCAGCTTCGTCACCCGCATCCCCTGGATCCAGGACCGCCTGGACCTCTCCACCGGCCAGCTCGGCCTGGCGCTGGTGATGCCGGCGATCGGCTCCTCCCTCGCGATGCCGCTCGCCGGACGGTTCGTCCACCGCTACGGCGGCCGGACGGCGGTGCGCGGACTGCTCTCGCTCTGGTGCCTCGCCCTCGCACTGCCCGCACTCGCCCCCTCACTGCCCGTCCTCTGCCTTGCGCTGCTGGTGTTCGGGGCGACGGCCGGCATGGCGGACGTGGCGATGAACGCGCAGGGCGTGGAGATCGAGCAGCGACTGGGCCGCTCGATCATGTCCGGTCTGCACGGGATGTGGAGTGCGGGCGGCCTGCTGGCCTCCGCGTTCGGCATCCTCGCCGCCCACCGGAACCTGGACGCCCGCCTCCAGCTGGCCGTCACCGCGCTGGTGCTGCTCGCGCTGGCGCAGCCGGTCTGCCGGGGGTTGCCGGATCTCCGGGCGGCGGAGGAGGAGCAGGCGCCGCCGCGGTTCGCGCTGCCGCCGCGCAGCTCGCTGGTGATCGGCCTGGTCGGCCTCTGCGCGGTGTTCGCCGAGGGTGCGTCGATGGACTGGAGCGGCGTCTACCTGCGGGACGTCACCGGTGCCTCCGCCACCCTGGCGGCCGCCTCCTACACGGCGTTCTCGCTCACCATGGCGGTCAGCCGACTGGCGGGCGACGCGGTGATCCGCCGGCTCGGCGCCGTCCGGGCGACCAGGCTGAGCGGGGCGATCGCCACCGCGGGCGGCCTCCTGGTGGTGGCCGCCGACACCCCGGCCCTGGCCATCCCGGGCTTCGCCCTGATCGGGGTCGGCATCGCGGTCGTCGTCCCGCTCGCCTTCGCGGCGGCCGGCCGGATCGGCTCCAACGCCAGCCAGTCCATCGCGGGCGTGGCGACCGTCACCTACACCGCGGGCCTGATCGCACCGGCGATCATCGGCACGCTCGCCCAGGCCACCTCGCTGACCGTCTCCTTCGGACTGGTCACCGCGCTGGCCCTCGCGCTCACCCTCAGCGCGGGCGCCCTGCGCCGGGCCGAACCGGGCGGCGCCGACCTCCCCGCCAGGGGCACCGACAAGCCCTAGCCAGGGCCCCTCTCGGATCACGCCGGGTGGTCGACGTGATCCGAGAGGGAGGCCTTAGGCTCGGCCCATGCCCGACGCCGCGCCGCCCGCGCCTCAACAGCCCGCCGCCCCGGCCCGGTGTGCCCCGGGATCGCCGTGGCTGCGGTTCGCCCTGCTGGTCGCCATCCTCGGCGCGGCGGCCGGCTCGCTTCTGCTCTGGAGCCCGACCGCCCTGCTGACCGGCGGGCTGCCGGACGGGATGCCGGGCTACTGGCGGCTCCCGCTGCTCACCGCGGTGTACGCGGTGGGCACGCTCGCCTTCGTGCCGCGCCCGGCGCTGAACGCGGCGGCGGGGCTGCTGCTCGGCATCCAGCAGGGCCTGCTCATGGCCGTGCTCGGCACCGCCCTCGGGGCCGCGGCGGCCTTCGCGCTCGGCCGGATGCTCGGCCGCGAGGCGCTGCGGCCGTACCTGCGCGGGCGGATGCTGACCACGCTGGACCGGCGGTTCACCGAGCAGGGCTTTCGCAGCGTGCTGCTGCTGCGGCTGTTCCCCGGGATGCCCTTCCAGGCGGCCAACTACGGCGCGGCGTTCTCGGGCGTGCGCTTCACGCCGTTCCTGACCGCCACCGCGCTCGGCGTGGTGCCGACCACCGCCGTCTACGTCACGGCGGCGGCCAGCGCGAGCGAGCCCGGCTCGGCGGCGTTCCTGGTGTCGGCCGGCGTGATCGCGGCCTTCACCCTGGGGAGCGTGGTCACGCTCTGGCGCGCCGCCCGCCGGCGCACGGCGGCCGCCTGAGGCCGGGAGACCGACTATTCGGTCGCCTCCGGTGCGCGGCTGCGCCAGGATGTCCGCCATGACGACCACCACCCCTCGGATCGATCCCCCCTTCGCCGCGGACGAGACGGCCATGCTGACCGCGTGGCTCGACTTCCACCGCGCCACCCTCGCCGTCAAGTGCGAGGGCCTGACGCCCGAGCAGCTGCGGCTGCGCTCCGTCCCGCCGTCCGGCCTCTCGCTGCTCGGCCTGGTCCGGCACATGGCCGAGGTCGAGCGCCACTGGTTCCAGGGCATCCTGCTCGGCGGGTCCTTCGAGACCGGCCACTACTGGACGGAGGCGGACCCGGACGGCGACTTCGACAACGTCGACACCGCCGACGCCGAGCAGGACTTCGCCACCTGGCGGGCCGAGGTCGACGCCGCCCGCCGGGCCGCCGAGGGCCTCCCGCTGGAGACGGTCGGCAAGCAATTGCGCCGCGGCGAGGAAGTGACGCTGCGATGGATCCTGGTCCACATGATCGAGGAGTACGCGCGGCACAACGGACACGCCGATCTGCTCCGCGAGCTCGTGGACGGCGTCACCGGCGAGTGAAATCGTTTCCGCATTGTTGACAGAAGGTCAATTAAGCGGTGACCGCGACCGATATGGTCTACGCGCGCAACCGTACGGCGAGCTGCTGCGTCGCAACAGATGCCCGGGTTCGCCCGGGTTTCCGGCGCGGCACGACTCGGACGGGGGTCGCGAGCGGGCACGGGACCGGTGATCAGTGCGATACTCGGACAGTTCCGACGAGTGGATGACGTGTCAAAAGGACACGCGCACCGGGGACGCGTACGGGACGAGGCAGGGAGGCGCGGCATGGGAGCACTTCGCGACGAGCACCACAACGGGTGGCTGATGCCCTCCGGTAACTACCCGGCCGCGGTGTACGACGACGAGTGGATCGAGCAGGAGACGGTGTCCGCCGCCCCCGCCCCCACGAAGATCGTCTCCCTGCGGCCGACCGGCTTCGAGGCCGCTCGGGCGGTCGGCGAGCACATCCGCGCCAGCACTCCGGTGGTCATGGACCTCACCGAGATGGACGAGGCCGAGGCCAAGCGCATGGTCGACTTCGCCTCCGGGCTGATCTTCGGCACCCGCGGCGGGATCGAGCGGATCGCCCGCCGGGTGTTCCTGCTCACCCCGGCCGACGTCGAGGTCATGGTGATCGACCGGCCGCTGGACGAGACCGGGTTCTACAACCAGAGCTGAGGCACCACGGCCCGCGACCGGGGACGGCAACCGCCGTCCCCGGTTTTTTGCTGCCCGCTCCGGCTCCCACCAGCTCCCGGGCCCCGGCCCCCACCAGCCCCCGGGCCCCGGCCCCACGGGCTCCGACCTCGGCCTTTACCGGCTGAAGCCTCCGCCACAGAGGCCTCAGCTGCATCACCTGAGAAAATATTGAGACATCCATGTCTCATTTGACCTACACTTGCCGTATGGCCACCGATCGCGATGCCGTTCTCGAAGCCGCCGTCGGCGTGCTCTCCCGCCGCCCGACCGCCCACCTGGACGAGATCGCCCGCGCCGCGGGCATCAGCCGCGCCACCCTGCACCGGCTCTTCCCGGGGCGCGAGGCGCTGATCCGCGAGGTCGGCCTGCTCGGCCTGCGGAAGTTCGGCGCCGCGCTGGACACCGCCGCCGTCGAGGACGGCGACGCCCAGCTCGCACTGCGCCGCCTGGTGGACGCGGTGGTCCCGGACGCCGCGCTCTGCGCCTTCCTGGCCGGCGAGAACCAGCTCTACGACGACGAGGGCATCAACGAGCTCTGGGAGTCGCAGATCACCCGGCTGCAGGCGCTCTTCCTGCGCGGCCAGCAGCAGGGGGTGTTCCGCATCGAGCTCGCCGCCGGCTGGCTCAGCGAGGCCTTCTTCGACCTGGTGGCCGGCGTCGGCTGGGCCGTCCAGGACGGCCGGCTCGCCCCTCGCGACGGCGCCTTCTCCCTGACCGAGCTCTTCCTCGGCGGCGCCCTGCGGACACCCCCGGCCCCGGCCCCCTCCCCCGACACCACACCCCACCGCACCTCGGACCGGAAACCGGACACCGATACACCATGAGCAGCACCGTCCACACCCGCCCCCACCAGCGCTGGACCGGCCTCGCCGTCCTCGTCCTGGCCGTCACCCTGGTCGCCGTCGACGCGACCGTGCTCTCCCTCGCCATCCCCTCGATCAGCGAGACCCTGCGCCCCAGCGGCACCCAGCTGCTCTGGATCGGCGACGTCTACTCCTTCGTGCTGGCCGGCCTGCTGGTCAGCATGGGCTCGCTGAGCGACCGGATCGGCCGCAAGAAGCTGCTGCTCACCGGCTCCGCGGCCTTCGGCGCCGCCTCGCTGCTCGCGGCCTACGCGCCCGGCCCCGGCTGGCTGATCCTGGCCCGCGCGCTGCTCGGCGTGGCCGGGGCGACGATCATGCCCTCCACCCTGTCCCTGATCCGTGGCCTCTTCCCGGACGACCGCGAGCGGGCCACCGCGATCGGGATCTGGGGCGCGGCGGCCACCGCCGGCGCCGCACTCGGCCCGGTGGTCGGCGGGGTCCTGCTGGAGCACTTCTGGTGGGGCTCGGTGTTCCTGCTGAACCTGCCGGTCGTCCTGCTGCTGCTGGTCCTCGGCGGCTGGCTGCTGCCCGAGTCCAAGGACCCGGAACCCGGCCGATGGGACGTCCTGAGCGTGCTGCTCTCGCTGGCCGGGGTGATCGGCGTGGTCTACGCGATCAAGGAGGCCGCCGCCCACGGACTGGTGCGCTGGGACGTCCCCGTCACCGCCCTGCTGGGCGCCGCCGCGCTGACCGTCTTCGTCCGGCGCCAGCTGCGCCTGGACACCCCGCTGCTGGACGTCCGGCTCTTCGCCGACCGGCGCTTCACCGGCGCCGTGCTGGCCTCGCTCACCGCCCTGGTCGGACTCTCCGGCGTGGTCTTCGTTACCTCGCAGTACCTGCAGCTGGTGCGCGGCTGGGAGCCGCTGAAGGCGGGTCTGGCCGAGCTGCCGGCCTTCGCCGGCGCGGTGGTCGGCGGTCTGCTGACCGCCCGGCTGGCCCGGCGCACCGGCGCCAGGCTGGCGCTGACCCTCGGCCTGCTGGGCATGGGCACCGGCATCGGCCTGCTCGGCTTCGTCCAGCAGGACACCACCTACCTGCTGCTGGCGGTCGCCTTCCTGATCGTCGGCACCGCCGAGGGCGTGGTCTACACGCTCGGGGCCGACCTAGTGCTGGGCGCCGCACCCGCCGAGAAGGCCGGCGCCGCCTCGGCGGTCTCGGAGACGGCGTACGAGCTGGGCACCGCGCTCGGGATCGCGCTGGTCGGCTCGGTGGTCGCCTCGCTCTACGCCGGTTCGCTGGCCGTCCCGGCGGGGGCGGATCCGGCGGCGGCCGCCCAGGCGGGCGAGTCGCTGGGCGGCGCGGTCGAGGCCGCGCACGGCCTGGCGCCGGAGCTGGCCGGTCCGCTGCTGGCCAGCGCCCGGGACTCCTTCCTGCACGGCATGAACATCGCGGCGTTCCTGGCCGGCGCCCTGCTGCTGGCCGCCTCCGCCGCGGCCTGGCGGCTGCTGCGCGGCCTGCCCGGCCGGGCCTCGGAGCAGGAGCCGCAGGAGCGCCCGGCCCTGGAGAAGACCGGCGTCTAGCCAGGCGCCCGAGCGGGGCCCCCTGCTCCCACTACCGGGAGCGGGGGGCCCGCTCGATGACCACCGCGCGCAGCTCGCGCAGCTCGATCACGGGTGTGCCGTCCCCGGTGCTCAGCTCCAGCCGGACCGGGTGGACGCCCCCGGGTGCCTCACCGGCGGTGTACCGGTCCGCCCGCCAGCGCAGCTCGGACCAGAGGTAGGGCCGGGCGCGGCCGGCCCGGAACAGCACCGCCCCGTGCTCGTAGCAGTACAGCGAGGGCTTCCGGCCCCCCGGCCGGTGGTGCCAGAGCACCAGGGAGACCAGCAGGGCCGGCCCGGCGACCGCATAGGCGCCGATCCCCAGGACGCCATGCGCCAGCTGGACGGCCCCGGGCAGCGACAGCAGGAGGCTCGGAGAGGTCCGGAGCAGCGCCGAGCCGCGCTCGCCGGCCCGGTCCGTCTCGCAGGAGAGGAACCGGCCGTAGCCGCCGCACCAGGCGCGGTCCTCGACCGCGTGCGGAATCCGCCCCATCCCTGCCCCTCCCGACCCCACCCCTGGCCCCGCCCCCCGGCCCCGCCCCCAGGGTGTCGCGGAGCCTACCCGCGCCCCGGGCCCGGCACACCGGCCGGGCGCGGCGGGGCGGGCCCCGGCGACGCAGGCGCAGCGGGTCAGCTCGTCCCGAAGGGCAGCTCCAGCTCCGCCCAGACCACCTTGCCGTCCCTGGTCAGCCGGCTGCCCCAGCGCTGGGCCAGCTCGCTGACCAGGAACATGCCGCGCCCGCCCTCGTCCTGCTCGGCGAAGGGGCGCAGCTGGGGGGCCTGGCCGCCCGCGTCGGCGACCTCGACGGTGAGCACCCGGTCACGGAACAGCCGCAGCCGGCGCGGGGCGTCCGCGTGCAGCAGGGCGTTCGTGACCAGTTCGCTGACCAGCAGTTCGGCGTAGTCGGCGAGCGCGGACAGACCCCAGTCGGCGAGGGTCGCGCGGGTGAAGCGGCGGGCCTTGCCGGGCAGGCGGCCGCCGCCGGTGAGCGGGAGGGTGGCGACCCGGTCGGCGGGCAGCGGCAGCACCCGGCCCATGATCATCGCGATGTCGTCGTCGGTGCCGTCGGTGACCAGGGCGCCGAGGACGGCGTCGCAGTTCTCCTCCAGGGTCCGGCCGGGCCCCGAGAGGGTGCGGGCGAGCAGGTCGATGCCGTCGTCGATGTCCTGGCCGCGCCGCTCGACCAGGCCGTCGGTGTAGAGGGCGACCATGCCGCCCTCGGGGAGCGTGAACTCGATGCTCTCGAAGGCGACGCCGCCGACGCCGAGCGGGACGCCGGGCGGTATCTCCACGGTGCTGGCGGTGCCGTCGGGGGCGACCCAGACCGGTGGCAGGTGGCCGGCCGAGGCGACCTGCACGGTGCGCTCCAGCGGGTCGTAGACGGCGCAGATACAGGTGGCGAACTGGCCCTCGCCGATGCCGGAGGCCGTCTCGTCGAGCCGGGTGAGCACCTGCTCGGGCGGCATGTCCAGGGTGGCCAGGGTGCGGGCGACGGTCCGCAGCTGGCCCATCGTGGCGGCGGCCCGGATGCCGTGGCCCATCACGTCGCCGACCACCAGGGCGACCCGGCCGCAGGAGAGCGGGACGACGTCGAACCAGTCGCCGCCGACCTCGCTGACCACGCTGCTGGGCAGGTAGCGGTAGGCGATCTCCAGGCCGAGGGTGCGGTGGATCTCCTGCGGCAGCAGGCTGCGCTGCAGCGTGAGCGCGGTCTCGCGCTCACGCCGGTAGAGCCGGGCGTTGTCGATGGCGAGGGCGGTACGGGCGACGAGCTCCTCGGCGAGGGCGACGTCGGCGGCGGTGAACGGCTCGGGGTTGCGCATCCGGATGAACTCGGAGCCGCCGAGGACCATGCCCCGGGCGGTGAGCGGCACCATCAGGTACGAGTGGATGCCGGCCTCCATGCCGGGGGCGACCCGCTCCTCGGTGGCGACCAGCCCGCGCAGCACGTCCTCGTCGACGTGCGAGCGCAGCAGCGGGCGGCCGCTGCGCAGGCACTGGGTGTAGCTGCGGTCAGGGGCGTACTCGGAGACCTCGCCGACGGTGTCGACGGCGAGCGTGAGGCCCGACTCGTAGGACTCGCCGACGGCCACGGCGCGCAGCTTGATCGGTCGGTCCAGCGGGATGGTGGTGGGCTCGGCGCCGCGCAGGACCGGCTCCAGCAGGTCCACGGTGGCGAAGTCGGCGAACCGCGGGACGACCGCCTCGATCAGCTCCTCGGCGGTGCGCTGGAGGTCCAGGGTGGTGCCGATCCGGGCGGTGGCCTCGGCGATGGTGGCGAGACGTTCCTGCGCGCGGGAGGCGCGGGCCTCGGCCTGGAAGCGCTCGGTGACGTCGATGATGGAGGAGCAGACGCCGAAGACCCGGCCGGTGGAGTCCTCCAGCCGGAAGTAGGAGGCGGACCAGGCGCGGTCGCGGCGCGGGTCGCCGGGGACCCGGCCGTGCGAGCGGGCGTCGACCACGGGCCTGCCGGTGGTGAGCACCTGTCTCATGGTCTGCTCGATCTCGGCGCTGTTGATGCCGGGCAGGACGACGCTGATCCGGCGGCCGATGTGCTCGGCGATCGGAACGCCGTTCATCCGGGCGAGTGCCTCGTTCAGCCGCACGTACCGCAGGTCGGTGTCGTAGACGGCCATGCCGATCGGGGACTGGCCGAAGATGCCGTCCAGGACGGCGAGGTCGGCCTCGACCTGGTGCAGGGCCTGCACGTCGGAGGCGGTGGCGAGCAGCAGCAGGCTGCCGCCGGGGCCGGCGATCGGGTAGGTGCGCAGCTCCAGCTCGACCAGGTGCCCGTCCCGGTGGCGGACCGGGAAGACGCCGGACCAGCCCTTGCCGCTCATGATCCGCTCGAACAGGGCGAGCACCTCGGGGCGCCCGGAGTCGTCGACCAGCAGCCGGGCGGCGTAGCTGCCGACGACCTCGTCGGCGGGGTAGCCGAGCAGCGCCTCGGCGTCCTCGCTCCAGTGCAGGACCAGTCCGTCGTCCTGGAGCAGGGCGGTGGCGAGCGGGACGAGCCGATGGCCGTCGAGGCGTGCGGAGGTGGCACCCGGTGCCGGGCCGGTGGCGTCGGTCGCATCCCGCTCGTGTCCGTGCATGATCAGGCAGCACCCCGGTTCGGCTCGTTCCCGGCCGGGGCGTTTGCGGTCCGTACCGGCCGGGGTTCTTCTCCAGACTGCACGGACATCGGCCGCCCGGCGACCCCTTGGTCAGGAGTGGGCCGGGCGCCCTGGGTGCCCGGGCGTCATGGGCGTACCGGGCGCAGCGTACCCTCCAGAACGCTCGCCCACTGCCGGATCACGCCAGCTCGTCTGGCGCTGTCGTCGGTGAGCAGGTTGGCCAGGCCGAGGCCGCGGGCGAGGTCCAGGGTGGCCTGCACGGATTCGCGCACGCCGGGGGTGGTTTCGTCGGCGCCGAGGAACTCCACGGCGGCCCGGTGGGCCTCCCGGCCGACGTGCCCCTCCAGGGCGATGATCCGCTCGCGCAGCGGGTCCTCGGTGGCCGCGGCGGTCCACAGGTGCAGGGCCGCGCGGAACAGCGGGCCGGTGTAGAGGCGGACGATCATGTCGACCACCGCCTCGGTGCGGTCCGGGCCGGCGGCCGGCAGCTCGTCCGCGTGGGCGCGGACGGCTGCCAGCCGCTCGGTGGTGACGTGTTCGACCGCCGCGGTGAAGAGGTCCTCGCGGGTCGGGAAGTGGTGCTGGGCCGCGCCCCGGGAGACGCCGGCCCGCTCGGCGACCGCGGCGACGGTGCTGCCGTTCCAGCCCACCTCGGCGAGGCAGTCCACGGCCGCCGCCAGCAGCCGCCGGCGGGTGGCGCGGCTGCGGTCCTGCTGGGGGGTGCGGGCGGCGGCGTGGGCGGTCATCGGCGGGGGCTGGTCCTGTTCGTACGGGTGTTCCGGCTGGGTCGCGGGTCGATCCTCGCAGATCCGCGGGGACGGCTCAGCGGGCGGCCTCGCGGGCCCGCAGCTCCCGGCGGAGGATCTTGCCGGCGGCCGACTTGGGGACGGCCTCCAGGAACTCCACCGCCCGCACCTTCTTGTAGGGGGCGACCTGGCCGGCCACGAAGGCGGTCACCTCCTGCTCGGTGAGGGTGGAGCCGGGCGCCCGGACCACGAAGGCCTTGGGGCACTCGGTGCCCTCGGCGTCCAGCACGCCGATCACCGCGGCGTCGGCGATCTGCGGGTGGCTGAGCAGCAGGGCCTCCAGCTCGGCGGGGGCCACCTGGTAGCCCTTGTACTTGATCAGCTCCTTCACCCGGTCGACGACGTGCAGGTAGCCGCGGTCGTCCACGAACCCGATGTCGCCGGTGTGCAGCCAGCCGTCCTCGTCGATGGTGGCGGCGGTGTCGGAGGGGCGGCCGAAGTAGCCCTTCATCACCTGGGGGCCGCGGATCAGCAGCTCCCCGGACTCCCCGGGGCCGAGGTCCGCGCCGGAGCCGTCCAGCGCGGCGACCCGCAGCTCGGTCGAGGGGACCATCCGGCCGACCGAGCCCGGCGAGGGGTCGCTCTCCTCGGGCGACACGATGTGGGACACCGGCGAGAGCTCCGTCATCCCGTAGCCCTGGAGCAGGTGCGGCAGGCCGAGCCGGCGCGCGCAGGCCTCGGAGAGCTCGCTGTCCAGCGGGGCGGCGGCGCACAGCAGGTACTCCACCGAGGACAGGTCGAAGCGGTCCACCACCGGGTGCTTGGCCAGTGCGAGCGCGATCGGCGGGGCCACGATCAGGGCCTGGACGCGCTGCTCCTCGATGGTGCGGCAGAACTGCTCCAGGTCGAAGCGGGGCAGCACCACGATCGTCGCACCGCAGCGCAGCGGCTGGTTGAGCAGCGCGGCGAGGCCGTAGATGTGGAAGAACGGCAGCACGGCGAGGATCCGCTCGCCGACCTTGGGCCGGTACAGGGCGTCCGTCTGGGCGAGATTGGTGGCGATCGAGCGGTGGGTCAGCATCACGCCCTTGGGCAGGCCGGTGGTGCCGCTGGAGTAGGGCAGCACGGCGATGTCCTCGCCCGGGTCGATGGCCACCTCGGGCTCGGGCCCGGTGGCGGCCAGCAGGTCGGCCAGCGAGCGGTGGCCCTCGGCGCCGTCCAGCACGATGATCTCGGCGAGCGGGCGGCCGTCGGCGGCGAGCTTCTCGGCGGCCTGGCGGGCGGTGGTCAGGAACGGCGAGACGGTGACCAGCCAGCGGGTGCCGCTGTCGGACAGCTGGGCGGCCAGCTCGGCGGGGGTGGCGAGGGAGGAGACGGTGGTGACGGTGGCACCGGCCCGGGTGGCGCCGAAGAACGCCATCGGGTAGCCGATCGTGTTGGGGCTGAACAGCGCCACCACGTCCCCGGGGCGCACGCCCGCCTCGGCCAGCCCGGCGGCGACCCGGCGCACCGCCGTGGCCAGCCGGGCGTGGCTGACCGTCTCCCCCGTGATGCCGTCGACCAGTGCCGGCAGGTCCCCGAAGCGGTCCGCGGCGCCCAGCACCGCGTCGTGGATGGGCAGATCGACGATGTCGACGTCCGGGAACTCGCTGTGGAACACCAAGGCATGCCTCCAGTTGGATAGGTGACGGCCAGTCGGATCCGTCGGCCGGACCAAGACTGCCGGGTCGTCCGGGCGCACGGCCAGGGGGCATTCGGACGGGGGAAGTGCGCCGCACCCCTGTGACGAACGAGCGGGGCGGGCGCGCGGCACGCCCGGGTCAGTACGACTTGGGCAGGCCGAGGGTGTGCTGGGCGACGTAGTTGAGCACCATCTCCCGGCTGACCGGGGCGACCCGGCCGACCCTGGTGGCGGTGAGCAGGGCACCGAGCCCGTACTCCTGGGTGAGGCCGTTGCCGCCGAGGGTCTGCACCGCCTGGTCGACCGTCCGGGCGGCGGCCTCGCCGGCCGCGTACTTGGCCATGTTGGCGGCCTCGCCGGCCGCGAGGTCCTCGCCCGCGTCGTAGAGCAGCCCGGCCTTCTGGGTCATCAGCCGGGCGAGCTCGATCTCCACCGCGCACTGGGCGAGCGGGTGGGCGAGGCCCTGGTGCGCACCGATCGGGGTGTCCCACACCGTCCGGGTGCGGGCGTACTCGACGGCCTTGCCCAGCGCCTGGCGGGCGAGGCCGAGCGAGAAGGCGGCGGTCATGATGCGCTCGGGGTTGAGGCCGGCGAACAGCTGCAGCAGTCCGGCGTTCTCGTCGCCGACCAGGGCCTCGGCGGGCAGCCGGACGTCGTCCAGGAAGACCTGGAACTGCTTCTCGGGGGAGACCAGTTCCATCGGGATCGCGCGGTACTCGAAGCCAGGGCTGTCACGCGGGACGATGAACAGCGCGGGCTTCAGCTTGCCCGTCCTGGCGTCCTCGGTGCGGGCGACGAACAGCACGGCGTCCGCGTGGTCGATGCCGGAGATGAAGACCTTGCGGCCGGTCAGCAGCCAGTCCTCGCCGTCGCGGCGGGCGACGGTGGTGATCCGGTGCGAGTTGGAGCCCGCGTCCGGCTCGGTGATGCCGAAGGCCATCCTCCGGGTGCCGTCGGAGAGTCCGGGCAGCCACTCGCGCTTCTGCTGCTCGGTGCCGTAGCGGGCTATCACCGTGCCGCAGATCGCCGGGGAGACGATCAGCATCAGCAACGGGCAGCCGGCGGTGCCTAGTTCCTCCAACACGATGGCGAGGTCGGTGATGCCGCCGCCCCCGCCGCCGTACTCGGCGGGCAGGTTGACGCCGAGGTAGCCGGCTTTGCCCGCCTCGGCCCAGAGTTCGTCGGCGGGCCGGCCCGCGCGGGCCTTGGCGAGGTAGTAGTCGGAGCCGTAGCGGCGGCCGAGGTCGGCCACCGCGCGGCGCAGCGCCTGGCGTTCGGGGGTCTCGATCAGCGGGCTGCCGGGGGCGGTGGTGCGCGGTGCGGACATCCTGGGGTCCTTCCGGGCGGAGGTGTCGGGCGTCAGGCGGTGGGCCGTTCTTCAGGCGGACGGCCGGGCGGGCTTCGGGCGTCAGGTGGCGGGCCGGGCGGCCGGCTGGATGACGGCGAGCAGGGTGCCGAGCTCGACCTGCTGGCCGGGGGCCACCCGCAGTTCGGCGAGGACGCCGTCGGCGGGGGCGGCGACGCGGTGCTCCATCTTCATCGCCTCCAGCCAGAGCAGCGGCTGGCCTGCGGTGACGACGTCCCCGGGGGCGGCCGCGGTGCGCACCACGGTGCCGGGCATCGGGGCGAGCAGGGCGCCGGGGTCGGTCTGGGCGGCGGGATCGGGGAAGCGGTCCAGCGCGGTGAGCACGGTGGCCCCGGTGGGGCTGTCGATGTGCACCTGGGCGCCGTGGACCGCGAGGCGGTACCCGAGCCGCCGTCCGTCGACGTCCAGGACGACCTGCTCGGGGGTGGCGAGGACGAGGGCGGTACCGGGGTGGCCGTCGGCCGCCAGGCCGTCCCGGGTGAGCCGGTAGCGGACTTCGTACTCGGCGCCGTGCAGGTCGGCGTACCGCTTGACCTGCGGCTGTGAGGGCAGGTTGCGCCAGCCGGAGGGGAGCGGCAGGCCGGCGCGCCGGGCGGCGGCGTCGGCCAGTGCGGCGGCGAGGGCGGGCAGCGGATCGGGTTTGGGCGCGGGCAGCAGGTCGGCGGCGTGCTCGGCGAGGAAGGCGGTGTGCACCCGGCCGGACAGGAAGGCCGGGTGGCGCAGCGCGGCGGTGAGCAACTCCCGGTTGGTGACCGGCCCGTGGATCCGCGCGCGGGTCAGGGCGTCGGCCAGGCGGCGGGCGGCGGCGGCCCGGGTGGGCGCCCAGGCGATGACCTTGGCGAGCATCGGGTCGTAGTGGATGCCGATGGTGCTGCCGGGCTCGACGCCGGAGTCCAGGCGGAGCCCGGTGTCGCCCGGGGCGGTACCGAACTCGACGGTGGTGTCCGGAAGTTCGAGACAGTGCAGGGTGCCGGTCTGGGGCTGCCAGCCGTGCGCCGGGTCCTCGGCGTAGAGCCGTGCCTCGATGGCGTGGCCGCGCGGGGCGGGCGGCTGCGGGGCGGGCAGCGGTTCGCCCTCGGCGACGCGCAGTTGGAGGGCGACCAGGTCGAGGCCGGTGACGCACTCGGTGACGGGGTGCTCGACCTGGAGGCGGGTGTTCATCTCCAGGAAGTGGAAGCGGCCGTCGGGACCGAGCAGGAACTCGGCGGTGCCGGCGCCGGTGTAACCGATCGCGCGGGCGGCGGCGACGGCGGCCGTGTGCAGCCCGGTGCGCAACTCCTCGTCGAGGCCGGGGGCCGGGGCCTCCTCGATCACCTTCTGGTGGCGGCGCTGGAGCGAGCAGTCGCGTTCGCCGACCGCCCACACCGTGCCGTGGGTGTCGGCGAGCAGCTGGACCTCGATGTGTCGGCCGGTCGGGAGGTAGCGCTCGCAGAACACCTCGTCGGAGCCGAAGGCCTTGGCGGCCTCCGCACGGGCCGCGTCGAGCTCCTGCTCCAGCTCCGCCAGGTGGTGGACGACCCGCATGCCGCGTCCGCCGCCGCCGGCCGCCGCCTTGACCAGCAGGGGCAGGTCGGCCTCGGTGGGCGCGGTGACGGCGGCCAGGACGGGGACGCCGGCGGCGGCCATCCGGCGCTTGGCCTCGGTCTTGGAGCCCATCGCGGCGATGGCCTCCGGGGGCGGTCCGACCCAGCGCAGGCCGGCGTCCAGGACGGCCCGGGCGAACTCCGCGTTCTCGGAGAGGAAGCCGTAGCCCGGGTGGACGGCGTCGGCGCCGGCGGCGAGCGCGGCCCGGATGAGCAGGTCGCCGCGGAGGTAGGTGTCGGCGGGCGCGGCGCCGGGGAGGCGGACGGCGGAGTCGGCCTCCCGGGTGTGCGGGGCGTCGGCGTCCGGGTCGGAGTAGACGGCGGTGGTGGCGATGCCGAGCCGCCGGCAGGTGCGGAAGACCCGGCGGGCGATCTCGCCGCGGTTGGCGACCAGCAGGTTGGTGATCAGCGGGCCGGTGGTCGGCGCGTCTGCGGTAGCGGTTGCGGTTGCGGTCTCGGTGGTCGAGGCCGCGGTGGTCGGCAGGTTGGTGGTCAGCACGGTGGTACCCCTCACATCCGGAAGACGCCGTAGCCGCGCGCGCCTTCGACGGGCGCGTTGTGGATCGCGGAGAGGCAGAGGCCGAGAACCGTCCGGGTGTCGCGCGGGTCGATCACCCCGTCGTCGTAGAGCCGCCCGGAGAGGAAGACCGGCAGCGACTCCGCCTCGATCTGCTGCTCCACCATCGCCCGGATCGCCGCGTCGGCGTCCTCGTCGTACGGCTGCCCCTTCGCCGCCGCCGACTGCCGGGCGACGATCGACAGCACGCCCGCGAGCTGCTGCGGCCCCATCACCGCCGACTTGGCGCTGGGCCAGGAGAACAGGAAGCGCGGCTCGTACGCCCGGCCGCACATGCCGTAGTGCCCGGCCCCGTAGGAGGCGCCCATCAGCACGGACAGGTGCGGGACCCGGGAGTTGGACACCGCGTTGATCATCATCGCGCCGTGCTTGATGATGCCGCCCTGCTCGTAGGCCCGGCCGACCATGTAGCCGGTGGTGTTGTGCAGGAACAGCAGCGGGATGTCGCGCTGGTTCGCGAGCTGGATGAACTGCGCGGCCTTCTGCGACTCCGCGCTGAACAGCACGCCCTGCGCGTTGGCGAGGATGCCGACCGGGTAGCCGTGCAGCCGGGCCCAGCCGGTGGCCAGGCTGGTCCCGTACAGCGGCTTGAACTCGTCGAAGTCCGAGCCGTCGACGATCCGGGCGATCACCTCGCGCGGGTCGAAGGGCACCTTGAGGTCGCCGGGGACGATCCCGAGCAGCTCCTCCTCGGCGTACTTCGGCGGCTCGGCGGCCGGGTCCGGCGCGGGGCCGTGGCGGCGGTGGTCCAGACGGGCGACGATCCGGCGGGCCAGGCGCAGCGCATCGGGTTCGTCCACGGCGAAGTGGTCGGCGAGGCCGGAGGTGCGGGCGTGCATCCCGGCCCCGCCCAGCGACTCGTCGTCGGACTCCTCGCCGGTGGCCATCTTCACCAGCGGCGGGCCGCCGAGGAAGACTTTCGCGCGTTCCTTGACCATGACCACGTGATCGGACATCCCCGGCACGTAGGCGCCGCCGGCCGTCGAGTTGCCGAACACCACGGCCACGGTGGGGATCCCGGCCGCCGAGAGCCGGGTGAGGTCGCGGAACAGCGCCCCGCCGGGGATGAAGATCTCCTTCTGGCTGGGCAGGTCGGCTCCGCCGGACTCGACCAGGTTGACCAGTGGGAGGCGGTTGTTCAGGGCGATCTCGTTGGCGCGCAGGGCCTTGCGCAGGGTCCAGGGGTTGCTGGCGCCGCCGCGGACGGTGGCGTCGTTGGCGGTGATGACGCACTCGACGCCCTCGATCACGCCGATGCCGGTGACCAGGGCCGCGCCGACCGGGTAGTCGCTGCCCCAGGCGGCGAGCGGGGAGAGTTCGAGGAACGGCGAGTCCGGGTCGACCAGCAGCTCGATCCGCTCGCGCGGCAGCAGCTTGCCCCGGGTGCGGTGGCGTTCGACGTACTTGGGGCCGCCGCCGGCCAGCGCCTTGGCGTGTTCGGCGGCCAGGTCGGCGAGTTTGCCGAGCATCGCGGCACGGTGTTCGGCGTGGTCTGCGCCGGCCGGGTTGAGGCGGGTGGGCAGGACGGTCACAGCAGCGCCTCCGGGATGTCGAGGTGGCGGGAGCGCAGCCACTCCCCCAGGGCCTTGGCCTGCGGGTCGAACCGCTCCTGGGCGGCGACGCCCTCGCCGAGCAGGCCGGTGACGGTGAAGTTGACCGCGCGGAGGTTGGGGAGCAGATGCCGGGTGATCTCCAACTCCGATGCCTCGGGAAGGAGTTCGCGCATCCTGTCGATGGTGAGGGTGTGGGCGAGCCAGCGCCAGGCGTCCTCGGTCCGGGCCCAGACGCCGAGGTTGGCATCGCCGCCCTTGTCCCCGCTGCGCGCCCCGGCCACCAGGCCCAGGGGGGCGCGCCGGGTCGGGCCCGGCGGCAGCGGCTCGGGCAGCGCGGGCGCGGGGACGTCCGCCACCGCACGGGTGACGGGCGCGGGCGGGACGGCGACCCGGCGGCCGTCCGGGAGGACGGCCGTGTGCTCGACCGCCTTGGGGTCGACGTGGGCGGCGGTGAACACCCCGTACAGCGCGCCCGCGCCGGGCACCGCGGTGAGGTGGAACCCCGGGTAGCCGGCGAGGCCCAGCTCCACGGCGGCGCGGCCGAGTTCGCGGCCGACCCTGGCCGGGTCGCGGTCGCGGGCGGTGAGCCGCAGCAGCGCGGAGGCCGCCTCCTCGGTGTCCGCGTCGGGGTGGTCGGTGCGGGCGAGGGTCCAGCGGAGTTCGGCCGGGCGGTCCTGCGGGGCGAGCGACTCCGTCAGCTGTCGCCGTACGAGGGCCGCCTTGGCCTCGATGTCGAGCCCGGTGAGGACGAACACCACCTCGTTGCGGTGGCCGCCGAGCCGGTTCAGCCCGGCCTTCAGGGTCGGCGGCGGCGCCTCGCCGCGGACGCCGTCGATCCGCACCCGGTCCGGGCCGTCCTGGGTGAGCCGGACGGTGTCCAGCCGGGCGGTCACGTCCGGGCCGAGGTAGCGCGCTCCGCCCGTCTCGTACAGCAGTTGGGCGGTGACGGTACCGGTGGTGACGGCGCCTCCGGTGCCCGGGTGCTTGGTGATGACGCTGGAGCCGTCGGCGTGCAGCTCGGCGAGCGGGAAGCCGGGGCGGGTGACGTCGTGCTCCTGGAAGAAGGCGTAGTTGCCGCCGGTGGCCTGTGCTCCGCACTCCAGCACGTGTCCGGCTACCACCGCCCCGGCAAGCTCGTCGAAGTCGCCCGCGCCCCAACCGAAGTGGGCGATGGCGGGCCCGGCGACCAGGGCGGCGTCGGTGACCCGCCCGGTGACCACCAGGTCGGCGCCGGCGGTCAGGCACTCGGCGATGCCGAAGGCCCCTAGGTAGGCGTTGGCCGCCAGCAGGCCGTCCGGCAAGCCGAGTTCGGCCCGGCGGGGCAAGAGGTCGTCCCCCTCGACATGGGCGACGGCCGGATCGAGCCCCTGACTCTTCGCCAGTTCCCTGATCCGGTCGGCGAGTCGGGCCGGATTGAGGCCGCCCGCATTGACCACGATCCGCACCCCGCGCTCCAGCGCCAGGCCGAGGCACTCCTCCAACTGCCGCAGGAAGGTCCTGGCATAGCCGAGCGAAGGATCCTTCAACCGATCCCTGGCCAGGATGAGCATCGTCAACTCGGCGAGGTAGTCACCGGTCAGGACATCCAGCGGCCCGCCCGTCAGCATCTCCCGGACGGCCGCGAAGCGGTCGCCGTAGAAACCCGAGGCATTGCCGATCCGCAGTACCGAACGCGACCCCACAGGAGCGCCTCCCCAACCGGTGGCCCAACGCTTGCCGTCGGGCAGCAGCGTGGCACCGGCCCGGGAAAAAAGCAATCATGCCTGCTTGTTTTGACGGGAGCTTCAGGGCGGCTTCGAGGCCCGCCTGCGACCGGAAGCGACACGCAAACCGCCCAGCACCGACTACCACCACCGCCAGGCCCGCCTCGCGTTCTGGCACCTCCACCCAAACGACGGGCAGACCGTCCTGGACGGCCTGCCCGCACCTCACGAGGACCACCCCACCCACCGCGGCAGCGTCATCCACCTTGCCGCTTTCGCGCACATCTGGTCCGAGGCCACCCGCACCGAATGGGACCTCGCCCCCTGCTTCCGGGCCTCCTTCACCGCCGAGTCCGACCCAGAACCGATCACCGTCGGCCAGCCCCGTCACGCCGTCCTCAAACACATCCACAGCCCCGACGGCGGCCCCTTCTGGGCGGCTCTACGGCAGGCACGGTCGTCGAGACCAACGTGATCGGCGTCATCCGCGTCACCAACGCGATGCTGCCGCTGCTGCGCCGTTCTGCCTCGCCACGGACTACTACTGGTTCCTACACGAATGTCAATTCACCGCAGGTTGCAACTGAACTTGAACTCGTGATGCCGGTCGGATCGTGATGTCGGCGTCAGGGTCCGAAACCACCGGATCCTGCCGGCTCGGGTTCAGGACGGTGGCTCGAGCCAGCACCGCGCCGCAGCGAGATTCACCTCGACGTCATCACTCCAGCGGAACGATGCAGCCGAGGAGAGTGGAAGTGGCGCGCGTTCGACATGGCTCCCGAGATCGCTGCGGTGCGTGGCACCAGTCCGCTCGCACTGACAGCGCTGCCGCGGGTTCGGGGCGCCGGCATTCTCGCTGACACCCCTGCCGCTGTGCGCTGAGCCCGCCTTGGGAACTCGACCCCACAGCAGCAGTCGTCACTGGACGACCGACCCGCCAGTCCCCCCAGGGACTGCAGGGCCGCAGCAGCGGATGGTCTCGATCGCATGTGAGGAAGCTCTGTGGCATGCCCGGAGGGTCCAAAACGGCCCGGCGGCAGGGGTTTGCGCGACAGCCCCCTTGAGAATCAGGCGCCAGAGTTGTCGACGAACCCCACGATATCGAGGTATTCGATTTTGGGCGGGACACCGTAAATCCCCGCCACCTTGTTGACGAGCTCCTCCGTGAAGAAGGCGCGGGCTTTGTCCTCGTCATCCCATACGTAGAAGTTCCTTGCCTGAACGCCGCCTTCGTCGAGCATGAAGATCTTGAAGCGAAGGCCGGCCATCCCTTCGAACGGTCCTCGGAGTTCGCCGGCAATATTTGCGATAGTTGCGCGGTCGAACTTGTCGGTCTGCGTGAAAGTCACGAGCACGCCGATCATCGGGCCTCCTGTCGATTGGGGGAGAAACGGTCGATCGAGTAATTCTAGAGGCGGATCCTAGTACACCCGGCCGGAAATTCTGGTCGCTGGGCCGCGAGTCGGACGTTCGGCTCGCGGTCGGCGATGCGGACCAGGAGCGCGTCAGGCTTTGCACACGCGAATTCCCATCGAACGGGTGGGCGATTGGGCGCATAATTCCTACCACTGCTTGTGGCCGCGCCCACTGGGCGCGTGTCCCGTGACGTCGAAGTTTGATCTTTGCCAGTGAAGCTTGATCATTAGTAAGTTCACGCCAACAAAGTTTGATCGGTTTTGGCGGCTGGTGATCAGGGGTGGCGGTGGGGCGGGTCGCGGGTGCGTACGCGGATCCTGATCTTGGTGCGTTTGACCTGGGGTTCCGGGAGGACGGCGTACAGGTTCGGCGGTCACCGGCTGCGTGTTGGGGTGTTCGGTTCGAGCATGTGGCGCCGGTGCGTCCGTTCCGTTGGCGAGCCCCAGATCAGAAGCCGGCCCGCTCGCCACTTCGCTTGGGAACGGACCCATGTGACTGCCGCCGGTAGTTGGCCACAACCCCGGTTGAAGCGGAGCCCCGACCAAGGCGTTCCTGCCCGGCCGGCCCGGCCGGGCAGCCGGACTGCTACCGGACCGGACCGGCCAGCGTCTCGATCGGGCCCAGGTCCGGATTGGGCTTGCGGGTGAGGCTCGCCAGTTCCTCGGGCGGTTCACTCCCGTCCCTGACGATCGCCACGTAGCCCTTGGCCTCCTGCACGCTCATCCGCGGGGCCTGCCTGCGCAGGTGCCGCATGGCGGCGGCGGTCCCGACGGAGTCCGCGAGGTGCCGGACGTCTGCGGCGAGGGGGTCGGGCGCCCTGAGGCCCCTGACCTGCCAGAGGTAGTCCTCCTCCCAGTCGTCGGTCCAGCGGCTGCCGGGGACGAAGTGGATGCTCCCGTCCTCCCGGTCGACCAGGAAAGGGCCACCGAGGAGGTTCCCGCGCAGAGCAGGGTCACGGGCCCCCTCCGCCGAGGTCCAGTAGCAGAGCCACCCGACCGACCGCTCCTCGACGGCGTAGACCGCCAGCGCCGGGATCAGCCTCGCCCATCCCCAGGTCGGCCGGTCCCGCGCCAGCAGGGATTCGACAAGCTCGACCGCTCGCTCCTTGGAAATCACGCTCCCATCCTTCATTCCGGGTCAACCGGATTTCGGCGCCCCCGGTCGTCGACCCTGTGCCGCCCGGCACGCCGCCCAGGGAGGCCGATCATCGCTGCCGGGACCGGCCAACTACCACCTCCAACCCGGATCACCACCTGCACAAAACCGTCGAACCAGCGGCCAGCCACCGGTTCCGGTCACACTCGCGCATCTGGAGTCAGGTTCGGTCGTCCATGCGGCGGCTGGATGGGTGCCGGGCTTCGACCGGGCGGCGTAGTGGGCCGGCCGTGGGAGCGGCCGGTGGCCTAGGGACGGGTGGGCTTCGTTGACGAAGCACCCTCACTTCCTGCCTGGAGAACCGACGATGCGCCTGTTCCGTGCTGTCTCCGCATTCGCCCTGGCGGGCGTGCTGGCCCTCTCGGCCGCCCGGCCGGCGCCGCTCCTGCTGCCGCTGTGACGGCCGGCCAGAGGGCGTCCGAGGCCCCCATCGCGCCGTGGGGCAGCGCCCACTTCAATCTCAGTGACGAGACGAAGACCTGGATGACCGACAACGGCGTCACGCGCGGCGCCATCGCCCCGTTCGTGCTGGACGCGGACGGCCTCGGCGTCGAAATGCCGCTCGGCGCCAACACGGAGGACCACGTCGACGACCAGGGGCGGATCTTCTACCCTGGTGGGATCCCTGAACCAGACCTCCACCGGGACTTATATCGAACTGCAGCCGACCTGGATGCGCATCTCCCCGGAGTGGGACGGGCTCCCGGCCGCACCCGCCAGGCGCCCCTCCAGGTCCCCGCAACCCGCTCTTCGCCCAGCGCGGGGGTGCGCTGTTCGGGCGGGCGCCCGGGTAGGCCTCGGGGTGCAGGAGGTAGCCGCGCTCCTCGGGTGTCTTCTCCACCCCCACGACCAGCGGGTCGGCCTTCGCCCAGGCGTCCTCGCGCACGCCGGTGACCAGTCGGCCGGCCTCCCGCCTGCGGCACGCCGCCCCGAACGGTGAAACCGTCGCCGCCGGGGTGGCGGACCACGTGCAGGTTCGAAGCCGGGCAGTCCGGCAGGTGACGGTCGCCTCGCCCTTGCCGGGATGACCCGCGGGGCGGATGCGCCGCGGCGCGACTGTGCTGGGGGTGACGGCCGGTCGGCGCAGGCCGTCCGGCCCGGACGCTGCGTCAGCTCCTTCGGATGCCCGGGCACCGGCTCACATCAGGTCCTCGAACGCGGTCGTGAAGCCCTCGGCGGCCAGCCGGTCGGACACCTGCCGGACGGTTCCGGGGGCGGAGGCGGACACCGGCGCAGCGGCGCGAAAGACCGGCTGGGCCCCACCACCCCGGGGGAGGAGGTGGCGGGGCCTGCCTGGTCTGTGCGGCGTCGGCCCGTCGGCCCGGCGGACCGGCGGGCGGCTACCGGCCGGGCGCCCGAGGTGGCGGCGATTCCGGCGGAGCGGGCCCTTCCGCAAGCCTCCCGGCCAGGCTGACCCGCGGTCAACACCCACACCCGGTAAGCGCCCGGGCGTCCGGTGCAGCGCTGCCTCAAAGGGCAGGTCGGACGGGTCGGCGGGGCGTCTCAGGGGCCGGTGGGCAGCGGGCGGTGGCAGGCCACCGTCCGGCCCGGGGAGACCGCGCGCAGGGCGGGGGTCTCGTCTGCGCAGCGGGCGTCGGCGAGCGGGCAGCGGGTGCGGAAGCGGCAGCCGGAGGGCGGGTCGAGCGGGGACGGCGGGTCGGCGGGCAGCAGGCCGGTGTCGCCGAGCGGGCGGCCGGGTTCGGGGACGGCCGCGAGCAGGGCGGCGGTGTACGGGTGGGCGGGGGCGGCCAGCACCTCCTCGGTCGGGCCCTGCTCGCAGAGCCGGCCGAGCTGCAGGACGGCGAGGTCGTCGCTGACGGCCCGGACCACGCCCAGGTCGTGCGAGATGAACAGGCTCGCCAGGCCGCGCTCCTCGGTGAGCCGGCGGAGCAGGTTGAGCACGGTGGCCTGGGCGGAGACGTCCAGCGCGGAGACCGCCTCGTCGGCGATCAGGACCCGGGGTCCGGCGGCGAGCGCCCGGGCGATGGCGACCCGCTGGGCCTGGCCGCCGGAGAGCTGGCCGGGCCGGCGCTCGCCGAACAGGGCGGGTGGCAGGCCGACCGCGTCCAGCTGCGCGGCCGCGAAGGCCTCGCGGTCGCGCGCCGGGTCGGGGTGGGCGTCGAGCGGTTCGGCGACCAGGTCGCGGACCCGGCGGCGCGGGTTGAGCGAGGAGAGCGGGTCCTGGAAGACCATCTGCATCCGCGGTCGGAGCGCCCGCAGCGCGCGGGGGGTGAGCGCGGCGAGGTCGGTGCCGTCCAGGGTGACGGTTCCGGCGGTGGGCGGGGGCAGCCGGAGCAGGGCCTTGGCGATGCTGCTCTTGCCGGAGCCGGACTCGCCGACGAGGGCGAGGGTGCGGCCCGCGCGCAACGTCAGGTCGACGCCGCTGACGGCGTGCAGCGGCCCGGAGCGGGTGCGGTGGACCACCGAGAGCCCGGTGGCGTGCAGGACGGCGGTCATGCGGGGTGCTCCGACGGGGTGAGGGAGGGGCCTGGCGACGGGGTGGGGGCGGCGGTGAGCGGGAGGTGGCAGGCGGCCGTGTGCCCGGGGCCCGCCCGGTGCACGGGCGGGGCCGTCGTGCCGCAGAGCGAATCGGCGCGCTCGCAGCGCGGCGCGAACGGGCAGCCGGCCGTCGGGCGGGAGAGGTCGGGCGCCGAGCCGGGGATGGCCGGCAGGGTGCGCCGCAGCGGACCGGTGACCCGCGGCACCGAGCGCAGCAGCGCGGCGGTGTAGGGGTGGGCGGGCCGTTCGGTGACGGCTTCGGTGGGGCCGGTCTCGACGACCCGGCCGCCGTACATGACGGCGATCCGCCGGGCCCGCCCGTACAGCAGGCCGATGTCGTGGGTGATCAGCAGGGTGGCCAGGCCGCGGGTCTCGCGGTGGCGGTCGAGCAGGTCGAGGACGGTGCGCTGGACGGTGACGTCGAGGGCGGTGGTGGGTTCGTCGGCGAGCAGCAGGGCGGGGCTGCCGGCGAGGGCGGCGGCGATGCCGACGCGCTGGCGCAGGCCGCCGGAGAGCTCGTGCGGGTAGGCGCGGGCGCGCCGGGCGGGGTCGGGGACGTCGACGGCGGCGAGCAGTTCGGCGGCGGTCTCCAGCCGGGCCCGGCGGCCGAGCCGGCGGCGGTTGGTGAGCGACTCGGTGACCTGGTCGGCGATCCGGACGACCGGGTTGAGGGAGGTCATCGGGTCCTGGTGGACCATGGCGATGCCGGTGCCGAGCAGTTCGGTGCGCCGGGCGGGGGTGGCGCCGAGCAGGTCCTCGCCGTGCAGCAGCACCTGCCCGGTGGACCGCGCCCGGGTGGTGCGGGGGTGCACCCCGAGGACGGTGCGGGCGAGCACGGACTTGCCGGAGCCGGACTCGCCGACCACGCCGAGGCACTCGCCGGCGCCGATCGAGAGGTCGATGTCGTGCAGGATCTGCACGTCGCGGCCGTCGGGGGCGACCAGGGCGGTGTTCAGCGAGCGGATCTCCAGGACCGGGGTGGTCACTTCGACGCTCCCTTCGGTGCGGACGCGGGGGACGGCGAACGCAGGTGTTCGCCGAGGTAGTTGAGGGCGAGGACGGTCGCGCACAGCACGGCGGCGGGGGCCAGCGAGATCCACGGCGCGCTGCCGAGGGTGGTGCGGCCCTCGGCGATGATGCCGCCCCAGGACGGCTCCGGCGGGCGGAGGCCGAAGCCGAGGAAGCTGAGCGAGCCCTCGGCGACGATGGCGACGGTGGTGGCGGTGAAGGCGAAGGTCAGCGCGATCGGCGCGACGTGCGGGACGATCTCGCGGCGCAGGATGCGCAGCGGCGCGGTGCCGATCATCCGGGCGGCCAGGACGAAGCCGCGTTCGGTGAGCGAGAGCACCACCGCCCGTACCACCCGGGTGAAGTGCGGGACGGTGAACAGGCCGATCAGGGCGCCGATCACGGGCAGGCTCGGGCCGCGCAGGGCGACCACGATCATCACCAGGATCAGGGTGGGTACGGACATCAGCAGGTCGGTCACGAAGCCGATGGCCTTGTCGAGCGGGCCGCGGAACCACCCGGCGGCGACGCCGAGCGCGCCCCCGCCGAGCAGGCCGACCGCGATGGTCAGGGCGGCCACCGCGAAGGAGGCCCGGGCGCCGGCGACGGTCCGCTGCAGGACGTCCCGCCCGGAGGCGTCGGTGCCCAGCCAGTGGCCGGGGCCCGGGGCCGCGGAGGGGTGGGCGAAGTCGCCGTGCAGCGGGTCGAAGCCGGGCAGCAGCGGGAGCAGCAGCGCCGCGAGGGCGACCACGGCCAGCCAGCCGGTCGCGGCGAGCACGCCGGACGGGGGTCGGCGCCGGCCCGCGCGGGCGGGCGCGGCCGGTTTGGCCAGGGCGGTGTCAACGGTGGTCATGGGCGATCCTCGGGTCGATCGTGCGGTACAGCAGGTCCACCGCGAGGGTGGCCGCGACGACTCCGACGGCGCTGACCACCACGACGGCCTGCACCACGGGGAAGTCACGGCCGGCGATGGCGGTGGAGGCCAGGTTGCCGACGCCGGGCACCGCGAAGAGGGTCTCGACCAGGACCGAGCCGCCGAGCGAGGTGCCCACGCCGATGCCGATCAGGGTGACCAGCGGCAGCGAGGACGGCCGCAGGGCGCGCCGCAGCAGCAGCCGGGCGGTGCCCATGCCGCGGCTGCGGGCGGCGGCGACGTAGGTCTGGTCGAGGGTCTCCAGCAGCTGGCCGCGCAGGGTGCGGGTGAAGACCGCGGCCTCGGTGAGGCCGAGGGTGAGCGCGGGCAGGACGAGGTGGCTCAGGTTCTCCACCGGGTCCTCGGTGAACGGCACCCAGCCGGTGGCGGGCAGCACCTTCAGTTGGACGGCGGCGATCCAGATCAGCAGCAGTCCGAGCACGAAGCCGGGGACGGCGAGCCAGACGAAGGCGCCGGCGGTGGCGATCCGGTCCACCGTTCCGCCCGGGCGCCAGGCCGAGAGCAGGGCGACCGGGACGGCGATGCAGAGCGCCACCAGCTGGGCGGCGACGAAGAGTTCGAGGGTGACGGGGATCCGGTGGGCGAGTTCGGTGGTGACGGCCGCGCCGTTGGCGAGCGAGTGCCCGAGGTCGCCGTGCAGGGCGGCGGCCAGCCACCGCCAGGTGGCCGTGAGCACGTTGTCGTCCAGGCCGAGTCCGGCCTCGTAGGCGGCGATCTGCTCGGGGGTGGCGGTGGCGCCGAGGGCGGCGGCCGCCGGGGAGCCGGGCATCAGGTGCGGCAGGGCGAGCGCGGCGACGGTGACCAGCAGCAGGACGGCGGCGGCGCGGCCGGCCCGTCCGGCGAGGTCGGCGATCCGCGAGGTCACGGCTTCACCCACAGCGCGGCCGGGGAGACGTTGATGACGGTCCGCCTGGAGAGGTCGGGCAGGCCGCCGACCTTGGCGGAGGCGATGAAACCGGCCGGGTTCTCGGTGAGGAACAGCATCGGGGCCTGCTCGACGACGTCCTTGGCGGCCTCGTTGTAGGCGGCGGCCCGCTGGGCGGTGTCCAGGGCGGCCCGCCCGGTGGCGATCGCCTGGTCGGTCTTCGGGCTGCTCCAGCCGGTGAAGTTGTACGGGGCGCCGGTGCCGTACAGGGTGCTCAGCGCGGTGTCGGTGTCGCCGAACAGGCTGGTGACGAAGTCCATCACCTGGAACTTGCGCTGGATCAGGGCGGTGCCCAGGCCCGTCGGGTCGAGCGGCTTGACGGTCATCTTGACGCCGGCCTCGCCGAGCATCTGCTGGAGGACGGTGGCGCGCTGCTGGCCTTCGGGGCGGTTGTCGACCTGGTACTCGAAGGCGAGGTCCGGGTGCCCGGCCTCGGCGAGCAGGGCGCGGGCCCTGGCCGGGTCGTGGGCCGGGTAGCCGCTCGTGCCCGCGGCGCGGTACGGGGAGGCGGAGTTGACCGGGCCGTCCGAGACCTTGCCCTGGCCGAGGTAGACGACCTTCTCGACGGCCTCCCGGTCGACGGCGTACTGGAGGGCCTGGCGGACCCGGGGGTCGTCGAAGGGCGCGGCCTTGGTGTTGAACAGGACGGTGGAGGTGGAGCCGGGGCCGGTGGCGGTGCGCAGCCCGTCCGCGGCGGCCTGCTTCAGCTGGGCGGGCGTCTCGCCCCAGACCAGGTCGGCGTCGCCGGAGCGCAGCGACTGGTAGCGGCTGTCGGCGTCCGGCAGCACCCGGTAGACGACCTTGTCGGCGTGGCCCTTGGCCCCCCAGTAGGAGGCGTTGCGGGTGACGGTCACCGAGACGCCCGGTTGGACGCTCTCCACGGTGTACGGGCCGGAGCCGACCGCCGGGGCGTCGCCGGCCGGGGCCTCGGAGACGTAGCCGAGGGAGCGGGTGAACAGGTTGGGGAACGCCGCGTTCGGCGCCTTGAGGGTGAAGGCGACGGAGGTGGGGCCGTTCACCATGACGCCGCCGATGGTGGCGGCGTCGGCGGCGCAGGAGCACTTGCTCTCCGGCTTGGCGAGGCGGGCGACGTGGTCGGCGACGGCCTGCCCGTCCAGCGGCTTGCCGTCGCTGAAGGTCACGCCCTCGCGCAGTTCGAGGGTCCAGGCGGTGGCGTCGGCGTTCGGGGTGAACGCCTTGGCCAGGTAGGGCTGGACGGTCCCGTTGTCCCCGTTGACCATCAGCGGGTCGTAGAGCGCGTTGGCCAGGATCATCATCGGCATCGAGGTCAGCCCGGTGTCGGCCGGGTCGAGTCTGGCGAACGGGCGGTCCAGTCCGACCTTCAGGGTGCCGCCGTCGACGGCCGGGCCGTCCTTCGCGGCCGCGGCGGCGCCGCCGGACACCGCGTCGTCGGAGGCCGAGCAGGAGGTGAGGGTGATGGCCGCAGTGCAGACGGCCGCTGCCAGAACGTGCTTGTGCCGCTTCATGGTTCCTCGGGGTTCCTCGGATCGGGGAGGGGTGGGGCGGCGGTGCTCGACCGCCGCCGTGGACCACCTTTGGGAAGTGGCACAGCTGCCAAAAGGCAGTTGTGCAAACTTCGAATGACGAGCTGTCGAAGAATCGGCACTCGCCTTGAGCGCGCCTCGCCAACCGTGATTCCTTAAGGGTGCGGACAGTTGGGCGACCTCGTCCGACCCGGTCCGACCCGGTCCGACCGGGAACGGCCGGCGCGTTCCGGCGACGACCGGCGGCGGAAGACAGCAGCAGACAACGGCAGAAGGAGCGACCACGCATGCAGGGGCAGGGGACGGACAGCGCGGCGGAGACCGGGCTGCGCGACCGCAAGAAGGCGCGGACGCGGGAGACGATCCGCACGGCCGCACTCGACCTCTTCGAGGAGCAGGGCTTCGAGGGCACCACGGTGGACCAGATCTGCCGCCGCGCCGACGTCGCCCACCGCACCTTCTTCCGCTACTACCCCAGCAAGGAGGCCCTTCTCTTCGGCTGGGACTTCGGCAACGTCATCCTCGACGCCTTCGCCGCCGCCCCCGCCGACCTCGCCCCCTGGGCCGCGCTCGAACACGCCCTCATCGCCACCGGCGGGCGGATGGAGGAGCCCGCCGAGCACACCGCCCGCCGCCGCGCGCTGCGACTGCGCTTCCTCGGTATCCGCACCGTCCACGACCACGCCCTGATCCTGGTGGACTCCTTCGCCCAGCGCGCCGTGGTGATCGCCGGTCAGCGGCTGGGCGTGGACCCGGCGACCGACCTGCGGCCGCAGGTGCTCGGCACCGCACTCGGCGGGCTGATCCGCCGGCACATCATGGTCGGCAGCGAGGAGGGGCTGCTGGCGGCCTGGACGGCGGCGCTCCGCGAGCTGACCGCGCCGTAGCCCTGCGGCCCCGGCTCCACCAGGGCACCTCGCACCACCCCACCGGGCGGCAGCCTGTTTCGCCCGGTGAACGGCCTGATAAATGAACGCCGCAGCCGTTGACGGCCCCCGGCCTGCGGCCAGAACACTGGGCACCGGATGACCTTCGCCCTCGTCGCCGAACCGCGAGGCGGCGATCCGGCCTGCCCGGAACGCCCGGTGGACGCCCGGCCCGCCGGTGGACGCCCCGGTCGACCAGGACGCCCGGGTCGACCGGCCGGAGCACCCGCTCCCCCGCTCTTGAGCACCGACAGCCGGAGGCGAAGGCCACGCCGGCTGGAGAGGAGAACGCCCGATGAAGGCGATCATGGTCATGTTCGACAGCCTCAACCGGCACATGCTGCCGCCGTACGGAGGGGACTGGACGCACGCCCCGAACTTCGCCCGCCTCGCCGAGCGGTCCGTCACCTTCGACAACGCCTACGCGGGCTCGATGCCCTGCATGCCGGCCCGCCGCGAGATCCACACCGGCCGCTACAACTTCCTGCACCGCAGCTGGGGCCCGCTGGAGCCGTTCGACGACTCCATGCCCGAACTGCTCAAGCAGAACGGCGTGTACACCCACCTGGTCAGCGACCACCCGCACTACTGGGAGGACGGCGGCGCCACGTACCACGGCCGCTACAACACCTGGGAGTTCTTCCGCGGCCAGGAGGGCGACGCCTGGAAGGGGCACGTGGCCGACCCCGAAGCCCCCGAGGACCTGAAGAAGCTGCGCCGTGAGGCCTACCGGCAGGACTGGGTGAACCGCTCGTACCTGACCACGGAGGACCGGCACCCGCAGACGCTGACCTTCGACGCAGGCCTGGAGTTCATCCGCACCAACCGGGACGCGGACCGGTGGTTCGTCCAGATCGAGACCTTCGACCCCCACGAGCCGTTCTTCAGCCACCAGCGCTACAAGGACCTCTACCCGCACGACTACGACGGCCCGCACTTCGACTGGCCCGACTACAAGCGCGTGGTGGAGACCGCGGGCCAGGTCGAACACGCCCGCCTGGAGTACGCGGCACTGCTGTCGATGTGCGACCAGTCACTGGGCCGGGTCCTCGACCTGATGGACGAACAGGGCCTCTGGGACGACACGCTGCTGATCGTCAACACCGACCACGGCCTGCTGCTCGGCGAGAAGGGCTGGTGGGGCAAGGTCGTCCAGCCCTGGTACAACGAGCTCGTCCATCTCCCGCTGTTCGTCTGGGACCCGCGGGCCGGCGCCGCCGGCGAGCGCCGGGAGGCCCTGGTCCAGACGATCGACCTCGCGCCGACGCTCCTTGAGTACTTCGGCGTCGACCGGCCGGCCGACGTCCAGGGGAGCCCGCTGCCGGTCGCCACCGACACCGCGGTGCGCGAGGCGGCGCTGTTCGGCATCCACGGCGGCCACGTCAACGCCACCGACGGGCGGTACGTCTACATGCGCGCCCCGGCCTCCCCGGACAACGCGCCGCTGCTGGAGCACACCCTGATGCCCACCCACATGCGCGGCCGCTTCACCCCCGCCGAACTGGCGGACCTGGAGCTCGCCGAGCCGTTCACCTTCACCAAGGGCGTACGCACGCTGCGCCTGAAGGGCCGCACGTTCATCAACCCCCACCAGCACGGCACGCTGCTGTTCGACCTGGAGACCGACCCCGAGCAGCGCACCCCGATCGTCGACGACGCGGTCGAGCAGCGGATGGCGACCCTGCTGGTGGAGCTGCTGCGGGCGGGCGACGCCCCGCCGAGCCAGTACGAGCGGCTCGGCCTGCCCGCCGAGGGACCGGTCGGCGAGCAGCACCTGCTGGTGCGCGCCCAGCACGAGCAGGCCCGCAAGGCCGCCGAACCGCTGCCCAGCCCCGAGGACTACCCCGCGGGACGCCTCTCCCTGCGGACCTCGGTGTTCGCCCTGCTCTCCGACCCGGCCGCCGTCGAGGTGATGCGCAGGCACCTGCCCGGCATCGTCGACTCCGAGTTCCTCCAGTTCCTCGGCCCGACGCCGCTGATCGACGTCGCCGCTCTGGCCGGCGGCCTGACGGACGTGTCCGCGCTGCGCCTGGTGGCCGAGGAGCTCGCCGCGCTCTGATCCGGGGCGCCGCCCCCGCACCGCTCCCGTACCCCGCCCCGATCCCGGTCGGCCGTACCACGGCCGGCCGGGCCGACTCCCGGAGTAGCCCATGCCTTCGTCCCCGCTCCCGGCACCCTGCTGCACGCCCTCGCGCGGCGGCGGTCCGATCCGCCTGCTCGACGCCGCCCCCGTCCGCACCGGGGGCTCCCCGGACGGCATGGTCCTGCTGCCCGGCGGCGAGTTCCTGATGGGCACCGACGACCGCGAGGGCTTCCCCGACGACGGCGAGGGCCCCGTGCGCCGCGTCCGGCTGGACCCGTTCCTGATCGACACCTGCGCCGTCACCACCGGGCGGTTCGCGGCGTTCGTCGCCGACACCGGCTACCGGACCGAGGCCGAACAGCTCGGCTGGTCCTACGTGTTCGCCGGCTTCCTGCCGGCCGCGCACCGCCGCACGGCCGCACGGGTGGAGCGCACCCCCTGGTGGTGCGCGGTGAACGGCGCCGCCTGGGACCGGCCGGAGGGGCCGGGGAGCTCCGTGGCGGACCGCGGCGACCACCCGGTCGTCCACGTCTCCTGGAACGACGCGCACGCCTACGCCTCCTGGGCCGGCAAGCGCCTGCCCACCGAGGCGGAGTGGGAGTACGCGGCGCGCGGCGGCCTCGAACAGGCCCGCTACCCGTGGGGCGACGAACTGAACCCGGACGACACCTACCGCTGCAACATCTGGCGCGGCACCTTCCCCACCAGGAACACCGCCGCGGACGGCTACCGCGGCACCGCCCCCGTCGACGCGTTCGAGCCGAACGGCTTCGGCCTGTACAACGTCTCCGGCAACGTCTGGGAGTGGTGCGCCGACTGGTGGACCACCGAGCACCCGGCGCAGCGGCCGCTGCCCGGCCCCACCGGCCCGGCGACCGGTTCGGCCAAGGTCATCCGCGGCGGCTCGCACATGTGCCACAAGTCCTACTGCAACCGGTACCGGGTCGCGGCCCGCAGCGCCAACACCCCCGACAGCTCCAGCGGCCACACCGGCTTCCGCTGCGCCCGGGACGCGGCCGGGCCCGCCTGACCGATCGCAGGCCCCACCGCCGCACCGGCGCCCGACGGGCGGTCTGCACCGGTGCGGCGGTGGCGTTTTCGCACCTGCGACCGACGTTCCACCTCCTGGCAGCGGCCTCGCTCCGGAAGTGGCAGTACTGCCAAAAGGCAGTTGTGCAAACTTCGGGTGACGGGCCATCGAAGACTTGGCACGCGGCTTGAACGGCCCTGACCGGGCGTGATTCGCTGCCAACGGCGGCGAAAACCGCCCCGGGCCCGCCGGCCCGTCCGGGCCGCGCGTCCCTCCCGCCGGCCCCCACTGCGCCGGCCCCGCGTTGGCCGACCCCCAATCGCCGGCCTTCCGTTCGCCGGCCGCCCCGCCGCCGGATTCGGCCCCGCCCCGCGCAGCGCGAGAACCGCTCGCCCGCGCCCGCTCCACCGAGAGGTCCCGCATGTCCCTGGTCAACTTCCGCGACCCCGCCGTCCTCACCGACCCCGACGGCCTGCGGATCCGCCCCGGTGCGCTCTACCGCTCCGCCCAGCCCTTCCCCGCCGCGGACGAGGCCGTCGTCGAGCAGCTGCGCACCGCCGGCATCCGCACGATCGTGGACCTGCGCGGCGCCGCCGAGTGCGAGACCGCCGACTGGGCCGCCGCCGAGGCCGCCGGCCTCACCGTCGTCGCCGCCCGGGTCGAGCCGACCAACGGCGCCCTCGACGCCGCCATGCGCGACATGACCACCGCCGCCGACCTCGGCGCCTTCTACCTGCTGATGGCCGAGTCCGCCCCCGCGTCCCTCGCCGCCGCCGTCGAGGCGGCCGCCCGCCCCGGCGGGGTCCTGCTGCACTGCGCCGCCGGCAAGGACCGCACCGGCCTGCTCACCGCCCTGCTGCTCGACCTCCTCGACGTGCCCGCCGAGCGGATCGTCGCCGACTACGCCCGCACCGCCGAGGCGCTGCCGCAGATCTTCGCGGGCCTGGCCCGGCGCCACCGGGCCGCCCTCAACGACGGCCGGGAGTTCCACGTGCCCGCCCCGCTGCTGGAGGCCCCCGCCGAGGCGATGGCCGTCTTCCTCGACCTCGTCCGCACCCGGCACGGCGGCTCCGCCGCCTTCCTCGCCGCCTGCGGGGTCGCCCCCGCCACCCTGGACGCCTTCCGCGCCAAGGCCGCCGCGGAGGCCGTCGCATGCTGACCACCCTGCGCCACCACGACGGCACCCCGTTCCGCGACCTCAACCACAACGGCACCATGGAGCCCTACGAGGACCAGCGCCTGCCCGTCGAGGAGCGCGTCGACGACCTGCTCGGCCGGATGACCCTCGCCGAGAAGGCCGCCCTGATGTGCCACGCCCGGATGCTCGCCGGCGATCAGGGCCCGTTCCCCTCCGGCGCCGCGCTGATCGGCGACCGCGGTCTCACCGCCTTCGCCATGATGGCCGTCCCCGACGCCCGCACCATGGCCGACTGGAACAACCACGTCCAGGACCTCGCCGCCGCCGAGCGCCTGGGCATCCCCGTCACCCTCTCCTCCGACCCCCGGCACGGCTTCAGCGCCAACCCCGCCACCGCCTTCACCGGCGGCGGCTTCAGCGCCGGCCCCGAGCCGATCGGCCTCGCCGCCACCGACGACCCCGCCCTGGTCGAGGAGTACGCCGCCCTGATCGGCCGCGAGCTGCGCGCCGTCGGCATCCGGCTCGCCATCCACCCGATGGCCGACCTCGCCACCGAACCGCGCTGGGCCCGGATCAGCGGCACCTTCGGCGAGGACCCCGACCGGGCGTCCCGCATGATCGCCGCCTACATCCGCGGCCTCCAGGGCGAGCGGCTCGGCCCGGACAGCGTCGCCTGCATGACCAAGCACTTTCCCGGCGGCGGCCCGCAGGAGGGCGGCGAGGACTCGCACTTCGCGGCCGGTCGCCGACTCGTCTACCCGGGCGGCGCCCTTGACCAGCACCTGCGCCCCTTCGAGGCGGCGTTCGAGGCCGGCACCGCCCAGATCATGCCCGCTTACGCGATCCCCTCCGGCAGCGGCCTCGCCGAGGTCGGTGCCAACTTCAACCACGACGTCATCACCGGCCTGCTGCGCGGCAAGTACGGCTTCGACGGCGTCGTCTGCACCGACTTCAACGCCATCACCGGTATGGAGGTCCCCGGCATCGTCACGCTGCCCCCGCGCCACTGGGGCGTCGAGCAGCTCTCGGTGGCCGAGCAGGTGGTCCTCACCCTGGACGCCGGCGCCGACCAGCTCGGCGGGGAGAGCGACCCGGAGCTGATCCTGGCCGCCGTCCGCTCCGGCGCGGTGGGCGAGGACCGGATCGACCAGTCCGCCCGGCGCATCCTGCGCGACAAGTTCCGCCTCGGCCTCTTCGACGACCCGTACGTCGACCCGGACGCCGCCGCCGAGACGGTCGGCACCCCGGCCGGACGCGCCCTCGGCCGCCGGATGCAGCAGCGCTCCCTGGTCCACCTCGCCGGGGCACCGGTGACCGGACCGCGCCTCTACGTCGAGGGGGTCGACGCCGCGACCGCCGCGGCGTACGGCACCGTCGTCGACCGGCCCGAGGACGCCGACGCCGCCGTCGTCCGGATCGCCGCGCCCTACGAGCCGCGCGAGGGCTTCCTGGAGCCCTTCTTCCACAGCGGCTCGCTGGAGTACCCGCCCGCGGAGGCCGAGCGGCTGCTCGCGATCGCCGCCGCCGTCCCCACCGCGTTCGTCGTCCACCTCGACCGGCCGGCCGTGCTCACCCCGCTGGCGCCCCACGCCGCCCTGCTCGTCGGGGAGTTCGGGGCCTCGGACGAGGTGGTGCTGGACGCCGCGCTCGGCCGCGCCGGCCTCCCCGGCGTACTCCCCTTCGACCTTCCGTCCTCGATGGCCGCCGTCGAGGCCGCCCGCGAGGACGTCCCCTTCGACACCCGCGAGCCGCTGTTCCGCTGCGGCCACGGAGCACCCCGCTGAGGCACTGAGTCGATGGAGCCCGCCCCGGAGCCGCCTCGGAGTCGTTCCCGAGACGGCTCCGAGGGCCCCTGCGGTCAGATCCGGGTGTCCTCCACCACCGGGACGAGGTGGCCGTTCGCCGCGCCCGCGCCGTCCTGCTGCGCACCCGACCCGGGCGCGGTCAGGGCGCTGCGGGGCGCGGCGGCGGCCGGCTTCTTGCCGCAGAAGGCGGGCTCCAGCGCGCCCATCAGCCCCTGCGTCACCGCGCCGTTGTTGGAGGCGTTGGCGAAGACGACGACGCTGCGGCTGCCGTCCGGGGTGGCGAAGCTCTGGGTCTGGTAGCCCTGGACGATGCCGCCGTGGCCGAAGACCGTCCCGCAGGAGAGGGTGATCCGGCGCAGGCCGAGCCCGTAGCCGATCGTCGCGGTGGGCGTGGGGAGCGCGCTGGTCATCTGCTGCAGCGACTCGTCCGTGACGAGCCCGCCGGCGCTACCGGCCAGCAGTGCGGTGAGGAACCGGTCCATGTCGCCCGCGGAGGAGATGACCGCACCGGCGCTCCACAGCCAGGACGCGGTCTGCTCGGTGGAGTCCAGCAGCGGCTTGGCGCGGTCGTCGTTGGTGAGGTAGCCGGTGATGTGCGAGCCGGTGATGCCCTTGTCCGGCGCGACGAAGGACGTCCGGCGCAGGTTCAGCGGCTCGATCACCTCGTCGCGCAGCACGTCGGCGTAGGGGCGGCCGGTGAGGTGCTCGACCGCGATGCCCAGCAGCACGAAGTCGGTGTTCGAGTACGAGTACCGGGTGCCCGGCGTGTACTGGACCCCGTGCCGGACCGACCCGGCCACCAGCTCCTGGGGCGTGTAGACGTTGTTGCGGATACGCGCCTCGAAGGCGCTGGTGGTCTCCTCGCCGGCCTGCTCGAGGAGGTCGTTGGTGTGGTCGTAGATCCCCGCGCGGTGCTGCATGACCTGGCGGACGGTCATCGCCCAGTCGGCCGGCAGCGTGCCCTCCGGAAGGTAGTCGCGCATCGGCTTGTCCAGGTCGATCCGGCCCTGCTCGACGAGCCGCATCACCAGCACCGCGCCGAACATCTTGCTGTTGCTGCCGACCCGGAACCGCCAGTCGGCGTTCATCGGCGTCCCGTCGAGGTCGGCCTTGCCGAGGCTGAGCGACCAGCCGAGCTCGGGGTTGCCGTGATCCCGGATCACGGCGAACGCGCCCGGCGCGCCCGCGTTCAGGGTGTTCTGCAGTGCTGCACGCACCGCGGTCCGGTCCGGCGTGGGCGCCGCGGCCGTCACCTGCTCGGCGGCGGCGCTCCCCGCCCCGGCGCCGGCCACCAGCAGCGCGCCGACCACCGCGACCGCCGCCGAACGCACAAACCCGGTCTTCACCATGCCGCTGGACCCCTGTTTCTGTTGCCTCGTCACCTCACGCGGCGATCCGCGCGGACCAGGATCCTATCTCCCGAATGTGATGAATTCTGACGGTTGGTCACCCAGGGCAGCCTCCATGGCACCTTCGGGCAGGACTTCCGGCGCGAGCTCCCCACCGCCTCCGGCCTGCGGGTACCGGTGCCGCGGGCCCGCCTCGACCGGTCCGCCCGGGGCCGCCGCCCGGCCCGAGGGGTGGCTACGGTCGGTGATGGCGCCCGCCGCGTGCGGACGGCGTGGACCGCCCCTCGCCGGCGCGACGGCCGGGCGCCGGTGTGAGACGTTGGACGGGGGGCGTAGCAGGGAGGAGTGGCCATGTCGTCGAAGCGACGCCGGAAGAAGAAGGGCCGCCGGAAGCACGCAGCCAACCACGGCAGGCGGCCGCAGTGCTGAACCCTCGGCGCCGACCCCTCGGCGCCGAACCGATCCGGCCCGGCGGCGGACGTGGAGTCCGCCACCGGGCCGGTCTGCGGGCCTGGCTCCAGCGCGGGGTTCCGCTCAGGGAGTCTTCGGGGTGCCCAGGAAGCGGTGGAGGGAGGCCGTCAGGGCGGTGACGAAGGCGTCGCGGACCGGCTCGGGGACGCGGTCCAGCGACAGGTAGGGGTTGAGGTCCTCCAGCTCGACCAGGAGGAGTTCGCCCTCCCGGCTACGGCAGGCGTCCACCCGCTGGATGCCGTGGTCGAGGGTGTTCCACTCGACGAAACGGCGGGCGAAGACGAGGTCCGCCTCGCTGGGCTCGTAGGGTTCGAGGACCCAGCGCCGGTCCGGGTCGGGCGCGTGCAGGGCGTACTGGAAGGCGTCGTCGACGAAGTAGAACGACACCTCGTAGCGGAAGTCGACGTGCGGCTGGACCAGCACGTCGCCGTACGCGAGGACGGCCAGCTCGTCCTGCCCGACGAAGCGCAGGCCGATGGAGTCCGCCCCCGCCTTCGGCTTCACCACGTACCGGCCCGTCCCGGGGAGAAGCCCGAGGTCCTGGGGCCGGTCGACGGTGGGGATGACCGGGTATCCGGCGGCGGTCAGGTCCAGCAGGTACTGCTTGCCCGCCATGTCGCCCCGGCCGGACAGCGGGTTGTAGACCCGGGTGCCGCGCGCCGCGGCCTGCTCGCGGAAGGCCTCGTACTGCTCCTGGTAGTGCAGCACCGGACCGCTGTTGCGGACCACCACGGCGTCGAAGGCGTCCATCAGCGCGGCCGCCTCCAGCGGGTGGCACAGGGCGATGTCGAAATCCGCCCGGAGGCGGGAGGACAGCTCGATGTCCTCGTCGCAGTACCGCCGGCCGCGGGCCTGGTAGGCGAGATCGGTCACGAACAGAACGCTGGGGCGGGTGGGCACGGCGGGTCTCCTCGGTCGATGGCCACCAACCTACCCACCGCCCTCCGGCGGGCTGCATCCGGAGCAGGCCACTCCGGATCGGAGCGGGTCAGGGAAGGCCGGAGCAGGTCAGGGGCGGTCCGCGGGCAGGCGGCGGATAGGGTCGGGTGCGGGCGGGCCCCCGGCCGCCGCCCACCGCAGCTCTCGAAGGGACCTCCGCCATGCCGACCGCACCCGCCACCGGACCCGCCGCCGACCCGACGCTCGCGCGGTTCGGCCTGGGCACGGCCGCGGTCGGGCGACCCGGGTACATCACGCTCGGGCGCGACCTCGACCTGCCGGCCGAGCGCACCGTCGAGGCGATGCGGGCGCGGACCCACGCCCTGCTCGACGCCGCCTACGCGGCGGGGGTGCGGTACTTCGACACCGCCCGGTCGTACGGCCGCGCCGAGGAGTTCCTCGGCGCGTGGCTCGCCGCCCGGCCGGAGTGCGCGGCCGACGTGGTGGTCGGCAGCAAGTGGGGCTACACCTACACCGCCGACTGGCGAGCGTCCGGGGTGCCCGTGCACGAGGTCAAGGAGCACTCGGCGGCGGTGTTCGACCGCCAGATCAAGGAGACCAGGGCACTGCTGGGCCCACGGCTGCACGTGTACCTGGTGCACTCCGTCACGCCGGACAGCCCGGCGCTGACCGACCCGGCGCTGCACGCCCGGCTGGCGGAGCTGGCCGCCGAGGGCGTCCGGGTCGGCCTGTCCACCAGCGGCCCGGCGCAGGCCGCCACCGTCCGGGCCGCGCTGGAGGTGACGGTGGCGGGCCGGCCGCTGTTCGCCGCCGTCCAGTCCACCTGGAACCTGCTGGAGCCGTCCGCCGGACCGGCGCTGGCCGAGGCGCACGCGGCGGGGTGGCTGGTGGTGGTGAAGGAGGGCATGGCCAACGGCCGGCTCGCCGACCGCAACGCCACCGGTCCCGACACGGCCGCGCTGCGCGCCGCCGCCGACCGGGCCGGCACCTCCTGCGACGCGCTGGCCCTGGCCGCGGCCGCCGCCCAGCCCTGGGCGGACGTCGTGCTCTCCGGCGCGGCCACCTCCGCGCAGCTGGCCTCCAACCTCACCGCCGCGGGCCTCCACCCCTCCCCTGCGGACCTGGCGGCGCTCGCCCCGCTCGCCGGGCCCGCCGAGGCCTACTGGCGCACCCGCGCCGCGCTGCCCTGGGCCTGAGCACAGCCGTGCCCTGCGCGCCCGGGCCTGAGCTTGTGCTCAAGCCCTAGGGTCTGGCCCGGTCGCGTTCGGTGATGCTCTCGGGGCGTCGGACGGTTTTGCCCACGTCGTAGCGGGTGGCCGGCCGGTGGTTCTTCGAGCCGAGCGGCCCGCCGGGGCCGGACCGACCGGCCCCGCCCCGCAGGCGCGTCACCGCAGGTGGGGGGCGGTCACAGCCGTCGGAAGGCCTCGTGATAATCATTGTGCCCGCGCTCCTGGCGGGCCGACCCGCCCCGACCCGGCCCCCGCCCGCCGGGTCGACCCCCCGTCCCCACCCCCGAAGGACCGCACCGTGCGTCCCCATCGTGCCAAGGGCCTGCTCGCCGCAGGCCTCGTCACCGTGCTCGGCGGCCTCCCCACCGCCACCACGGCTTCCGCCTCCACCACCGGCCCCACCGACGAGGCGAGCGGGGTGTTGCGGGTCGACGGCTGGGACCCGGCGTGCTCGGACTCCGGGACGGGCACGGCCGCGAAGCCGTTCTGCTCCGTCAACGCGGCCACCGCGGCGGCCCTGCCGGGTCAGACCGTCGAGGTGGCCCGAAGCGCGTTCGGCTCCGACACCGTGATCACGAAGTCGGGCGAGCCCGGCCGGCCCCTCACCATCCGGGGCGCAGCCGGCACCGCGGTCGGCGGCGATGTGCGGCTGTCCGGTGTGCACGACGTCGTCGTGGAGTCGATGGACGCACGGGAGGTGCAGATCACCGGCTCCAGCCGGGTCACCGTGGTGCGCACCGAGGCCTCGGGGATCAAGGTCACCGACTCCCCCGGCACGACCCTCACCAACAACACGGTGACCGACGGCTGCACCACCGGCATTGAGCTGGCCGGCGACTCCTCGGGTTCGAACATCTTCAACAACGTGGTGGTCAACCACTTCTCGCCCGCCGCGCCGTACTCCTGCCCCAACCCCGCGGGCGCGGAGATCGTGGTTTCCACCCTCTCGGCGAAGGACACCCGGGCTGGCTCGAACACCGTCGCGCCGTACTGGACGAACTTCAGCAACGGTACGCCGTACCTCTGGGCCGGTACCCGGCACGAGACGCCCGAGTCACTGGCGGCCGCGACGGACGGCCGGGCGGGCGAGCACGACTACGTGGTGGCGCGCTGGGTGCCCGGCAACGCGGCGAACAGCGAGGTCGTCGACTCCGCCGACGAGACCGCGCCGGGCTTCGTGCCGGCCGCGCATCCGGCCGACGACCCGTGGCGGCCCAACCTCGGCACCGGTCTGGGCTACCACGACCGTGGGGCGAGCGAGCGCCAGGAGCCGATATCGGTGGCCCAGCTGACGGTCGACCACCAGCAGGCCCCGTACGGCACCGAGATCACGATGACGGCGACCACCGGCTCCGATTCGGCGCACTGGCCGACCTCGGTGATGTCCTACCGCTACGACTTCGGCGACGGCACCCCGCAGGTCACGTCCGGTTCCCGTGTCGTCAAGCACACCTACGCCAAGGCGGGCACCTTCTACGCGAACGTCACCGTGGACACCGGCGGCGGCCAGCCGTTCACCGGCCGGTACGCGGTGCAGGTGCAGAGCACGACCCCCGGGCCGCTGACCGCCCGCGCCACCGTCCAGCAGGTCGTCCCGGACCAGTTCGACACGGCCGACGCCCCGCCGCTGGGTGTGAAGCTCGACCCGTCGGCGACCTCCTCTCCGTGGCCGGTCTCCACCGTCGTGGTGGACTACGGCGACGGCTCCCCCGCCGTCACCCGGAACACCCTGGACGCGACCGTCCACGGGTACGCCTCGCCGGGCGACTACACCGTCACGGTGACCGTCACCGACACCGCCGGCCGCACCAGCACCGCCGCCTACCCCTTCCGGGCCGCGTACGCCCCGACCGGGTTCCTGCGCACGGAGCCGTACCGGCTCGCCGACACCCGGGAGGACCCGAACCTGGACCTCGCGGGCGGGCGCGAGGTGCCGTTCACGCTCCCGACCGGCACCGCGCCCGGGGCGAACGGCGTGCCGGGGAACGTCACCACGGTCGTCCTGAACGTGACCGTCACCGGCGCCACCGAGGACACCCACCTCACCGTCTGGCCGACCGGCCAGGCCCGCCCGATCACCTCGAACGTGAACGTGGCCGCCGGCCGCACCTCGTCCAACCTGGTCACCGTGCCGATCGGCGACGCCAAGCGGATCAGTACCCTGCTCAACGCCGGCCGCGCCGAGGTCATCGTCGACGTCGTCGGCTTCTACCGGCCCAACGGCGGCCACCTCTTCACCCCGCTGCCGCCGAGCCGACTGGTGGACACCCGCGACAGCGGCAAGCTCGGGTCGGGCGAGACCCGTGCGGTGAAGGTCGCGGGCGTCGGCGGCGTCCCGGCGGACGCGACCTCCGTGGTGCTCAACCTGACCAGTACCGAGACCGCCGTGGACACCCACCTGAAGGTGTACGCGGGCGGCGGGACCAAGCCGGTCAGCTCCAACCTGAACCCGGAGCCCGGCAAGGACAAGTCCAACCAGGTCGTCGTCCCGGTCGGCCCGGACGGCACCGTCAACGTGTACAACCACAACGGTTCCACCCACGTGATCCTCGACGTCTTCGGGTACTACTCCCCCAACGGGAAGGCCAAGTACACGCCCACCGTGCCCGTGCGTCTGACCGACACCCGCACCACCCCGTTCGCCAAGCCCGGCCCGGACAGCACCACCACCGTCACCGGCATCCCCGCCGGCGCCCGGGCGGCCGTCCTCAACGTGACGTCCACCAACACCACCGAGGACAGCTACCTCACCGTCCACGCCCACGGGGCCGCGCGTCCCGGCACCAGCAACCTCAACCTGCTGGCCGGCCAGACCGTGCCCAACCACGTCACCACCCCCGTCGACGCGAACGGCAGCGTCGACATCTACAACCACGTCGGCAGCACCGACGTCATCGCCGACCTGTTCGGCTACTACACCGACGCCTGGCCGAAGCCCTGACCCTGCCCCTGACGCCCCCGCCGTCGGCCGACGGCGGGGGCGGGGACGGGCGCGGGGCGTCGGCGCGGACTTCGTGGACCGGATCGGCAGGCAGGTCCGTTCGTACTCCCACGCCGGTATGACGGCCACCACCGAGTGGCAGATGATCGCCGACTCCTTCCTCGACCCACCTCGGCGCCCTCTCCACCACCCGGCCGGCCCTGGACTCCCCCGAGGCCAGGGCCGCCCTCAAGGACGGGTGTCAAGACCACCCACGTCGCTTCGCAAGGCATTCTCCGCCGCGGCCGCGGCCATGGCCGGGCTCGTGGCCGGCGGCGCCCTGATCGCCGCCCCGGCCGCCCAGGCGTCCACCTACACCTACATCGGCATCCACCCGACCCGCCGCCTGCCACGCAGCCGACCAGGCGTATGTGAACAGCCACCAGGCCATCGCCTACTTCTGCGACACCGCCACCGAGACCGGCCCCGCGCGGCTCTCCGCAGTCCTCTACTGAGCCGCCGGAACGCCCCGATGGTGGGCCGCGCAGCCAGCGACCCACCATCGGGGCCATCCCCGCGGGCAAGTCCCTCGGACTGACCACAACCCGCACACGCGACCCCGTCCCCCCGTCCCGCCCCATCGGCTCCGGTTGGCCACGCCCCGGTCCCGCGCCAACTCATCGCCCCGGTTTTCCATCTGACGGTGACTCAGCTACAGTCCCTAGTGCAATATCACATTGCAATGGCCTCCTGGAGGATCCAGGCGGCCTTCGCACACCCAGAAAGAGGACCTCATGATCCACAGGATGCTGACGACGGCCGCCGCCCTCGGCACCCTCGGAACGGCCCTGATCGTCGCGGGCCCCGCCGGCGCAGCCACGGCCTCCGACCCGTCCGACACCCCCACGACCACCTGCACCTACCGCCTGCAGGTCGGTCTGGCGACCAAGCTGTGCACCACGGTGAGCGGGGGCACCGTCCAGTTCACCGGCCACATCGGCCTGGCCGGCCCGCCGAGCCCCGGCAGCCCGTTCCCCCAGCAGCAGCAGCTCAGCGTGGTCCTGACCGCCGACGCCGGCGCCGACGCCGCGCTGGGGACGCTGCAGCGGACCGTCACCTTCCAGAGCCAGCCGGTGGAGGTCGGCGCCGTGGGCGGCGCGGTGGCGTGCGGTTCGACCGCGCACGCCTCGTTCTCGGTCTCGTCCTTCGGCCGGTACACCACCCCGATCACCACCGATGTCCCGGTGACCTGCTGATCCGCTCGACCCGCCCGACCTGCCCGACCCGCTCGCCGACCCACCGATCCGGCACCCCGGCGAAGCGCCTGACAGCACCTGACGGCGCCTCACAACGCCGGGCGTCGGGCCGGCCCGGCGGACGGAACACGCAGACCACAGGCGGCCCCGTCGACCCGGCGGGGCCGCCGTCGTCGCACCCGCAGACCCGCCCGAAAGACCGTCACCGGAAGAACGCGACCGGGTCCGCCCTTTTCTTGAGCAGTTGTCATGACTGAAACGGCGTCAGACCGGGCATACCCTCAGTACCCGCCGATGGGCCCGGCTGAAGCTCCCCCACGAGCGCAACCGGGCCCCTGGCTGGCGGCCGGGCCTGGACGTGACTTCCCCCACGGAGTAGCGACCAGGCCCGCATAATGTTCTCCCAGCGACACGCAGCGTACATGCCACATCCACGTTGCGCTACCTCGCATCGATCCGACGCCCATCCGCCCCCGCCCCGAGCCCCCGACCGCCGCACGACCACCGCGCGGTCGCCTCGCGGCCGCCTCGCGGAATCCGGCGCCGGCCTGGGCGCCCCCGGGCGCCGGGCGCAGCCTCGGACGTCGTGCGACCAGGCGGCAGAACCTCGGGGCCGGGGCCACGGGAAGAGCCTGCCGGGCGCATTGACGAATCCATGACACTGACGGACCATCATGCTGGCGCGCGCCTCAGTTCCTCCCCTGTTCCGTCCCTACGGACCCCCCACAGGAGGACAGTCATGCGACTGCCCCGCCGAGGGCGGCCTGCCGCGGTCACCGCGATCCTGCTGGCCCTCGCACTCGCCTCCCCGCTCACCACCCAGGTCTCCGCGCACCCGGCCACCGCCGACACGGCCGCCACGGCCGACACCGCCCGGCAGTACCTCCTCGACGGCCCCCGCACCGTCGCCGAACGCACCGCCGTCGCCGCCACCGGCGCCTCCGTGGACGCCGTCCGGACCGACTCGGTGGTGGTCACCGCCACCCCCGCCGAGCTCGCCCGGCTGCGCGCCCTCGGCTGGCTCCCCACGCCGCTGCCGGTCCAGGGCGCCACCACGGGAGCCGGCGGGGAGTCACTCGGCGCAGCGGTGTACGACTTCCCGAGCGCCGACTCCGGGTACCACAACTACGCCGAGGCCACCGCCGACATCGACGCCGTCGTCGCGGCGCACCCCGACATCATGAGCAAGCGCGTCATCGGCACCTCCTACGAGGGCCGGCCGATCGTCGCCGTCAAGATCAGCGACAACGTCGGCACCGACGAGAACGAACCCGAGGTGCTGTTCACCGCCCACCAGCACGCCCGTGAGCACCTGACCGTCGAGATGGCCCTCTACCTGCTGCACGAGTTCGGCGACAAGTACGCCACCGACAGCCGGATCGCCAACGCCGTCAACAGCCGCGAGATCTGGGTGATCCCCGACCTCAACCCGGACGGCGGGGAGTACGACATCGCCACCGGCCGCTACCGCAGCTGGCGCAAGGACCGCCAGCCCAACAGCGGCGGCAGCACCGGCACCGACCTGAACCGCAACTGGGACTACAAGTGGGGCTGCTGCGGCGGCTCCTCCGGCTCCACGTCCAGCGAGACCTACCGCGGCGGCGCCCCCGAGTCCGCCAAGGAGACCAAGGTGGTCGCCGACTTCGTCCGCACCCGCGTGGTCGGCGGCAAGCAGCAGATCACCGCCGCCATCGACTTCCACACCTACAGTCAGCTGGTGCTCTGGCCGTTCGGCTGGACCACCGCCAACACCGCCACCGGGATGACCGCCGACGAGTACAACACCTTCGCGACCTTCGGCCGGACCATGGCCGGCACCAACGGCTACACCCCCGAGCAGTCCAGCGACCTGTACATCACCGACGGCGCGATCGACGACTGGCTGTGGGGCGCGCACCGGGTGTTCGCCTACACCTTCGAGATGTACCCCGGCCCCAACGGCAGCAGCGGCTTCTACCCGCCCGACGAGGTGATCGGGCGTGAGACCAGCCGCAACCGCGAGGCCGTGCTGCGGCTGGTGGAGACGGCCGACTGCATGTACCGCGCGATCGGCAAGCAGCAGCAGTACTGCGGCATCGCCGCCTGATCGACGGCGCACCGGCCGGGGGGGGGGGGGCCGGGGGGGGGGGGGGCCCCCCCCCCGGGGGGGGGCCCCGCGGGGGGGGCCCCCCCCCCCCCCCCCCCCCCCCCCCCCCCCCCCCCCCCCCCCCCCCCCCCCCG
>NZ_JBICZP010000005.1:64014-209598 GCF_043202015.1 Kitasatospora sp. NPDC048239 | reverse complement strand
TGTGGGTGTGGCCGGACCGCCTGCCGGGGGGTTGGGCATCTCATCCGCCCGCCGGGGCCGGGGGGGGGGGCGCGGGGGCCCCCGGGGGGGGGGGCCCCCCCCGGGGGGGGGCCCCCCCCCGGCCCGGTTCTGCGCCCTGCGCTGTGCCCACCCCCGCTCGCCGCTCTCCCACCCCCCAGGAAACCCACGGGCCCCGGGCGTACGCTGAGATGGTCCGGCCCCGGGCTTACGCTGAGGTCCGGCCCCGTCCGTACCTCCGTGCACAAGATGAGGAGGTGGGAACGATGAGTGGCCCTCCTGGACGCCACACGCCGCCTCCGCCCTCCGCACCCACCGTGGTCAGCTCCAGGGCTGGTGAAAAAGGTCTGAAGACCGGTGCCCTCGGCCTGGTCTCCTCGGTCGCCATCGGCCTGGCCTCTACCGCCCCCGCCTACAGCCTGGCCGCCACCCTCGGCATCATCGTGGCCGGCGTGGGCCTACAGGCCCCGATCATCACCGTCCTGGCGTTCATCCCGATGCTGCTGATCGCCTACGCCTACAAGGAGCTCAACGCCTCCGACCCGGACTGCGGCACCACCTTCACCTGGGGCGCCCGCGCGTTCGGCCCGCGCACCGGCTGGCTGGGCGGCTGGGGCATCGTGGTCGCCGACATCATCGTGATGGCCAACCTGGCGCAGATCGCCGGCGTGTACGGCTTCCGGCTGTTCGGCTTCGACGGCCTCGCCGAGAGCACCGCGTGGACCACCGTGGCCGGCGTGCTGTGGATCATCGTGATGACCGCGATCTGCTACGTCGGCATCGAGATCTCGGCCGCCCTGCAGCGCTGGCTGCTCTGCGTCGAGGTCGTGGTGCTGATGCTGCTGTCGGTGACCGCGCTGGTCAAGGTCTACGGCGACCACCCGCCCGACACCGCGATCCACGTCTCCGCCTCGTGGTTCAACCCGTTCGAGATCGCCTCCAGCACCGCGTTCACCGCCGGCGTCCTGGCCGCCGTCTTCATCTACTGGGGCTGGGACACCGCGGTCTCGGTCAACGAGGAGACCGCGGACGCGGCCCGCACCCCCGGCCGCGCGGCCGTCATCTCCACCGTCCTGCTGCTGCTCATCTACGCGCTGGTCACCGTCTCCTCGCAGGCCTTCGCGGGCATCGGCACCGAGGGGATCGGGCTCGGCAACGAGGAGAACTCCGGGGACGTGCTGTCCGCCCTGGGCGGCGCCGTCTTCGGCAGTACCGGACTGGGCTGGTTCCTGACCAAACTGCTGATCTTCATGGTGCTGACCTCCTCCGCGGCCTCCACCCAGACCACCATCCTGCCGACCGCCCGGACCACCTTCTCGATGGCCGCGCACAAGGCCATCCCGACCCAGTTCGCCCGGGTGCACCCCCGGCACCGCACCCCGACCTGGTCGACGGTCGCGATGGGGCTGGCCTCCATCGCCTTCTACGTGCTGCTCACCGCGATCAGCGGCAACGTGCTCGCCGACTCGATCGCCTCGGTGGGCCTGGCCATCGCCTTCTACTACGGCCTGACCGGCTTCGCCTGCGTCTGGTACTACCGCAAGGTGCTGACCCGCAGCGTCCGCGACTTCGTCTTCAAGGGCCTCGCACCGCTGCTCGGCGGCCTGATGCTGCTGTACTTCTTCTGCTACGGCGCCTTCGACGTCTACGCCGACCCCGACTACGGCTCCACCTCCATCGACCTGCCGATCTTCGGCGAGACCGGCGGCGTGACCGTGATCGGGATCGGCGCGCTGCTCCTCGGCGTCGTGCTGATGCTCGTCCAGTGGGCGGTGCAGGGCTCCTGGTTCAGGCACCCGGACGTCCCGGTCAGCGCGGCCGACCCCGCGGACGCGCCGTAGGGCCCGGGTGCCCGGCCCGGTCAGTCCAGTCCGGGCACCCGGGTCGGCTCCACCGCCTCCAGGATGATCGGGCTTCGGCCCCCCCGGTCACCGCGTCGACCGCGGACCTGCCCCGTCGACGGCCGCGCCGCCGCCCCGCGGGTGCGGGGTGGCGGCGTGGTCTGGGTGCCTGGCCGTCGGTCAGGACTCCAGGCGCTGGACGATCTGCTCGCAGAGTTCGTGGGTGCGCAGGGCGTCGTGGGCGTCGAGGGTCCTACCGGTGCGGACGGCGTCGAGGAAGGCCAGGACGACCTGCTCGATGCCGCGTTGGCGGGCCACCGGGACCCAGTCGCCGCGGCGGCGGATGGTCGGCTGGCCCCGGTGGTCGATCACCTCGGCGAGGTTGTGGACCTCGCGCTTGGAGTCGCCGCCGGAGACCTGGAGGATCTCCTCGGTCGAGCCGGAGACCCGGTTCATGATGCCCAGCGCCGTGAAGCCCTCGCCCGCCAGGGTGAGGACGAGGTGCTCCACCAGGCCGTCGCGCACCCGGGAACGGACATCCACGTGCTCGACCTCGCCGGGGACCAGGAAGCGCAGGGTGTCCACCACGTGGATGAAGTCGTCGAACACCATCGACCTGGGGGCCTCCGGGAGGCCCTCGCGGTTCTTCTGCAGCACGATCAGATCCCGCGGCCGCTCCTTCGCCTGCACGTAGCCGGGCGAGTGGCGGCGGTTGAAGCCCACCATCAGCGAACGGCCCGTACGGTCGGCCAGGTAGACCAGGCGGCGGGACCCGTCCAGGGTGTAGTCGAGCGGCTTGTCGACGTAGACGTCGACGCCGGCGGTGAGCAGCTGCTCCGTGATCGGAACGTGCTGGTCGGTGGCCGCGTGGACGAACGCGGCCCGGATCCCGCTGCCGATCAGCTCACCGAGGTCGGTGAACCGCTTGCCCGGATCGACGCGGTGGGTCTCGCCGATCCGGTCGAGCTTGGCCCGGTCCCGGGTCATCAGCCGCAGGTCGAGGCCCGGCAGTGCCGCCAGAACCGGCAGGTACGCCTTCTGGGCGATGTCGCCGAGGCCGATCACCCCGACCGGCAGCGGGGCATCGGAGGCAGGGATCGGACTCATCGGTTCTCCTACGGGCACAGGTGATCATCGACCGTACCCACCCTATTCGCCCCGCACCGGGCGCAGCGCAGCGGGAACGCCACGCGCACCACCAGCCCGGCGCGGCAGCACCGGAAGGCCGCCGAACGCGCTGTGCTCAGGCGCCCGGCTGCGCGCGGCGTGCCCCGCGAAGCCGTTCCCGCCGCCGGCACCGGCGGCGCCCGTGCGCGGTGCTCAGGCGCCCGGCAGGACCGGGCGGCGGGTGGGGCGTGCGGTGTCCCGACCCTCGTTCAGATGCGCGAAGAGCCGGGCCAGGATGTGTTCCAGCCGCCTCCGGTCGGCCACCGACAGCGGGGCGAGGACTTCGTCGTCGGCGGCCGACAGGTCGCTGTTGACCAGGGCCGCGGCCGCCCGGCCGGGCGGGGTGAGCCGGACCATCACGCGGCGGCGGTCCTCCTCGGCGCGGTCGCAGGTGACGTGGCCGGCGGCCATCAGGTCGTCGACCACCCTGGCCACGTCGGAGGAGGTGAGTTCGAGCCGCTCGGCCAGCTCGGCCTTGAAGAGGCTGGGCACGTCCTGCAGGGCGCAAAGGACCATCACATGCCAGAGCTTGAAACCGTGCTGCGCGGCCCTGCCCGCGAGCAGCCGCCGGGCGGACCGTCCGGTGCGTGCCATCAGGAAGCTGCTCAGCACCAGCAGTCCGGGGGCGGGCGGGCCCGGGGCGTCGGTGTCGGCGCCACCCGGCCCGAGCGCGGGGCCGGCGCCCCCGGTCGGCGGGGTGCGGGCAGTGCGCCGGCCCGACGGCGATCCCGGCACGGCCATGCGCAATCCATCGAACTGATCCGACATCGTGGCAGCCTCCCCCGCGTTCTGACGCATCGTCAGCATCTTGCCGCCGGGCCGGCCTGCCATCGGCGGCCCCCTCGACGGCACGTACACTAAAGATAGCCTTACCTAAGTTGATCGTGAAGGTGGCGATCCGCCCGGCCCTGCCCAGGGCGCCGAGGGCCATGGGGGCGATGGGGGCGAGCCGGCGGTCCGGAAGGGCCGGATTCGACCCATCGGTGCGAGGGATCGAACCATCCGCACCGTCCGGCTCGTCCCTTCCTACGTAGCCGTACACTCGTTCCCTTCCCCGTACAGGAGTCATAGCGCCACCATGTCCAGCCATGCCCCAGACCGAACCCGACCGATCGCCACCGCCCTGCCGAGGCTCCTGCCACCCCCCGCTCTCCGGCGGCCGGCCCGCCCGCCGTACGGTCACCCCGCTACCGGGAGCGGCCGGTGAGGGCCCTCAGCGGATCCCGGCGCAGGGCCTGGCAAGGAGCGCTCGCCCTGGCGGTGACCGGCGCCGTGACCGCCGGCCTGCTGTGGTGGCACCCGTGGAGCACGGCCGCCACCGGACCGAAGCCGATGGAGTTCACCACCGCCGCCGGCGGCTCCCCGCGCTTCGGCACCGGGGAGCAGCTCTACCGCTACAAGGTGCGGGCCGAGAACGGGCTCAAGGAGAGCCCCGCCCAGTTCGCCGCCGAGGTCGACGCCGTCCTCGGCAACGGTCGGCGCGGCTGGACCGGGGACGGCACCCGCTCCTTCCAGCGCATGCCCGCCGACCCGGTGGACTTCACCGTCTACCTGGCCACCCCGGAGACGACCGACCGGATATGCGGCCAGTACGGGCTGGACACCGGCGGCTGGGTGAACTGCGGAGTGGGCCACCAGGTGGTCATCAACGTCAAGCGCTGGAACGAGCTGACGGAGTTCTACACCGGCCAGCCCGAGCTCTACCACGCGCTCGCCGTCAACCACGAGGTCGGGCACGTCATCGGACTCGGCCACGTCGACTGCCCCGGGCCCGGCCTGCCGGCACCGGTGATGATGCAGCAGATCAAGGGTCTGCACGGCTGTGTGCCGAACGGCTGGCCCTACTCCGAGACCGGCACCCCCCTCACCGGTCCGCCCATCCCGGTCGGCACCCCCGCCCCGTAGCCGCGCACCGTCCTCGTCGGCCGGGTGGTCCGATCGGCCTGTCCGGCCTGTCCGGTCCATCCGGTCGGCGGGCGCGGCGGGCCCCGGCCGGGGCGCGGGCCTCAGGCGGAGGCCGCCGCCGCCTCGGCCAGGGCGTCCAGCACCGGACGGATCAGCGGGTGCCCGTCCGCGCCGGCCCGGACGGCCGCGAAGACCCGCCGGGTGGCCAGGGCGCTGTCCACCGGGCGGACCGCGACCTGCCCGAGGTCCACCCCGCGCAGCGCGGAACGCGGCACCAGGGCGACCCCGGCGCCCGCCGAGGCGAGCGCGACGACGGCGCGGAAGTCGTCCGAGGAGTGCACCAGGCGCGGCTGGAAGCCGGCGTGCTCGCAGGCCAGCAGCACCACGTCATGGCACGGGTTGCCCGGGTAGGGACCGATCCACGGCTCGTCGGCGAGGTCGGCGACGGCGATCGGGCCCTGTCCGGCGGCCAGCGGGTGGCCGAGCGGCAGCACCGCCTCGAAGGGCTCTGCGTACAGCGGGACCCTGGTCAGCCGGGCGTCGTCCGCCCGCGGGGCGCCCCGGTACTCGACGGCGACGGCCAGATCGGCCCGGCCGTCCAGGACCATCGGCAGGCTCGCGTCGCCCTCGGCGTCCAGCACCTTGAGGCGGACGCCGGGCGCGCGGGTGGCGAGGGTGCCGATGGCAGGGGCGAGGACCAGCCCGATGCCGGTGGCGAAGGAGGCGACGGTGACCTCCCCGGCGACGCCGGCGCTGTACGCGGCGAGGTCGGCCTCGGCCCGTTCCAGCTGGGCGAGGACGGCGTCGGCGTGGCCGAGCAGGATCTCCCCGGCGGCGGTGAGCCGCACGCCCCGGCCCTCACGGGCGAGCAGGTGGTGGCCGGTCTCCTGCTCCAGGGCGGTCAGCTGCTGGGAGACCGCGGAGGGGGTCAGGTAGAGGGCGGCCGCCGCGGCGGTCACGGTGCGGTGGTCCGCCACCGCCCGCAGGGTCCGCAGCCGTCTTGCGTCGATCACAGGCCAATTCTGCCAGCGTCGGGCGGGTGGCCGGGCCCGCGCCCGGTGGCAGCGGTCAGCCGGGCGGCGGTTCCGCGTACGGGAGTGGGAGGTCGGCCGGGCCGACTTCCCACTCCCGGGCGGGAGGGTGGGGCAGATGGTCTGGGTGCCGTGCGGCGCAGGCGGGCCGGTCCGGCCTGCGCCGCACAGCGGCCTGGGTGCCCGTGGCCCGCCCGGTCAGCGGCAGGGCGGCCGGCGGGGAGTCACTCCCCCAGGGCCGCCCGGGCGTCGATGAAGGCGGCGACGACGCGCTCGACGTCCTCGGTGGAGTGCGCGGCGGACAGCTGCACCCGGATCCGGGCCTGGCCGTGCGGGACGACCGGGAACGAGAACCCGATCACGTACACCCCGCGCTCCAGCAGCAGCTCCGCGAGGCGGGCCGCCTTGGCCGCGTCGCCGATCATCACCGGGGCGATCGGGTGGTCGCCGGGCAGGATCTCGAAGCCGGCCTCGGTCATCTTCGAGCGGAAGAGCGCGGTGTTCGCGGCGAGCCGCTCGCGCAGCTCCGTCGAGCTCTCGACCAGGTCGAGCACCTTCAGCGAGGCGGCGGCGATCACCGGGGCGAGCGAGTTGGAGAACAGGTACGGGCGCGAGCGCTGGCGCAGCAGGGCGACGATCTCGCGGCGGGCCGCGACGTAGCCGCCGGACGCACCGCCGAGGGCCTTGCCGAGGGTGCCGGTGATGATGTCGACGCGGTCCAGCACGCCGTGCAGCTCGGGGGTGCCGCGCCCGTTCGGGCCGACGAAGCCGACCGCGTGCGAGTCGTCGACCATGACCATGGCGTCGTAGCGCTCGGCCAGGTCGCAGATCTCGCGCAGCGGGGCGACGTAGCCGTCCATGGAGAACACGCCGTCGGTGACGATCAGGCGGCGGCGCGCGTCGGCGGTCTCCTTGAGCTGCTGCTCCAGGTCGGCCAGGTCGCGGTTGGCGTAGCGGTGGCGGCGGGCCTTGCAGAGCCGGATGCCGTCGATGATGCTCGCGTGGTTGAGGGCGTCCGAGATGACGGCGTCGCGCTCGTCGAGCAGGGTCTCGAAGACGCCGCCGTTGGCGTCGAAGCAGGAGGAGTACAGGATGGTGTCCTCCTGGCCGAGGAACGCCGAGAGGCGGTTCTCCAGCTCCTTGTGGACGTCCTGGGTGCCGCAGATGAAGCGCACCGAGGCCATGCCGTAGCCCCAGCGGTCCAGCGCGTCCTTCGCGGCGCCGATGACCTCGGGGTGGTCGGCCAGGCCGAGGTAGTTGTTGGCGCAGAAGTTCAGCACCTCGCCGGGCCGCCCGCCGCCGGTGACGGTGACGGCGGCGCTCTGCGGGCTGCCGATCACCCGCTCGGGCTTGAAGAGGCCGGCCTCACGGATCTCGTCGAGGGTGGCGGAGAGGTCGTCGCGCACGTTGTCGAACACGGTGGCTCCTAGTCAGCGAGTCGGGGAGGCTCAGACGGTCCAGTCGAGAATGATCTTGCCGCAGCGGCCGCTCGCCGCCTCGTCGAAGGCGGCCTCGAAGTCGGTGGCGGCGTACCGGCCGGTGATGACGGGGCTCAGGTCGAGGCCGCCCTCCAGCAGGACGGACATCGCGTACCAGGTCTCGAACATCTCCCGGCCGTAGATGCCCTTGATGGTGATCATCGAGGTGACGACGGAGGCCCAGTCGACCGGGAACTGCTCGGCGGGCAGGCCCAGCATGGCGATCTTCCCGCCGTGCGTCATGTTGGCGATCATCGACTGGAGCGCCTCGGGGCGGCCGGACATCTCCAGGCCGACGTCGAAGCCCTCGCGCAGGCCGAGCTTCTGCTGGCCCTCCTCGATGGTGTGCTCCGCGACGTTCAGGGCCAGCGAGACGCCGACCTCGCGGGCCAGGTCGAGCCGGTACGGGGAGACGTCCGTGATCATCACGTTGCGCGCGCCGGCGTGCTTGGCGACGGCGGCGGCCATGATGCCGATCGGGCCCGCGCCGGTGATCAGCACGTCCTCGCCGACCAGCGGGAAGGACAGCGCGGTGTGCACGGCGTTGCCGAAGGGGTCGAAGATCGCCGCGACGTCGAGGTCGACCGGCACCCGGTGCACCCAGACGTTGGAGGCGGGCAGCGCGACGTACTCGGCGAACGCGCCGTCCCGGCCGACGCCCAGGCCGATGGTGTTGCGGCAGAGGTGGCGGCGGCCGGCCAGGCAGTTGCGGCACTTGCCGCAGACCAGGTGGCCCTCGCCGCTCACCAGGTCGCCGACCGCGATGTCCGCGACGGCCGCGCCGATCTCGGCGACCTCGCCGACGAACTCGTGGCCGAGCACCAGCGGGGTCGTGATGGTCTGCTGCGCCCAGCCGTCCCAGTTGCGGATGTGCAGGTCGGTGCCGCAGATACCGGTGCGCAGCACCTTGATCAGCACGTCGCCGGGGCCGATGACAGGCTTCGGGACGTCCATCAGCCAGAGCCCGGGCTCGGCGTGCTGCTTGACGAGTGCCTTCACTGCGGCGGCTCCTGACGCATGGTGGGGCGGCCTGGTGTGGGCAGGCCTGCGGGGCCCGGCGGGGCGGCTGCTGCGGCCTGCCTCGCACCGGACATGGAGCAATCTGCCTGGTGGGGGCGGGTGCGGTCCATCGAGGAATTCTTAAGGGCCGCCACAGCTGGGCTAAACGATCGTGCCCGAGCCGGGCCCGCGGGCGGTCGGCGGCGTGCCGGGGGCCACCTGTTCGGCCCAGCGGGCGGGAGCCAACCAACAGTCCGGTGAAGATCCCTGACGAGATGTGGGGAGGTGTGGCGCACGGCTTCACGGCTCCGCTACGGTCTGGACCACGTCGGCGACCAGGGCGGGCCCGCGGTCGCGTCCACCGCCTTCGCAGGCCACCACGGGAGTCGTCATCAGCGCCCAGAGCACCCCGAGCGGCTCCCCGAGCACGCCGCGCAGCCCCCGGAGCAACCCGAGCACCGCCCCGAACGCCCCGGGCCCGCTCACCCTCCCCGACCTGCTGGACCACCGGGCGGGCCTGCACCCCGACCGGGTCGCCCTGCTGACGGCGGGCGGCGGCGGCCTCGGCTACGGGCGGTGGCGCGAACGGGCCGTCCGGGCCGCGCACGCCCTGGCCGCGGCGGGGGTACGGCCTGGTGACCGGATCGCGCTGCTCTTCACCAACCGGGAGTGGGAGGAGTACGCCGTGGCGTTCCTGGCCGCCCACTACGCGGGCGCGGCGGCCCTGGTGGTCCGCGAGGACCTGTCGGCGGCGGACACCGCCCGGCTGGTGGAGGCCGCCGGGGCGCGCTGGGCGATAACCGGCGACGGCCGCGCGACGGCGCCGGTCGGCCTCCCGTCGCAGCCCTCCTTGACGCCGGGCCTCGTCCTCCCGCCGGGCGTCGCCCTCCCGCTGGACCGGCTGGAGGCCGAGGGGTCGGCCGACAGCGAGCCGCCGCACCGGCCGGCGCCAGGGGACCTCGCCCAGGTGATCGGCACCTCGGGCACCACCGGCGCGCCCAAGGGCGTCCGCGCCGCCCACGCCAGCCTGACCGCCGGGCTGGTGCGCGACCCCCGCCCGCGCCCCTACGCGCACTCCCGGTACGCCGTGCACGCCTTCCCGATCGGCACCAACGCCGCCCAGGTGGTGCTGGTGAACGCGCTCACCGCGCAGCCCGCCACCATCTGCCTGCCGCGCTTCGAGGCGGCGGAGTTCGGCCGGGTGGTGGAGGAGTACCGGGCGGGCACCGTCTTCCTGGTGCCGTCGATGGCCGTCGAGCTGCTGAACTCGCGGATCGCCGAGCAGCGCGACCTGACCAGCGTGCTGCTGGTGAGCTGCTCGGCCGCCGCCCTGCCGGGGGCGGTCGCGGCCGGACTGGCGGCGGCGCTGCCCAAGGCGACCCTGGTCAACACCTACACCTCGGCCGAGGCGTCCCCCGCCCAGATCTCCGCGATCGTGGACACCCGGCGGCCCGGTTCGGTGGGCCGCCCGGCCGACCCGGGCGACCTGCGGATCCTGGGCGCCGACGGCGTACCCGTCGAGCCCGGCGGCACCGGCGAGGTCTGGCTGCGCCAGCCCGGTCCGGCCCGCGGGTACGTCGGCGACGAGGAACGCGGCGGCGCCGTGTTCCGGGACGGCTGGGTGCGGATGGGCGACCTCGGGCGACTCGACCAGGACGGCTTCCTGCACCTGGTGGACCGGGAGGGCGACCTCATCAAGTCCGGTGCGCTGAAGGTCTCCACGCTGCGGATCGAGGAGGTGCTGCACGAGCACCCGCAGGTCGCGGACGCGGCGGCGCTCGGCGTGCCGCACCCGGTGATGGGCAGCGTCCCGGTGGCGGCGGTCGTCCCGGCGGCCGACGGGCTGGACCTGGACGCGCTGCGGCTGTTCCTGAGCGCCCGGCTGGCCCGCCCGGAGCTGCCGGTGCGGATCCTGGTGACCGACGACCTGCCGCGCAATCCCAGCGGCAAGGTGGTCAAGCACGAGCTGCGGGCCCGCTTCGAGCAGGACCAGGCGCCGGGCGGCGGCGCCGACGGCGGTACCGCGCCCGCGACCGCCGTCGAGCTGGCGCTCGCCGCCCTCTGGCGCAAGGTCCTGGGGCGCCCGGTCCGGGCGGTCGAGGAGGAGTTCTTCGCGCTCGGCGGGGACTCCTTCCGGGCGGTCCAGCTGGCCGCCGCGATCTCCGCCGAGTTCGGGGTGGCGGCCGGGACGGCGCTGGTCTTCGAACGGCCCTCGCTGCGGGCCCAGGCCGCCTGGCTCGCACGGACCGGATCCGGCGGACGGACCGGGTCCGCCGGACGGGACGAACCGGCGGACGGGTCGGCGCACGGGTCGGCGGAGGTGTCCCCGTTCCTCCGGGCGCTGCGGGCGCAGCCGCACGAGCTGCCGCTCACCTCCCAGCAGGAGAACTTCCTGCGGTGGACGGCCGAGGCCCCGGGCCGCAGCATCGGCTCGGTGGTCGCGGTGTTCCGGGTCACCGAGGAGCTGCGCACGGACGTGCTGAGCCGCGCGCTGCTGGAGGCGGTGCGGCGCAATCCGGCGCTGCGCACCCGTTTCGTGCCGGTGGACGGCACCGAGCCGGGTGTGGTCCGCACCGTCCTGGACGAGCAGCCGCGGGCCGACGTGCTGCTGGTGGACGCGCCCGGGGAGGACGACGCGCGGGTGTCGGCCCGGCTGATCGCCGAGCGGGACCGGCTGACCGATCTGGCCCGCGATCCGATGACCAGGCTGGTGGTGGTGAGCCGGGGCCCGGCGGAGCACGTCGTGCTGCTGGCGGTGCACCACATCGTCGCCGACGGGTGGTCGGTCGGCGTGCTGCTGCGGGAGCTGGGGGTGCTCTACTCGGCGCTGCGGCGCGGGCGCCCGGCTCCGGCGCCCCGGCCGGGCCCGGCGTACCGGGAGCTGGTCGAGTGGTCGAACGGGCACTGGACGGCGTCGCGGGCGCACTTCGCCCGGACGCTGGCGGGCGCGCCGGAGGCGGTGGACCCGTTCCCGGGGCGGGGCGAGGTGGAGACGGTGCTGAGCGAGGCGCACCGGTTCACCGTGTCGGCCGAGCGGGCGCAGGCGCTGCGGGCGCGGGCGGCCGAGCTGGGCGCGACGCCGTTCCTGGCGGTGGCGGCGCTGTGGACCGGGCTGCTGGCCGCGCACAGCGGGCAGTCGGACCTGGTGCTGATGACGCCCGTCCCGGGGCGGACCAGGCCGGAGGCCGAGCGGGCGGTGGGCTGCTTCGTCCAGTCGCTGCTGGTGCGGGTGGACGCGGGCGGCTCGCCCGGGTTCGCCGAGTTGCTGGACCGGGTGCGGGCCGCGTCGACCGCCGCGCTGGACCACCAGCTGTACCCGTTCGCCGAGTTCAGTCCGCGGGTGCCGTTCGCGGCCTGGCTGCGGTACGAGAGCTGGAGCGCCCCGGCGCAGCTGCCGGGGATGGCCTGCGAGGAGTGGGAGCTGCCGCGCAACACCACGGTGCCCTGGCCGATGCCGGGCGGCGACCGGCACGTGCCGGAGCTGATGGTCGCCGAGCAGCCGGACGGGAGCCTGCGCTGCTGGCTGCGGTACAACGGGCACGCGTTCACGCCGGAGGCGGTCGCGGGGCTGGCGGCGCGGTTCACGGCGGCGCTGGACGCGGCGGCTCCGGACGTGGTGGAGCTGGACGTGGTGGAGCTGGACGTGGTGGAGCTGGACGTGGTGGCTCCGGACGCGGCGGCGGGGGCTGTGGGGGTCGTCCCGGAGGTCTCGGCCCCGGCCTGACGGGTGGGCCCGTTCGGGCCAGCGGGGAGGCGGGCGGCGCGGGGCGGACATACGTTGGCGATCGCTCCCCCACGGCCTCGTGGAGCGCCGCTCCGGGCCGTCCGGTCCAGAGAGGCGCCTCGGCATGACGCTCGACGTAACGAAGAAGCGAGGGCCGCGGTCCGCCTCGCGGTCCGCCGGCAGCCCGTCCGCGGCCGCTCCCCCGGCCGCCGCTCGCCGGTCCGCCCGGCGGGTCACGGCGGCGGGGCTGGCCCTGGCCGGTCTGCTGGCCGCCGCCGGGTGCTCCGGCTCGCAGCCCGCGGACGCACCGGCGGCCGGCGCGGTGACGGCCGTCCCGGTCGCGGTGAGCCCCTCGCCCTCGCTGCCGCCCGGCGTGAGCGGCTCGCTGTCGCCCGGTCCGAGCGGCTCGCCGTCCGTCGGTTTCAGCGGCACGCCGAGCGCCGGCGCGAGCGGCTCCGTCGTGCCGCTCACCCCCGATGTGGTGGCCCGGCTGGACGCCGCGATCGAGCGGGTGCGCACCCAGGCCGCCGTCCCGGGCGTCATCGTCGGCCTGACCACCCCGGGCGGCAGCTACCAGAAGGCGTTCGGGGTCGCCGACAAGGTGGCGGGCACACCGATGTCGACCGGCCTGAACATGCGGATCGGCAGCGAGACCAAGACCTTCACCGTCACCGGCCTGCTGCGGCTGGTGGACCAGGGCAGGCTCGGCCTCGACGATCCCGTCTCCAAGTACGTCCAGGACGTGCCGAACGGCGGGAACATCACCCTGCGCCAGCTGGCCGACATGCGCAGCGGCCTGTTCCCGTACACCGCGGACCAGGTCTTCGTGCAGACCTTCCTGGCCAACCCGCAGCAGGTGTTCACCCCGCGGCAGCTGCTCGGCTACGGCTTCAAGCACCCGGCGAACTTCGCGCCGGGGGCGGCGTTCGAGTACTCCAACACCAACACCGTGCTGCTCGGGGTGGTGATCGAGAAGGTGAGCGGCCAACCGCTCGACGTCTTCCTGAAGCAGCAGGTGATGGACCCGGCGGGGCTCGGGCGGACGGTGTTCCCGACCGACGCCGCCTTCCCCGAGCCGCACGCCCGCGGCTACACCGACCAGACGCCGGACGGAACCGTCGCGGACGCGACGGACTGGAACCCGTCCTGGGCGTGGGCGGCCGGGGCGATGATCTCCGACCTGCCCGATCTGCAGACCTGGGCCAAGGTGGTGGCGACCGGCACGCTGCTGAAGCCCGCCACCCAGGCCCAGCGGCTGGCCGCGCCGTCGACCGGGGTGCCCGGCACGGCGTACGGGCTTGGGATCTTCGAGGACCACGGGTGGATCGGGCACAACGGCTCGCTGCCCGGGTACCAGAGCCTGGTGCTGTACCTGCCGTTCGCGCAGGCCTCGCTGGTGGTGCTGCTGAACACGGACATCTCCTCGGCCGGGCAGGCGCCGTCGACGCTGTTCGGGCAGGCGATCACCGAGATCGTCTCGCCGCAGAACGTGTTCACCCTGTCGGCGGAGGAGGACTCCGGCGGGTCGGCTTCGGCCTCCGCCTCGGGCTCGGCGTCGGGAGCAGGGTCCTCGGCCTGACCCCGCCCGCCCGTCCGCGGCCCCGGCTCCCCGTGGGGGGCCGGGCCGCACCCGTCCGGCGGTCGGTCGGCGGCGGGCCGGTCGGCGGGGGTCAGTCGGCCAGCCGCCCGGCGGCCTCCTCCTCGGTGAGGGCGTCGATCTCGGCGATCAGCAGAGCCTCGATCCTGGCGGCCAGGGCAGCCGGGGTGGGGCGCTCGAAGACGTCGCGGATCGGCACGTCGAGCCCCACCCCCGCCCTGATCCGGGCGGCCACCCTGGTGACCAGCAGCGAGTCGCCGCCGAGCTCGAAGAAGTCGTCCAGCACGCCGACCCTGGGCACGCCGAGCACCTCCTGCCAGAGCTCGGTGACCAGCTGCTCGGCGTCGGTGCGCGGTGCGACGTACTCCCGGGCGCCGTCGGCGGCCCCGTCGGGAGCAGGCAGGGCGGCGGTGTCGAGCTTGCCGTTGGCGGTCAGCGGCAGGGTGTCGAGCAGGACGACGGCGTCCGGGACCATGTAGACCGGCAGCCGCAGGGCGAGGTGCTCGCGCAGCTCGGCCGGCTTGGGCTCGGCCCCCGGCCGCGGCACGGCGTACCCGAGCAGCCGGCGCCCGTCACGGAGCACCACGGCGGCGCCGGCGACGTCCGGGTGGGCGGTCAGCGCGGTCTCGATCTCGGCGGGCTCGATCCGGTAGCCGCGGAGCTTCAGCTGCTCGTCGGCGCGGCCGAGGTACTCCAGCTGTCCGTCGGCGCGCCAGCGGGCCCGGTCCCCGGTGCGGTACATCCGGCCCCCGGCGTACGGGTCCGGCGGGAACGCCTGCGCGGTCAGGTCGGGCCGGGCCAGGTAGCCGCGGGCGAGGCCGGCGCCGCCGATCGACAGCTCGCCCTCGGCGCCGGCCGGGAGCAGGCCGCCGTACTCGTCCAGGACGTACAGCCGCACCCCGGGCAGCGGGCGGCCGAGCGGGGGGCGGCGCCCGGTGTCGGGCTCGCCGAGCTCGGCGGCGGTGACGATGACGGTGGCCTCGGTCGGACCGTAGGTGTTGACCAGCCGGACGGTGTCGCCGTGCCGGTCGCGCCACCCGGCGACGGTGTCGGCCCGGGCCTCGGAGCCGCCGAGGACGACCAGCCGCAGCGCCGCCGGCCAGGGGGTCTGGTCGCCGAGCGAGACCAGCTCCTGCCAGTAGGCGGTGGGCAGGTCGAGCACGGTGACGGCCGCGCCGGCGGGTGTGCGGAGCAGGTCCGGCAGAGTCCTGCCGCCGCCGGGCAGCAGCACCACACAGGCGCCGGAGCAGAGCGCGGGCCAGAGCTCCTCGGCGTGGGTGTCGAAGCCGATCGAGGCGAACTGGACGATCCGGTCGGCGGGTTGGAGCGCGTAGCCGGTGGGCCCGGCCATCCAGTCGACCCGGGCGGCGAGGGCGCCGTGCTCGACGGCGACGCCCTTCGGGGTGCCGGTGGAGCCCGATGTGTAGAGGACGTAGGCCAGGCCCGCGGGGTCGCTCCCGGGCAGGGCCGCGACGGGGCCGGCGGATGCGTTGGCGTGGTCGGCCGGTGCCGCGACCGGGTCGGCCGGTACGGGCAGCGCCGGTACGCCGAGGTCGGAGCCGGCCTCGGCGCCGAGCAGGAGGGCCGCGTCGGCCTCGTGCAGCATCAGCCGCTGCCGGTCCTCCGGGTGGGCCGGGTCGAGCGGCAGATAGCCGGCGCCGGCCTTCCAGATCGCCAGCAGGGCCGTGACCAGCTCGAAGGACGGCGCGAGCCGCACCGCCACCGTCCGCCCCGCGACCGGTCCGAGCTCGGCGGCCAACAGTGAGGAACGGCGGTCGAGTTCGGCGTAGGAGAGGTGCCGGCCTTCGCACTCCAGGGCGGGGGCGTCGGGCCGGGCGGCGACCTGCTCGGCGAAGCGCTCCACCACCGGGCGGACGGTGTCCGCGGCGGCCGGGCCGGCGCCGAGCGCGAGCAGTTCGGCGCGCTCGTCCGGGTCGATCAGCCAGTCCGCCTGCAGCGGGAGTTCCGGGTCGTCGACGATCCGGGTCAGCAGGGTGCGGCAGCGCCGGCCGAGCGCCTCCACGGTGGCGCGCTCGAAGACCTCGCGGTCGAAGCAGAAGGACAGCGCCATCCCGCCGTCGGCGGTGCGCCAACTGTCCAGCAGCAGATCGGTCTTGGCCTGTTCGAAACCGGAGTCCATGCTTGCGGTCCGGACCCCGGCGGGCAGGGCCGGCTCGCCGCTGCCGTCGGCCAGGTCGTACTGGCTCTGGTGGACGAAGACGGCCTGGTAGAGCGGGCCGGCGCCGGCCTCGGCGGGCAGGCCGAGGTGGGCGGCCAGCCGCTCCACGGGGACGTCCTGGTGGCTGAGCGCCGCCAGGGTCGCGGAGCGGACCCTGCGCAGGACGGTCCGGTAGTCCGGCTCCCCGGTGAGGTCGGCGCGGATGACACCCGTCTTGCTGAAGTAGCCGAGGAGCGGCTCGTGCGCGGTCTCGTTGCGCCCGGCCAGCGGGGTGCCGACCACGAAGTCGCGGCTGCCGGTCCAGCGGGCGAGCACGCACTGGTAGGCGGCGAGCAGCACCATGAAGGGGGTGCAGCGCTGCTCACGGGCCAACCGGTCGACGGCGGCGGTGAGGGCCGGGTCGAGGGTGACGGTGACGAAGCCCGCCGGGTGGGCCGGGTCCGCAGGCCGTGGGTAGTCGAGCGGCAGCCGCAGGGTGCCCGTCCCGGCCAGCCGCTCGGCCCAGTACCGGAACGCCTCCTCGGCGCCCCCGGCAGCGGCCCTGTCCCGCTCGGCGCGAGCGAAGTCGCCGTACTGGAGGGCGAGTTCCGGGAGGTCTGCGGGGGCCTCGCCGAGCTCGTCGCGGTAGAGGGCGAGCAGTTCGCGCCACATCGTCCGGAAGGACCAGCCGTCGGAGACGATGTGGTGCAGCACGACGCAGAGGGCGTGCTCGTCCTCGCCCGAGCTGACCAGCGCGGCGCGCAGGGGCGGGCCCTCGGCGAGGTCGAAGGGGGCGTTCACGAAGGGCCGGCAGGCCTCGGTGAACCCCTCCTCCGTTGCACCTACCTGGAGTTCGATCCGCACGAGGTCGATCTCCCGGGCGGGCTGGACCAGCTGGACGGGCTCCTCGCCGTCGAGGGCGAAGCGGGTCCGGAGGATCTCGTGCCGGTCGGTGAGCCGGTGGAGGGCGCCGCGCAGGGCCTGCGGGTCGATCGGGCCGCTCCAGCGGCGGTTGAGGTACATGGTGAACCCGGCGTCGTCCGGGTGGAGTTGCTGGAGGAACCAGAGCCGGCGCTGGTCCACCGTGAGCGGGTGGCTGCGGAGGGCGTCGGGGCTGTTCACGGTGCGACCTCGTTCTTGGCGGTCTCGGCGGTCTCGGCGGTCTTGGCGGGACCGGTGGTCAGGGTGCGCTCGGCGGTCAGGGTGCGCTCGGCGCGGGCCCGGAGGGCCTCCAGGCCGACCAGGTCGTCGGACTCGGCGTCGGGGACGTCCCGGTCGAAATGCGCCAGGGCGGGAATGCAGAGGCAGATCAGGGCGAGTGCCGCCATGGCCAGGCCGAACAGCAGGTAGAGCAGGCCGATGCCGCGTCCTTCCCCGGTGCCGATGAACCGGCCGACGGTGTCGGCGAGGGCGCCGTCGCCGTCCATCAGCGGCTGGAGCAGCTTCGGTCCGAAGGGTGCCACCACGGCGAAGCCGATCGGCAGGGTGGACCAGGCGACCATGGTGTTCACGGCGATCACCCGGCCGTGGAAGCGCAGCGGCACCTTGGTCTGGATGATCGTGGCGTACACGCCGTTCACCAGCGCCAGCCCGTAGGTCATGCCGAACGCGCCGAGCGCGACCACCACGATGGACGGCCGCAGGCCGGTCACCAGGCAGGCGGCGGCGAGGGCGAGGGTGGAGAGCAGGACTCCGCGCAGCCGCAGGTGCCGGGGTCCGCCCCAGACCAGCAGCGTGATCCCGCCGAGGACGGCGCCCAGACCAGCAGCCGTGGAGACCCAGCCGGCGGCCGACAGCGGGGCGAAGGAGAGCACCAGCGGGGTGGTGAGCAGGAACAGCGGCGAGAGGAAGATGTTCAGCACCGCGAAGAAGAACAGCATCGCCCGGAAGTTCCTGCTGCCGAGGGCCCGGTGGAAGCCGGCCCGGATCTCGGTCGCCACGCTCTCCCGGCGGCTGAAGGCCATCACGTCGGGGAACCGGACCGCGAGGGTGATGGCGGTGGCGACGGCGTAGCTGGTCACGTCGAGCGTGAGGATACCGCCGAGGCCGATCGCGGAGAGCAGGCCGACGGCGAACAGCGGGACGAGGAACTGGGCGAAGCCGAAGGCCATTTGGACCACGCCGTTGGCGCGTCCGAGGTAGCGCTTGGGCACCAGTTGCGGCACCGCCGAGCCCCAGGCGAGGCGTTGGAAGGTCAGCGCGGTGGAGAGCACCCCGATCAGGACGTAGGCGTGCCACACCTCCAAGGACCCGGTGAGGTAGAGCACCAGCATCAGGGCCTGGGTGGCGCCCGCCGCGAGGTCGCCGTAGAGCATGATCCGGCGCCGGTCGTTGCGGTCGACCAGCGCGCCCGCGATCGGTGCGGAGAGGATGCCGGGGACGAGTCCGCAGGCGGCGAGCAGGCCGAACTGCACCAGGGAGCCGGTCTTGAGGTAGATCCAGATGGGGAGGGCGAACTCGGTGAGTGCCGAGCCGATCATCGAGACCTGCTGGCCGGAGGCGACGGTGAGGAAGCGGCCCATCGTCGGGCGGATCTCCGCGCGCCCGCCCGTCCGGGTCTCGCGGGAGGCCTTGGCCCTGTCGCCTGAGCCCGGGTCGGGTCCGTCGTGCGGGTCGTGTCGGTCGGGGTCGGGTTCGCGGGAGACGTCCTCCAGCCACCACGTGGACTCCTCGCGCCGGTGGTGGACCTCCTCCGTCCCCGCCGCGATCGAGCGGTGGACACCCGTCACGATGTCCGCCAACTCCCGGGCCCGGTACTTCAGATAGAAATGCCCCGCCTCGTCCAGCACCACCACCGCCGCGGTCCCCGCGATCCGGTGCCACTCACGGAACCGCTCCTGATAGAAATCCGTCGCCGGATCCCGATCCCCGCACACCGCCACCACCGGCGCAGCGATCCGCCCGCCCTCGCCCGCGAACAGCTCGGTGAAGTAGCGTTCCGCCTCCTTGGTGCCCACCCGGCGGTTGCGCACGATCAGCCGCAGCTGGTCCGCGTCCACCTCGTCGGTGTCCAGGCCCGCGGCCGCCAGGGCGTTGACCATGCCCTGGTCGCTGCGCCAGCGCTCCGCCAGCCCCGCGAACCACTCCCCGACCGCGGCGCTGCGGCCCTGGGGGCGGGCGAAGGGGAAGATCCCGCCCAGGTAGAGCGCCTCCACCTCCCGCCCCGCGGCCTCCACCAGCCGGGTGATCTCCACCGCCAGGCGCACCCCGACGCCGCAGTGTCCGTAGAGGACGACGCGTCCGGGTACGTTCTCCACGATCTCGCGTGCGCACAGGGCGGCGACCTCGTCGATGCCCACCGCGTCCTCGCCCAGCTCGTGGCCGGGCACCGCGATCGAGTGCAGCGCCCAGTCGGCGGGCAGCGCGTCCGCGAGCGGCTTGTAGATCAGCGCACTGCCCCCGCCGTACGGCGCGCACACCACACTGCCGGTGGTGTGTGCCCGCTCGGGGGTCAGCCGGTGCAGCAGCCGGCGCGGACCGCGGTCCGCCCCCGGATCCCCCACCAGCGCCGCAAGAGCGCGCACCGTCGGGTGCTGGAACAGGTCCATCACCCCCACCGGCACCGCCAGCTCGGGAAACGCCCGCCGCAACCGCGCCACCACCTGCGTCGCCAGCAGCGAATGACCCCCCAGCTCGAAGAAGTCGTCCAACGCCCCCACCCGCGGCACGTCCAGCAGATCCGCCCACATCGCGGCGACCAGCACCTCCTGCCCGGTGGCAGGCTCCACATAGCCCCCCACCGCCACCGTCTGCGGCTGCGGCAGCGCCCTGCGGTCCACCTTGCCGTGCGCCTGCAACGGCAACCGCTCCAGCACCACGTACCGCGCCGGCACCATGTAGTCCGGCAACACCTCCGACAACGCCGTGCGCAGTTGCGCCGCGGTGGGCGCGCTGCCGGGGCCGGGGCACTCCAGGTAGGCGACGAGGTTCTGTTTCACCCCCTCGCCGCGCGCCACCACCACCGCCTGCACCACCCCCGGCACACCCGACAGCACCGCCTCGATCTCCCCCGGCTCCACCCGGTAGCCCCGCACCTTGATCTGATCGTCACCGCGCCCCAGGAACTCCAACACCCCCCGCGCACCCCACCGCGCCACATCCCCCGTCCGATACAACCGCGCCCCCGGCCCACCGAACGGATCCCCCACAAACCGCTGCGCCGTCAGCTCCGCACGCCCCAGATACCCCCGCGCCAACCGCTCCCCGCCCACATACAGCTCACCCGCCACACCCGGCGGCACCGGCTCCATCGCCGCATCCAGAACCAGACACCGCGCCCCCGCCAGCGGCGAGCCCACCGGCGTACTGCCCGACCCCGCCACCGCACCCGCCACCACCTCGAACACACTCACACCCACCGTCGCCTCCGTCGGCCCGTAGTGGTTGAACACCCGGCACCCGCCCACCGAGGCCAACCCCTGCGCCCACGCCCACGACGACGCCTCACCCCCCAGCACCAGCGCCCGCCGCGGCAGCAACCGCTCCACCGCCACATCCGCCGACAACGCCGCCAGATGCGACGGCGTCATCTTCAGATAATCGATCCCCGCCCGCTCCAACTCCCCCGCCAGCTCCACCCCCGCAATCCGCCGCGGCAACAGATGCACCCGCCCACCCGTCGTCAACGCCAGATACAGCATCGTGATACTGAAATCGAACGACAACGACTGCAACAACCCGAACGACGCCCCCGCCGCCACCCCCAACCGCTCCCCCACCCCCACCAGGTAATTCACCACCTCACGATGCTGGACCGCCACCCCCTTCGGCTCCCCCGTCGAACCCGACGTATAGATCACATACGCCAGATCCCCCGGCCCCGACACCTCCTCCAACGCACCCCGATCCACCCCCTCCAACACCCCGCCGTCCACCACCACCACCTCCCCCGCGAACCCGGCGAACAACGCCCGCGACACCGCGTCCACCACCAGCACCCGCACCCCCGCATCCGCCACCAGCCGACCCAACCGCCCCACCGGCTGCTCCGGATCCAACGGCAGATACGCACCCCCCGCCTTCAACACCCCCACCAACGCCACCGCCAACTCCGGCGACTGCTCCAAACACACCGCCACCCGGTCATCACGCCCCACCCCCAGCGCCCGCAACCGCCGCGCCAACGCGTTCGCCCCGCCCTCCAACTCCCCGTACGACACCACCCGATCCCCGAACACCACCGCCGCCGCCCCAGGCGACAACGCCGCCGCCCGAGCCAACAACCCCGTCAGCGTCCCCCCACCACCAACCGGCAACTCCGGACCAACCGCCCACTCCTCCAACACCGCCACCCGCTCCGCCCCCGACACCAACGGCAACCGCGACACCGCCACCGAAGGATCAGCGACAGCGGCGGCGACCAGCAGCTCGAAGCGCTTGACGAAGCCATCGACGGTGCCTGCGTCGAAGAGGTCGGTCCGGTAGGTGAGCAGCCCGTAGAGTCCGCCGTCCTTCTTCTCCCGCATGTAGAGGGCGAGGTCGGCATGGGTGGTGGTGGCCTCGTAGCCGAAGCCCTCGGAGTCCAGCGCGGTCGCGACGGGGCCGGCGGCCGACTTGTCGCCGTAGTTCTGGAACGCGAAGGTCACCTGGAACACCGCGGAGCGGCTGACGTCCCGCTCCACCTCCAGATCCGCCACGATCTGCTCGAACGGCACCTCCTGGTGCGCGAACGCGTCCAGCGTCGACTCCCGCACCCGGGCCAGCAGCTGGCCGAAGCTCGGGTCGCCCTCCAACCGGGCCCGGATCGGCAGCATGTTCACGAACGCACCGACCACACCCTCCAGTTCACGGTGCAACCGACCGGCCACGGCCGAGCCGACCGCGAAGTCCCGCTGGCCGGAATGCCTGCCGAGCAGCACCTGGAGCGCGGTCATCAGCACCATGTAGGTGGAGGCTCCGGAGCGTCGGGCCAACTCGGCTATGTTCGCGGCAAGTTCACTGCTCCAGTGGAACTCCGTCGCGGCACCGTCGAAGGTGAGGACGGGCGGGCGGGCGCGGTCGGTGGGCAGGTCGAGCGCGGGAACCGCCTCCAGCTCGGACCGCCAGTACTCACGCGAGGCCGCCAGCGGACCACCCTCCTCCAGACGGGCCCGCTGCCACAGCGCATAGTCACCGAACTGCACGTCCAACACCGGCAGTTGCGCGGGAGTGCCGTGCGCGTGCTGGGCATAGAGCGCATCCAGCTCACGGTTGACGATGTCGATCGACCAGCCGTCGCAGACGATGTGGTGCATCACCAGAGCCAGGACATGGTCCCCCTCCCCGACCCGCACCAGCAGCGCCCGCAGCAGCGGACCCGCACCCAGGTCGAACGGCTCCCCGACCAGCGCACCGATCTCCCGCGCCGCACCCCCCTGCGGATCCCCCTCACCCGACACGTCCACGAACCGCGCCCCGAACGGCCCCGGCTCCCCGACGACAACCTCCGCCACCCCGTCCACCGAGGTCGGGAACACCATCCGCAGGCCCTCGTGCCGCGCCACCAGATCCGCCAGCGCCGCATCCAGCGCCACCCGGTCCAACGGCCCCCGCAACCGCCGCGCCGGAGCCAGCGCATACGCCGAACCACCCGGCGCGAACTGCTCCATGAACCACAACCGCTCCTGCCCGCTCGACAACGGCGGCACCACACCCGCCGCCCGCGGCTCCACCACCCGCGCCGGCGCGGCAGCACCACGCAACCGCCGGGCGAGCAGAGCCCGCTTGGTCGCGGACCAGTCGGTGGGAAGGTCGTGGGTATCGGTCATCGGAGTCCTGTTCAAGCGCACGGAAAAGCGATCCGTGGGGGAGGCGGGTGAAGTGAACGGCGAAGCGAACGGCGGGGCGGGGGCGGCTACCGGCAGACCCGGTGGCCGCCCCCGCGCCGGATCAGACGCGCTCGCGGACGGCGGCGGCGATGCCGGCCGGCGTGGGGACGTCGAAGAACACGTCGAAGTCGAGCTCCACACCGAGCGCGGTGCGGATCCGGGCGCTGATCTGGATGATCGTCAGCGAGTGCCCGCCGAGGTCGAACAGGTCCTCGTCCGGGCCGATGCCGGGCAGGTCCAGCACCTCGGACCAGATCCGCCGCACGGTCTCGACGACCTCGTCGGTCGGCCCCTCGTCGGTCGGCCCCTCGGCGGCCGGTTCGGCGGCGGGCGCCTCGCGCGGCGGAACGGGCAGGGCCCGGCGGTCGAGCTTGCCGTTCGGGGTGAGCGGCAGCCGCTCCAGGGCGAGGAAGCGCTGCGGCACCATGAAACCTGGCAGGGTCCGCAGCAGGTACTCGCGCAGCTCGCCCGGGGCTGGCGGGGCCACACCAGCGGGTACCACAAGGTAGCCCGCGAGGTACGGCTCCCCCGCGGTCTCCTCGTGCACGGCGGCGGCGGCCTCGGCGACGGCCGGGTGCTCCAACAGGGCCGACTCGATCTCACCCAGCTCGATCCGATGACCACGGATCTTCACCTGCTCATCGATCCGCCCCAGGAACTCCAGCTCACCCCCCGCCGTCCAGCACACCAGATCCCCGGTCCGGTACAACCGCTCCCCCGGCAGGCCGAACGGATCCCCCACGAACCGCTCCGCCGTCAACTCCGGCCGCCCCAGATACCCCTGGGCCACACCGTCACCACCCAGGTACAACTCCCCCGCCACCCCCACCGGCACCGGACGACGACACCCGTCCAGCACATACGCCCGGGTGTTGGCGATCGGACGCCCGATCCCCACCGACACCGCCCCCGCCAGGACCTCCCCGCACGTCGACCACACCGTCGTCTCCGTCGGCCCGTACACGTTGAACAACCGCCCCGTCACCGCCCCCAACTCCCGCGCCAGCGGCAACGGCAACACCTCACCCCCCACCAGCCCCACCACCGACGACAGCACCCCGCCACCGGCCCCCGCCAACAACACCCGCCACCCCGACGGCGTCGCCTGCACATGCGTCACACCCTCGGCCGCGACCAACCCGCACAGACCCCGGCCGTCCACCGCCAGACCCTCCGCCGCCACCACCAACCGCCCACCCGTCACCAGCGGCAGGAACAACTCCAGACCCGAGATGTCGAACGACAGCGACGTCAACCCCAACCACACACTCCCCGCCCCACACCCCAACCGCCCCGCAAACGACGACAACAGGTTCACCAAAGCCCGATGCCCCACCGCCACACCCTTGGGCCGCCCCGTCGACCCCGACGTGTACAGCACATACGCACGGTCCTCCGGCCCGGGGAGGGTGCCCACCGGGGCGCCGCCGCCCCGCGCGTCCGCGAGCCGCAGCACCGCCGGAGCGGCGGCCGCCACCCGCGGGGCGGGCTCGCGGTCGGCGAGCAGCAGGGTGGCGCCGGAGTCGGCGAGGATGAAGGCCAGCCGCTCCTCGGGGTAGGCCGGGTCCAGCGGCAGGTAGCCGGCGCCGGTGGCGAGGACGGCGAGCAGGACGGCCGGGAGCTCGGCGGTGCGGTCGAGGTGGAGGGCCACCAGGTCGCCGGGGCGCACCCCGGCCGCGACCAGCGCGGACGCCAGTTCGTCGACCCGGGCGAGGAGTTCGCGGTAGGTCAGCCGGCGTCCGCCGCCGGTCACCGCGACCGCCTCCGGTGCGGCCTCGGCCTGGGCGCGGACCAGGTCGAGGACGGTGCGGTCGGACGGGTAGTCCTGGGCGGTGTCGTTCCAGGCCTCGGTGACCAGGTGGAGCTCGGCGGCGTCCAGCAGCGGGAGGTCCCGGAGCGGGGTGCCGGGCGCGGCGACGGCGGCGGCCAGCAGGGTCGCGAGGTGTCCGGCGATCCGGCCCGCGGCGTCCGCGGGGAGGACGGCGGGGTCGTACTGCAGGGAGAGGTCGACGCCCTCGGTGCTGTCGACCACCTGCAGGTGGAGCGTGTTGCGGGCGGCGCCGTTGAACACCGACCAGTCCACCCGTACCGGGGTGTCCGCGAACCGCGGCTGCGGGCCGCGCCGCTGCCGGTAGCCCAGCGAGACGGGGGTCAGGCCGAGTCGGGGGCCGAGCCCGGCGACGGCCGACCCGAACGGCACCGTACGGAAGGGGTATCCGCCGCGCAGTTCGGCGCGCACGGCCCGGGCGTGGTCGTCGAAGGCGGTGTCGCCGCCGACGCCGGCGGGTGGGTGGACCGGCAGCTCGTTGACGAACAGGCCGATCTCACCGGCCTGTTCGGGTCTGCGGGTGGAGAGGGGCACGGAGACCGGTACGGACTCGCCGCCGTACCGGTGCAGCAGTCCGTGCAGCGCGGCGAGCAGGAACTCGAAGACGGTGACGCCGGTCCGCTCCGCCGCCGCTGCCAGCGCGGCGCGTTCGGTGCCGTCCAGCCGTCGGCCGACGGTCCGGCCCGGGCCCACGGCGGTCGGCGTGCGGGTGGCCCCGGGCAGCACCGGTTCGGTGGCGGCGGCCCAGCGCGGGCCGTACCAGTCGGCGGCACGCCGCACGAGCTCCGGGTCCGGCGCCTGCGCCACCACCGGTGCTGCGAGGGGCGGTTCGGCCGCCTGGCCGGGCGCGCCGCGCAGTGCGGCGCCGTACGCGTCGGCCAGGTCGGCGACCAGGACGTCCTTGGACTCCCCGTCGAACACCGCGTGATGGGCCACCACCAGCAACTCCGCGCCGCCGCCGGGCCGCTGGTACAGCGTGCAGCGGACCAGCGGGCCGCCGTCCGGGCCGAAGGGGCGGGCGGCCTCCTCCACCAGCCGCTTCTCCAGGCCGGCCGGGTCGTCACCGGTGGCGTCGACCACCTCCAACGCCACGTCCCGGTCGGCCCGTTCCAGCAGCACCCGGCCGTCGCGCTCCACCAGCCGCACCCCCAGCGCCCCGTGGCGCCGCGCCACCTGGCGGACCGCGCGCGCCAGCGCCTCGGCGTCGACCCGGTCGAAGGAGATCCGCACCGGCAGGTGGAGGGCCTCGCGGGCCAGCCCCAGCCGCTCGGTCAGCCACATGCCGTGCTGGGCGGGCGAGGCCGGGACGGCGGCGGCGTCCGGCGAGGGGGTCACGGGGAGGAGTTCGGGCATCTGCAGCTCGCTTAGGCAGTCGGAGAACGGTGCAGGAGCACGCTCCCGGACGTCGTCGGCGGCGATCCGGGTGCGGTGAGGCACGGCCGCCGGGTGGTGTCCGGCCCGCCCCCGGGACCGGCCGATCGGCCGCTGCGGCCCGGTCCGCCCGGCATCTCAGGATCCCCCCTGATGCACCGAGGCGGATCCGATCTTCCCCCGTGAAAGACCAATGGCCCAGACCTGCCGAGAGATTCGCATAGACCCCATGCCCCGTCAAGGGTTGTCCGCGCACCTCGGACGGGCCGTCATGTACGCGCCCAACCTGCAGCGATGCCCGTCAAGGCGCATACCGAGCAACCGTGGCACAGGCCTTGATCGCCCGTGGGACCGACGGTTCGTCAACCACCAAGCACCTGCGCCAGGTCGTACGAGACCGGCTCCTCCAGCTGCTCGTAGGTGCAGCTCTCCGGTGTCCGGTCAAGCCGCCAACGGCGGAACTGCGCGGTGTGCCGAAAGCGGGTGCCCTCCATGTGGTCGTACGCCACCTCGACCACCCGCTCGGGCCGCAGCGGCACCCAGGAGAGGTCCTTGCCGCCGGTCCAGCGGCTCTGCGCGCCGGGCAGCCGGGCGTCGGCGTGCGCCTGCTCGTCCGCCCAGGCCCCCCAGGGGTGGCCGGAGACATCGGGCATCCGCAGCGGTGCCAGCTCCTCGACCAGCTCCCGGCGGCGGGCCATCGGGAAGGCCGCGCAGACCCCGACGTGCTGGAGCCGCCCCTGCTCGTCGTTGATGCCGAGCAGCAGCGAGCCGACCACCGGGCCGCTCTTGTGCTCGCGGTAGCCGGCCACCACGCAGTCCGCGGTGCGCTCGTGCTTGACCTTGAACATGGTCCGCTCGCCCGGCCGGTACGGCCGGTCCAGCGGCTTGGCCACCACCCCGTCCAGCCCGGCGCCCTCGTACTGGGCGAACCAGGTCTGCGCCAGCTCGCGGTCGGTGGAGGCGGGCGCGATGAACACCGGATCGGCGGCCTGTGCGAGCGCCGCCTCCAGGGCCGGGCGTCGCACCGACAGCGGCTCCTCGACCAGGAGGTCCGAGCCGAGCGCGAGCAGGTCGAAGGCCACGAAGGAGGCCGGGGTCTGCTCGGCCAGCAGCCGCACCCGGCTGGCCGCCGGGTGGATGCGCTCCAGCAGCTCCTCGAAGCGCAGCCGCCCCTCGCGGGCGATCACCACCTCGCCGTCCAGTACGCAGCGCGGCGGCAGCTCCCGCCGGAAGGCCTCCACCAGCTCGGGGAAGTACCTGGTCAGCGGCTTGCCGGTACGACTGCCGAGCTCGACCTCGTCCCCGTCGCGGTAGACGATCGCACGGAAGCCGTCCCATTTGGCCTCGTACTGCATCCCCGGCGGGATCTTCGCGACCGACTTGGCGAGCATCGGCGCGACCGGCGGCATCACGGGCAGGTCCATGGTTCCGATCCTCACGCGTGCGGCCCGCAACCGCACGGCGAAATAGCGCGCGGAGGACGGAGCACGCCTAGCGTGTGAGGCATGGGCTCAGCCGTGGAACTGGATGTCGCCGGGCGTACCGTCCGGCTGTCGAACCCGGACAAGGTGTACTACCCCGAGCGGGGCTTCACCAAGTTGGACGTCGCGCAGTACTACCTGGCGGTCGCCGAGGGGGTGCTGCGCGGCCTGCGCGACCGGCCGACCACCCTGCAGCGCTTCCCCGACGGTGTGGAGGGCGAGTTCTTCTACCAGAAGCGGGCGCCCAAGAACCTGCCGGAGTGGCTGCCGACGGCCCGGATCGCCTTCCCCAGCGGGCGCACCGCCGACGAGATCTGCCCGACCGAGCCGGCGGCCGTGCTGTGGGCGGCCAACCTGGGCTGTCTGACGTTCCACCCGTGGCCCGTCCGGCGCGGTGACACCGAGCACGTCGACGAGCTGCGGATCGACCTCGACCCGCAGCCCGGCACCGACTTCCACGACGCCGTCCGGGCCGCGCACGAGCTGCGCGCGGTGCTGGAGGAGTACGGTCTGCGCGGCTGGCCGAAGTCCTCGGGCGGGCGCGGCCTGCACGTGTACGTGCCGCTGGAGCCGGAGTGGACCTTCACCGACGGGCGGCACGCGGTGATCGCGCTCGGCCGGGTCCTGGAGCAGCGGATGCCCGGGCGGGTGACCACCGCGTGGTGGAAGGAGGAGCGCGGCGAGCGGATCTTCGTCGACTACAACCAGATGGCGCGGGACCGCACCATCGCCTCCGCGTACTCGCTGCGCGCCCGGCCGCGGGCCACCGCCTCGGCGCCGCTGCGCTGGGAGGAGCTCGACGACGCGGCGCCGGAGGACTTCGACCTGCGGACGCTGCCCGCCCGGTTCGCCGAACTCGGCGATCTGCAGGCGGAGATGGACGGCCAGGCCTTCCGGCTGGAGGGGCTGCTGGAGCTGTACGAGCGGCAGGCCCGTGACGAGGGCCACGGCGAGCTCCCCTATCCGCCGGACCACCCCAAGGCGGCCGGTGAGCCGCCCCGGGTGCAACCGAGCCGGGCCCGCAAACAGTGATCTTGTATCCTGGCGCTCCGTAAGGGAACGGGTACCCGAACGGGTTACAGGGGGGCACGGGGCAATGGGCGAGCGCGGGTTGCGGGAGATCCTGGACGATGCCGCGGGCGGGGTCTTCCCGCCGTCGGACGGTTCGGTGACGGTGGTGAGCGGGCCGTCGCCGCGTGACACCGGGGTGATGTCGTTCTCGGCGCACGCGGTGGTGTTCACGGACGAGGACCCGGCCTGGGTGCGGGCCGCGCTGGCGGCCGCGCCGAGCGACCCGCTGGCGGCGCCGCTCTGTCCGCCGTTCCTGACGGCGCTCGCCGAGCGGACCGGACGGGTGGTCAACAACATCGACCTGGTCACCGTGGCCGACCGGCTGCCCGGCGAGCCGCCGCTGCCGCTGGAGCCGATCGAGGACCGGGAGCACCCCCGGGTCGCCCGGGCCCTGCGCTACCGGGACGACGTGCGGGTGTTCGCCGTCGACGGCGGCGTCCTGATCCTGGGCCGCGGGGTGGCCGGTCGGTGGGAGTGCGCGATCGAGGTCGACCCGCAGGCGCGCGGCCGGGGCCTGGGGCGGGCGCTCGCGCTCAGCGCCCGGCACCTGCTGCCGGAGGGCGGGTGGATCTGGTCGCAGCAGGCGCCCGGCAACGCGACCAGCGTCCGGGCGTTCCAGGCGGCCGGCTTCCGCCCGGTCGGCGCGGAGGCGCTGCTGGTGATGGGGCGGCCGTGAGCCCCGGCGCGGGTCCCGTGGCGGGCACCGTGGTGACCGCCGTCCCGGCTGACGTCCGGGCTCGGCTGGCCGTCCGCTTCGGCCCGGCCGCCGAGGCCTGGTGCGAGGCGCTGCCCGCGCTGGTGGACCGGCTGGCCCGGCGCTGGGGTCTGACCGTGGAGGCGGCCGGCGGGGGCGGGACGGCCCGCGTGTTCCGCTGTGTGCGGGCGGCGGACGGCGCCCGGGTCTGGCTGAAGCTGACGCCCGACGGGCAGGTCGCCGCGCACGAGGCGGCGGCGCTGCAGGCCTGGTCGGGGCTGGCGGAGGCCGTCCGGCTGCTGGACCACGACGCCGACGCGGCGGCGCTCCTGCTGGCGGACGTGCGCCCGGGCGGGACGCTGCGCGAGCGGCCGTGGGAGGCCGCTGAGGTCGCCGGGGTGCTGTCGGCGCTGCGCTCCACCCCGGTGGACGGCGTCGCCCTGCCGCCGCTGCGGGAGCGCGTGGACTTCCTCTTCGACCTCACCGAGCGCCGGGCGCCCGGCGTCGTCCCGCCGGCGGCCCGGGCCTTCGCCCTGGAGCTGGCCGGCTCCGGCACGCTCGCCCTGGTGCACGGCGACCTGCACCCCGGCAACGTCCTGGACGGGCCGGCCGGACCGGTGGCGATCGACCCGCGCCCCACCCTCGGCGACCCCGACTTCGACCTGGTCGACTGGGCCGTCGACGGCGTCACCGACCGGGCCGGACTGGAGCGGCGGATCGCCGGGCTGACCACCCTGGTGCCCGGGGCCGATCCGCAGCGCGTGCTCGGCTGGTGCCGCGCCCTGGCCGCGACCGTCGCCGCCCCGCGCGCCGCGGCGGGCCGCCGTGACGCGGAGACGGTCTTCCTGCTGGACCTGGCCGGGCTGTCGGCGCCGTAGCGGGACCGACGGGCTGCCAACGCGGCAACGGGACCGACGGGCTTCTCGGCGCCGTAGCGGGACCGACGGGCGGGCGCGCTACCCGACGGGCGCCGTCGCCGCGATGATCCGCACCGCATCGGCGATCTGGGCATCCGTCAGGTCGCCACGGGCGGTCAGCCGCAGGCGCGAGACGCCGTCCGGGACGGAGGGCGGGCGGAAGCAGCCGACCGCGAGTCCGGCCCGGCGGCAGTCGGCGGCCCAGGTGACGGCGGCCTCCGGGCCGGGGGCGCGGACCGAGACCACCGCCGCGTCCGGGCCGGAGGCGTGCAGGCCGGCCGCGGTGAGCCGGGCGGCGAGGCTGCGGGCCACCGTACGGGCCCGCTCGGCGCGCTGCGGTTCGGCGCGCAGCAGGCGCAGCGCGCCGAGCGCGGCCCCGGCCGCGGCCGGGGCGAGGCCGGTGTCGAAGATGAAGGTGCGGGCCGTCTCGGTGAGATGGCGGATGACCCGGTGCGGGCCGAGCACCGCCCCGCCCTGGGAGCCGAGCGACTTGGACAGGGTGACGGTGGCGACGGTGTCCGGCTCCCCCGCGAGTCCGGCCGCGGCCAGGGCGCCGGCGCCGCCGGGGCCGAGCACGCCGAGCCCGTGCGCGTCGTCGACCAGCAGCGCCGCGCCGTGCGCGCGGGCGGCGGCGGAGAGTTCGGGCAGCCGGGCGGCGTTGCCGTCGACGGAGAAGACGGAGTCGGTGACCACCAGCGCCCGGCGGTGGGTGCGCCCGGCGAGGACGGCGCGAACGGCGTCCGGGTCGCTGTGCGGGGCGCGGTGGACGTCGCCGCGGGAGAGCCGGCAGCCGTCGATCAGCGAGGCGTGGTTGTAGGCGTCCGAGACGATCAGGGTGTCCGGGTCGGTGAGCGCGGTGAGCGCGGCCAGGTTGGCGGTGTACCCGGAGGAGAACACCAGCGCCGCCTCCACCCCGCAGAACCCGGCCAGTTCGGCCTCCAGTTCGGTGTGCAGCGCGGTGGTGCCGGTGACCAGCCGGGAGCCGGTGGCGCCGCCGCCCCAGCGCAGTGCCGCGTCGGCGGCGGCCCGGGTGACGGCGGGGTGGCGGGTGAGCCCGAGGTAGTCGTTGCCCGCGAGGTCCACCACCTGGTCCTCGGCGGGGCGGCTGCGCAGCGTCCGGGTGAGGCCGGCTCCCGCGCGCAGCTCGGCCGCCTCGTCGAGCCAGTCGAAGACGGCGGCCGGGGCGGGGGCCGCCTGGGCGGCTGCGGACGGTTCGGGCGCGGTGCGGTGGGCCATGAGCGGCACTCTGGCATGCCGGGCGCGGGGCGGGCAATGTGCGCCGCGGCACACGCCCGAATGGGCATTCACACGGCTCGGGAAGCCTGACCGACGCGGCGAAGAAGCAGTTCCCGGACCTGGCCGCGGCAGCGGCCGGCAGCACGGCCCCGGTCACCGTCCCGGCGCCCGCCGGCGGGCAGACCGTCAAGGCGAACCCCGGAATGATCCGGCAGGCCGGGAACAACGCCGCCGGTCTCCAGACCTCCGTCCGTCCGCCGGGACACCTCGCACGGCAGGAAGGTCCTGGGCGTCGGCGTGGGGCGATCCGACCAGGCCGCGTTCGAGGAGGCCCGTATCGGTACGGCCGACCGGCCTGACCAGCCGCCGCGGCCGCTGGCCGCCGGAGCGGGCATCACCGGCTGGATCCGCCCCGACGCGGGGGTCGACCTGCTGTACCGGTGCGACTACGCGGGCCGGGGCCGAGGACCACCACCGCCGGGCGCGGGTCACCGGCACCGCCGCCGCGGGCACCGGCGCCGACGGGCTGCGGGCCTCGCACGTGGCCGTCGCCTGGCGGACCGTGTAGAAGGCGATCGCCGGCGAGCACTGCGAGGGTCTCGCCCCGGCGGACGCCCCGCCCGCCGTTCCGGCCCGGTGACCGGCGTTCCGGCCCGGTGACCGGCCCCGGGCAGAGGCCCCGGCTTTGCCCGGGGCTTTGCCCGGGGTGCACGCGAGCAGGCAAGATAGCCGGGTGAACCTCCTAGACCTGATGCCGAAGCCCGCCACCCCCGACGCGCTGTACGAGACGTTCGCCGCCTGGGCGGAGGAGCGCGGGATCACGCTGTACCCGGCTCAGGAGGAGGCGCTGATCGAGCTGGTGTCGGGGAACAACGTCATCCTGGCGACGCCGACCGGGTCGGGCAAGAGCCTGGTGGCGGCGGGAGCGCACTTCGCCGCGCTGGCGGAGGGCAAGCGGACCTTCTACACCGCGCCGATCAAGGCGCTGGTCTCGGAGAAGTTCTTCGACCTGTGCAAGATGTTCGGCACCGAGCAGGTCGGCATGATGACCGGCGACGCGAGCGTCAACCCGACCGCGCCGATCATCTGCTGCACCGCCGAGGTGCTGGCGCAGATCGCGCTGCACGACGGGCCCAGGGCCGACATCGGCCAGGTGGTCATGGACGAGTTCCACTTCTACGCGGAGCCGGACCGCGGCTGGGCCTGGCAGATCCCGCTGCTGGAGCTCCCGCAGGCGCAGTTCCTGCTGATGTCCGCGACCCTCGGCGACGTCCGCCGCTTCGAGGAGGACCTCACCCGCCGCACCGGCCGGCCCACCACGGTGGTCCGCTCGGCCACCCGGCCCGTCCCGCTGTTCTACGAGTACCGCCGCACCACCCTCCACGACACCCTGGAGGAGCTGCTGAAGACGGGGCAGGCGCCCGTCTACGTCGTGCACTTCACGCAGAAGGAGGCGGTGGAGCGGGCGCAGTCGCTGATGAGCATCAACATGTGCTCGAAGGCGGAGAAGGAAGCCATCGCCGACCTGATCGGCAACTTCCGCTTCACCACCAAGTTCGGCCGCAACCTGTCCCGTTACGTGCGCCACGGCATCGGCGTGCACCACGCGGGCATGCTGCCCAAGTACCGCCGGCTGGTCGAACGGCTCGCGCAGGCAGGCCTGTTGAAGGTGATCTGCGGGACGGACACGCTCGGCGTCGGTGTCAACGTGCCGATCCGCACGGTGCTGTTCACCGCGCTGTCCAAGTACGACGGCGTGCGGGTCCGGGTGCTGCGCGCCCGCGAGTTCCACCAGATCGCGGGCCGCGCGGGCCGCGCCGGGTTCGACACCGTCGGGCAGGTGGTCGCCCAGGCGCCCGAGCACGTGATCGAGAACGACCGGGCGGTCGCCAAGGCCGGCGACGACCCGAAGAAGAAGCGCAAGGTCGTCCGCAAGAAGGCCCCCGAGGGCTTCGTCGGCTGGACCGAGGAGACCTTCGACCGGCTGATCGGCGCCGACCCCGAGCCGCTGGTCTCCCGCTTCAAGGTGACCCACGCGATGCTGCTGGCCGTCATCGGCCGCCCGGGCAACGCCTTCGAGGCGATGCGCAAGCTGCTCACCGACAACCACGAGGACCGCGCCGCCCAGCGCCGGCACATCCGCTCCACCATCGCCATCTACCGCTCGCTGCTGGAGGGCGGCATCGTGGAGCGGCTGCCGGAGCCCGACGCCGAGGGCCGGATCGTCCGCCTCACCCTGGACCTCCAGGAGAACTTCGCGCTCAACCAGCCGCTCTCCACCTTCGCGCTGGCCGCCTTCGAGCTGCTCGACCCGACCTCGCCCTCGTACGCGATGGACGTCGTCTCCGTGGTCGAGGCCACCCTCGACGACCCGCGCCAGATCCTCGCCTCGCAGCAGAACAAGGAGCGCGGCGAGGCCATCGGGGAGATGAAGCGCGACGGCATCGAGTACGAGGAGCGGATGGAGCGGCTCCAGGACATCACCTACCCGAAGCCCCTGGAGGAGCTGCTCACCCACGCCTACGAGGTGTACCGCCGGGCACACCCGTGGATCGGCGACCACGAGCTGCGCCCGAAGTCCGTCGTCCGCGACCTGTACGAGCGGGCGATGACCTTCACCGACTACGTCGGCCACTACGACCTGGCCCGCACCGAGGGCATCGTCCTGCGCTACCTGGCCGGCGCCTACAAGGCGCTGGAGCAGACCGTCCCCGAGGACATCAAGACCGACGACCTCAAGGACGTCATCGCCTGGCTCGGCGAGCTGGTCCGCCAGGTCGACTCCAGCCTGCTGGACGAGTGGGAGCAGCTGGCCAACCCGACCGAGCCGCAGGCGGCCGAGGTCGCCCTGGACGACAAGCCGGCGCCGGTGACGGCCAACGCCCGGGCGTTCCGGGTGCTGGTGCGCAACGAGATGTTCCGCCGGGTGGAGCTGGTCGCGCTGGAGCACTACGACGCGCTGGCCGCGCTGGACGGCGAGTACGGCTGGGACGCGGACCGCTGGGCGGACGCCATGGACGGGTACTGGGACGAGTACGACGACCTCGGCACCGGCCCGAACGCGCGCGGCCCGAAGATGCTGCTGATCGAGGAGGAGGACTCCTCCTGGAAGGTCCGGCAGATCTTCGACGACCCGGAGGGCGACCACGACTGGGGCATCAGCGCCGAGGTCGACCTGTACGGGTCGGACGAGGAGGGCCGCGCGGTGCTGCGGGTCACCGCGGTGGACCGGCTGGACGGCTGAGCCGCCGTCGGCCCCGTCCGACCGGACGGGGCCTGGACCGGGGCCGGGGTCCGTGGCACACGGGCCCCGGCCGGGTCCGGAGCGGTACCGCTCCGGACCGCAAGGCCGCCGGGCAGGCCCCCGAGGCTGCCGGAGCGGCAACGGACCGGCGCCGGACCGGTCCTGGCGTCACATCCAGATGAACGGCGCGCCCGCCGCGTACGAGATCGCGCGGGTGGCCTCCTCCAGCATCTGCTCCGAACCGGCGGGCGCGGTGCTCGGCGGCACGCTGAGCGGGGTCGTCCCGGTGGCGGTCGCGGCGGGCGCGGCGGCGGCGCTGTGGGCGTCGGCGAGCCGCGAGCTGGCGACGGTCACGTAGTAGCGGACGGCCTCGACCCGCGGCTCCGAGCCGGTCCTGGCGCTGCCGGCCGGCTGGGCCGGGGCGGTGGTGGCGTCCGGGAGGATGAACGCCAGTGCACCCGGCTTGGCCTGCAGGGCCTGCGCGGCCTTCGCGGCGGACGCCTCGTCACCGAACCGCAGCACGGTCACGCTGCTCAGCACCGGCTTGTCCTGGCCGGTGAAACTGACGGTGAGGTAGCCCTGGCAGCCGGTGTCGCGCAGCGGGTCCTGGGTGCGGTCCTGAAGCGCCTCGGCGCAGTTCTGGCCCTGTCGGACGCCGGAGCGCTTGCCCTTGTAGGCGCCGACCTCGACCGGCCGCTGGGCCGGGAAGTAGACGTCGACGTTGAGGCCCTCGGGGTCGGTCACGGTCCGCGGCGGCGGGCTGCCGACCACCGGCGGCGTCCTGGTCGCCTCCTTGCTGGACGGGCCGAGGCCGGGTATGAAGTCGCCGGGCGTGGGCCGGGTGATGATCCAGCCTCCGGCCGCCACCACGCCCACCACGACGATCCAGCCCACGGTTCGGCGGGCGCTGAGTCTCCTGGACCGGTACGCCCCGGCCGGCTGCTCGGTCCCGTGGTCTCCCGGTGACGGGGTGCGCTCCCCCTGCGTGGTCATGGCGCAGATTCTAAGCAGTGCGCGGGTGGTGGAGATCACGGGGGATGGCCGTTGGCGATCACTCGCGCTACCCACCGGTAGCCACCGTGGACACGGACGTGACCTGCACCACTACCGTGAGCTTCGGAGCTGTGACAACTCGCACATCCTCCCGGGGATCTTCTGGTGGGTTTCCTCTGGCGTCGGCCGACGGCCAGCAGGCAGGATCGAGCCCATGGATCTGCTCGATACCCTCACCGCCAAGGGCCTGCGCGGGGACGTCCCCACCCGGGAAGAAGCCCTGGCCGTCCTCGCCACCACCGACGACGAGCTGCTGGACGTGGTCGCGGCCGCCGGGCGGGTGCGCCGGCAGTGGTTCGGCCGCCGGGTCAAGCTCAACTACCTCGTGAACCTGAAGAGCGGGCTCTGCCCGGAGGACTGCTCGTACTGTTCGCAGCGCCTGGGCTCGAAGGCCGAGATCCTCAAGTACACCTGGCTGAAGCCGGACCAGGCCGCCGACGCGGCCCGCGCCGGGGTCTCCGGCGGTGCCAAGCGGGTCTGCCTGGTGGCCAGCGGCCGCGGCCCGACGGACCGTGACATCGACCGGGTGACCGACACCATCGCCGCCATCAAGGACGCCGACCCGGCGGTCGAGATCTGCGCCTGCCTCGGCCTGCTCTCCGACAACCAGGCGGAGCGGCTGAAGGCGGCCGGCGCCGACGCCTACAACCACAACCTCAACACCTCCGAGGGCACCTACGGCGGCATCACCACCACCCACACCTACGCGGACCGGGTGGACACCGTGCAGAAGGCCCACGGCGCGGGCCTGTCTGCCTGCTCGGGCCTGATCGCGGGCATGGGCGAGACCGACGAGGACCTGGTCGACGTGGTCTTCGCGCTGCGCGAGCTGGGCTCCGACTCGGTGCCGGTGAACTTCCTGATCCCGTTCGAGGGCACCCCGCTGGCCAAGGAGTGGAACCTCACCCCGCAGCGCTGCCTGCGCATCCTGGCGATGGTCCGGTTCGTCTGCCCGGACGTCGAGGTGCGGATCGCGGGCGGCCGCGAGGTCCACCTGCGCTCGATGCAGCCGCTGGGCCTGCACATCGCCAACTCGATCTTCCTCGGCGACTACCTGACCAGCGAGGGCCAGGCCGGCCAGGCCGACCTCGACATGATCAAGGACGCCGGCTTCGAGGTGGAGGGCGCCGGCGAGGCGACCCTGCCCCGCCACCGGTCCGACGTGGCCGCCGCGGGCGACTCCTGCGGGACGGGCGGCGGCTGCGGGCCCTGCGGCGGGCACGGCGCCGCGACCACCGGCTGCGGTGGCACCGTCGACGAGGCGGCCGAGCCGGCCGGTACCGAGGAAGCCGCCGAGGCCGCCGGTGACGGGCTGCGCAGCGACCTGGTCCGGGTCCGCCGTCGCGGGGCCGGCACCGAGCTGGCACCCAACGCCTGACCACCCCGGGGAATCCATCATGGCTCAGCTGTCCGCAGACACCCTGCTCGCCCTCGACCGGGCCCACGTCTGGCACCCGTACGGGCCGATGCCCGGCACCGTCACCCCGTACGTGGTCGAGTCCGCGTCCGGCGTGCGGCTCCGGCTCGCCCAACCCGTCGCGGGGCACCGGGAACTGGTCGACGGGATGTCGTCCTGGTGGGCGGCCATCCACGGCTACCGGCACCCGGTGCTGGACGAGGCGGTGCGCGACCAGCTGGGCCGGATGAGCCATGTGATGTTCGGCGGGCTCACCCACGAGCCCGCCGTCCGGCTGGCCGCCCGGCTGGTGGAGATCACGCCGGAACCGCTCCAGCACGTCTTCCTGTCCGACTCCGGCTCGGTGGCCGTCGAGGTCGCGATGAAGATGTGCCTGCAGTACTGGCAGTCCATCGGCCGGCCGGAGAAGCGCCGGCTGCTCACCTGGCGCGGCGGCTACCACGGGGACACCTTCCACCCGATGTCGGTCTGCGACCCGCAGGGCGGCATGCACCACCTGTGGGGCGGCGTGCTGCCCGACCAGCTCTTCGCGCCGCAGCCGCCGGCCGGCTTCGACGCGCCGCTGGACGCCGGGTACGCGGCCCGCTTCGAGGAGTTGGTGGAGCGCCACGCCGACGAGCTGGCGGCCGTGATCGTCGAGCCGGTGGTGCAGGGCGCGGGCGGGATGCAGTTCCACTCCCCCGCCTACCTGCGGATGCTGCGCGACCTGTGCGACCGCCACGGCGTGCTGCTCGTCTTCGACGAGATCGCCACCGGCTTCGGGCGCAGCGGCGCGCTGTTCGCGGCGGACCACGCCGGGGTCTCACCGGACGTGATGTGCCTGGGCAAGGCGCTGACCGGCGGCTACCTGACGCTGGCCGCGGCGCTGTGCACCGGTGAGATCGCGGACGGGATCAGCCGGGGCGAGATGCCGGTGCTGGCGCACGGGCCCACGTTCATGGGCAACCCGCTGGCGGCGGCGGTCGCCAACGCCTCGCTCGACCTGCTGCTCGGGCAGGACTGGGAGGTCGAGGTGAAGCGGGTCGGCGCCGGGCTCCGGGAGGGCCTGGCCGGGGCCGCGGAGCTGCCGGGGGTGAAGGACGTGCGGGTCCAGGGCGCGATCGGCGTGGTGCAGTTGGACCACCCGGTGGACGTGGTGGCCGCCACCGAGGCGGCCGCCCGGGAGGGCGTCTGGCTGCGACCGTTCCGCGACCTGATCTACACCATGCCGCCCTATGTGACCGGCGACGAGGACGTGGCCCGGATCGGCGCCGCCGTGACCGCTGCGGCGGTGGCCGGATGAGCGCGCGGATCCTGTTCGTCACCGGCACGGGCACCGAGGTCGGCAAGACCGTCACCACGGCCGCGGTCGCCTCGGCCGCGCTGCAGGGCGGCCTGAAGGTCGCCGTGCTCAAGCCGGGCCAGACGGGCGTCACCCCCCACGAGCGGGGCGACGCGGACGAGGTGGTCCGGCTGGTCGGCGCCCCGCTGACCACCCGCGAACTCGCCCGCTACCCCGAGCCGCTGGCCCCGGACACCGCCGCCCGCCGGGCCGGTCGGCCGACCGTCTCGCCCGCCGAGGTGGCCCAGGCCGTCGCCGAGCTCGCCGCCGGGCACGACCTCGTGCTGGTCGAGGGCGCCGGGGGCCTGCTGGTCCGCTACGACGACGAGGGCCACACCCTCGCCGACCAGGCGCGGGCGGTGCTGGGCCTCGGTCTGCCGGCCCAGGTGCTGCTGGTCGCGACGGCGGGCCTCGGCACGCTCAACACCACGGCGCTGACCGCGGAGGCGCTGACCGCCCGCGGGCTGGACCTGCTCGGCGTGGTCATCGGTGCCTGGCCCGACTCCCCCGGCCTGGCCGACCGCTGCAACCTCGCCGACCTGCCCCGCTCGGCGGGCGCGCCGCTGCTCGGGGCGCTCCCCTCGGGTGCCGCCGTGGCGGCCGGCTTCCCCGCGCGGGCGCTCGACTCGCTGGCCCCGGCGCTCGGCGGCCGGTGGGACGCGGTGGAGTTCGCCCGGGCGCAGCGGCCGCAGTAGTCGGCGGCGGGTGCGGCGTCGGGGTTCGGCGCCGGGGTGCGTGCCCCGGCGCCGCCCGCTTTGAGCGTTGAGCGTTGAGCGTTGAGCGTCTGGACCGTCGGCCGCGGGCGTCAGCCCTTGAGCGTCGGGCCGGTCTTGGCGAGGGCGAGTTCGAGGTTCGCCTTGTCCGCCTTGGGCGCGGAGATCCGCATGGTGGTGTAGTCGCCGCCGGCCAGGCCGCCGAGCGTCACCGTGGCGGGGTAGGCGGCCACGCCGCCGGCCGCCGTGGTCTGCCACAGCCGACCCGTGCCGGTGGCGGCCAGCCCGCCCCAGTCCTTCCAGGTCAGCCCGTCCAACTGCCCGGTGCCGGCGCCGCACCCCACGGGGAAGGACCTCGGCTCCGAGAGCGGGTCCCCCGTGCAGCCGTAGATCACGGGGACGGGATCGCTGGGCGCCGACGGCTCCACCGACGCGGACGGCAGGACGGGCGGGACGACGGGCGGGGGCGTCGACTGCGTGGGCGTCGACTGCGGTACGGAGGAGGCCGATGGCGTGGCGGGTGCCCCGGTGGTGGGCGGTGCCGGTGCCGCCGAGCGGGAGGGCGCCGCGGTGGTCCCGGCGCTGCTGCAGCCGGTGGCCGCGAGCAGCAGCGCGAGGGCGCCCGCCGCGAGCCCGGCCGTACCGCCGCGCCGCGCCGGTGTCGTACCCGTGGCGTGCTCTGTCATGGTCCCCCCGCTGGCCGTGTCCCCGGTCCGCACCCGGAGAAGTCCGCCCAGCGTACCCGCCCCCTCCGACAGCCTGGTCGGCACACCCTGACTCACCCGGTGACCACGGGAGTTGAGCAGACGTCACCAGGTGGCTCGGCAGGCTCCGAGCGCGGGATCGGCGAGGCTCCGACACCGCCTCGGCCCCTGCCGGCGGCCGAGGCTCACGGCCCCTCCCGCGCCCACCGTGTGACCCCCGGACAACCCGGCCGGACGCGGCGTTTCCGCCCGTGAACAGTTGATTGCATCCGTTGCCCCCCGCCTGCGGCCGTGCACAGGATGGGCGGGTCCTCACCTCGGACCCCAGGAGGCGATCAACCGTCGTGCCCGGTAAGCAGATCCACCTCGCCGCGTTCTTCCCCGGCATCGGGAACACCACCGTCTGGTCCCATCCCGAGGCCCGCAGTCAGATCGACTTCGACTCCTTCCTCCGCTTCGCGCAGACGGCCGAGCGGGGGCGGTTCGACTTCTTCTTCCTCGCGGAGGGGCTTCGACTGCGCGAACACAAGGGCGAAGTCTACGAACTCGACGTGGTCGGGCGGCCGGAGTCGCTGACCGTACTGAGCGCCCTGGCCGCCGTGACCTCGCGGCTCGGACTCGCCGCCACCGTCAACTCCACGTTCAACGAACCGTACGAGGTGGCGCGGCGGCTGGCCGCGCTGGACCACCTGAGCGAGGGCCGGGCGGCCTGGAACGTGGTGACCAGCTTCGACGAGTTCACCGGCGAGAACTTCCGCCGGGGCGGGTTCCTCGCGGAGTCCGACCGCTACACCAGGGCCGCAGAATTCCTGCGGACCGCACGGGAGTTGTGGGACAGCTGGGCGGCGGACGACGTCCTCGCGGACCAGGCCGCCGGCCGCTTCGTCCGGGCCGGGGCTGGCGGGTTCGCCCACCGGGGAGCGCACTTCGACATCGCGGGCCGGTTCAACACCCCGCGCCCGCCGCAGGGCCACCCGGTGGTCATCCAGGCGGGCGAGTCCCCGGAGGGGCGGGAGTTCGCCGCCTCCGACGCGGACGTCATCTTCAGCCGGCACGGCAGGCTCACCGAGGCCCGGGAGTTCTACCGGGACGTCAAGGGCCGGCTCGCCGCGTACGGCCGCTCGCCGGAGGACCTGAAGATCCTGCCCGCCGTCACCTACGTCATCGGCGACACCACCGAGGAGGCGCACGAGCGCGCCGCCGAGATCCGCCGCGCCCAGGTCGGACCGGAGACGGCGATCGCCTACCTGGAGGCGGTCTGGGGCCGGGATCTGTCCTCCCACGACCCGGACGGGCCGCTGCCCGACGTCGACCCGGACCCGGACAGCCTGCTGCTCAAGGGCCACGCCCTGTTCCGCACCGACCGGGCGGCGACCGCCCGGCAGTGGCGTGAGCTCGCCGAGGAACGCGGGCTGAGCCTGCGGGAGCTGGTCACCGAGGTCACCGGACGGCAGACCTTCATCGGAACGCCCCGCGAAGTCGCCGACGCGATGGACGAGTTCGTGCAGAGCGACGGCTCCGACGGCTTCGTCATCGCCCCGCACCTGATCCCCGGCGGGCTGGACGACCTGGTCGACCGGGTCGTCCCGCTGCTCCAGGAGAAGGGCGTGTACCGCACCGACTACACCGGCACGACCCTCCGCGACCACCTCGGTCTGACCGCCGCCCGGAAGGAGGCCCCGGCCTCATGAGCCAGCAGCCCCTGCACCTCGCCGTCGCCCTGGACGGCGCCGGCTGGCACCCCGCCGCCTGGCGCGCGGACGGCGCCCGACCGGGCGCGCTGTTCACCGCCGGCTACTGGGCCGACCTGGTCGCCGAGGCCGAGCACGGCCTGCTCGACCTCGTCACCTTCGAGGACGCCCTGGCCCTGCAGTCCGCCGACCTCACCGGACCGGACGACCGGACCGACCAGGTCCGCGGCCGCCTGGACGCCGTCCTGGTGGCGAGCCGGGTGGCGCCACTGACCTCGCGGATCGGACTCGTCCCGACCACCAACGTCACCCACACCGAGCCGTTCCACCTCTCCACCGCCATCGCCACCCTCGACTTCGCCAGCCGGGGCCGGGCCGGCTGGCGCCCGCAGCTCTCCGCCCGCGCCGACGACTCCGCGCACTTCGGGCGCCGCCGGACCCCGCAGCTCACCCGGGACGACATCCGCGACCCCGAGCTCGTCGCCGGGCGGCTGCGCCCGCTCTTCGACGAGGCCGCCGACGTGGTCGAGGTGGTCCGGCGGCTCTGGGACAGCTGGGACGACGACGCGGAGATCCGCGACAGCGCCACCGGCCGGTTCGTCGACCGCGCCCGGCTCCACCCGGTCGACTTCACCGGCGAGCACTTCAGCGTGCGCGGCCCGTCCATCACCCCGCGCCCGCCGCAGGGCCAGCCGCCGGTCGCCGTCCTCGCACATGCCGGCATCCCCTACCAACTCGCCGCGAAGGGTGCCGACCTCGTCTTCGTGACGCCGCACTCGCGCGCGGGCGCGGCGGCCGTCCTCGCCGAGGTCGCCGCGGCCAGGGCCGCCGTCGGCCGCCCCGACTCCCTGCCGCTGCGGGCGTTCGCCGACCTGCTGGTCTTCCTGGACGAGCGGCCCGGCGCCGCCTCCCGGCGCAAGGAACGCCTGGACGAACTGGACGGCGCACCGCTCGCCTCCGACGCGGAGGTGTTCACCGGTACGCCGTCCGAGCTCGCCGACCTGCTGCTCGACTGGCAGGCGGCCGGCCTGGACGGGTTCCGCCTGCGCCCCGGCGAGCTGCCGCACGACCTGACCGCCGTCACCCGCGCGCTGGTCCCGGAGCTGCGGCGCCGCGGCGCCTTCCGGGAGGCGTACACGGCGGACACCCTCCGCGGGCACCTCGGCCTCACCCGCCCGGTCGGCCGCTATGCGGCGGCCCGGTCGGCCCGGGTGTAGGTCGGCCAAAGCCGAGCGGGGTACCGGGCCCGGGGTGCCGAGGCGTCAGTGGGCGGGCCGGTCGGCGTCAGGCACCTGGCATCACGCCGGACGCGTCAGGCATCGGGCATCAGGCGGACAACGGCTTCACCCAGCGGGTCCAGGCCGGTTGCGGCCCATAGCCGGCCGCCGTCCAGGTGCGCTGCCCGAGCGGGTTGTCGTCGAGCACCATGGCGTCCGCACGACGCCCGCCCAGGGCGGCGAAGCGGTCCTCGGCGGCCGCCAGCAGCGCGGCACCGATGCCCTGGCGGCGGTGGTCCGGGTCGACGGCGAGCCGGTAGAGGTGACAGCGCCAGCCGTCCCACCCCGCGATGACGGTGCCGAGGAGGGCCCCGCCGCCACCGGCCCGGGTCGCGACGATCAGGCACTCCGGATCCCGGGCGAGCAGCGCGGCCACGCCGTCGGCGTCGTCCGTGATGCTGGTGCCCTTGGCGGCCCGGGCCCAGAGGGCGAGCACGGCGGGGACCTCGTCGGGGGTGGCGGTGCGCAGCACGATGTCGTCGGTCATGCGGGCGTGTCTACCAGGGCCGTCCGCCCGGCGGCCGGGAATTTCGCGGGCCGGACGGTCCGCGGCCAAGGGCCTGTCTTCAAGCCCCCGTCGTTCGCCCGGAGGGCGGGCGGGGCGGCGTCGGGGTGCGTGCGTCGCAAGGCGGAGGAGGGAGTAGATGCGGTGGGGGCACCTCCCGGCCGGAGGCTGGGGGAGGCTGCCCGGCATCGCGCGCCCGGCGGGAACTGTCAGACACGGCCTAGGGCCGGGGCCCTCAGCCCTCCCGGCGGGCGAGCTCCCAGACGGTGGTGGCCTTGACGGCGGCGTCCTCCAGGTCGGCGACGACCGGTACCTGATAGACGGCCAGCGCGGTGAACCGCCCGCGCGGCAGGTAGGCCCGCCCCGGGTCTCCGACGATCACCACGGCCCCCCTGGCCTGGGCCCGCTCCAGGAACGGCAGGAACCGGGCGGCCATCTCCCGCTCGTAGAACACGTCCCCAGCCAGGACCACCTCGGCCGGCCCGCCGTCCCCGTCGAGCAGATCCTCGACCGACGCGTCCACCCGGACGCCGTTCTCCTCGGCGTTGACCGCGATGGCCGCCACCGCGAGCGGGTCGATCTCCGCGGCCCGGACGGCCGAGGCCCCCCGCAGCGCCGCCGCGATCCCGACCAGTCCGGAGCCGGCCGCCAGGTCGAGCACGGTCCGCCCGGCCACCACCTCCGGGTGGTCGAGCACATAGCGGGCGACGCCCATCCCCCCGGCCCAGGCGAACGCCCAGAACGGCGGCGGAAGGCCGATCTCGCCGCGGGCCGACTCCGTCGTCTCCCACAGGGCGATGGCGTCGTCGGCCATGTGGAGGCTGATCTCGGGGACGAAGGGAACGAGAGCCGGACGGGTCTCACTCCGGACGAAGCCTTGGTCCGACACAGTGCTTGCGCCCGGGTGAACCGCGCGCGTCTCGTTCAGCATGCCCGCAGCATAGAGCTCCGCCCGACCCGCCCCGGCCCGCCGTCGGCTCCGCCGTAGGTCCACCGCCGACCCGTCATCAACCTGCCGCCGGCCCACTCTCGGCCTGCCGTCGGCCGCCCGCCCGGCGATCCGGCGGGCAGGATCACGCAGCGCCAGACGATGCGTACCATTTCGATACCGAAGCCTGGATGAGCTGCGAAGATGCTCGCCCGCCGGGCCCGGGCCCGGGTAGCATCCGGCACATGCCCTCCGGCCTTGGCGCAGGCGGCCCAGCGCTGCCGTGCCCGCGTTCCGGGCGGCGGATTCTCGCGGACCATTCGGTGGATCCCGCGCACTCGGCACCGCGCGCCAGGGCAGTCGCGCGAACGGCGAAGGGCAGCATCTTGGCGGATCGGCTCACCGGAGGGGACTCCTCGCTGCTTCGGCGGATCAACGCCGCGGTCACGCTGAGGGCACTGCGGGCCGGACACTCGGTGACCCTCACTCAACTGGTCGGGGACACCGGACTGTCCCGGCCCACGGTGGAGGGCGTCATCGAGGGCCTGGTCGAGACCGGCCTGGTCGCCGAGGTCGACCAGCCGCAGAACGGCGGCCAGCCCGGCGGGGGCCGCCAGCGCGGCCGCCCGGCCCGGTGGTTCCGGTTCCGCGCCGAGGCGGGGCACATCCTCGCCGTGGAGATCGGGGTGCACGACATCCGCGTCGTCCTCGCCGACCTCACCGGCGAGGTGGTCGGCAGTCACTTCAGACCGGTCGACGAGGGCCTGGACGCGGAGGAGCGGCTGACCGCCGTCCGTACCGTGGTCGCCGAGGTGCTGCGCAAGGCCGGGATCTCCCGCGACAACCTGTGGGCGGTCGGCGTCGGCACCCCCGGCATCGTGGACCGGGACGGCACCGTGCAGCTCGGCACCGCGATGCCCGGCTGGACCGGTCTGGACCTGGGAGCGCGGCTGCGCCGCTCGTTCCGCTGCCCGGTGCTGATCGAGAACGACGCCAACCTGGCCGCGATCGCCGAACACTGGCAGGGCGCGGCGGTCGGCGCGGACGACGTCGTGTTCGTGATGGCCGGGCTCAGCCCCGGCGCGGGCTCACTGATCAACGGGCGGCTGCACCGCGGTTTCGGCGGCGCCGCCGGCGAGATCGGCGCCCTCCACCTGCTCGGCCAGGAGGTGACCCCCGAGCGTCTGCTGTCCACCACCGGCAAGCCGCTGGACCCGCTGGACGAGGCCGCGGTGGCCCGCGTCCTGCGGCTGGCCCGCGAGGGCGACGAGGTGGCCCGGGTCGCGATGGACCGCTTCCTCGCCCGGCTGGTGCACGACGTGGCGGCCCTGGTGCTGGCGATCGACCCCCAGCTGGTGGTGGTCGGCGGCTGGGCGGCCGGTCTGGACGGCGTCCTGGAGCCGCTGCGCGAGCGCCTCTCCCGCTTCACCCTGCGCGCCCCCGAGGTGGCGCTGGCCGCCCTCGGCTCCGAGGTGGTCGCGATGGGCGCCCTCCGGGTCGCCCTGGACCACGTCGAGGAGCAGCTCTTCGCCGTCGACCCCCCGACCGGCGCCGCCGCCCGGGCCTGAGGCCCGGGCGGCCCGCCCGCCCCTCGCTCCCGATGGCCCGCACAACGGCCAAGGCCCGGGCGCTCGTTGAGCGTCCGGGCCTTGGCCTGAGGGTGTGCGGCAAATGGTTCAGGAGGCGGTGCGGACCTCGGAGGTCGCACCGACGGGGGTGACCTCGACGAGGCCGGTCTCACCGAAGGTGAGCTTGCAGGTGTCCGCCCGGTAGGTGGAGACCGAGAGGGCGACCAGGCGGCCGGCGGCGGCGTACTGGGTGGTCATCACCAGGACGGGCGTGCCGGGCGGGCGCTCCAGCAGGGAGGCCTCCTCAGCCTCGGCGACACCGAGCTCGACCGCGCGGGACTCGCCGTCGACCTCCAGGCGCTCCAGCTGGCGCAGCACCGAACGGGCCCGGTCGCTCTCGGCGCGAAAGCCCGGCAGGTGCGGCAGGGCGGAGGCCGGCACGTGCAGCGACTCGGTGGCCATGTTCTGGCCCTGCACCATGCGGACCCGGCGGACGGTGTGCACGGTGGCCCCCTCCGCGATGCCGAGGCCCTTGGCCAGTCGGGCGGTCGCGGGGGCGGTGGTGCAGTCGACCGTGCGCCAGGCCTGGCTGCGGGCGGTACCCGGCCAGCCCTCCTCGTGCCGGTTGACCGGGACGCCGACCCGGGGGGCGGCGATCAGGGTGCCGATGCCCCGGCGGCGGACCAGGCGGCCCTCCAGCTCCAGCTGGTCGAGCGCCTGGCGCAGCGTGGCCCGGGCCACCCCGAAGCGGGCGGAGAGCTCGCGCTCGTTGGGGAGGACCTGACCGGTGGAGAACTCCGTGTCGATGGCGCGGAGCAGCACCGTACGCAGGTGCCAGTACTTCGGTTCCGGTACCGCCGCGAGCTGTCCTGTCGTCCCCACCATGGCCTCCACCCGTTTGTCCGCCCTGCCGAAAGATGGGCGGATCCGGCCCGCTGTCCGCTGTTGCGGCAGGTGGGAGAGCGGGCTTTATCCGTCCTTCTTTATTAAAGGTCCTTGCAGTAAGTGACACTAGGGGCTGCATCCGGAGATGGTCAAGACCAATGACGGGGGTTGGTGAGGATGTCGCGGGGATTCATGCCGCGTTCACGTCACCTCAAACGCCCCCGCCGCAGGCCACACGCCCGCCGCGCCGTTTCCACCCGGGCGGCCCCCGCTGGGTAGGCTTCCCGGGTGATCGTGGTGACGAGTGTGAACGTGAACGGAATCCGGGCAGCGGCCAAGAAGGGCTTCGTCGAGTGGCTGGCGGCCACCGAGGCGGACGTGGTCTGCCTGCAGGAGGTGCGCTCCGAGCCCGGACAGCTGCCCGCCGAACTGCGCGACCTGGATGGCTGGCACGCGGTCTGGGCACCGGCCGCCGCCAAGGGCCGGGCCGGAGTGGCAGTGCTTTCCCGACAGGAGCCGGTGCGGACGACGATCGGTTTCGAGTCAGCCGAATTCGACAATTCGGGCAGGTATGTAGAAATCGACCTTCCCGGGCTGACCGTGGCCAGCCTCTATCTCCCCTCCGGTGAGGTCGGCACCGAACGCCAGGAGGAAAAGGAACGCTTCATGGCCGAGTTCCTGGTCCACCTCGGCAAGCTGCGCACCCGCGCCGCCGCCGAGGGCCGGGAGGTCGTGGTCTGCGGCGACTGGAACATCGCCCACCGCCCCGAGGACCTCAAGAACTGGAAGGCCAACCAGAAGGCCGCCGGCTTCCTCCCCGAGGAGCGGGCCTGGCTCTCCCGCGTCCACGACGAGACCGGCTACGTCGACGTCGTCCGCGCCCTCCACCCCGACCGCACCGGCCCCTACACCTGGTGGTCCTACCGCGGCCGCGCCTTCGACAACGACTCCGGCTGGCGCATCGACTACCTGATGGCCACCCGGAAACTCGCGGACACCGCCATCAAGGCCTACGTCGAACGCGCAGCCACCCATGCGGAGCGCTGGAGCGACCACGCACCCGTCACGGCCGTGTTCGACTTCGACAACGACTAGCAGCGTCGCTACTCCATCCGCAAGGTCTGACTGGCCACCGTCGGCTCGGCTCGATTCCCATGAAGCGTGCTTGGGGCCCCGGCTTGCCCTACTGCAACGACCAGCCGGGCAAGCGCGAAGGCGTCGCCGCAGGGGCGCCCTCGGCTCAGCCTGCCGTCGCCGTGTCGGCCAGCGGGTGGTCACCGCCGCTGGGCAGCCACCGGACGCCGGGGTTCACCCCGCCGCCCGGTGGCTGCCGAGGCCCTCCACCAATCGGGCTCGCCCACCGAAAGCCGGACGATGTCGAGCCGCGCAACGGTCAGCGATCGGAGCCGGACCAGGAGTCTGACCGGCCAAAGTACCTGTGACCCACCGCCACCGGTCAGACCACTTGCGTCAGAACCCGTAGTGGTCCGCTCAGCACAGGGCGGGCTGCTCCAGGCCCTGTGCGTGCTTGCCCCACTCCTCATCGGACAGCCCGTACTGGTGGCTGACTCCGCTCTACCCGACAGCGTCGTCCCTCGACCTCCTCACCGGGCCGCACCGCCGGCCGGTGGCGGACCGAATGCTCGAACCGACCCGCGCGGCGGTGCGCCACTACGTGCCCGACGGCGCCTTCGAGACGGCGCTCCTCCTGCGCTGCCGGCTCGCCCTGCGCTTCCCCGCACCGCACGAGCCGCTCAGGAGCCTCCCCGACCGGCGGAACGGCGACGGCTCCTGGCCCGCCTCGGCCCACCTGCGGCTGACCACGCCGGTCGTCCATGAGCCGTGGAACGTCGTGGACGCGGGCACCGTCCATCTGGACCACCGGGGCATCCTCACCACCGCGACCGTCCTCGGTGTCCTGCTGTCCCTCTGCAACGACGGTGGACGGGTTGAGCAGTACGCGGCTGGATGAGCGCGCCGAGAAGGGTGGCAGGGGCCGGCCCGGACGACGTCCGAGCCCCCCTACGCGCGAGCCGACCCGAGCATCGCCCTCGGTCGCGGACGAGCAGCCCGGACAAGCTCTACCGGGAGGAACCGGCCCACCTGGCCAGTGGACTGGGCATCCCCCGGTAACACTGGCAGGCGCACCTGCCGGGCCGGCGGGCAGTCGCCGCCGGTGACCCGCCGGCCGCGTTCCCGGAACGCCCGCAAGGTCCTCCGCCTCGGGCGGGGTCAGCCCGTGGCCGCCGCCGTGCATCGGTCCCCGGCGACGCGGAGCCACCGCTGGTACGCCGAGCTGCGCTCGGCCGCGACCCGGTGGGCCGCGCGCGCGTGCTCGACGAGTGCCGTGTCCAGGGCGGCCAGCTGACCCGCCTGGTGCCAGGCGATCAGGTGCCGGTACCAGAGCGGGTCGCCGGCGATGGGCCGTACGGCGATGCCCGGCACCTCCTCGAAGGTGGCCTGGCACAGACTCACCGCGTGCCCGCTGCGGACCAGTTCGAGCAGCAGCCGCCCCTCCGCCTCGTGGACGGTGCGCATCCGGTGGCCGGTCGCATGGAAGGTGGTGGACCAGTACTCGCGGACCCGGTCGTCGTCCGGGCGCGGTGAGACCCAGTCCTCGTCCTCCAGTTCGCCCAGGTGGACCTCCGGCCGGGCGGCGAGGCGGTGGCCGGCCGGCAGGGCGACGAACACGGGCTCGGTGACCACCGGCCGCAGGACCACCCCCGGCCGCGCGGGCAGCTCGTAGCCGGGGCAGTCGCCGACCACGGCGGCGTCGAGGCGCCCGTGCGCGAGGTCGTCGATCAGGGGAACGGACGAGCCCTGGGCGCGGGAGGCGATCCGCGTCCCGGGTCGGTGGGTGCGCAGTGCGGTTATCAGCCCGCCGAGCAGCGGGGCGTTGACGGACCCGATCCGGATGCGGGAGGTCGAGCTGTCGGTGCGGGCGGCCAGGGTGGAGGCGTTCAGCAGCTCGTCGACGGTGGGGAGGACGGCGCGGGCGCGGGTGAGCACGGTCTCGCCGAAGGCGGTCGGGACGGCGCCGGTGGGTCGGCGGTCGAACAGCGGGCCGCCCAACATGCTCTCGATCCGCCGCAGTTGGGCGCTGAGGCCCGGCTGGGTGAGCCGGAGCGAGGCGGCGGCACGGGTGAGGCTGCCGGTCTCGGCGATGGCGCAGATCATCCGCAGATGCCGTATTTCAAGCTCCATAAGCGGATGTTATGGGCAGCTGAGAGCTCCCGAAAGGGGTCCGGGCAGCCCAATCTTGTCCCACATGTGAAATGTCATATCGCACAGAAGGGGGACACATGAGGACACGAAGAGCCGCATGCGCCCTGACCGCGGCCCTCGGACTGCTGTCGGCGGCCGCCTGTGGCGGGCCGGACGGCAGCGGTGCGGCCGCGGACGCCACCCCGGCGCCGGGCGGGACCCTGCACGTCCTCTCCAGCATCGACCTGGAGCACCTGGACCCGGCCCGAGCCTACGTCACCTCCACCCAGGACGTGGGCCGGCTCGTCTACCGGACGCTCACCACGTTCGCCCCCGCCCCCGGGCAGGCCGGCGGGCAGATCGTCCCGGACCTGGCCACCGACACCGGTCGCCCCGCCGACGGCGCGCGGACCTGGACCTTCACCCTCAAGGAGGGCGTGAAGTTCGAGGACGGCCGGCCCGTCACCAGCAAGGACGTCAAGTACGGCGTCGAGCGCACTTTCGCCGCCGAACTGCCCGAGGGCCCGCCGTACGCCCGGCTCTGGCTGGCGGGCGGCGAAACGTACAAGGGGCCGTACAAGGACCCGGCCGGGCTCGCGTCGATCGAGACCCCGGACGAGCGGACCATCGTCTTCCGGCTCAACCGCCCGGTGGCCGACTTCGGTTCCGCCGTATCGCTGCCGATGTTCGCCCCGGTGCCGCAGGACAAGGACACCGGCGTGGGCTACGACAACCGCCCGTTCTCCTCCGGCCCGTACCGGATCGACACCTTCGAGCCCAAGAAGCGGCTCACCCTGGTCCGCAACCCCGCGTGGGACCGGGCCACCGACAGCGTCCGCAAGGGCCTGCCGGACAAGGTCGTCATCGACCTCAACCTCGACCCCGCGGTGGTCGACCAGCGGCTGATCGCCGGTCAGGGCGAGGACGCCGACGCCGTCGCGCTGGAGCCGATCGGTCCGGCCTCGGTCGGACGGGTGATGAACGACCCGCAGCTGAAGAAGCGCCTGGTCACCGGCGAGTCCATCAACACCCGCTTCCTCGGCATCAACACCGGGCACCGGCCGCTGGACGACGTCCGGGTGCGGCAGGCCATCGCGTTCGCGCTGGACAAGGACGCCCTGCGCACCACCCGCGGCGGCCCGATCGCGGGAGACCTCGCCACCACCTTGCTGCCCCCCACCCTGATCGGCGCGGCCCCCGAGGACCCGTACCCGAGCAAGGACGGCAAGGGCGACCCGGACAAGGCCAAGGCCCTGCTCGCCGAGGCCGGTCACGCCTCCGGCCTGGAGCTCACCCTCGACACCCCGGCCACCGCCGGCGGCAAGGCACAGGGCGAGGCGGTGCAGGCCTCGCTCGCCCGGGCCGGCATCACCGTGAAGATCAACGAGATCAGCTCCTCGGCCTTCTACAGCACGGTCGGCAGCCCCGCCCGGCAGCACGACCTGGTGATCGACGGCTGGACACCGGACTGGCCGGGCGCCTCCACCTACCTGCCGATCCTGTTCGACGGCCGGCTGATCACGCCCGAGGGCAACAACAACCGCGCCCAGTACGACTCCCCCGACGTCGACGCCCGGCTGGACGAGATCGCGGCCGTGGGCGACCCGGCCACCGCGCAGAGCGCGTACGGCGAGCTCGCCAAGCGGATCATGCGGGACGCCCCCGTCGTCCCCTTCCTCTGGGACCGGGCCGCCGTCCTGGTCGGACCGAACGTGACCGGCGCGTACGGGCACACCGCCTTCGTCGGCCGGCTCGACCTCGTCTCGCTGGGGCTGCGGAAGTGACCGTCCTGCGAAAGCTGCTGGCCCAGCGCTCGGCGGCGCTGGCGCTGACCGCGGTTGCCCTGCTGGTGCTCACCGCACTCGCCGCCCCGCTGATCACCTGGCTGGCCGGCAGCTCCCCGACGGCCTTCCACGGCGAGGCGGTGGACCCGGCGCTCGGCGGACTGCCACGCGGGGTCGCGGGCGGGATCAGCGCCGAGCACTGGCTGGGTGTGGAGCCCGTCAACGGCCGGGACGTGCTCGCCCGGGTGGTGTACGGCGCGCGGGTCTCCCTGCTGATCGCCGTCCTGGCCACCACCGTGTCCCTCGTCCTCGGCACCGCACTCGGCCTGCTCGCCGGCTTCCTCGGCGGTTGGACCGACACCGTCATCGGCCGGCTGATGGACCTGCTGATGTCCTTCCCCAGCCTGATCTTCATGATCGCGCTGATCTCGGCCGCGCCCGGTGCCGACCGCCGGCTGCTGCTGGTCGTGGTGCTCGGGTTCTTCGGCTGGCCGTACGTGGGGCGGATCGTGCGCGGGCAGGCGATGGTGCTCGCCCGCAGCGAGTTCGTGGCGGCGGCCCGGGTGCTCGGCGCGTCCCGGCGGACCCTGCTGCTGCGCGAGGTACTGCCCAACCTGACCGGACCGGTGCTGGTGGTGGCGACGATGTCGATCCCGGCCTGCGTCGCCACCGAGGCCGGACTGTCCTTCCTCGGCGTGGGCGTGCAACCGCCGACGCCCTCCTGGGGGCAGATGATCGCCACCGCCGTGCCCTGGTACGCCGCCGACCCCGCCTACTTCCTCGTCCCCGGCGTCCTACTGTTCGTCACCGTGCTCGCGTTCAACGTGCTGGGCGACGCCGTGCGCGACACGCTCGACCCCCGGAGCACACCACGATGATCCTCTACCTGCTGCGAAGACTGGTCGTCACCGCACTCGTCCTGCTGGTGATCTGCGCCATCACCTTCGCGATCTTCTACCTGATGCCCGCCGATCCGGCCCAGGGCGCCTGCGGCAAGGCCTGCAGCCCCGAACGGCTCGCCGCGATCCGTGCCACCCTCGGCCTGGACCGCTCCCCGCTCGCCCAGTTCGGGGACTACCTCGGCGGCATCGTCACCGGCCGCAGCTACGGCAACGGCGCGCAGGCCGTCCAGTGCCCGTTCCCCTGCCTGGGCTTCAGCTTCCAGACGAACCAGCCGGTCTGGCGGATGCTGACCGGCCGGCTGCCCGTCAGCGTCTCCATCGCCGTCGGCGCAGCCCTGCTGTGGCTGGCCGTCGGCGTGGCGGCGGGCGTGGTGTCCGCGCTGCGGCGCGGCAGCCTCTGGGACCGCGCCGCGATGACGGCTGCCCTCGGCGGTGTCTCGCTGCCGGTCTACTTCACCGCGCTGGTGCTCCAGTACCTGCTGGTGGTCGAGCTGAACGTGCTGCCCTACCCGACGGCCGTCCCACTCACCGAGGACCCGGCCGGCTGGGCGCAGTCGATGGTGATGCCCTGGATCACCCTGGCCATGCTCTACGCCGGCGTGTACGCCCGGGTCACCCGCAGCGAGATGCTGGAGAGCCTCGGCCAGAACTACGTCCGCACGGCGCGCGCCAAGGGCCTGGCCGAGGTCACCGTGGTACGGCGCCATGCGCTGCGACCCGCGCTGATGCCGATCGTGACGATCTTCGGCATGGACCTCGGCGCCCTGCTCGGCGGTGCGCTCATCACCGAGTCGGTGTTCGGCCTGCCCGGTGTCGGCAAGCTCGCCGCCGACGCCATCGCGGGCGCCGACCAGCCGGTGATCCTCGGCGTGACGCTGTTCGCCGCCGGCTTCGTGGTGCTCGCCAACCTGATGGTCGACCTCGTCCACGCCGTGCTCGACCCGAGAGTGAGGGCCGTCGGATGACCCTCCTCACCGTACGAGACCTGACGGTCGACTTCGCCTCCGGTGTCCGTGCCGTCGACGGACTCGACCTCGACCTCGCGGCCGGGCAGGTGCTCGGCGTGGTCGGGGAGTCCGGCAGCGGCAAGTCCGTCACCAGCCTCGCCGTGCTCGGGCTACTGCCCCGCGATGCCCGGGTCAGCGCCGAAATCCGCTTCGAAGGACGCGAGTTGACGGGCATGGACCAACGTTCCCTGCGCCGCCTGCGCGGCAACCGGATCGCCATGGTCTTCCAGGACCCGCTGTCCTGCCTCAACCCGTACTACCCGGTGGCCTTCCAGATCGCCGAGGCCTACCGGGCCCACCACCGGGCCGGGCGGAAAGCGGCCCACCGGGTCGCCGTCCGGATGCTGGAGCGCGTCGGCATCCCCGAGCCCGAACGGCGCGCCCGCTCCTACCCGCACGAGTTCTCCGGCGGGATGCGCCAGCGGGTGATGATCGCGATGGCGCTGTGCCTGGAGCCGGACCTGCTGATCGCCGACGAGCCGACCACCGCGCTCGACGTCACCGTCCAGGCCCAGATCCTCGACCTGCTGCGCGAGCTGCGGCAGGAGGCCGGTACCGCGATCATGCTGATCACCCACGACATGGGCGTGGTCGCCGGACTCGCGGACCAGGTCGTCGTGATGCACGACGGCCGCGCGGTCGAACGCGGCACCGTCCACGACGTCTTCCACCGGCCGCAGGAGGCCTACACCCGGGGCCTGCTCGCCTGCGTGCCGCGCGTCGACGGGCCGCTGCCGCACCGGCTGCCCACCCTGGAGGCGAGCTCATGAGCCACCCGCTGGAAACTCCCAAGCCGGACACCCCCTTGCTCGCAACCCCTCTGCTCGAAACCCGCAGCCTCGTCAAACGCTTCCCCGTCCGGCACGGCCTCACCCGGCGCCTCACCGGACACGTCACCGCCGTCGACGGCGTCTCGCTGCGGGTCGGCCCGGGCGAAACCCTCGGCCTGGTCGGCGAGTCCGGCTGCGGCAAGTCCACCGTGGCCCGCCTGCTCACCCGGCTGGAGCGGCCGACCTCCGGCACCATCCGATTCGCCGGGCAGGACCTCGACGACCTCGACGAACGCCGGCTGCGCCCGGTCCGCCGCGAACTCCAGATGGTCTTCCAGGACCCGCTCTCCTCGCTCAACCCCCGCCAGAGCGTCCGCCGGATCCTCGCCTCGCCCTTCGCCTACCAGGGGCTGGAACCCGACGAGCCGGTGGAACGGCTCCTGGAACGGGTCGGGCTCAAGGCCGAACACGCCGACCGCCACCCGCACGAATTCTCCGGCGGCCAGGCCCAACGCATCGGCATCGCCCGCGCGTTGGCCCTGCGGCCGAAGCTGGTGGTGTGCGACGAGCCGGTCTCCGCCCTCGACGTCTCGGTGCAGGCCCAGATCCTCAACCTGCTCAAGGACCTCCAGGACCAGTACGGTCTCGCCTACCTGTTCATCGCCCACGACCTCGGCGCCGTCCGGCAGATCAGCACCCGGATCGCCGTCATGTACCTCGGGTCCGTCGTCGAGACCGCCGACCGCGACTCCCTGTTCGCCACGCCGGCCCACCCCTACACCCGCGCCCTGCTGTCCGCCGTACCGCTGCCCGACCCGGACGCCGAGCGCGGCCGCGAGCGCATCGTGCTCCGCGGCGACCTGCCCAGCCCACTGAACCCGCCCAGCGGCTGCCGCTTCCGCACCCGCTGCCCGAAAGCCGACGACCGCTGCGCCGCCGAGCGACCCGCCCTGCGGGAGATCGCGCCGGGCCACGAAGTCGCCTGTCACCACCCGGAGTCGCACCAGTGATCCTGACCAGACACCGCCTGCCCGGGCTCGCGGTGACCGACCACGCCTTCACCGTGCCGCTCGACCACGCCGACCCCGGCGGCGTAACCATCGAGGTCTTCGCCCGCGAGCTGGCCGACCCGGTTCGCGCCGGGCGCCAACTGCCCTGGCTGCTCTACCTCCAGGGCGGGCCGGGAGGGAAGTCACCGCGCCCGGTGAACACCGGCGGCTGGCTCGACCACGCCCTGAAGACCCACCGGGTACTGCTGCTCGACCAGCGCGGCACCGGCCGTTCCACCCCCGTCACCGCCCGCGCGGCGGCCGGCCTCGGCCCGGCCCACCGCCTGGCCGATCACCTGGCGCTGCACCGGGCCGACTCGATCGTCGCCGACGCCGAACTGATCAGACGTCAACTCTGCGGCGACCGACCGTGGGAGACGCTCGGCCAGAGCTACGGCGGCTTCGTCACCCTCAGCTACCTCTCCTTCGCGCCCGCGGGCCTGCGCGCCTGCTACATCACGGGCGGCCTGCCGGGCCTCGACGCCACCGCCGACGACGTGTACGCCGCCACCTATCCCCGGGTGCGCGAGCGGCTCACCTCCCACTATCTCCGCCATCCCGGCGACCGCCCGCTGCTGCGACACCTCGCGGACCTGCTCGACCGCCACCCGGTCCACCTCCCGGACGGCGACCGGCTCACCGCACGCCGCCTGCGCACCCTCGGCCTCATGCTCGGCATGGGTGACGGCTCCGCCCGCCTGCACTGGCTGCTCGACGAGGCCCTCGGCGCCGACGGCGCCCCCACCGCCACCTTCCTCCAGCAGGTCATGCAGCTGACCTCCTTCACCGACAACCCGCTCTTCGCCGTTCTCCAGGAGTCCATCTACGGCCGCGGCGCCACCGCCACCGGCTGGGCCGCCGAACGCGCCCTGGCCGCCCACCCCGCGTTCGCCGAGGATGCCGACCCGCTCATGCTCACCGGCGAGATGATCTACCCCTGGATGTTCCGGGAGGTCGCCGGCCTGCGCCCGTTCGCCGAGGCCGCCGACCTGCTCGCCGCACGCACCGACTGGCCCGAGCTGTACGACCCGGCCCGGCTCGCCGCCAACCGGGTCCCGGTTGCCGCCGCCGTCTACCACGACGACATGTACGTGGACGCCGGCCTGTCCCTGCGCACCGCCCGCGCGGTCGGCAGCCTGCGCGCCTGGGTCACCAACGAGTGGGAGCACGACGGTGTGACCGCCTCCGGCGGGCGGGTCCTCGCGCGCCTGATGGACCTGGCCTCCGGCCGGGCCTGAGCAAACCCTCGATGGGAGAACCGTCTTGAACCCCCGCCTCCTCGCCGCTGCCCTGGCGCTGGCCCTCCCGCTGGTCGCCGCCGCGTCCCCCTCCCCCAGCGCGTCCTCCCCCACCGCTTCCGCCGCCGCCTGCGCCCTGCCCGGCCGCACCGGCTGGACCGACGAGGGCCACGACACCGACCGCACGCAGTTCCAGCAGCCGCTCGGCACCAAGCACGTGCTGATGCTCTTCGTCGACTTCCCCGACGCCCCGGCCACCGGCGAACTCGGCGACTACTACCACCAACTCGCCCCGGCCGCCGACTGGACGAGGCAGGAATCCTACGGCCGCACCCGCCTCGCCATCACCCCGCTCAACCGCTGGCTCCACCTGCCGCAGGATTCCGGCTCCTACGGCTTCCAGCGCGGTATCGGCTTCGAACAGCACGAGGCGTACGTGCGCCAGGCCGTCGAGGCCGCCGGCCCGGACGTCGACTTCTCCCGGTACGACCTGCTCTACATCGTCCCGACCAGATCAGCCTCCGCCATCACCTTCTCGCCCACCTACCTGTACGACCCGGCCGCCCCCGGCATCGTGGCGGGCGGCACGCGGATCAAATGGGCGGTCACCTTCGGCCAGGACATGTACCGCTGGGGCCCCGAGGTCGCCGCCCACGAGACCTCGCACACCTTCGGCCTGCCCGACCTCTACGCCTTCGACGGCACCGACGCCCACCGCCATGTCGGCGGCTGGGACGTGATGGGCCTCATCTCGGGTCCGGCACCGCAGCATCTCGGCTGGGAGCGCTGGAAGCTGGGGTGGATCGACGACCGCCAGGTCGCCTGCCTGCCCACCACCGGCAGCCGTACCGTCCGCCTGCGGGCGGTCGAACGCCCCGGCGGCACCAAGATCGCGGTGGTCCGCACCGGCGAGACCACCGCGTACGTCGCCGAGTCCCGCCGCGCCGTCGGCGGCGACGCGTCCGCGTGCTCGTCCGGTGTCCTGATCTACCACGTCGACACCTCCGTCCGGACCGGCGACGGCCCGGTCCGGGTGATCAACGGCAACCCGGAGGCCACACCGCCCTCGGGCTGCCGGCCGCTCGACATGGCGGCCCACCGGGCCGGCGAGTCCTTCACCGACCCCGCCACCGGCGTCCGGATCGAGGTCGGCCACCAGGGCCCGCTCTCCGACACCGTGACGGTCACCCGGACCGGCTGACCCGCGCGCTCCTCGGACACACCCCGAGCCCGCGCCGTGCGGGCGGCCTTCCGGGTGCCCTACCACCCGCCTCCGCACGACGCGACCCGGCCCGGCCGGGGGCTCTCGCTCCCCGGCCGGGCCTTCCCCTCACCGTCCTCGCCCCCAGGAGGAACACCACTGTGCGAACCCTCTTCAGATCCCCCTGGCGAGCCTCCACCAGAGCGCTCCGCCCGCCGGTCGCCCTGCTCGCCGTCGTCGGCGCGCTCGTCCTTCTCGTCGCCCCCGCCCGCCCGGCCGTCGCCGCCACCGTCCCGGCCCCGGCCTCCGCCTGCGCCCTCGCCGGCACCACCGGCTGGACCGACGAAGGCCACGGCACCGACCGCGTCCGCTTCCAGCAACCACTCGGCACCAAGCGCGTGCTCACGCTCTTCGTCGACTTCCCCGACGCCCCCGCCGACGGCCCCACCCAGCCCTACACCGCCCAGCTCACCCCCGCCGCGGACTGGATGTGGCAGGCCTCCTACGGCCGCACCTGGCTGGCCATCAGCCCGCTGGACCGCTGGCTGCGCATGCCGAAGCCCTCCACCTCGTACGGCTTCCAGCGCGGCATCGGCTTCGAGCAGCACGAGGCGTACGTGCGCGACGCCGTGCAGGCCGCCGCACCGTACACCGACTTCTCCCGGTACGACCTGGTGTACGTCGTCCCGCCGAAGTCCGCCTCGGCGATCAGCTTCACGCCCACCTACGTCTACGACCCCACCACCGCGGGCGTGACCGTGGGCGGCACCCGCATCAGGTGGGCGGTGACCTTCGGTCAGGACATGTGGTACTGGGGCCCGAAGATCGCCGACCACGAGACCGGCCACACCTTCGGCCTGCCCGACCTCTACGCCTTCACCGGCACCGACCAGCACGCCTACGTCGGCGGCTGGGACCTGATGGGCAAGGTCGGCGGCCGGGCACCGCAGTACCTGGGCTGGGAGCTGTGGAAACTGGGCTGGATCGACGACAGCCAGATCGCCTGCCTCCCCGGCCCCGGCTGGACCGACGTCGATCTCACGGCGGTGGAGTACACCGGCGGAACCAAGATCGGGGTGATCCGCACCAGTGCCACCGCCGCGTACGTCGTCGAGTCCCGCCGCGCCGCCTACACCGACCCGAACCCCTGCTCCACCGGCGTGCTGATCTACCGCGTCGACACCTCCGTCCGGACCGGCGACGGCCCGGTCCGGGTGATCAACGGCAACCCGGGCGCCTCGCCGCCACCGGGGTGCAGCCCGCTCGACCTGGCCGCCCACCGCCCGGGCCAGAGCTTCACCGACTGGTCCGCCCGCGTCCAGATCTCCGTCCGCCAGGGCAGCGCCTACGGGGACACCGTCCAGATCAGCAGCTGGTGATCCCCGCGCGCGCCCGGGCGGCTCGGTCCGGATTCGATGCCGAAGAACTGACGTGCAATTACCGGCAGTAACGCTCCGACGGTCTGCCCGGGGTGCGGCCGGCGAGGGCGCCCACCTCACGTGGGGTCGAGAAGGCCTGAACCACGGCTCACGCGTCGATGCCTAGCCGTCGCCCCGTGGATAGACTGACCAGGCGTTCCAGGAACGGACCCGGCGCGGGCGGCGGAGCACTCAGGCGCTTCGTTGTCGCACGCGCACGCCACTCTCCGTGACCACACGGCGGCGGCAAGCCTGTCGCGGATGATCCGGCAGCGGGCCATCGATCGGACGGGAGCCCAGCCATGGCGAACACGTCCAGGTCTCCGGGCGGCTACGACCCCGAGATCACCCGCCCCCTGTCCGCCCGTGCTGCTTCGCCGTCGTCGGGCTCCCCCGGTGACACCGAGCCGACCGCGGCCAACGACCGGCTGGCGCTCAACGGCATGGGCAGCTTCGACTGGGACCTCGACAGGGGCACATACCACCTCGACGACGTCGGCCTGGAAGTGTTCGACCTACAGGCCGACGAGTTCGACGGAGTGCCCGCGTCACTCTCCGCCAGGGTGCTGCCGACGGACAGCGACCGGCTCGACGAGGCCGTATCGCTCGCACTACGGGAGGGACACCTGACCTTCGCGTCCTACTTCCGCCTGGTCTGCCGCGACGGAACGCTGCGCTGGGCCCACACGCAGGGGCGCATCCTGCGCGACCCGCAAGGGCACCCGTACCGCATCGTCGGAATCGTCCGCAACGCCGAGGAGGAGCTGGCCCATGCCGAGGGGATGCGCACGCTCGCCGCTGACCGGCGCCGCCAGACCGACTCCGTGCGCGCCACCACCGAAGCCCTCGCCCGCGCCATCACCGTCCGCGACGTGACCAACGTGCTGACCGACAGCGAAGGGCTGCGACGCTTCGGGGCGGACGGGCTTGCCCTCGGGCTGGTGGACGGGGGCGTCATGTGCCTCGTCGCCGTGACCGAGCAACCGTCGGCGGAGCTCAGGGCCCAGGACGACCTGTCGCTGACCCACCTGGGGGACGGGCTGCCGCTGTCCGAGGCCGTGCTCACCCGGCGCGCGCGATTCGTCAGCACCAGGAAGGAGCTCACCAGCCGCTACCCCCGCCTCCTGCCCTACGCCGAGGAGATGGGGATCGAGGCAGCGGCCTTCCTGCCCCTGGCCGCCCAGGCCCGCTCCATCGGCGCGCTGGGCCTGTTCTACCGGGACAGGCACCACTTCAGCACCGAGGACCGCAACATCTGCATCGCGCTCAGCAGCGCTGTCGCGCAGTCCCTGCAACGCGCCATGCTCTTCGACCAGGAACGCGAATTCGCGACCACCCTCCAGACCACCATGCTGCCGCGCCGCATCCCCGAGATCAACGGCGGCGAGGTGGCCGTCCGCTACCGCGCCGGCCGCAGCGGACGCGAGGTGGGCGGGGACTGGTACGACGTTATCCCTCTGCCGGGTCGGCGGGTGGGTCTCGTGGTCGGCGACGTGGAGGGACATGACAGCCACGCGGCCGCCATCATGGGTCAGTTGAGGATCGCTCTGCGGGCCTACGCCACCGAGGGGCACACTCCCGCCACGGTCATGGCCCGCGCGTCCAGGTTCCTCGCCGATCTCGACACCGAGCGGTCCGCGACCTGTATCTACGTCGACGCCAACCTGGAGACCGGAACACTGCTCCTGGTGCGGGCCGGCCACCTCGAACCACTCGTGCGGCACAGCACCGGCCGTACCAGCTGGGCCAGCGTCCGCGGTGGCCTGCCGCTCGGCGTGGCCACGGTGTTCGGCCAGGACGGCTACCCCGAGACCCGCCTCGACCTCAACCCCGCGGACACCCTGCTTCTGTGCACCGACGGAATGGTCGAACACCCCGGTCGGGACATCGCGGACGGCATCGAAGCCCTCGCCGCCGCCATGCGCGCCGGCCCGCTCGACACCGAGGCGCTCGCCGACCACCTCTGCGGCGGCCACCCGAGCCGCCTCGGCAGCAGCGACGACATGGCGCTCCTGCTGCTGCACCGCGCAGCTGTGTCCGGTACCTACGCCACCCGGCAGATGACCCAGCACGTCCACCAGGCCGATCCGGAAGGGCTGGCGGCGACCCGGGCCATGCTCCGCCAGGCCCTGACCGCGTGGGGTGCGGCCGACTTCCTGTCCGACATCGAACTCACGGCGGACGAACTGATCACCAACGCCCTGGTCCACACCGACGGGGGCGCACTGCTCACCATGGAACTACGGACCGGAACCACCCCCTGCATCCACCTGGAGGTCCAGGACCGCTCCAGCGTCCTGCCGCGCCGCCGGGCCCCCGGCGAGACCGCCACCTCCGGCCGCGGCCTGCTGCTGGTGGATGCCCTCACCGGGAGCTGGGGCGTGGAGCCACTCGGCAGCGGCAAGAACGTCTGGTGCGAATTCCCGCTGGCGCGTTGACCATCTGATGGCAGTCCACATGTGCGGCCACTCGTCAATCCACGTGGCCGCCACACACCGACCCGGCGCCGGAGCCCGGCGAGTCGGCCGTCCGCCCCTCGGAGAAGTTGATGTCCGAATGCCCCACCTTCCGTCCTCCTGCCTCGATGGTGCTGTGGACTCGTCGCCCGCTGTGGAGCGAGGGAAGCCGCTGAACACGACAGGCCGGCCGCCCGACGGGTTGTCGGCGGCCGGCCTGGGGGCGTGAGCCGTTTCGTTCTGCGCGCCGGGCTACCGGGCGCTGTGACCCAGCAGCTCCGGCCCTGCCGCCAGGCCCTGCGTCAGGCCCTGCGTCAGGCCGCACGGTACGGCGGGAACCCGGAACGGGAACAGCGACCGGCTGCTCCCCGCGCGGTAGCGGCCTGTGCGCCGGTACCACTCGTTGTCACCGGCCATCCAGTCCTGGAGCGCGGCCACGTAGGAGGCGTGCTCGCTCCCCAGCTCCTGGTCGGCGATCCGCTGGAACTCGGCGACGCGCTGCTCGAAGAGCCGGTACGTGACGTCCACGGCCTGCTGGAGGCTTCCGCCGAGAAGGCGGCGCACGGCCAGGACCGCGTTGCTGACCTCGCGTTCCTCGTCGATCTCCTTGCGGTAGGAGTAGATGTCGTTGCGCAGCCCGACACTGTCGGCGAAGGCGTCCTCCAGCCTGCGCAGCGCATCGGTGGAGGGCGGCCGGTTCCCGGTGAGGCCGATCGAGAGGTCCGTTCCGGCGCTGGCCCGGCGGAATTCCAGATAGTGCACCGGGTCAGGGACGCGCTGCTGCGCGATGGCGTCCAGTTCCTCCAGGTTGGCTGCGACGAAGTCGACGACGTGGGCCGGGAAGCGGCATCGCAGGGTCGGGGGCATGTCCGGTGCGGTGCGGGCCCAGAGCTCGGCGAGCGCGTGCTCGATCTGGTTGGCGGGGGACGGGACCGCCTCGTCGTCCAGGGGCATGAAGAGGGGGACCCGGGCAGTGAAGGCACGTGCCCCCGCCAGGTCGCGCGGGAGCTTGTATGCGGTGACGAAATGGTCGTCGAGGGCCAACAGGCACACATCCCATTGGGCGACCAGCGTGAGCTGCCGGGCGGAGGCGTCAGGATGGGTGAGGGCGGCGAACAACGGCCAGTCGTCGCTGTCGAAGCCTGGCCCGGTCCAGATCGGCGGGCCGGGCGGCGCGGTCACCGGGGCCAGCAGGCCAACCTCACGGGCCCAGTCCTTGGCCTCCTGACGGGCCTGTTCCAGATGCGGGTTGAGCCGGGCGGGCCAGGGCAGTCGGAAGGGTGGCAGGGCGAAGGGATAGCCCGGGGAGGCCGCGGCGGACGGCTGTTCGGGCAGCACCGGCGCGTACTGCCCGGCCAGCCGCGCGGCGGAGCTGCCCAGGCCGTTCAGGCCGCCCGGCGCGGGACGGCGGCCCACGCGGCGCAGGTGCAGTTCGCGATGGCCGGCCAGCCAGTCCCGCAGCCCCTGGTCGGCGCCGCTGTGTTCGAATTGGTGCAGCCGGGCGGTACGGAGCCGGTCGGCGTACCGGGCAGCGGTGCGCCGCTCGCAGCGCAGTAGTTCACCGAGCACCCGGACGGCGTTCGGGGCCTGCCCGTCGAGCAGGTCGGCCAGCAGCACGGCGGCGTCCGCGAAGGCGGCCACGGCAGGTAAGGACGGCCGGTGCCCGGTGGCGCGCTCGACCAAGGTGGCGGCCCAGGCGGCGAACGGGCGGCGGGCGTCCAGGTGGGCGAGGAGGTCGCCGGGGGGAAGGTCGCCCGGGTCCGGATGACGGTCGCCCAGCCTGTCTGTGCACTCGGCGAAACGGCGGCACCAGTCGGCGGTGCGGCCCTCCGTGGTTCGGGGCAGGAGATCGGCGCGCGCCCGGTCCAGAGGCTCCTTGGGGGTGTCCGCGGGCTGCACAGCCCAGCTGTACCAGGCGGCCATCAGGGCCAGTTCGTCCGGTGGGGCGTCAGGGTGGCACCAGGCAGCCTGCTCCACCCCGATCCCCGGGACCAAGCCGTGGTGGTCGACCCAACTCCGGTGCTCGGTCCGGACGGTGTCGGCATACGGATTCCGGCGAGCCGGATAGGAGAGGTGCGGCTCACCCGGATCGCCGTACAGGTCGGCAGAGGATTCCATATCCCCTCCCTACCCCGCCGCCAATCGCCGCCCTCCCCGCGCGAATTCCCCGTTCGGGTGAACTGCGCGATGCTCTGGCACACGCGACCGAGAGCAAGGGACCATGACGACACCGCCACTGCTTCTCCAGATCACCGGGTGGCGACAGAAGCCCTGTACACCTGCCACTTGCTCACTCCCGACAAGCTTCAACGCCGCGACGAGTTTGCGGATCGGCCAGCGGGTGAAGGGCTGGCCGAAGCACTAGGAACCGACACGACCGTCGCGCCTGCGTGGCTGGGCCGCCCGACCGGGTGGGGTGGTCGGGCGGGCGGCGCAGCGGGGTGCTGCCGGTCAGCCGGCGGCGGCGGTCGGCGCGGGGAAGGTCTCGCGGGGCCCGAAGTCGGTGTAGTTCACGGTGATGACGGAGGTGACGGTCGTACCGCCGCGGGGCACCTTCATGGACTGCTTCTGGGCCAGGATGCGGCCGGCGTGGTCGATCCAGATGTCGTAGTCCTTGGCGCCGACGCCCTTCTCGACCATCTTCTGGTGCTCCCCGGGGTCGATGGCCTTGATCTGGTCGGCCGTCAGGCGGGCGCCGAGGTGGTAGGCCGGGACGCCGTTCTTCTGCTCCATCCCCTTGCGGGCGGCGGGCCCGGCTTCGGCGAGCGCCTTGGCGTAGGCGGCGCCGTCGTCGTCCGAGGAGGTCTTCTCGCCGCCGGTGTCCGTCGGGCTCCAAGAGCTGCCCGGCGTGCTCTTGTCCCGCATGAAGACGGCCGAGCCGGTGTTGACCGACTCCATCCAGATCGTCGGCTCGCCGCCGTCGCCGATCGTCATCTTCGTTTCGATCCGGCCCTCACGGGTCGGGGTGTAGAAGTTGATCCGGCCGGTCTGGGTGATCACCGTCCCCTGGCCGTCCGCCGTCGCGGTCGTCTTCATGGTCTCGGTGGCGGCGTACGGCGTCCGGTCGGCCTGGGCCAGTGCCACCGCGGGGTCGAACGCCCCGGTGGCGTCGACCGGGGCGCCGGTGCCACCCGCCGCGGTCGGCGTGGTGGTGGGGCTGGACGCGGGCTGCGCCGCGGTCGGCGTGGCACTCGCGCTCACGGCGGGGATCACGGTGGGACTCGCGGTGGCGCCGGCGGTGGCCGGGGCACTGGCGGCCGGCGGTGCGGACTGCGCGTCGTCGCCGTCGTCGCAGGCGGCCACGGCGGACAGGGCGAGCAGCGTGGCGGCGGTGGTCAGGGTGGTACGGCGGATCGTCACAGTGTCTCCGGAAAAGGGGGATGAGCAGGGAGAACACTTTCACGAAACACCCTCATCCTTCGAAAGCATTTACGTCGGCCCCGGCCTCCTTCGCGGCCGGCGGCACATGTCCTGGGTGGTGCGGCCTGTCAGGTCCGCCCCGCCGGGCCTAACCGGCGGCCGTAGACAGTCCGTCAACAGCCGTGTCCACCGGACGTCCACGGGCCTCGGCCACGATCCTCGTCGAGCGTCGGCGACAGGTCGGCGCGAAGGTTCGAGAGAGGACGGAAACCATGAGGAACCTCATGCGGAAGAGCCACGCCTGGGCCGCGCTGGCGGCTGCGGCGATCGCCGTCGCGGCCCTCCCGGGGACGGCCAGCGCCGACTCGTTCGGCACGATCAGCGTCTTCGACAACAACAAGTGCATGGACGTCCGCAGTAGCAACAGCGCCAACGGGACCCCGGTGCAGATCTACTCCTGCAACGCCTCGGGCGCCCAGACGTGGACCGGGACCGACAAGCCGGACGGGATCGGCATGACCCTGTCCGCGCTCGGCAAGTGTCTGGACGTCGCCGGGAGCGGCACGGCGGACGGCACCAGGGTCCAGCTGTGGGACTGCAACGGCAGCGACGCCCAGCGGTGGGTCCGGTACGAGGGCAACGTCCTGATCAACCCGCAGTCCAACAAGTGCCTGGACGTCCCCGGCGGCAGCATGCAGGACAGCACCCAGCTGCAGATCTTCACCTGCAACTACACGGCGGCCCAGCAGTGGTCCTTCGCCCCGCCGCGCATCCCGCACAACGGCTAGCCTCCGCCGCAACCGAGCTGTCCACCGCGCCTCCACGAGGCCGGTGGGCCCGGGGCTGCCGACCGGGGCCACTTCGCCCAGGTCAGGTCGGTCCCGTCGCTCCGACTGGAGGTCGCCGCCCCGGGGAGGTTCCCCTCCCGGGATTCCACCGGGATTCCACCCGGGGCGGCGCACCAGCCGAGGCCTGGTAGCCGGGCAACGAAGAGGTGAAAGCATTCCTTATAGCTTTTCCGATGAAGCCCAGAGGTGTTTATATATGCCCCATGAAGACACTGGGCCTGATCGGCGGCATGAGCTGGGAGTCCACCGCCGAGTACTACCGGACGCTCAACCAGCTCACCCGTGAGCGGCTCGGCGGACTGCACTCCGCCCGGCTGGTGCTCTACTCCGTCGACTTCGCCGACATCGAACGCCTCCAGGCGGAGGGCCGCTGGGCCGAGGCCGGCGCGGTCCTCGCCGACGCGGCGCGCTCCCTGGAGGCGGCCGGCGCCGAGCTGCTGCTGATCTGCACGAACACCATGCACCGGGTGGCCGACCAGGTCGAGGCGGCCGTCTCCGTACCGCTGCTCCACCTCGCCGACGCGACCGCCGCCGCCGTCCGAACCGCCGGGCTGCGCAGGGTCGGCCTACTGGGGACGGCGTTCACGATGGAGCAGGACTTCCACCGGGGGCGACTGGAGGCGAGCGGCCTCACCGTCCTCACCCCCGACGCGGACGGGCGCGCCCTCGTCCACCGGGTGATCTACCAGGAGCTCTGCCTGGGCGTCGTCCGTGAGGAGTCGCGCTCGGAGTACCGGCGGGTGATCGGGGAGCTGGTCGCGGCCGGCGCCGAGGGCGTGATCCTCGGCTGCACCGAGATCGAGCTGCTGGTCGGCGCCGAGGACAGCTCCGTGCCGCTCTTCCCGACCGCCCGCCTGCACGCCGAGGCCGCCGTCGAGGCGGCGCTCGCGGTCGGCGGAGGGTGACTCTGCGGAGGTGACGCTGCGGGTGCCGGCAGATCGCCCACGCAGCTCGCGGCCCTGATCATCGACCCTCGGGCCTGCCGCCCGGGGCCCACGACCCCAGGCCCTGAAGCCGGGCCGCCGCGCACCTCCGACGCACGGACCGCAGCCCCGGACCCGCCCGACGGCCCCGCCCCGCGAGCCCCGCCGAGGTTCGCCGAGGTTCGCGCGAGGGCAGCGGCGCCTGCCCAATCGGGCAGTGTCGGCGTGCGCCGCCCGATCCCTGAAAGCATCCCGTTGACACCAAAGTTGGTCTAGTCCACCGTGGTGAAGCAGGGTCATCCAGATGAGTCCGGCGGAGCCCCGCAACCCGGCACCGACACCGCACGGGACTCACCGACCCCTCAACTCGACTACCTCACCGCGGCTTTGAGTGAGCCATGCGGCGTTGCCATGCCTTGATCCTCGGACGGGCGCATGGATCTGACGATCAGACGGAGATTCCCACACCATGCAACGTGTCTGCCTCGCCCTGCCCACCATGCGTTCCTGCCCCGGCACCATCGTGGACCTCGCCGAGGAGGCGGCCTACGCCGTCGAGACCTTCGGGGTCGAGGTGCACCTCCTCGTCCTCGACACCACCGACGCCGCCGAGTTCGCGAAGAACGCGGACGCCGTGGCCGCGCTGGCCCCCACGCCCGGCGTGTTCGTCCACCACCTCGGCAACGACCAGCAGCGGGAATTCCTGCGCCGGGCGGCCGAGCAGTCCGGCGCCGCCGACCCCGAGCTGCTGCTCGACCTGATGCTTCCGCCGGCCGTCGCGTACGGTTCCTGCGTCAACCGGCTCTTCCTCGCCGCGGCCGCCCTGGGCTGCACCTCGACGCACCTGCGCAACGACGACGCCGACTTCCAGGTCGTCGACGGCGAGAAGGTCTTCCCGATCCACCACGAGCTGCTCTCGATCGGCCGGCCGGCCGGCGAGGCGGCGGCCGTCGTGACCCGCTCCGAACTCGACCCGGCGGACGCCGACATGCCGGTGATGCTGGTCAGCGGCTCCTTCATCGGCGAACTCAACGTGGACATCGGCGAGATCCTCGAACTGGACCCGGCCGTCTACCGCGACCTGGTGCGCCTGTGGACCCCGCCGGTGTGGTCGGACGAGGAGCGGGACGCGATGGTGGACCTCTCCTTCAAGGGCGTCGGCGCCGAGCCGTTCGACGTCGACGAGTCCGTCCTGGGCGTGCCCGACATCTGGAACGTCTACATGTGCAACATCGCCCTGGACCACCGGGCCTACGAGGTGCTGCCGCTGCTGCCCTCGATCGAGACCATCGGCTGCGACTACGCCCTGCTGCACGCGCTGGTCCACTCGCAGTCGCCCGGTGTCGTCCACAACCGCCACATCGTCAACTACTACACGCCCGAGCGCCGCACCGGCGCCGGCTTCATCTCGTACCAGATGCGGTTCGTCAAGTTCCTGCTCTCGATGCTGTACCTGTACCCGGTCTACGGCGGGATGATCGACCACGGCCGCGGGCTGCTGGACGAGCAGCACGGGCTGAAGGTCGAGCCGATCCTCGACCTGGTGCGGGGCAGCGTCGACTGGGACCGGGCCGGGAACGAGCACTGCCTGGACGTCCTGGACCGCTCCTACCGCAAGCTGGGCGGCAAGTACGCCGAACTCGCCGACGTGGTGGCCGGGAAGCGGCAGCAGCTCATGGACGAGGCGCAGGAGGACGCCGAGCGCTGGGCGGTGCTGGTGGGCGCCTGGGCCGGCATGGTCGCCGCCGCCCGCGCGGACGGCCTCCACCCCGGCGTGGACGGGACGGCCGGGTGATCGAGGACATCCTGATCCGGCGGCTGACCGACGCCGACTGGGACGCCGTGGTCGCGCTGGAACACGACGCCTACGCGGCCGACGGCCTGTCGGAGGGCCGGGAGGCACTGCAGTCCCGCGCCCTCGGCTCGCCGGAGACCTGCTTCGTGCTGGAGCAGCACGGCACGGTCCGCGGCTACCTGCTGAGCCTGCCGTACCCGCCGCTGCGCTGCCCGGACCTCGCCCAGGCGGAGGCCGCCGCGTTCGAGTCGGACAACCTGCACGTGCACGACCTGGTGATCGCCGAGGACCTGCGCGGCCGGGAGGTCGCGCTGGAGTTCATGCGGTACTTCCAGGCACGGGCGAAGGAGCTGGGGTTCGAGCGGATCTCGATGGTCGCGGTGCGCGGGGCGGACATCCTGCTGCGGATCATCGGCTACCGCTCGCACCGGGAGGTGGCCGTCCCCGCGTCCTACGGGCGTCGTGCGGTCTACATGTCGATGCCGGTGCACTGACCTGCGGGGCGCCTGAGCGCATCACGCTCGTTCGGACCGGACGAACGGGTGTGATGCGCTCAGTGGTCGAGTGCGGTCAGCCCGCCGGCCGGCCCGCCCGCCGTGCCGTGCCGTTCCAGGCCAGGCCGTGCCGCTCCCGGCCAGGCCGTTGATCATCTGACATGCCCGGCGATGGCCCGTGCGCACTCCATCGACTCGGCCTGCGCGGTGTCCACCTCCAGGTCGTAGGCCACGCCCTGGTGGACCACGTCCGCCTGGGAGGCGGCCATCCCGATGATCCGGTCGCCCCGTGCCACCTCACGGCCCGCGGCGACCGCCCCGTCACACCTGACGCCGACCCACAGCACCCGCAGGCCGTCCAAGGCCTTCTGCCATCGTTGCTGTGAGTCCGCTCCGCCGAGGAAGACCTCGTCGAGGATGACCCGGGCGCCCGCACGGGCCATCGCGGCGACCCCCTCGATCCATGCCGCCTCCAGAGTTCGGAACTCCGGCCCGACGACCACCCCACCGTCCGGAGCGAACTCGATACCGCCGTCCGACGCCTGCATGGACGCCGGCATAGCCTCGACCAGCACGTCTGTCCCGAGGGCCAGCCACGGGTCCGGCAGGACCGCCTGCAGACACCGGACGATCCCGGACTTCCCCGAGCTGGACCCACCGTTGAGAACGATCACCTGAGTCATCACCGCGCCACAGTAGAAGCACCGGGGCAACACTCGAAACGGATTTTCGCGGACCCTGCACCCGCCTGCCCGCAACCCGGCAACAGGGTGCCGGCCGGGGCGGAGGACAGCAGAGGGCCGGGCCGGTGGGACGGGAAGGCGACTCGCCTTCCGTCGGGCACCGCGCACCAGGGCCCGGGTCGGACGGATGTCACACTCTCCCGCTGCCACCACTCTCAGGGTGTGCAACGAGAGGGGTCCCCGATGTCCGAGGCCACGCCGAACGGCAGCACGCCCCCGGGTGGACCCGGCCGACGGACCGGCTGCGCTCCGCCCCCGCCCTGGAGGGTGCGACCGCGCTCCTCCTCCACCCGCGCGCGGTCGGTGGCGGCGCGTCCGCCCTGGTGGCACTGGCCCGGGAGCGGGGCGTGCGCAAGGTGGTGGCGCTGTCCGCGCTCAATGTGGACGACCCGCTGAACGAGCAGCCGTCCCGGTACCGCGGGGACCGCAACAAGGAGGCCGGGCACGCCGCCGCCGACAGCGGCCTGGCCTGGACCAGCATCCGCCCGCCCCAACTCACCGACCGACCGCTGACCACCACCTACCGCACCGCCCTGGACGGGGCGCCGGCAAGAACGCTGCCACCAGCCGCAAACGGCGGTGATCTTGCTGGGCGTCACCCGTGTGGGTGGGTCCGGGGCCGTACGGCTGCGGTGGGTGAAGCTCTGCGGAGGACGATCGGCGATCGTGGCCCGTACTCCGTTGGACCTGGATGAACTTGTCGAGCACTGGACGCTGTTGAAGGACGAGCAGGTGCTCGTGTCCGGCAAGCGCGGTGCGACGCGACTGGGCTTCGCCGTGCTGCTGAAGTTCTATACGCGGTCCGGCCGGTTTCCCCGGAACCGGGCAGAGCTGCCCGGTGAGGCCGTGGAGTTCGTCGCCCGTCAGGTGCAGGTTCCCGCCTCGGAGCCGGAGTCCTACGACTGGGCAGGCCGCACGGTCGAGTACCACCGCGCGCAGATCCGAGAGCACCTCGGCTTCCGTGAGTGCAGCGTCGCGGACGCGGAGAAGCTGACGGCGTATCTGGCCGAGAACGTCGCGCGCAGGGAACGCAGGCCCGAGCAGGTTCGGGTGGAACTGTTGGCCCGTTGTCGCGAGGAGAGCATCGAGCCGCCTACGACCGGCCGGTGCGACCGCATCGTGGGGGCTGCCCTGCGGGCGGCCGAGGAGTCTTTGACGGCCCTGATCTCCTCCCGGCTGACCGTGGAGGGCGTGCAGCGGATCGTGGCTCTGGTGGCCGGCGCCGACCAGGACGACGCCGGACCCGCGGGCGGTGGTATGGAGGGCGAGGACGCGCCACCGGTACTGGCGAAGGTCAAGGAGGCTCCGGGCAACGTGAGCCTGGAGACGATGCTCACCGAGATCGACAAGCTGCTGACGGTGCGGGCGATCGGGCTGCCGCCGGATCTGTTCATCGACGTCGCGCCGAAGGTGGTGGCCGGCTGGCGGGCGCGGGCCGCGGTGGAGTCGCCTTCCCATCTGCGGACGCACCCGGTGCCGCTGCGGGTGACCTTGCTGGCCGCACTGCTGCACGAGCGGGAGCGGGAAATCACCGACACGCTGGTGGAGCTGCTTGTCTCCACGGTGCACCGGATCGGGGCGGCGGAGAGGAAGGTCACCGAGCAGCTCATCAACGCGTTCAAGAAGGTGTCGGGCAAGGAGAACATCCTCTTCAAGCTCGCCGAGGCGTCGCTTGGCACCCCGGAGGGGACGGTCCGCCAGGTCGTGTTCCCGGCGGTGTCCGGGGGCGAGGCGACGCTGCGGGAGCTGGTGCACGAGTTCAAGACCCGCGGCCCGGTCTACCGGCGGACCGTGCAGACGACGTTGAAGGCGTCGTACACCAACCACTACCGGCGCGGGCTGATCAAGCTGCTGGACGTGCTGGAGTTCCGCTCCTCCAACCACGCCCACCAGCCCGTGATCGAGGCCCTGACGCTGGTGGCCAGGTACGCGAGCGCCGGGAACACGACGTACTACCCGCTGGGCGAGACGGTGCCGGTCCACAAGGCGATGGGCGGGGACTGGGCGGAGGTCGTGCACCGCACCGACAAGCGGGGCCGGCGCCGGGTGGTGCGCATGGTCTACGAGGTCGTCGCCTTCCAGGCCCTACGCGATCAGCTTAAGTGCAAGGAGATCTGGGTGGTCGGCGCCGACAAGTGGCGCAACCCGGATGAGGACCTGCCGCAGGACTTCGAGGCCCGGCGGGTGGCGAACTACCGGGAGCTGCGCAAGCCGCTGGATCCGGCGGTGTTCGTCAACGAACTGCGCGAGCAGATGACCACCGAGCTGACCCTGCTCAACGACGGGATGCCGAAGCTGTCCTGGCTGGACATCGCTGAGCGGAAGTCCGGGGCGATCCGGCTGACGGCGGCCGAGGCCCAGCCCGAGCCGCGCAACCTGCGCAGGATCAAGGGCGAGGTACAGCGCCGGTGGGGCGTCGTGCCGCTCGTCGACATGTTGAAGGAAGCGGTGCTGCGGACCGGCTGCCTGGACGCGGTCACCTCCGTGTCCGGAGGTGGCAGCCTCTCTCCGGCGGTGCCGGCGGAGCGCCTGCTGCTGGTCATCTACGCGTACGGCACGAACACCGGGATCAAGGCCGTGGCGTCCGGCGGCCACGGGCACACCGAGGACGAGCTGCGGTACGTGCGGCGCCGGTATCTGTCCGCTGAGGGCGCCCGCGCCATCGCCATCCAGATCGCGAACGCCACCTTCACCGCCCGCAGCACCGAGTTGTGGGGACAGGGCTCGACCGCGGTCGCCTCCGACTCCACGCACGTGCGCGCGTACGACCAGAACCTGTTCACCGAGTGGCACTCGCGCTACGGCGGCCGCGGGGTGCTCATCTACTGGCGTGGAGAAGAAGTCCCTGGCCATCCACTCCCAGCTGATCAACTGCACCGCCTCCGAGGTCGCCGCGATGATCGAGGGCGCCATGCGGCACGCCACCACCATGGACGTGGAAGCGAACTACACGGACTCGCACGGCCAGTCGGAAATCGGGTTCGGCATCACGAGGCTGCTGAACTTCGACCTGCTGCCGCGTATCAAGCGGATCAACAAGGTCAAGCTGTACCGGCCGGCGGCCGGTGAACCGGACACCTACCCGCAGCTGACCCCGGCACCGACCCGCCCGATCCGCTGGGAACTCATCACCCAGCAGTACGACCAGATGATCAAGTACGCGACCGCGATCCGTACCCGTACCGCGTCCACCGAGGCGATCTTGCGCCGCTTCACCCGCAACGCCTCCCACCCCACGTACGCGGCGATGCTGGAGGTCGGCCGTGCGCAGAAGACCATCTTCGCGGCCCGCTACCTCAGGTTGCGAGACCTCCAGCGGGAGATCGAGGAAGGTCTGAACGTCATGGAGTCCTCCAACGGCGCCAACTCCGTGATCGCCTACGGCAAGGGCGGAGAGATCGCCTCGAACCGGCGCGACGAGCAGGAAATGTTCGTCCTCTGCCTGCGGATTCTCCAGTCCGCGCTGGTCTACGTGAACACCCTCATGCTCCAGGACATCCTCGACGAACCGGAGTGGGCCGCACTTCTCACACCCGCCGACCGGCGCGGCCTGACCCCGCTGTTCTGGTCCCACATCCGCCCGTACGGGGAGGTAGACCTCGACATGGACACCCGCCTGAACCTCACTGCGGGCTCGACGGTTCCCCGCCCTCGCACCGCTGCGGCCGTCGAACAGCCGGTGCTGAGCCGCACGGCTCCGTGAGTGCCCGATTCCTGAACCTGGAGGGTTGTCGGGGTTCAGACCTCGGTGTGGTGGGCGAGCACTACGTCTGGTTTGCCGTGGCCCTCGGTCTAAGCGGTGTGGCCGGTGGCGGCAGTCAGCCGGGGGACGGCGTGGATGAGGCATGTTCGGCGGCGACCGCGAGTTCGTAGGCCTGGACCACGGTGCGCTGCGGGCAACAACGATGTCGGCTTCGGCGCGCAGTGTGTGGCCGATCCATGCGCATGCGGACCTGTCCGACGTCTCGGGCGCCGTCGACATCGCGCGGGGCGTGGTCGGCCGTGATGACCTGATCGGGGTCGACGGAGCCCATCAGGCGCCGGTACACCTCATGGGCTCCTCGAACGGCGCGGGAGCCTCGTGCGTTGCAGCCAGCTTCCCCCCAAACGCCTCGGCCGACCAAACGCTCGACCGATACTCCGTCCGCCGCCTGATGCGGAGAGCCTTCTCGTGTATTGGTGCGGCCTGCCCGCAACCGCCCGCCAGACGCTTAGCGAAGCCGCGAGAGGCGGCACTGACCGTGCCGGCCTGCTCAGCCGTGGAATAGTTATGCGTTTCCCCGTAGTGTCCCACCGTCACGACGCTCGCGTGCTCGCATAGTTGGCGACACAAGAGTCATACTGGAACACGCTCCGCCTTCGAAGTGCCACCGGCCCGCTGCGCCGTCAACGTTAACCACACTCAGCTCACTCAATGGCGGAGTCGATGAGATTCGGCATCCCCGGTAGCAGTCCCGTCCGCCTCCGCTTACTCTCCCAACAGGTGCGCCGCTCTCAGCTTGTCAAGAAGTGCGTTGAAATCATTCCTCAGCTGGCCAATGTCCGTCGCGGTCGATTTCTTCTGACCTGCCACGCCCTGTGGAATAGGTTCAATGCACCATTTGTTTTCGGGAACATCCAAGTCATAGAGCGTCTCCCACTCTAGGCAATTGTCCTCAGTCGTATCACCAACAGTTTGGCTCCAGTGAGGCGGATCTTGACCGGAGATATTGTCGTGCGGGTTCAACGGGCCTTGGGTCTTGTACGCCTTCAGTCGATACACGAAGCGATTGGCGGGCGGCAGGGGCGTCGGCTTGACGGTTTGCCCTATGCTGTAGTGCTTCCCGGGAGCCCAGGGATCACAATGGGGCGCTGACCCCCACCCACACGCAGCCGCCACCGCCCACCCGATCGGGCCATCGCGCGTTGCATCCCTGAGGGCATTGAGGATCAGATCACCCGGGCTGTAGAAGTCGCAGCTACCCACAGTAGTAGTGTACGGATTTCCGCCATAAACAACACCGATTCGGCGCTCACCGTGATCAGGTTGTCCAATCCACGCTTCCGGAAGCATCAGAGCGCCGGGGCGCGGACCGTTTCCGTACGCGGTTTGATAGTACGTATGGAAAGGCTGCCCATCACTCAGAAGGGACGTTTCAATCCTGCCGATACGAGGGTCATCAGAATCCGGAGATACCTGGACTTGGGTACGGAAGAGAGAATCCCCCGCGACGGGATGCAACTTGCCGTCCACCATCATGGACTGAATATCCTGAATGATCGTGGAATCCACATTACTTCCGAGGGTGTTGGACGTTACGACCCCAGGCGGGCATGGACCCAAGCACTCCCATCTCACCTCGCCATCTTCTGTCACGCTCCCTTTCGTTGGGACATCTGTGGACCACTTAGGAGGCATGCCGGTCGGGTTTGCCGCACTAGCTCCGAGAGTATGCCCGCCGACTTTTGCTTCAAATAGGTACCCTTGTGCGGGGTAGGGTGGGAGGGGTGGGTTCCTTGGTGGGGGGTCGGGCGGTGTCGTCCGCTCGCCCACATCTATATCGATCCCACCGGAGACGATCCGATACAATTTCACCGGGGAGAAGTTATTTGTCACTTTCAGGGCAGAGGGTCCTTGTCCTCCACGGACGGGGCCGTAGCCCCAGTACGTTGAGTCCGGGGTGATGTCCATGTCCCCTCCGACTACAGCGATATGCCCTCCCTTGAATACCGCTGGTGCATTCCCCTCGGCGTAGCAACCGACATACACGGAGAACGCCGGAGAACTACCGCGCTCGCAGCTGATGTTGCGATGCTTGTTTGCGTCCGTGTGGCACGAAACGAAGGTGCAGCCCAAAAACGAATTGTCATGAATTCCATCACGCCCATTATCTGTGGCAGAAACATTCACGACCAGCATGGTATTGGTATTTTCGTTACCCTTGCTGCCGATGTCGAGCCCATGCTGGCCATTGCCATAGATAAGGCAATCGCGTATCTGTGTGAGGTTGGCATTAACTTCCGGCGTGAAGCCAGCTCTCGGGTAGCTTGCGTATATCGTTATTCCGTTACGCCTGAAGCCAGCGATCCGCACCTTCTCGATCCACGTGCCGCCCGCCAGAACTCGTACGCCGTCCATCTGCGGGGTCTGATGGGGATCGGGGGCACCCCTCCCTTGTAGGGGTTTCGACTCGAGGGTGAACTGGCGAAGCACAGCATAGTCAGCACGACCGCGATCGGGCGATCCGGTCGAATAGCCGTTCAGGGCAATTGCGCAATAAACGGTCTCCCCGGCGCCTGTTGCTCCGACTTGACCGATACTACCTCCGATACCCGGAGGGTCATGTTGGGGTGGATTAGTCCTGGTGGAAAGGTTGAAATCGCCGCTTTTAACATTCGCGATTATTCGGGAAGTTCCTCTGAAGCCGAAGCCGGCTCCCTCTAGAATGCAACCGTTCGAGACGACAAGAGGCTTCTTAATCACGTAGTCGCCCGGAGGAAGGTAGACGACTTTGCCGTCGGACAACGGGTTATCCGTCATCTTTCCGAGTCGCATTGCGCAGTCCAGGGCATCTTGGAGCGCGTCCGTGTCATCGGGGTCATCGGCCGTTCCGTCCCCTGCCGCTCCGAAATCGAGCACGTTCAGCCGCGTGTCGCGGCGGGGCCGGATTGTCACCATGCCCGAAGCGTCACAATCACCGATCCAATTCGGAGCGCTGATGCAGACTTTTTTCGGATCGTCATCGCGCACGGCATTAGCGCGCACGAGTTTTCCCGAACTGTTGACGCCAACCGCGCCAGGCTTTCCGGGGCCCAGGCCGCCGAAAGCAACGCCATCTATTTGGAAAACAGCACCGCCTATTTGAACATCGACCTTCGCCTTGGCGGACGCCGTCTGCAGAGCAATCCCAAAGAACGGAAGGGTGTGTAACGCCTGCAACGTCTCGTCGCTGGGGTTGGGGTTGGGGTTGGGGTTGTCGCTCTGCGGGACAGCAGGGACGACGGCAGGGCTGACGGCCGGTGATCCGGGGGTGGCCGGTGATTTGCTGATGCGGACCGCCTGGCCGGCTGTGACCTTCTGTGCGGCTTTCATGGTGACAATGACGACGTCCATCGGAGCTTCTCTTCCGTGGAGACTTCGTTGGCAAACACAGGTCCAGGGAACATGTCAGTTCGGGGAGCGGCCTCGGCAGGCCAGGCGATGGTCCGCGCTAATCGGCGCCAGAGGCATCACTGAATCCTCTATGGACACCTCCTCTAAGGATAGGCGCGCCAAGCCGTCTTGGCGATTTGAGATCGCGCACCACTGCCCTGGTCTGGCACCGCAAAGGGCGACGTCAACGCGCCCGTACGCAACGCCCTCGTTTCCATGAACTCAGGCCCCCTCTTACACGTCCCGGCTTGGCGCGTCCGGCCAGTTCGACTCGAAGACGGTACAGGCTCTCGCCGCAGGGCTTCGACAGAGGTGCTCGATGTTCGGTTCGTAATCACATGAGTCCGAGCACGGGTGAGCGGCCGGCGGGCATCGCGGGCATTGTGCTGAGGGGCGGAAGCCGTGGCGGTCTTGCGGGCAGACGGCGGGCACCGATGGCCAGGTTGCGCCAGGTCGCCATCCCGGCGTGGGAGTTGAGATCCGGGCCGCCTGCTTCGAGAGGCGATCTTCAAAGCCATGTGCGAGAGGGCCGACTGCGGGTGGGGCCGCTGGCCAGCCGTAGCCGCCCGATGTCCCGCCGAACGGCGTACCACGCTGAGACGCATACATGTGCGCGCTGCCGCCCGGCAGTTCAGGCGGCCCACGGCATGAGGCGGCCGTGGGTAATGCCACGGCGTTCGGCGGGCTGGACTTGCGGCGTGAGGCAAAGACCTCGCGGAGGCGTACTACGGATTGGATGCAACCCCCGCCCCGCCCACTGGACCCAGCCGCTCCATGTCCCCTCCCAGGATTCGACGGGCCGGTGCCGTACCTGGCAGATCTGCTCCACCTTGCACACTGCCTCGAAGACTGAACCGAGTCTTGCTCACCAATCGACCGATTGATGAGCAAGATCGATAAGTGGTCGGCGCGTGACCGGATCGACGCCGGATCATGCTCATAGAACGGTGTCAGAAAGTTGATGTGCTCAAGAACTTGAGGGGCACCCTTTTCTGTACGATCTGGCAGGTGCAGCCACCCCAGGATGACGACGCCGCCGATCTCCTCGCTCCCGTTCCGGCCGTACGGACCGGCAGCCTCGTGGGATACGCACGCGTGTCCACCAAGGGACAGTTGCTCGACCGGCAGATCCACGCACTCACCGAAGCAAGGTGCATCCGGATCTTCTCCGACAAAAAGTCCGGCAAGAACGCCGAACGCGAGGAACTGTGGAAGGCCCTCGACTACCTGCGCGAGGGTGACACCCTCGTCGTCCCGTCGCTGGACCGGCTCGGCCGTTCTATCCAGGACCTCATCGCGATCGTGTCCGGCCTGCGCAAGCGCGGCGTCGGCTTCACCTCGCTGCACGAGGCGCTCGACACGACCACGCCCGGCGGGCGCCTGGTCTTCCACGTGTTCGCGGCCCTGGCGGAGTTCATCCGCGAACTCATCGTGCAAGGCACCAATGAGGGCTTGGACGCCGCCCGCGCCCGCGGCGCCCGACTCGGCCGCCCGCCGGCGATGACCGAGGAGCAGGTACGTCACGCCCGCGACCTACTCGCCCGCCCGGAGAACACCGTCACCTCGATCGCCAAGCTCCTCGGCGTCTCCCGCAACACCATCTACAACTACGTGCCCGAACTCAAGGGTGGTCGCCTCGCACTCGCTGAGGCGACGAGCACGCCGGAACTGCCCCAACCCACCAGGTCAGAGGACTGATCACCGCCGTTTGCGGCTGGTGACAGCGTTCTTACCGGCACCCCTGGACCGCAACCTGCGCGGCGGCGGCAAGATCCCCCGCGCCTCCGTCGCGCCCTTCATGCTCCGCACCCTCGCCGACCCCACGACGATCGGCCACGCGGTCGGCATCGCCGACTGACACCGCACCGACCGCGGGCTGTCGGCGGCCGACGCGGCCCACCCTGCGCGGCACGGTCGCGCAGCGTGGCGATCCCCGGCCGACGGACCTTGCCGCCGGGCGCAACCAGGCGGTTGAGGCCGAGCGGCAGCCGGGGGTGGTGGTGTCCAGGCGCTCTGCCCCGAAGGAGTGCAGTGGGACGATCTTGGAAGCGTGAGGCTGCAGCACTACCGGGCAGCCGACCGGGCCTCTGCTTCTGCCGCTGCCACGACCTCGCGAACGAAGCCCGTCACGTCTTCCACCGAGCCGTAGCCGTGGATCTTGCGGATGTCGATGGTGAGGTTGCTGATCCGGACGCGGGCTTCCACGATGCTGCTGGTCGACGTGACGTCCGCTTGGTCCCCGAGCGCGACAGGCTTCGGGGTCGTCCTGCCGCCCCATCCTTCAGCGGCTTCGGGTTCTTCCTGGAGGAGGTCTGCGGCGGACTTGACGTTGCCGTGCACCATGATGTTCACGCGCAGACTGGAGCCGTCGGCGCCGTTGAACTCGCATTGGTTCACCGCCACGGTGTCGACCGAGTCGCTGCTCGCCTGCACCCGCGCCATGAACTTGCCGATGTGACCCGTGCTCAACAGGCCTGATTGGCAGATCTTGGGCGCCGCGACGAACTTGTTGGTCTCAGGGGCCGAGGCCGAGGGCGTTCCGTGCGAGGCGGCCTGGCCGTGTCCGCTGTTCAGCCGCATGCCGACTGCCACCCCTCCGGCAGCAAGCACCGCAGCTGCCACGGAGGTCGCCAGCCATCTCAGTCCGCGTCGACGGAGCGGGCGCCTGGGGCCGGCGGCATCCCCGGGCGCGGACGGCGGGAGGTCCTCGCCGCGCGGTGCACGAGGGGCCGGCTTGGTCGGCGCCTCCGAACCCGGTGGAAGAAGCGCCATCGTGGCGAGGTCCGGGCTGCCGGCGACGACCGCTTGCAGGTACGCCTTGGCCGCCGCCGTGTCCCAGCGAGTGCCGACATCGCGAATCAGCAACCCCGTGATGGCGGGCGCGAGCGCACCGGCCCTGTGCATCGGCTCAGGGTCACGGGACACGACCGCGGCGATCATGGCAACGGCATCATCGGCGTTGTAGGCCGGTCGCCCCTCGACAACGAAGTACAGCGTTGCGCCGAGTGACCACAAATCCGCCTTGGGTCCCACCCCGGATCCTGACAGCCGTTCCGGGGCCATGTAGCCCACCGTGCCCACCACCGCTCCCGTCGCGGTCAGGGGCTGAGTGGTATCCATGACGGAGGCGATTCCGAAGTCCGTCAGCAGTGCCTTGCCGTCGGAGTCCAGGAGCACGTTCTGCGGCTTCACATCCCGGTGCAGGATGCCTTCGGTGTGGGCGGCCTCCAGCGCCGCGAGGATCTCCAGCCCGATCTCGGCCGTTCGCTGCGGACTCAGCGCCCCCGACGCCTCCACCTCCTGCGCCAGAGAGCGCCCGGGCACCAGGCGCATGACGATCCACGGACGACCGTCATCCTCGATCACGTCGTAAACCGGCACGATCCCCGGGTGATCCAGACGAGCAGCAGCCTGTGCCTCGACCATCACCCGCGCCCGCTGCCGGGCACGCTCGTGCCCACTCAGCCCCTCGGCGAACCGAAGCTCCTTCACGGCGACGGCCCGCTTCAGCTTCCGGTCATAGCCACGCCACACGGTCCCCATTCCGCCCGACGCGATCGGCTCACGGTCGAGGACGTAACGACCGTGGTCTAACTCCCCCTGCATAGACATGGTCATGCACGATATCCGACCAGGAACCTCCCTGACAGCGCCTCTGCGCCCCACCCGGTGCCCTGTTGCCGGTCCACGTACCAACAGGCCGGCAGACCGGCAAGCGCCTGCAGTACCGCGCCGAAACCTCAGACGGCGTCCTCGGGCCGTGCGGCGAGGACGCGGGTCAGCAGGTCGGTGAGGGTGGCCCGCTCCTCGGCGTCGAGCGGGGCGAACCACTGCTGCTCGCGGCGGGTCTGCTCGGCGAACGCCTCCCGGACGGCGGCCTCGCCGGCGGCGGTGAGGGCGACGACGACAGCACGCCGGTCGTCCGGGAGTGGCCTGCGCTCGACCAGGGCGTCCCGTTCGAGGGTGTTGACGGCGTTGGTGACCGCCGAGCGGGACATCGCCGAGATCTCGGCAAGCCTGGCGGGCTGCGTGGGGCCGAGCAGCCAGAGTTTGAACATCAGCCTGAACCCGGGGAGCGTCCAGCCGCGTGGGCGGTGGATGCGGCCCTCCAGGTCGGCGACGACCAGGTAGGACAGGTGCAGCAGGTGGTAGCCGAGCGCGAAGGCCTCCGGGTCGGCCGGCGGCGGCATGCCCGCCAGCCGGTCGCGAGCGTAGGCGGCGTAGCTGAGATCTGGTCGGTTCACGGACAGAGTCTTGCGCATGGCGGCCCGGCAGGAGATTGTTACGGCCATAACAATCACGGCCATAACAATCAACCTGGAGAGCACTGTGCGGATCACCATCGCCGGAGGCGGTATCGGCGGGCTCGCCACCGCGCTCAGCCTGCATGCGGCCGGATTCGACGACGTCGTCATTCACGAGGCGACCCAGGCGATCCGTCCGCTCGGCGTCGGGATCAACCTCCTTCCGCACGCGGTAAGGGAGTTGACCGAGCTCGGCCTGGCCGACCGGCTGGCCGCGATCGGCGTCCCCACCGCCGAGCTGGCCTACTACAACCGGCACGGCCAGGCGATCTGGTCCGAACCGCGCGGGCTCGGCGCCGGCTACCGGTGGCCGCAGTACTCGGTGCACCGGGGCAGGCTGCAGATGCTGCTTCTGGACGCCGTCCGCGAGCGCCTGGGCGCGCAAGCGGTCCGGACCGGGAGCCGGATCCCCGGTCTGCGCCACGACTCCGACCTGCTCGTCGGCGCCGACGGGATCCACTCGGCCGTCCGGGCCGCGCTCTTCCCCGGCGAGGGGGCACCGCCGTGGAACGGCCTGGTGCTGTGGCGGGGCACGACGTACGGCGCACCGTTCCTGACCGGCCGGTCCATGATCATGGCTGGGGACGGCTCACAGAAGTTCGTCGCCTACCCGATCGGGGACGGACGGCTGATCAACTGGATCGCCGAGCGGCCGCTGGACGGCGAACCGCCCGAGCGCGGGACCTGGAACCGCCCCGCCGACCTGGCCACGGTCGTGGCGCACTTCGCGGACTGGCGGTTCGACTGGCTGGACGTGCCGGGGATCATCACGGGAGCCGAGGCGGCCTTCGAGTACCCGATGGTGGACCGCGATCCCCTCCCGTCCTGGACCAGGGACGACGTCGTCCTACTGGGAGACGCCGCACACGCCATGTACCCGATCGGGTCCAACGGGGCGTCCCAGGCGATCATCGACGCGCGGGTGCTCGCCCACTCGCTCGCCACGACCGGGTCCGCCGCCGCGTACGAGGAGATCCGCAGACCCGCCACCACGGCCCTCCAACTCGCCAACCGACGCCAGGGCCCCGAGGTCGTCATGCGGCTCGCCCACGAGCGGGCGCCCGGCGGCTTCGACGACATCGAACAGGTCGTCCCGCTCGCGGAGCGGGCGGAGATCGCCGCTGCGTACAAGCGCACCGCAGGCTTCGATCCGGCCCTGCTCAACGAGCGCGCGTCCTGGAGCGTGCGGTGAAGCTGGAGCGCCTGGCCGCCTTCGAGGTCGAACTGGACCCGGTCCTCGACCTCGGCGACTCGCACTGGGGCAGGCGCCGGGTGATCAACATCGTCGGCGGAACCTTCGAGGGACCGCGGTTGTCCGGGGTGATCCTGCCGGGCGGCGCGGACTGGCAGGTGCTGCATCCCGACGGCATGGCCAGCATCGACACCCGCTACACCCTGCGCACGCACGACGGCGCGCACCTCTACCTCTCCACCAGCGGCGTACGCCACGGCCCGCCCGATGTCCTGCGGAGGTTGGCCGAAGGAGAGGCGGTGGACCCCGCCGAGTACTACTTCCGGCTCTTCTGCCGCTTCGAGACCGGGGACGAGGGCTACCGGTGGCTCAACCGCACCCTGGCCGTGGCATCGGGTGCCCGTACCCCCGAGGCCGTCCGCTACGAGGCCTACACCCTGGCATAGCGCCGCCGCCCGTCCTTCTGCGGGTGGCCCCCGTCTGGAGGCGGGGGCCACCCGAGGCGACGTGCGGGAACGGCGACGTGCGGGGACATCGGCACCCGCGCGGGCGCACCCGAGGGCGGACGTGGCCGGCCGGCCCAGCGCCGGCGCTCACCGACCGGGGCGGTTCGGTCCGGACCGACGACGGTCAGCACGGCCGGGAGGCGGGGCCTTCCCGCTCACTGCGACCTGCTGCGCGACCGGTGTCCGAGCCAGGACTCCGGGCCGAGCCGGAGACCGGCGCTCCTGGCCGCCCCCGGTACCCCGGATCCCGAGCAGCCCGGGAGACGGACCACCCCCGGGCACTCGTTCACGGTGAATCCCCTGCCAGGAGTGACACCCGTGGAGCCCGCGGCGCTGAAACAACCGAGACGAGCACCGTGCGGCCGGCCGACCGGCCCGGACCCCCGCCGGGCAGTCCGTCCGACGGCCGCACAGCCCTCCCGCCGCCCACCGGGCGGCACCCGTGCGGCCGCCCGGCTCCGGACGGCCAGGGCGCGGCCGACCCGGTCCGTTCGGCTCGTCGGTACCGGTCCAAGCCCGTCCCCACCCACAGAGGCCATCCAGCGATGCAACGACTCCCCCATCCGGCGGCCGAGGACACGGTGCTGATCCCGCACCCGTACGAGGACGCGCCGCCGTACGAGAGCACCCCGCCGTACGAGGACGCGCCGGCCTACGAGAGCACCCCGCCGTACGAGGACGCGCCACCGTGCGAGAGCACCCTGCCGGGGGCGGGAGCAGGCCCGGCGGACGTCTCCGAGCCCCGCCCCGTCTTCGTCGACTCCTCCGGCCGGCGCCAGCGGCGCGTCCGCCGCGTGGGCCGCGTGCTCGTCGTTCCCGCCGCCGCCTACTTCGTCCTGCTGATCAGCTCACTGCTCGGCGGCCCCACCATCCAGTCGCCTTTCCTGCCCTCGGCGCAGGCGCCCCAGCCCGCCCCGAGCACCCCGCCGGCCCCCGAGCCCGCCCCTCCGGCCCCCGTGCCCACCCCGCCGTCCCCGCGCGCGAGCCAGACCAAGGCCGGCGCGACGAAGCCGCCGGCCGCCCCACCGCAAACCACGCCCGCGGTACCGGGAACCGGCTCCCGCAGCCCCGGCGCTGCGGAGGCGACGCCGACACCGGTACCGGGCGCCGGCCAGGCCGCCCCCACCTCCGGCGCCGCCGGCCCGCCGACGGACACCGCCACCAAACACGGCCGCTCCTCCGCCGCACCCGGCCAGAGCGGCAAGCCGACCACCCACCCGTGACCCGCCCCTTCCGAACCAGGCAGGTAGCACCTCCCTTGTCGAACAACCGCCGCCGACGCCGGGGCAGGCGCGGCACCGTCCGCAACGTCCCGCTGCGCACCCACTGGCTGCTGCTGACCGCCCTCGTCGCCACCCTCGCCGCCGCCCTGCTGATCCAGGGCTACACCCAGCACATGTTCGACGGCAGGGCCGACGGCGCACCCCGGGCACACGGTCCGGCCGACGGCGTCCCCCGGCAGATCACCACCGGCGGCCCGGTCATCGGGAGCGACGCCACCCGCACCGTGGCACCCGCCGCCCACACCGTCGCCCTGACCTTCGACGATGGCCCGGACCCCGTGTGGACCCCGAAGATCCTCGACGTCCTGCAGCGCCACCACGTCCACGCCACCTTCTTCACCGTCGGCACCCAGGTCGCCGCCCACCCCGACCTGGCCCGGCGGATCGTCGCCGAAGGCCACCAGATCGGCCTGCACACCTTCACCCACACCGACCTGGGCACCGCACCCGCGTGGCGGCAGTCCCTGGAGCTGCGCGAGAGCCAGCTCGCCATCGCCGGGGCCACCGGCGTCACCACACCGCTGCTGCGCCCGCCGTACTCCTCCACCGGCGACGCACTGGACGACGCCGGCTGGAGCAGCATCGTCCGGGCCGGCCGGGAGGGCTACCTCACCGTCCTGACGACCCGGGACAGCGAGGACTGGCGCCGGCCCGGCGTCGACCGCATCGTCGCCAACGCCACCCCCGAGGGCACCGACGGCCAGATCCTGCTCATGCACGACGCGGGCGGCGACCGCGGTCAGACCGTCGCCGCCCTGGACCAGCTCATCCCGAAGCTCACCACCGCCGGGTTCCGCTTCGCCACGGTCGCCGACGCGGTCGGCCTCACCACCGCCGAGCGACCGGCCACCGGCACCGACCACTGGCAGGGACTCGCCCTCATCACCGCGCTACGCACCAGCGACCTGCTGCTGCAGGGACTCTCCTGGCTGCTCTGGGCGGCCGGCGCGATCAGCGTTCTGCGCGCCGTCGCCGTTCTCGTGGCGGCCAGACGCCACGTGCGCACCCGCCGCAAGGCCTGGGGCAGGCCGATCACCGAGGAGGTGAGCGTGATCGTGCCGGCGTACAACGAGAGCGCGGGCATCGAGGCCGCCGTCCGCTCCCTGCTGGCGTCCGACCACCCGGTGGAGATCATCGTCGTCGACGACGGCTCCACCGACGGCACCGCCGACCTCGTCGAGGCCCTGAACCTGCCCGGGGTCCGGGTCATCCGCCAGCAGAACGCCGGCAAGCCGGCCGCGCTCAACACCGGGATCGCCGCCGCCTCGAACAACCTGCTGGTGATGGTCGACGGCGACACCGTCTTCGAACCGGACGCCGTCCGCATGATCGTCCAGCCCTTCGCCCACCGCCGGGTCGGCGCCGTCTCGGGCAATGCCAAGGTCGTCAATCGCGGCGGCCTGCTCGGCCGCTGGCAGCACATCGAGTACGTCGTCGGTTTCAACCTCGACCGCAGGCTCTTCGACCTCGCCGAGTGCATGCCCACCGTCCCCGGCGCCGTCGGCGCGTTCCGCCGCGAGGCCCTGCTGCGGGTCGGCGGCGTCAGCGACATCACCCTCGCCGAGGACACCGATCTCACCATGGCCCTGTGCCGGGACGGCTGGCGCGTCGTCTACGAGGAGCGGGCGAAAGCCTGGACGGAGGCACCGGCCTCGCTCGGCGCCCTGTGGAAGCAGCGCTACCGCTGGTGCTACGGCACCCTGCAGGCGATGTGGAAGCACCGCGGGGCGCTCGTGCAGCGGGGGCAGGCCGGCAAGCTCGGCCGGCGGGGCCTCCTCTACCTGCTGATGTTCCAGGTCCTGCTGCCGCTGCTCGCCCCCGCCGTGGACGTCTTCGCCGTGTACGGCCTGATCTTCCTCGACCCGGTGCGGATCATCGGCCTGTGGGGCGCTTTCCTGCTGCTCCAGGTACTGATGGGCCTCTATGCCTTCCGGCTGGACAAGGAGCGGGCCGGACCGCTCTGGAGCCTGCCGCTCCAGCAGTTCGTCTACCGCCAGTTGATGTACCTGGTCGTCATCCAGTCGGTCTTCACCGCCGTCGCCGGGTCCCGGCTGCGCTGGCAGCGGATGGAGCGGTACGGCAGCCTGCGGGTGCCGGGCGGCGCGCGCCCGGCACCCGCGGGCCCGTCGGTACCGGCCGGCCTCGAACTCGCCGACGCGTGGACCCGCGAGGCCCACGCCGCGGCGCCCGCCGGCACCGGGCCGGGGCTGCACACCGGCCTGCCCGGCATGCCCTGGCCCGCCCCGGATCCGGGCGCGTACCCGCCCCGCGACCCGGCCCGCGGGGGCTCCGGCTGAGGCCTCGACGCGCCGCGGCCACCCGGGACGCGGGAGCCGGACGGGTACCCCGGGTCGGGGCGGCCGGGGAGTCGTCCACCGGCGGCGCGGATATCGATCCGGAAAGTTTGGCTCCGGGGTGTGACACCCGGACCCGCGGCGGCGCTGAGGGGCATGAGAGACGTCCGACGCCGGCCCCGCCGGCCAGGCCCGCTCTCACCCTCCATCACTGACAGCGAACGGTCACCATGCGCGCTTCTCTCACCACCCGCGCCGTGTTCACGGCAGCGGCCGCCAGTCTCATGATCCTTCCCGCGGCGCCCTCGGCCTTCGCCACCGCCGGCACCTACACCGTCCCGGTCCACCAGGACCTTCCCCTCACCGCTGCCGGTTTCGGCGAGCACGAGGCGAAGTGCGGGAGCATCGGCACCAATCAGGACGGCTGGCACTTCGTCCTCCCGGGCAACTCGACGGACTTCGTCAAGCTCACGGTCGCCTTCGACAACGGCACCCCGCAGGTGATCACCGCCTTCGGGCCGCCCACCACCAAGCACGCCTATGTCGGGTCGGCTCCGGGTGCCAAGCTGACGTCGGCCAGCGCCGAGGTCCAGGGCGGCGAGGTGAAGTGGTTCAACCTCTCGCACACCTGCCCGGCCGTCAGCACCTCCCCGAGCCCCACGCCGTCCACGCGGGCGACCTCGACGCCCACCACGCCGGGGATATCCACGTCGCCGAGCGCCACCACCAGCCCGTCGCCGTCCGGGTCCAAGTCGCCCTCCGCCTCCGCCTCTCCGTCGGCGTCGGCGTCGGCGTCGGCGTCGGCGTCGGCGTCCCTGTCGGCGTCGGCTGCGGCCACCACCGGGGCGTCCTCCAGCCCCACCGTGGCGCCCGCCTCCTCGACCGGCTCCACGGCCGGTGCGGCCGCCGACCACTCGGCCTCGCCCTCCGCCTCCACGGCGGTGAGCGGTACGGGCAGCCTCGCCTCGACCGGGGCGAACATCGGCCTGACCCTGACCGCAGCCCTCGCGCTGCTCGGGGTGGGCGCCGTCCTGGTCATGCGTCGCCGCCGGGCCGGTCAGCACTGACCTGACCGCCCCCGGGCGCGGTGACCACAGGACGGGCCACCCGGCCTGTGGTCACCGGCGGGTCCAGCGGACCGCCGCACATCCGCCTCGGACACCGCCTTCCGAGGTGTCGTATCCCTCGGCCACCCGTTCAGCCACCGCAGGCACAGCCGGCGGCGGTCTTCGCCGCGGCCGGGGTCCGGGCCGGGTCCAGGGCCCGCTCATCGGAGGTACCGCAGGCGGTGGTGCCGCAGCAGGACTCCGGCGCGCCGACCGCCTTGTCGAGCGTGTCGGCGTCGGCCTTGACGACATAGACCTCCCAGGGCTCCCGGCCGGGGCCGTGGAGCCAGACCTTGTCCTGAAGGGCGTAGCAGCAGGAGGTGTCGTTCTCCTCGACGGTGGCGAGGCCGGCGCCCTTGAACCGGGCGGTGGCCGCCGTGACTTCCCCGGTCGTGGAGACCTCGACGCCGAGGTGGTCGAGTCGGGTGTCCTGCCCGGCCTCACCCTCGATGAGGACGAGCTTGAGCGGGGGCTCGGCGATGGCGAAGTTCGCGTAGCCGGGTCGGCGCTTCGCGGGCTCGGTACCGAAGAGCCTGGAGTAGAAGGCGATGGACCCCTCGAGGTCGGCGACGCGAAGGGCGAGCTGAACGCGGGACATGGCGGTCTCCCCGATCCGAGAACCTTGATTCGACGGTTGTCGATACAGCGACCTTGCCTCTCGGAATAGATGGCTGTCAACATAGACGCATGTCGAATCTGGAACTCGAGGTGCTCAGGCAGGACGACGCGAGCGCGTGCTGCTCGCCGATGGTCCGCGAACCGCTCGGCGAGGCGGCCGCCGTGGACCTGGCGAGGATGTTCAAGGCCCTGTCCGACCCGGTGCGGCTGCGGCTGCTGTCGCTGATCGCCTCGTACGAGGGCGGCGAGGCCTGCGTCTGCGACCTGACCGGGCCGTTCGCCGTGTCCCAGCCGACGATCTCCCACCACCTCAGGATCCTGCGCGAAGCCGGCCTGGTCGGCTCCGAGCGCCGGGGGACCTGGGTCTACTACTGGGTGCTGCCCGCCGCCCTGGCCAGGCTGTCCGCCCTGCTCGACGCCCCGGCCACCGCCGGAGACCCGAGATGACGGACACTGCTGCGCTGGGCCGCCGGGCGGCCGCCGAGCTGGTCGGGACCGCCGCGCTGGTCGCGGTCGTGGTCGGCTCCGGCATCCAGGCCGCCGGGCTGTCCCAGGACGTCGGCCTGCAGTTGCTGGCCAACTCGCTGGCGACCGTCTTCGGTCTGGGCGTGCTGATCCTGCTGCTCGGCCCGCTCTCCGGCGCCCACTTCAACCCGGTCGTCACCCTGGCCGCCTGGTGGACCGGCCGCCGGACCGGGAGCGGGCCCGGCCCGGGGGAGGTCGCGGTCTACGCCCTCGCCCAGACCGCGGGGGCGATCGCCGGTGCGGTGCTCGCCGACGCGATGTTCGACCGGCCGCTCGTCGCCTGGTCCACCCACGACCGCTTCGCCGGACATCTGTGGCTGGGCGAGGTCGTCGCGACCACCGGCCTGGTCCTGCTGGTCCTCGGGCTCGCCCGGACCGGCCGCGAGCGCTTCGCCCCGGCGGCGGTCGCCTCCTACATCGGCGCCGCCTACTGGTTCACCTCCTCCACCTCCTTCGCCAACCCGGCCGTGACGATCGGACGGGCGTTCACCGACACCTTCGCCGGCATCGCCCCCGCCTCCGTCGCGCCGTTCGTCGCCGCCCAGCTCGTCGGCCTGGCCGTGGGCCTCGGCCTGGTCGCGGTGCTGTTCGGCCGCCCGGCCCCGGTGGCGGCCGCCGTCCCGCAGCCGGCCCCGCCCGCCCCCGCCACCCCGGCCGCCTCGGCCACCCCGGCCGCCTCGGCCACCCGCTGAACCCGCCCTTCCCCTGTCTGCCCCTGAGCCCCGAAGGACCGTGCCGTGCGTGCTCCCGCTGTTCCGTCCGTGCTGTTCGTCTGCGTCCACAACGCGGGGCGCTCCCAGATGGCCGCCGCGTTCCTCACCCGCATCGGCGGCGACCGGGTACAGGTCCGCTCCGCCGGGTCCGCTCCCGCGGACACCGTGAACCCGGCCGTGGTCGAGGCCCTCGCCGAGGTGGGCATCGACATCTCCGCCGAGACCCCGAAGGTCCTGACCGTCGAGGCGGTGCAGTCCTCCGACGTGGTGATCACCATGGGCTGCGGCGACGCCTGCCCGTACTTCCCCGGCAAGCGGTACCTGGACTGGAAGCTGGACGACCCGGCCGGCCAGGGCGTCGCGGCCGTCCGCCCGATCCGCGACGAGATCGAGCGGCGCGTCCGCGGCCTGCTCGCCGACCTCGGCGTCCAGCTCACGGCATGAGCGCCGTGACCGGCACGACGGTGCTCCCCCGGCACGCCGAGCAGGTGTCGGCGGTCCACCAGGCCGGGATCGGCGGCGACGACGCTGCCGGGACCGTGTAGCGCGGCATCAGCCCGGAGACCACCGCAGCCCGGCACGGGGCCGGGGGACGAGCGCCCCCGTCGTCGCGGCGTCACGTCGTCGCGGCGTCACGTCGTCGCGGCGTCACGACGACGCGGCGGGAGCGGTCAGTGGCTGGTCAGTGGCTGGTGAGCTGACCGCTGAGGCTCTGGTGGATGCGCGCGCTGTGCTGGTTGAGGCCGATGATCTCGACGGTCTTGCCGCGCTGCTCGTACTTGGCGGTGACGGCGTCCAGGGCGGCGACCGAGGAGGCGTCCCAGACGTGGGCGCCGGTGAGGTCGATGACGACCCTGGCGGGGTCGCCGCCGAAGTCGAACCGGGTGAGGAGGTCGTTGCTGGAGACGAAGAAGAGCGCACCGGTGACCGTGTAGACCACGCCGGCGCCGTCGGGGTCGGTGACGGCGGAGACGTCGACCAGATGGGCGACGCGCTTGGCGAAGATCGCCATGGCGGTGATCGAGCCGACCACGACACCGACGGCGAGGTTGCCGGTGGCGACGACACCGACAACCGTGATCACCATGACGGCGATCTCGCCGACCGGCATCCGCCGCAGCGTCGCGGGGGCGATGGAGTGCCAGTCGAAGGTCGCGAAGGTGACCATCACCATGACGGCGACCAGGGCGGCCATCGGGATGTCGGAGACGACCGGGCCGAAGACGACGCACAGCACCATCAGGAACGCGCCCGCCAGGAAGGTGGACAGACGGGTCCGCGCGCCGGACACCTTCACGTTGATCATCGTCTGCCCGATCATCGCGCAGCCGCCCATACCGCCGAGGAGGCCGGTGACGATGTTCGCGATGCCCTGGCCGATCGACTCGCGGGTCTTGTTGGAGCGGGTGTCGGTGATCTCGTCGACGAGCTTGGCGGTCATCAGCGACTCCATCAGACCGACCAGGGCCATGGCGAGCGCGTACGGGGCGACGGTGGTGAGGGTGTCCACGGTGAACGGCACATCGGGCAGACCCGGCAGCGGCAGCGCGGACGGCAGCTCGCCCTTGTCGCCGACGGTCGGCACCGCGATGCCGGCGGCCACGGTGACGACGGTGAGGATGACGATGGAGACCAGCGGCGCCGGGATCGCCCTGGTGACCTTCGGGAAGAACACCATCAGCGCCAGGCCGGCGGCGAGCAGCGGGTAGACGGCCCAGGGCACGTCGTGCATCTCGGGGATCTGGGCCATGAAGATCAGGATGGCGAGCGCGTTGACGAAGCCGACCATCACCGAGCGCGGTACGAACCGCATGAGCTTCGCGACGCCGAGCGCGCCGAGCGCGATCTGGACCGCTCCGGCCAGGATGACGGCCGCGACCAGGTAGCCGAAGCCGTGCTCCCGGTTGAGCGGGCCGATGACCAGGGCGACCGCGCCGGTCGCGGCGGAGATCATCGCCCGCCGGCCGCCGACGATCGAGATGGTCACGGCCATGGTGAACGAGGCGAACAGGCCCACCGCCGGGTCGACCCCGGCGATGACCGAGAACGAGATCGCCTCGGGGATCAGCGCCAGTGCGACGACCAGGCCGGCCAGGACCTCGGTTCGCCAGACCCTGGGGTCGTCCAGCCAGTCGGGACGCAGGGCGCGCAGGCGCGCGGAGGCGGTGGGCGGGGCGGTGTGCAAGGCGGTGGTCACCTGTCGTGCTCGGGCGGCGCGACCCGGCAGGGGCGCGCGGCTGGGACGGGGCGCGGAAGGCCAGAGCGGAATCCCGCGGATCGCCCGACGGCGCGGGCGGAAGTCGAGAGGGCCGTCCGGACGGCCGGAGGGCTCAGGGCGCGGGGCAGGTCACGGCGGGCAGGCTGCGTCGCCGGGCGCCTGGGGCGTGCGCACGCTTCTTCTCCTACCGACGGATCTTCGCGAAGGGCGCCATCGCCCGGACGGGGCACCGGGCCCGCGCGACTCGCACGGCCGTGGGCTCGGGCGCGGCGGGCAGCCCGCCTGGCCCCGCAACTCTATCCCGTGCGTCCCGTCCGGCACGACGAGGAGGCCGGAGCGAGCAGGCGGCCCGGGACCTCCCGGACGTAGGAGCGTCCGGGAGGGTGTCGAGCCGGGCGCTCACCGACCGGTAGCCCGGTGAGGCGGTCGCCTGCGGTGGCACCTGCCCCGATGGCAGCTGGTCCGGTGCCATCGGGGCAGGTGCCACGGCGCCGGGGTCGTCGGGCTCAGCTCACGGGGATGGCCTTGACACCCGAGAGCAGGGGGACGAGCTGGTACAGGCCGTCGCCGGGGCCGCAGGAGGGCGTCGTGTCCGGGGTGTTGGAGATGTTCGTCCCCGCCTTGAACCGTCCGTCCCCGCTCGCGGCGACCGTCGTGAAGTGGTCGCGGCGGCCGTTGGCGTAGTACATGCACTGGTGCAGGTTCAGGTACCGGCCGGCGGCGAGGTCCAGCGGCGTGGCGCTCGACAGCAGGGGGATGGGGTCGTAGACGCCGCCCCCGCTGCCGCATCTCGGGCTGGAGTCACGGGTGTTGGAGACGTTGGTGCCGGCGGTGAACTTGAAGTCCGTGGTCGCCACCAGCGTTGTGAGGTGGGTCTGGTCGTAGTCGCCGAAGAACACGCACTGGTGCAGGTTCAGATAGCGGCCCGCCGTCAGGTCGTAGCCCTCGGCCGCCGAGTAGACGTTCCTCTCGTAGGTCCCGTCCCCCGGGCCGCAGGAGGGGGTCGCGTCCGCGGTGCCGGAGACGTTCGTCCCGGCGGTGAAGCGCCCGTCCCGGCTGGGGAGGACGGTGGTCAGGAGGTCGAAGCTCGTCGGCAGGAAGGCGTCGAAGACGCACTGGTGCACGTTCAGGTACCGGCTGGCCGCAGGTTGCGCGGCGGCGACGGGCGCCGGGCCGGCCAGGACGGTGGCGCACAGGGCGGTGGTGGACAGGGCGGCGGCGAGGAGTGCGGCGGGGCGGGGAAGTGGGCGCATCGGGGAGGTCTCCGTGGTCCGGTGGGGCCGCTCCGGGCGAGCGGCCTGTCACTCGCGATGTCTTCCCGGACCCCCGGGCGTCCTGGAGCTCGCGTGGAATCTTCACCTGAACGACAGGGAGTCGCAGACCCGGCCGTTCTCCTCCCCCCGGCGGGGCCGAAACGCTCGGCGGGGGCGCCCGGACAGACCACGTCCGGGCGCCCCCGCCCTCCCCTCCCTCTGCGGCCAAGGCCGGGCGGCTTGGCCCTACGGGCGGCTTGGCCCTACGGGCGGCCTTGGCCTTACGGGCGGCCGGCCCCCGGGTCAGTCCAGCCGGGCGGCGGTGTAGGCCTCGATGGCGTCGCGCTGGTACTCGGCCAGGCCCGGTGCGATCGCCTCGTAGGCGGCGCGCCACGCGTCGTTGTCGACACAGGAGCGACCGATGGCGCGGTACTCCGCAGCGGAGACCCTGCGCAGTGCGGTCAGGGCCCGGTACTGGGCGTCGGCCTCGGCCTGCACGGGCTCGGCGTCGACCGGCAGGCCCGCGGCCATCAGCTCGGCCAGCCGGATCATCTGCGCCGTACGCTCACGCTGGCCGGCCTCGACCTGCTCCGGGCTCATCGCGGCGACCCTGCGGGCGGCCTCCTCGGCGTGCTCGGGGAAGTCCCGCAGGCTCTCCTCGTACGCGGAGGGAAGGATGCCCTCGAACAGGTTCTCCGGGCGGTTGATGGTGGTCATGGATGTGCCGTCCTTTCTGGACTGTTCCAGTTCCGCGATCGTGCGACAGACGGTGCCGACCAGGGCGTCGAGCCGGTCCCGCTCGGCGAGAAGCCGCCGGTGGTGATCGCGCAGGGCCTCCACCTCGTCGACCTGCTCGACCAGGACCCGGCCGATCGCCGGCAGCCCCATGCCCAGCGCCCGCAGCACGAGGATCTGCTGAAGCAGCAGCAGCTGGGGCTCCTCGTAGTAGCGGTGGCCGCTCACCCCGATCCGGGCGGGCACCAGCAGGCCGATCTCGCCGTAGTGCCGCAAGGTCCGCGCGGTCACACCCGACATCCGAGCGACCTCCGCGATCGACCACTCCATCGCCGTACCCCTCACGACCGCCTCACCGGGCCGGACTGTCCGGCCCTGTCCACGACGGTAGAAGCTGCCGCAGCGACAACTTCAACCCCCACAGCCCACCTCGTTGCGTGGTCCGCTTCCACCGCGCTGCCTGCCGGAGTCCAGGGCGCCGTCGCAGCGGCCGGGTTCGGGTGCGGGCAGTCGGTCGGCGCTCCGGTGCAGGCACCGGTGGTACCCCCGGAGGTGCCTAGGGTGCAGCGGGCTGCCCGGGGCGGAGCCGGCCGTGGGGGGTGGAGGTCATGAAGTGCTCGGTTGCGATGATCCGGTGGCGGACGTCCTCGGGCAGGCGGGTCAGGATGCCGGGGAGCGGGCGCGCGCGTTCGACCTCGCTGCGGTGGGCCGAGATGGCGGCCCACTTCTGAGCCGCCCACGGACTCACGTCGCAGGTCAGGTCGACCAGACCGTCCGGGACGCTGAGGGTCTTCTTGCCGACGCTCTCCAGGAGGGGGCCGAGGTCGGCGAGCGCCGAGTGCGGGTGGGTGGCCATGTGGAGGGCGTGGGGCTGCCAGGGGTCCCCGGCTTCCGGGTAGAGGTGTTCGAGTCCGGCGGCGGCGACGGCCAGCAGGGTGGCACGGTTGGTCTGCCGGTGGTCAGGGTGCCCGGTCAGCTGGCCGTACGGGTCGTGGGTGAGCACGATGGCGGGCCGGACCTCGCGGATGTGCCGCACGATCCCCTCGACGACCTCGTCGAGTGGCACGTCGCACAGCCTGGGCCGGCCGGGCGCGGACTGCGGAATGCGGTGGTCGGCGTGGCCGAGCATCCTCGGCTCGCCCGCCCCGAGGATGCGCAGGGCCTCTGCGAGTTCGCCGGCCCGGTGGCTGTCCGGAGCCCACGTGGCGGTGACCACCGCCGTCCGGGCCCCGCCGGCGGCATGCCGGGCAAGGGTGCCGCCGACGAGGAGCGACTCGTCGTCCGGGTGCGCGACCACGGCGAGCAGGGAGGGCGGTTGGGACACGGCGGTTCTCCTCATCGGTGGGCGGCGGCGCCAGCACCGGCGCGGGCGGGCAGGACAGGACAGGCTGGGCGGACTGCAGGAGGTAGGAGGCGGGAGGCCCGCTACCGACCGGTGGGGTCGTGCAGGTTCCGCGACTCGGTCTCGCCTGGGAGCGCCCTGAGTTCGTGCAGCTGTTCGTGATGGACCAGGAACAGGTCTACTTCCGCGTGTGGATCATCCACCGCGCGGAGCTGCGGCAGATCGTGCCCGAAGGCCGGGAGGAACGGGTCTGGTCGGCCGGCGCGAGTCGTCGGCTCACCGCGCCCACCCTTCGGGGCCGGGCCGCAGGGTCATGAAGCCGTCGAGGGGGTCAAAGCCGAGGGACCGGTAGAGCGGGGCGCCGGCCTCGGTGGCGCGCAGTTCGATCAAGGTGCATCCGGCCGCCTTGAGGGCTTCGATGAGCGCGTCGGTGACGGCGCGGGCGTGGCCGCGGCGCCGGTGGGCGGGGTCGGTGGAGACCGTGTGGATCCGGCCCCAGAGTCCGCTGGGGTGGGTGGGGCCGCGGTATCCGCGGTAGACGATGCCGATGGCGCAGGAGGCGAGTGTGTGCGCATCGGCGGGGACGACGTAGGCGAGCAGGCTCGGGTCGGCGCCCAGGCGTTCGCGCATGTCGTCGCGGAAGGTCGAGCGCCAGTCGTCGGTGAGCTGGGCTCCGTCGAGGGCCGTGACGCGGAGGCGCAGCAGCTCGTCGGCGTCCGCGGGTACGGCGGGGCGGGCCAAGGTGGTGGTCATCGTCGCATTCTCCTGCGGGGTGGGGTGGGTGGCCATCAGGAGGCGGGGCAGGTCGTCGAGCGGGTACTCGGAGACGGCGCTCCACACTCGAAGCCCCGCAGCAGGTCGAGGCCGGCGGTGCGCAGGCCGATCGACTCCCGGCCGGCGGGTTGGCGCTCGGCGAGCAGGGCGGTCGCGGCCCGGGGGCCAGGCGTTCCAGGAGCCGCTCGACCCGCCCGTCCGGCCGGTAGAGGGTGCGGTAGGCGTAGGGGTGTGCGGCGCCGGGGAGGGTGGCGACGCCTTCGTCGGCGATGGTGCGGCCCTGGGCGATGGCGCGCAGTCGCAGATCGGCGTCGGCCGGCAGGACGGCCTGGTTCGGTGGGGGCGGTCGGCGGTGGCGGCCGGGCATCTCAGGCTCCGACCAGGGCGCGCGGGTCCACGGTGGTGTCCCAGCCGTGGGTGGAGAAGCCCCGGTTCTCGCCGCCGAGGTAGGCGGTGAGGGCGGTGTGCGAGGTGGGGAACATCGGCGCGGGCAGCGCGCCGGCAGGCTTCCACTCCGCGCCGAGGTGCTTGTCCGGCTCCACGTTCGTCAGTTCGCCGTCCCAGCTGGTGGCGGCGAACACGGAGAGCAGGAACGGTCCCGTGCCGTCCCAGCCGGCCTTGACCTGGATGGTGTGGACCAGGCGCAGCTGGTCGGGGGCGACGGTGAGGCCGACCTCCTCCCGCAGCTCGCGGGCGGCTGCCTCGTCCAGGCGCTCGCCCTCCTCGACCTTGCCGCCGGGGACCGTCCACACGGGTGTCGTGCACCAGCTGTCGTTCGCGTACCGGAGGCAGGCGACCTGCTGGGCCCGCCGGTCGTGGACGATGACGCAGACGGCCTGGCGTAGTGACTGCATGACGGACTCCAACCTGTAGGGACGGCGGGGGTGTTCACAGGGCGGCGAGGGCCGGCCGAGCAGGGCGGGGACTGTGCGGGCGTGGCCGAGGACCTCCGCGTCCTCCGGAACCGGGGGGGCGCTCACGCCGTCCACCCGACCGTCGACAGCGCGCTGCCGCGGGCGATCTCGCCGAGCGCGTGGGCGGTGTAGGGCACGGTGTCGGCCGGCAGCCCGTCGAGCGGCCACCAGCGCAGCTGTCCGCACTTGTGCGGCTCGGCATTGCGGATCCGCCCCTGGTAGCGGGTGGGGCGGAAGAAGAGTTGGAGGCGGCTGCGGCCGTCGTCGGCGTCGAGGTGGTGCAGGGTGTGGACGAGGTCGAGGTCGTCCTCGGCGAGGGTGATGCCGAGTTCCTCCTCGGCCTCGCGGCACATCGAGCGGGTGACCGGTTCGCCCCGCTCCATGTGGCCGGCCGGCAGGTGCCACATCCCGGCGGCGTAGGTGGTGTTGCGGCGCAGGCCGAGCAGCACCCTGCCGTCGTCGGTCAGGAGGAGGTGGACGCCGACAACCAGGGTCAGCGGATCGGCGCCGGCGGGGCGGGGCACGGCGGCGTTCGGGCTCACGCCGTCCTCCCGGGCGGCCGGTCGGTCCCGGCGGCGAGCCTCGGCAGGTAGTGCCGCATGTAGGGCGGGACCTTGAGCTGTAGGACTTCGTCGAGGGGGACCATCCGCACGGCCAGGCCCTCGTCGCCGAGCCGCAGATCCGACTCGGGGCCGTCCCAGACGGCGTGCAGGACCCTGGTGAGGGGGTGCACCAGGTCGTGTTGCGGCCCCCGTACCGGTCGCAGCCCGGAGACGGTGAGGCCGGCCTCCTCCAGGACCTCGCGCGCCGCGGTCTCCTCCGGCGCCTCCTGCCCCTCGCGCCAGCCGCCGATCGGAGTCCAGTGACCGGGCCACGCGATGCCGGGGTTCCGGTCGCGATGGTGCATCAGCAGCCGGCCGCGGGCGTCGGTGACGAACACCATCACGCCCTCGAACTCGCTCTGGGGCGCGGGGCGTTCCAGATAGAGGGGGACGCCGGAGCGGTGGGCGCGCAGGACCTGGAGGAGCCGCTGGTAGCGGGCCGGTTCCATGAGCGCGCACCAGTCGTGGGCGCTCTCGAAGCGCCACTCGGTGTGCTCCGCCGGGTCGAGGCGGATCCGGCCCTGCTGCTCGGGGGTGAGGACGCCGCCGTCGAAGACGTACCCGCAGACCGGTACGGGGTACTCGGTATCGGCCTGCTCGTGGACGGCCGCGAGCAGGCGCCTGCGGGCGATGACCTCGGGGTTCTCGACGGCGAGGTCGAGACCCAGCTCCTCCTCGGCCTCGATCAGCGCGGTGGTGAAGGGGGTTTGGCCGTGCTCGACGTTGCCGCCGGGGAAGTTCCAGACCGCCGGGTTGATGGTCGAGCGCATGCCGAGGGTGCGGCCCTCGGGGTCGGTGATCAGGAAGCTGCCGTAGGAGCTGGGGCGGGCGATCGTGGTGAGGTAGCCGCCGACGGGCCGCCAGCCCGGGATCGCCAGGCGCCGGGTGAGCCAGGCGACGACCTCCTGCTGCCCCTCCCCCGTCGGCGGCAGGGCGTCCGGACTCGCCCACTGGTGGCCGTCGTGCTCCGGGGAGAGGACGACCTCGGTGCCGTCCGACACGACCGTGGTGAAGACGAACTGCCGTACCCGGTGGCCGTCCCGGCTGGTGAAGTCGAGATACCGCAGGTACTCCAGCGGGCATCCGGCGAGTCCGGTCTCCTCCGCGAGTTCGCGCGCCGCACCGGCCTCGACCGTTTCGCCGTGCTCCCGGCCGCCGCCCGGGTACTCCCACAGGCCGGGCAGGACGTCGTGCGCGGCGCGGCGGATCATCAGGACCCGGCCCGAGGCGTCGCGCACCACGACGCCGACGCCGACCCTCTGGACGCCCTCGCGGAGGGCGAGTTCGGTGAGCACCTCGAAGTCGATCACTGATGGGACTCCTCGTGGTCGCGGGCGGGCATGGCCGTTCGGTCGGCCGGCCGGGACGGTACCGGTGGCCGGGGTGTTCGAGCACGGGACGTCGGCCGTCGACATCCGGTGCGGCAAGTGTGCTTTCAGGAGGTCGAGTTGGACGACCTCACGCGGGTGGGTGGCGACTGATGATGCTGCTGTTCGACTTCGGCGTTCAAGCGGATTTCCGCCGGGCGAGCCCCAACCGAAAAGGGACGTTTCGAGCACCTCGCGGGCACGGCCGAGGCCTCCCCCGGTCGGCTGCGGAGGGGGCGGGCGGGGTGGCGGATCCCAGTGCGCAGACGGGCGGGAGCCCGTTCGAGCTCCTCGACCCGCGCCGGGTCGAGGAGCTCGAACGGGCTCCCGCGGGTGAGGAGGTTGCGCAGCGCGCAGCCGTCGCCGGATTCACCCGTTCGGCTGGTGAGCTGCGCGTCGAGGTTTCGGTCGGCAGACGCGTTCGTCCCTCACCGTTACCGCTCGTCCCCCGCCGCTCGGCCGTCCGGCGTTGTGAGGATCTCGGAGATCGGGCGGCGCGGCGTCGCAGGTCCGGGCGGACCGTATCCGAGGCGCAGCACCAGCTGCACGTGGCCCGGCCCCTGGGACGGGTCGCGCAGTCGCCACCGGGTGTCAGGCCACTCGACGGCCTGGTGGAGGACCGAGGCACGCAGTCCGTGGGCGGTCGCCAGCAGCCAGACCCGTTCCATCGCCTGGCCCGCCTTCAGCCAGTCCACCGGGAGGTCGGTACGGGTGGAGAGGGTGGCGACCTGCGGCAGTGCCTCGAAGCGCTCGGTGTGGACCGCGGGACCGGGCGGGCTGCCGGTGAAGCTCCGGACGGGTACCCGGGCGTCGTGGTCCAGCGGGCCGAGCACGTCGAACGGGATGCCGTCGGTGGCCGCCGGCTCCGCCCGCAGCCAGCTGCGGGTCTCGCTCAGGCGGGCCAGGTCGGCGGCGGTGCGGCGCTCGGCCTCGGCCGTGAGCTCCAGGACCCGGCGTACGGCGGCCTCCTCCAGCACGTCCAGCACGACTCCCTCGGCTTCGGCGGCCGAGAGGAGTTCGCCGATGACGGCCTCCGGCACGTCGCGGTCGGCAAACGGCTGACGGCTGGAGTGGCGCAGCGAGATCGCCGGGTAGAGGTCGCGGCCGGGGGGAGCCGGGGCCGGGGCAAGCCGGGAGAGGTCGACCTCGGCTGCCAGGTAGGGCTGGCTCTGGTCCGGCAGCAGCCGTACCCGTGGCTCTCGGCCGAGGCGCCCGGCGGCGATCCGGAGGTTGAGGACGGCGGCGCCGACCGACACGTGCAGCGCCCGGCCGTCGGGGTCGGTCGTCGGCACGCCCCTGGTCGGGTCGAGGTGGACGGCCAGGCCACGGACGTCCGGCGTCGGCCGGAAGAGCCACGGCTGGCTGTTGTGCAGCGACGGGGCCGCACCGGCGGCTGCGGCCAGCAGGTGGAACTCGTCCGCGGTGAGCGGTGGCGCGGTCATGGTGGATGTCCTTCCCCGCAGGCCCGCCTTCGGGGCGGGCGGGCCCGCACCGGCGTGAGAACCGCACCCGGGGTGTCGGCGGGGCCGCGCGGCCCCTGCGAAGCCCCGGGTTCTCCCTCCATCCTGCACCCGGGGCCGAACGGTCGGCGAGAGGCCGATGGCCCTGGCCAGGGGTCCGATGGTCCCGCCTCGGTCGCCGCCTCCGGTCCGACCCGCCACTCGGGAACGGCGACGCCGTCCTGGCTCATGTCAGTACCTGCGCGGCAGGCCGATCAGTAGCCTACGGTTCCGCCGCACCCGACCGGATTGCCATCAGAGGTCACGCGGCACCCGTGAGGAGCCTCGTCCGCGCGACACCGCGTGGCGCGCTCCTTCTCCTGAACCTGTGACTACTGGTCTGCGGTGCGTACGGACCGATTGGGCGATCGATACTGATGACGGCTTTCACCGGAGCGTTCTGGCGGAGCGGTGACGCGGGCTTCGCCGCCGCCACGACCTCGCGGATCTTCAACCGGCGGCGCCCCTCGCGGCGGCCTGCGGCGGTACTGCGCGCCGCCGACACCGCCGACGTGGTGGCCGGAGTGAAGCTGGCTGCGGCAGAGGGCTGGAAGGTCGCGGTCCGCTCCGGAGGGCACAGTTGGGCCGCCTGGTCACTGCGCGAGGACACCCTGCTGATCGACCTTGCCCGGTTCACCGGGATGTCCTACGATCCCGCCGACGCAGTCGTGGCGGTCGGCCCGGCGGTGCGCGGCGGGCTGGACCTGGACCCGTATCTCGCCCGCCACGACCGGTTCTTCGCCGTGGGCCATGCGCCCACCGTGGGCCTGGGCGGGTTCCTGCTGCAGGGCGGCATCGGCTGGAACTGCCGCGGTTGGGGCTGGGCCGCGGAGTCCATCGAGTCCATGGACGTGGTCACCGCGACCGGCGAGCAGGTGCGGTGCTCCGAGACCGAGAACGCCGACCTGTTCTGGGCGGCACGCGGCTCCGGCCCCGGTTTCTTCGGTGTGGTCACCGAGTTCCGGCTGCGCACGCGCCCCCGGTTCCGGCAGCTCACCCGTTCCAACCACGTCTACCCCGCCGAGCTCGCCCCGGAGGTGCTGGACTGGTACCTCACGGCGCGCCGCGACGTGCCGCCGTCCGTGGAACTGGCCGCCGTCGGCTGCACCCCGCCCGGCTCCGACCGCCCGGTGCTGGTCATCGACGCGGTCTCGTTCGACGGCGGCCCGGCCTCGCTTGCCGCGCTCGGAGACTGCCCGGCGGCCGGCCGGGCCCTCGCCGCCACGGTGGCCCGGCCGGTGGACTTCGCCGACCTCAACGCGGAGCAGCTGCGGGGCAATCCCGATCACCACCGCTACTTCGCGGACAACGCCTTCCTCACCGGCTCGACCGCGGAGCTGGTCCCGGCGCTGGTACCCGCCTTCAGCGAGCTGCCCACCGCCAAGACGTTCACCGTCCTGGGCGACTTCACCCCCCTGATGGCTCGTCAACTGCCGGACATGGCAATCTCCGTGTCCACGGACCTGTACTTCGCCGCCTACGTGATCGGCGAAACCCCGGCGGAGGACGCCCGGTGCCGCTCCTGGCTGGACGGCACCATGGCCCGCGTCGCACCGCACTCGGCCGGCTGCTACCTGGGCGACAGCGACTTCACCGTCCGACCCGACCGCGCCATGTCCGACGCGGCCTGGTCGACGTTCCAGCGGATCCGCGCCGCCCGCGACCCCGAGGGCCGCTTTCCCGGCTACCTCGGCGACCCGGTGCAGTAGACCGAGCGACGCCTGCGACCTCGCGCCGCCTCACTTCACGTGCGTGCCGGCGGAGCGCAGTGACCGCTCCGTCTCCCGGTACCGACTGCTGAGCCTCTGGTGGGAGAGGGTCACCAGCACGTGGTCCCCAGCGGTGCGCTCGGGCGAGTCCAGGTCGAGTGCCAGTCGATGGTGGACCCGGCTGTACCGGCTCTCCAGGCGCCGGATCGCCTCCTGGAGGAGATCCGGATCGTCGTGCAGCCGAACCACTCCCTGGGACTGCAGCCAGACGCTCCCGCTGTCGTACTTCGCGACGGACACGGCCACGGCAGGGTTCCTCCGAAGCAGGTCGGAGTCGCCCCTCCGGGCGAGGAACGAGATTCGAGCCTCCCCCTCGATGTCGATCACCTCGAATCCGATCTGGCGACAGCGCAGGAGGCCCTGGCGGTCGAAGCAGGCGAGGTGTCCGTAAGTGGGGCTCAGCGAGCGGTACTTGTCCCCCCTCCCCTGGCGTGCCACACCGAGGATCGCCAACTCGTCCCGGGCCCCGCGCAGTTCCGGCTCGTCGTCCCCGTAGCCCTCGTCCGGCCCCCAGAACGCGTCGTGCGGGCCTCGCCGGGGCGATCGATCCGGGTCGTCGTCGCTGAACCTCGGTGCCAGCGCCCGGACGTAGGGAGCCGACCGGGACACCGGATCGTCCCCGAGTTCGTTGCGCACCCGGTAGGCCAGCACCTCCAGCCGAAGCCGCTCGTTCTGTTCGCGCTGGTCCCAGCTCGTGTAGTTCCCGTCCGACTGCTCGCCGACCTTCGGCTTGCTGTACAGGCCGGCCAGGGTGCGGATCAACGAGCGCTCCCGGTCCGGCGACTGCTTGACGAAGCCGCCCACCTCGTAGCAGATCTGGCTCCCTACGCCGGCCGGAACGGACAGCGCGACCATCGGATCGAGAGCCGTCGCCCTGGCCTTGATCCTGTTCTCCACCGTGCTGATGACCACGTTCCCGCCGTCCGCCGCCGCCCAGACCGGCGTGACGCTCACGCCGCCCTGTCCCGTGTGAACGGCCAGGTGTACATACGGGCGATCGGGACTGGGCAGGTGGGTGGCGCGACCGAAGGGCGGCCGCAGAACGGAGCACTCCTCCGCGGTCAGCGGGAGCCCCTCGACCTTCTCGACCAGTTCGGAGATCCTGCGTGCGCGCTGCTTGATCTCCTCCCGCGCCGCACGGGCCAGGGCCAGATCGCTCCCGGTAAGGTCCCGGCGCTGTGCGGCGGTTCTGAACAATCGGGCTGCTTCGGCGCCGGGCGCCTGGCCGAGCTGCTCCACCGGACCCCGATCGTGCTCAGGGGAGGACATCTCGCGGGACTGCTGCATCTGCACACTCTCCGTGCCGGTTCTCAGGGTGGGCGACGGGCGTTCGGCCGTGGCGCGAAAGCCGGCCGAGACCAGGCGGCCCGGGTCAGGCGGTCCGGGTCAAGCGGTCCAGGCCAGGTGATCCAGGCCAGGCCTTCCAGGTCAGGCGATCCAGGTCAGGAAGAGCGTCAGCTCGTCCCGCAGCTGGCCGACGGTCGGCCGCTGCACCTCGATCTCGGTCTTGGCCTGCGCGCCGACCGGCGAAGTCCGGTAGACGTTCGTGAAGTCCTCCACCGCGGGCAGTTGCAGGACGAGTGACGCTGCGGCCTTTCCGGCGGATCGCGAGATGCAGTGCAGAATCTCGTGGTTGATGTGGTAGATCGTTCCTGCCGGCAGGACCGCCTCGAACGCGGCGTACAACTGCTCCTTGCCCTGCGCCTCCAGGGAGAAGGTCTTCCCCTGCCCGATCGGCAGGTACCGGTAGTGGTGGTAGTCGGCGCCGGGGCCGATCTTGAACTCCTGGGCGAAGTACTCGCCGACCACGAGCGCGGTCGTGAAGTCCCAACGATGCGAGTGGATGTCCTCCGTGATGGTCCCCGAGGCGTCCGGTTGTGGATGCCACAGGTGGAGGCGCAGCTTCCAGGGGTTCTTGTCGCCGGCCAGCAGGACGACCTTCAGGAAGTTGTTCGCATGGTAGTAGGAGCGGGCGGCCATGTCGGCAAGGGCGGCCTCATCAGCGATGATCCGACCGATCAGAGCCCGCAGTTCCCCGGGCTCGGAAAGACGGCGGACGACCGACTCCGACCCTTGGAAGGTCGTGCCGCCTCCACTGTCCACGACCCGTTCCAGCTGGTCCTTCACTTCTTGCAGGGTTGCCTCTGACGAAGCCCGCATCATGGCCTCTTCCCCCTTTGCGGATACTGGTGATCCGACGGATCGATGGGTACGGGAAGGCAGAGCCTTCGGGTCAACGGTGTGCTGCGGCCGCCGCCTCGACGGCGGTTCCGATCTTCTGGAGGATCTCCGCCGTGTCCTCGTCGGTGAGCGTCAACGGCGGTGCGATCCGGATCACGCCGCGCTCGTGACGCGTCATCACCCCGGCCCGGGCCGCGGCCTCCGCGATGGCGGCGGCGGACTCCGGAGCATCGGCCTCGATGGCGATCACCAGCCCGAGTCCGCGGACGTCGGCGATCAGCGGGCTCGACTCGAGCTTCCGCAGCCCCTCCAGCAGCGTGGCGCCCTGGGCCGCCGAGTTCTCCACCAGCCGCTCGTCCGCCATCACGTCGAGCACGGCGTTCCCGACGGCGGCCGCGACGGCGTGGCCGCCCGTCGTGTGCCCGTAGCGGAGCCCCTGGGCGACCGGCTCCCGGACGAAGGTCTCCTTGATCGACGAGGTGACCGTCACGGCGGCCAGCGGGAGGTACCCGCCGCTGATGCCCTTGCTCATGGTGACGATGTCCGGCGTGATCCCGTCGTGGTCGAAGCCGAACATCCGGCCGGTGCGGCCGAATCCGCAGAACACCTCGTCGAGGATGAGCAGCGCTCCGTGCCGGTCGCACAACTCCCGGAGTCCGGCGAGGAATCCGGCCGGGAGCACGACGCAGCCGCCGAGGCCCAGCAGCGGTTCGACCATGACCGCCGCGGCGGGCGGGCCGGCCTCAAGTGCCTTGGCGAACAGCCCGATCAGCGCCTCGGCGCCCGCTTCGGTGCGCATCTCGCGGGGCGACGCGGGCAGGGAGACGTGGTCGATCGGGAAGGGCGGGGCCCACTCGCTCACCGTGAACGGCAGCCCCGAGAGCTGCTGGGCCAGGTAGGTGGTGCCGTGGTAGGCCGCCTCGAAGGTGATGACCCGGTTGCGGTTCTCGCCGTTGTTGCGCCAGTACTGCAGCGCGATCCTGAGGGCCGCCTCGGTGGCCTCCGAACCGCTGTTGAGCAGGACGGTCTCGTTCAACCCGCCCGGCAGGAGGTCCGCCAGCCGCGCGGTCAGCGTCTCGGCGGGGTCATGGCTCGACACCATGGGGTCGTAGTGGACGAGCTGCTGGAACTGCCGGGTCGCGGCCTCGATCAGCCGCGGATGTCCGTGCCCGCAGGACGCGTTCAGGACGCCGGAGATGCCGTCGAGGTACCACCTGCCCTCCGCGTCGCGGACGCGATTGCCCTTCGCCTCGACGATCCGCATGGAGTTGGCCTGTTGGGCGATCGACGTCCAAGGCCGCCACAGCGAACTCGTTGAAGTGGAATTCTGCATGTCTGAACACTCCAGGGGACGGGTCGTCGGGACTTCGGGTTCCCGTTCAGGAAAGCTTGGAATTGCCGTGCGGACCGGGTGACGCCGACGCCCGGGCTCCGCGCACGGTGCGCTCCGCGGTGTGCGTACGGGTAGGCCGTCCCGTGGCCGGGAAGAACCTGGCGCACTCGTTCCCGTTGCAACTCAAACCCAGTCTGCCTGAACCCCGGCTCCCCGAAGTCCCAACAGGTAACAGGACGGAAGGCCTGACCTGATTGAATCGATCATGCTAGGTTGTGCGCGGTGTCGGAACCGTCGCAGGATTCGCCTGGTGCCGGGTCGACGACCAGCGGTGCGTTCGGGCCGTCGGATCTCCCCAACCCCGCCGCCACCTGATTGGCATCATTCAGATGCGGTGTTCGCCGCCACCTACCGGGTCCACCCAGGAAAAGCTCGCCTGGCAATACGAGTGGTCGGATCTGGTGGCCGCCACCGTCGTGGTGAGCAGCCGGATCGAATGCCCGTAGAGAATGTGGTCCTTCTGTACGCCCTGGGGTGTTGTGGGGGTTCCGTCGAATGCGCTGAAATATCGACCCGGCCGCAGGACTTCGGCCAGCAGGTCCCCCACCCGCGCGTGGTTCAGGTCGACGGCGGCGACTGCCGGACCGGCCTCGCCGGCGGCCAGCAGGTCGGCCGTCAGCATGTCCCACATCCGGGCGAACATCGGCTCGGTCGGGCTCACGCCGAAGTGGTGCAGCGGAAAGCAGTGCCCGTTGACCAGTCCGAGAAGCCCGCCGCCCAGCTCCAACTGCCCGACGACATAACCCTTGTCGTGCAGCGTCCAGTCGTCACCGTTCGGGCCGACCACCTGAAGCCCGGGATTGGGAAACCGCCTGTACACAGCGCCCCGGATCGGGAACCGGGAGACGATCCCGAGCGCCAGGGAGGCGTCCTCCGCCATGTGGGACCTGCTCGTCGGGAACGAGGCGAAGTACGGATGCCCCAGTCGCCCCGCCAGCCACTCCGTCTGGCTCGCCCGGCGCCCGTGGTAGTCGTGGGCCTCCTGCAGGCAGACCACATCGGGCCGGCACGCCTCCAGGACCGACGCGAAGTAGTCGAGCGACGGGTTCACGCCCCGCTGATGGGACCTGCCGAGGATTCCGCCCCCGATGTTCCAGGTCCCGACCTTCAGAAGTGCAGGCTTCATGAGTCCATCCCGTCTGGAGTGGAGAACCTTTGTGGACCCGCGCCCGGCCGGCGTGCAGCGCACCTGTCGGCGACGAGGATGCCGCACGGCGGGAGGCCATCGCCTCAGGAACGCGGCGCACTTGAGTACTTGAGATCGGGGAGCAGACCGAGGTGCTCCTCTCGGACCAGGTCGAACCGGAGCGCGAACGCCACCAGGGCCTCACGTTTGGAGTGCATACGGCCCTCGTCCACGTACTTGGCCCACTGGCCGACCGGCAGCTTGCGGTCCGTCAGGTAGTCGATGTGGTAGTTGATGCTGCTGCGGTTCGCATCCCTGAACTGCCTGGTGCCCTTCAACCGCTTGACCACCTCCTGGGCGGAGGGCACCGCCGCCATGGAGGAACCGCGCAGACGCGGCTCGCACAGCGCGACGAGAACGGCGAAGTACTTGCTCGCCATGTCCAGATTGGAGATCGCGGACTCGGCGTACGCGGCAGCCTGGTCGGACCCGAGCAGGACCGGCGGGGGCGCGAAGACGGTGAGCTCGCTGATGTTGGTGCCCGAGGGGATCAGAATGCGCGAGATTTCGAACGGGATCACCATGCCCAGCTGGCGGGGGCGCGCCTTGACCAGCTCCGTTCCGCCTTCCAGGTTCTCGATGGCGAAGGTGGTACTGGCGGTGAGGTTCGAGAAGAGGAGGTGATGTCCGGAGACCTCGAACGCGCCGATACTGGGCTTGGCATCGGGCTGAAGTCTGCCGCTGAACTTCGATATGCCGAAGTTCAGTCGATCGCCGCCCTTCAGGCTGCTGCGCTCCGTGACGCCGGGGTCACCGGGGTGGCGGCCCTTCTTCCGCCAGGTCACGATCACCTCTACATCGGTTTCAATCCCAGTCTGCATGAAGAGCACCTTCCTCGTCCTCGATCCCTCACGGGAGTTCCAAGGTTGACCCGGCGTCGGCCCTGCGTCGCATCCACCGCGATGGCCGGCCGATGGCAGATCTGATCAACCGTCATGAAGCTGCTGCCGTAGTGCCGGTGTCCTCCCATGGCTCCGGCCCGGCATCGCGCGCCCGGCCGGAACCGTCAGACACGGCCTAGAGCCTGCTCGCGAGCTCTCTGGTGGCGGAGGCGCTCAGAATCCCGCCGTGGAGTTCCTTGAAGGCGGCGCCGCGCATGCCTTTGGCCGTAGCCGCCTTCAGTCCGCCCCGGAGATGCTTCAGCCCGTGGGTCCGCCCGAACCGGACCGGCTGGTGGAACAGGAGACTCACATAGGCGGCGAGCCTGTCAGGGCTCTCCTCCCCGGTCAACGCGATCTCGTGGACGTCCAGTTGGTCGCGCCACCTCAGCGCGGTGGCCACACCCTCCACGCCGCCGGCGCGAGCGGTGAAGACGACGAGCTCGACCGACTCGCAGTCGAGCCACTCGGCGTAGCGCATGCGGACGAACTCCGGGTGGTCGGGGATTCCCTTGCCGGTGTTGTGCCGGGCGATCACCTCGGCCGCCGTGTGCGCGACCTCCGGCCAGGAGCGCACCGCAGTGGCCACCTGCTGCTGCTCCATCAGGTTCCGGTCGCGGCGCAGGACCCGCCTGACCCGTGATCCGTAGCGCTGCTCGCCGTCGTCCGCCATGGCATCCACGAAGTGCGCCTCCCGCCCCAGCGGCGCCCAGACGATGCGGCCTCCCGACGAGCGGTCGAGGAGATCCCTCAACTCCCGGTACACGTAGGGGAAGAGCATGCCGCGGTCGTCGGCCGCGGCCGCGCTGGCCGCTGCCGTGAGCACCTGCTCGAAGGAGGGACCGTCCCGCAGGCTGCCGCTCACGTAGGTCGCCGAGCGGAGATCGGCATTGCCGCCGACCAGCACATACGAGCCGGGGTCGGTGCCGGCGCCGTCCGTGGCGCCCGCCGGGAGGGGCCATCTGGCCGGATCGTAGGCGGGGTTCGCCCAGAACCTGCCGCGGGGCGTGTACAGCGGAAGCACCGCCAGGAGCCGCTCCCCGTCGGTCGCCCGGGCGTACTGCATCCTCCAGCGGCCGTCGAACTCGCGTTGCACCATACGGTGGTAGCACCCGGACGCGCCTGCCGAACCGTCCAGCCCGTCGAACTGGCCGGCGTCCACCGGGCCCAGACTCGGGATGAGATCGACGGACACGGTGGAACCGCCCTGACCGGCGGTCTGGTTGTCACGTGCCATGGGAAACCGGAAGCTCCTCTCGGGTGGGACTGCTGCGGGGGCCGGGTGTGCGCGGAGAAACTCCGGCATCGGTGCGGCGGCGCCGACGAATGGCGCGCGTACGGCGTCGGCAGCAGGAAGATCGGCTGGCGGGGGTGATTCGTCGGCGTACTGCGGGTCAGCCCGATGCCCCGGTGTCACCACGGCCGTTTCCTCCGGGCCGTCGATTCGGGCAGCCCCGAGACGGTCCCCCGGCAGTCGCCGCGACCAGCCCGAAGGCCTCCACCACCGCCGCTGGATCCGCCCCGACGACGCGTGCGGCACGTTCCCTGCACATGCTGTTCGCCCCCCCTGCGTGCACGATGACCACCCGGCCCGACAGCCACGTGACATATGCCATGTGAAATTACACTAGTGTTTACCCTTGAACATCGTCAACGGGATTTCGTACTGATCCTCCGTCAGCAGACGATCTCGGCCACTGACTCCAGGGTTCCCGGCCTCGGGCGTCCCGTTCGGCTACGGCCCAGTCCGTCGACCCACCGGAGCCGGTCGTCGTGCCTGGGCGTTCACCGGCGATCGCCGCCGGTACTGCACTCCCGGGCCGCCGACAACCCCGCCAACCACCCCGTCGACGGCCACGGACGCGGCCAGACGCGCAGTACCGCCAAAGGGCGAACGGGGCCGCACGACGACCTGTGGTCGGACCGAGCAGACCGGCTCGTTTCAGCCGTTGTCGACTCGCGGCACCGAAGCCCCTGCTCGCGCACCGGACGGCGCCGGCAGTGCGGACGGACTGCGAGTGGAGTCGGCTCCGCGCCCCGGCCCGGCCTCCCGACCGCCGAGCGCCATCGGCCCACCGCCCCGTCGGCGACTCCACCAGCGCCCGCCCCAACGGATGCGCGGCGGCCGCCCTCCCGCGCTTCGCGCCTCGAAGAATCGGAGCATGGAAAATTGCCGGCGCCGCAGCCCCGGACGGAACTGCGGATCAGCCGGTCGCATGACCTGCGACGCAGGTTGCCAGCTTCAGATCGCCGGTCAGGTCGCCGGCCTCGGATCGCCGACCTCAGGTCGCGCGAAAGTACCTCACGGTCGGGTCCGTCGAACCACCGGATTCAAGATACGCGGCGAACCGGTCGGCATTCACCTCGTGTACGAAGTTCCATGTGATGGAAACGCTGGGCGTGAGGGCGACGGCCGCATGGAACCATCCGGCGGGGATGAAGATGGCGTCCCCCGGAGAAAGTGTCACATCCATGACGGGACGGACCGCCCGCCATCCAGGGAACCGCACGTCATCCGGGTGGTCCAGGTCGACCACGGCCTCCCCGTCCGACAGGAACTCCGCCGCGTCCGGAGGGTACAGGACAAGGCGCTTCTCCCCGGTGACCTGGCAGAGGACGGCATCGCTCGCCCATGGATCCACGTGCAGGCGGGTGCGTCCGCCGGCGGCGCAGACGAAGATGCCCTTGGCGGGAAAGCCGTCCCTCACCGGATCCGCATTCTCCTCGATGGGCGGAAACACGTAGTTCGCCGAAGGCAGCCAGGAAGGAGCCGCCCAGCTTTCCGCCAGCTCCGCGAATGCCCCGTCAGCGCAGATCATCTGAAAATGGCGCTGCCTGGCATACCAGCGTACGTAAGGAATGGGCTCGTCGCAGGGTCGCCCGCCCTCCACCATGGACACGTAGTCGCCGAACCCGACCGTGTGCTGCATTTCAAACAGGGCGTCGAAGACCGGGACACGGCAGGATCCGAACCTCTGCGCCAGCAGATCCAGCTTCCGCGGCGAAGCCAGCGGCCCCGTCCGCGGAAAGCAGTCCCGTGCGACGAGCGGTTCGTTCCTGGCCAGATGGCTTTCGATGAACTCTTTCTGATCAATGCTGGACATCAGGCTGCGATCGGTCACTGAGGACTCCCCTGGGGTGAAGGACGGCTGGACAGCGGTCGAGCAGGTCGGCGGACGGTGCCCACGGCCCGCAGGACCGTCATCCGCGTCCTCCTCGGTCGTCGACCAACGCCACCGCCACCGCCACCACGAGGCCGGCCTGGTGCGTGAGTGTCACCACCACTTCGGCCAGGCCGAGTTCGGCGGCGACCTTCCGGGCGCCGCCGCTCAGCGTGACGACGGGTCTGCCCCACGGATCGCCGAGCACCTCGATGTCCCGCCAGCGGATCCCCTGCCAGAAGCCCCGCCCAAGGACCTTGCAGGTCGCCTCCTTGACGCAGAAGCGGCCGGCCAGGCGCTCCACGCTGCGTTCCGGTCCCAGAGTGGCGGCCTGCGCGAGCTCCGCCTCGGTGAACACCAGTGAGCGGTAGCGGTCGTGCCGGGCGATCCGGGCGAACCTCTCGATGGCAAGCAGGTCGACGCCGACCCTCATGCCGGCCCCCTCCCCCTGGCGACGCGCATCCGGGACAGCGCCGGTGCGGCAGTTTCGGTCACGGTCATCCAACGGCCTCCGGCGGGCTTCAGGCAGCCACGCCCGAGACCCCTTTCCCCAGGTAGTCGGCCAGGCTCCCGACCGTCTGGAACACCTCGGGTTGCAGGTCCTCCACGTCCAACTCCACGCCGATGGTGTCCTCGAGGGCCATCAGCAGCTCGATGACGCTGGTGGAGTCCAGGGAGAGGTCCTCGACAAGGCGGACGTCCTCGGTCAACTGCGCGATCTCCCGGTTGAGTACGTTGGAGAGCGCGACGCGGACGTGCTCGACGATCTGCTCGCGGTTCACGAGACCTCATTTCTTGTTCCGGCCGACGGTGCGAGCCGGCTGTACAGGTGTTGTTGACGCAACATGTCATCGGGCAGATCACGACTCCGCACGAGGTGTGCCTCGCCGTCCCGGACGAGGACCTCCGCAGGAAAGCCGTGGCCCAGGAAGAGGCCGGGTGAGGCCGAGGGGCCGTAGGCACCCGACCGGGTGACGCCCAGGAGGTCGCCCACCCGCAGCGGCGGCAACGCGGCACGCTTGAGCAGGGTGTCGTTGGGCGTGCAGAGCGGGCCGGTGACGTTCCAGCTCTGCAGCTCGTCGTCGCCGGACCCGCGGTTGAGCAGCCGCACCGGGAAGTTGCGCTTGGCGAACGAGCCGATGCCGACCGCGGCCATGTGGTGGTTCGTGCCGCCGTCCGCGACGGCGAACAGCTCCCCCATCGACTCCTTCACGTAGCGCACCGACACGACGTAGACGCCGGCCGGAGCGGTCAGATAGCGGCCCGACTCCATCAGCAGCCGGGTGTCCGGGTGGCGCTGCGTGAACTCCTCGATCAGCGGGTTGATCTCCCTGGCCAGCGAGGCCGGGTCGAGGTCCGCCTCCCCCTCGAAGTAGGCGACCCCCAGTCCGCCGCCGATGTCGACCGCCTCCAGGGGGATTCCGGTGGCCGCCGCCACCCGATCGGCCAGCTCCAGCACATGGCGGGTGTTCTTTCCGATCACCTCGGCTTCGAGGATCCGGGTGCCCATGTAGACGTGGATGCCGGCCAGTTCGACATGCCGGTAGCGCGATGTCAGGTCCCCTGCGGCTAGCACCTGAGCCTCGTCGATGCCGAACTGCCGCGGCTTGCCACCCATGGTCAGCCGGGATCCGCTGACCAGGAAGGCCGGGTTGATCCGCAGCAGGACGCGCTGCCGGACACCCTGCTCGGCCGCCAGCTGCTCGATCCGGTCCACCTCGTCGAACGACTCGGCGACGACGGCGTAGATCCCGGCCCGCAGGCAGGCGTCCAACTCCTGCTCGCTCTTGCCCGGTCCGAGAAAGATGATGTCCTGCGGACGGGCGCCGGCCAGCAGCGCGGTACGCAGCTCCAGCAGCGAGGACACCTCCGCGTGCGCTCCGCCCTCCCTCAGGGTGCCGAACACGCTGACGTTCGGGTTCGACTTCAGCGAGAAGAAGATGTCGAGCGCGGGATGCAGCGCCGTGGACAACTCCGACAGGCGCCGCAGCAGCACATCACCGTCGTACACGTAGAACGGCGTGCCGAAGCGCTCCGCCAGCTCGGTGTAGGCGATGCCTTGGATCTTCATGAGCTCCCACTCTCCACCAGGGTGCGCAGACGCTCCTCGGCCCGGCCCCGCAGGGCGAGCGCCGAGTCGGCGTCGGCGGCGATGCAAATGCCGTAGACACGCCCGTGGAACGGTCCGGCCCCGGAGCCGACCCCGGCGTTCAGGGTGGCGAAGTTGTTGATCAGCACGCCCGGAACGTCGGTACCGTTGAACATGGAGTGGCCGAGGGCCTCGGCCACCTCCGCGAAGGAGTGCGCCCTCGACAGCTTCAGGTTGAAGGTCGCGGCGATGGCGTGCCGTCCGTCGGGGACGAATCGCTCGGCGATCCGGCTCTGGTACGTCGACATGTTGAACCGGGCGTTGATCTCCAGGCACGGGTACAACGTCCCGTCCGGGCCGATCATGGCGTCCACTCCGACCACCCCGAAGTAGCCGTCCGCATACAGCGCGCGGCCGATCAGCCGAGCCGACTCGTGCAGCCTGGCGAGGTGCTCCTCGGAGAGCGGCACCGGGAAACGGTGCCCCTGGTGCACGTTGTTGTGCAGGACCGCCTCCTTCACCGCCTCGAACCGGACCTCTCCGGAACGGCTCACCAGGAACTGGTAGTTGAGATCACTGGCATCCTCGATCCAGGACTCGACCACCATGTCCGCCCGCGCCTGCGCGCCGCGACGGCCGATCAGCCGGAGCAGCCGGTCCGCGGCGGCCTGGTCCGGCAGCACCACCATGCCGCGCCCGGAGACGCCCAGCGACTCCTTCACGACCGCCCGGCCGCCGCGGGCGATCTGCGCGTGGACGGCGCCGGCCAGGTCGGCCACCCGCTCGCACACCTGCCCCGGCACGGCGGCCAGCCCGAGCGAGTCGGCGAGGCGACGGCTGTATATCTTGCCGTTCACCCGCTTGCAGACCTCGGCCGACGGGCCGGCCAGTGGCAGGCCGACGGCTTCGGCGAGCCGCTCCTCGGCTGCGGAGATTCCCATCGGCATCAGGTAGGTACGGCCGTCCGCCAACCCGCGCAGGAGATCCAGCGTCCCGGGCGACTCCAGCGCGTCCTCCGTGACGGTACGCGTCGGCAGCGACCTCTCGACCGCGACCACCTCACTCGACGAGGCCTCGACCCGCCGCAGGTATGCGGCGTAGTCGCGGTCCATCGGCGACTTCAGCAGCACGATGTCGGAGTCCTCGGCGAGCAGTACGCCCATCTCCTCCATGCGGTTGACCGTCGCCGTCGCGAAGGCGATGCCCGCCCCCGGCAGCTTGGGTTCACCTGCGGCCCAACTGCGTTCCACTTCGAAATTGTTGAGATAGACGAACCGCGCGTTCCCGTCTCCGACGAGATCGCGCTTCAATCGATCGGCGAAACCCACTGCAACTCCTCGGTGCCGGAACTCTGCGGACCTGACGGGTACTACCAGGCCCTGTCCGGAGCAAGGAAGATCTTGGACCCCAGCGGCTGGTCCAGGCTGGCGGCCAGCGCCTCGTCGAACCTCTCCAGCGGGTAGACCGGGCCCAGGAGGTCGTCCATCTCGAGTTCGCCGGCCAGCCTCACGACGTCGTCGAGCACGTTGTAGGAGACCGCGGCCAGTGTCACGTCGTTGCGGACGGCCCTGGTCACGTCCAGCGTGAGCGGCACTGCCGGGCGGCTCTTCAACACGACCACGCCGCCCGGCCGGACCGACCGAAGCGCCAGGTCGAGCGCCTCGTCGGTGCCGGCGGCCTCGATCACGAAGTCGTAGTACCCGTGGGCGACTTCGTCCCCCGCGAGGCCCAGGCCCAGGGCCGGGGCCGTCTCGACGTCGGAGAAGCCGCGGGCGCGAAGGACCCGGGTCGTGAGGTCGGAGATCCGCCCCGAGCCCAGCACCAGTCCCCGCTCCTCGGGCCGGATCGGGGCCCCGAGCACCGCGGACATCGCGGCGATCGGTTCCACGCAGGCGGCCCGCGCCAACGGCAGGTCCGCCGGCACGGCGCACAGGCTCGCCTCGGGCACGACCACCTGCTCGGCGAACGCACCGTCGATGTCGACGCCGAGCATGAGCCGGTGAGCACAGCGGGTGCCGTCCGCGCACGCCTTGCAGTCGCCGCACGGGATCAGCGGCAGCGCCACCGCCACGCGGTCCCCGGGCCGGTGGCTGCTCGTCGGGTCGGATTCGACCACCTCCCCGACCACCTCGTGGCCGAGGACCCTCGTACCCCCCAGCGGAAGCAGCCCGGTTGCCGCCTGGACGTCCGTGCGACAGATCGCCGCCAGCAGCACTCGGAGCCTGACCCAACCGGACGGTCGCAGCGGCTCAGGGACGTCGCCGAGCTCGGTGCACTCGGAGTTCCGAATGACAGCCTTCATGAAAAAGATCCCACCCTCAGAATTTGACCGCGTAAGTCGAATCGTCTTCGACCGTCGTGAAAAACTCGCCGAGGAAATCCTCCAGACGGGCGTGTGAATCCGCCACGAAGAGCACCGGCTGATGGGCGTGCGAATCGTAGTCCTGATTCGCCATGGCAGCCAGGTCCAGCGGCCTGATGTCGGTGTTCTGGAACTGCCGGAGCTCCCTGACGGAGGACAGGAGGCTCGCCCCCCACACCTTGACCTCGCCCCCCTCCCGCACCAGCCCGCACTCCACGCCGAACCAGAAGATCCGCGAGACGAGCTCCACGACCTCGGAGTTCTGCAGGCGCCGCACGGCGTCTCCGGCGAGTTGATACAGCTGCGCCCAGCGCTCGTTCACCAGATGTGGGCCGTGTCCGACGACCTCGTGGATCATGTCCGGTTCCGGAGAGAAACCGGGCCGTGAGACATGGCGAATGTACTGGGTGGACCGGAAGTTCCGGTCGGCGAGACTCTCGTAGAATCCCCTGGCCGAGACGCTTCCGGCGACCGGCGTCATTCGGAACCCGGTCGCCTTCTCGATCGTGTCCGAAACGTCACGAAGTTGCGGTGGCCGGTGCGACGGAAGACCGAGCGTGCTCAGTGATTCCAGGTACACCGAACTCGCGTGGCGCTGGTGGAGGTCGTGCAGTTCCTCTCTCACCAGCTGCCAGACCCGACGGTCGTCGCCCGAGTACACGACGTGCGAGGCCGGGTCCCCGGGCCGGGCGTGGATCGCCGCGGCGGCGATCCACTCGCGGCGCTCGATGTATCGCTGATCGCCATACCCGGGGTGGGCCTCAGGCAAGGTCACCGATATTTCGCCGTCATTGTTGTCGATAAGCGCCGGCCCCGGCCGCCGCCCCCGCATCGTCACGTCAGTAGATTGATCCGCCATGTCGGACACCGTAGCCTTATCGCGTCAGACCCCGGTCCTGTTAATTGCCAGGACTTCCGAGCCGAGGTTCGGGAGATATCAGGGTGCTGGTATTGGTATTGCGGCTAAATCCTGGTCGCCGAGAGCACGAACCTCTCGGCTGCCCCGAGGAGCTCCTCCACCGCCGCACCCGGGAGGTAGTTCGCGTTGTAGTCCGCGACGAGCTGCGGCCCTGTTTCGTACAGGTTCCATGAGACGGCCACGGTCTCGGTCCAGATCTTGTCCCCGGGCAGGCTCAGTTCGACGTACTCCGCCCCGGTACCGGTGAACAGCGGGGTGTAGTACGTGGACCTCGGGTACTCGTTCAGTTCGACGTAGAGTCCTGCGGCCTCCTGGTCGGCCGCCGTCAGCGTCTCGTTCCACGACATTCCCGCAACGGTGAGCGGAAGGGCGTACTCGAAGACGTCATGGGTTCGGTCGGACACCTGCCGGACCGTTTCGAGCGGACTCGCGGACCGGCGTCCGAGGTGCAGCGGCACGGTTTGGACGAACAGCCCCGCGGTCTGCGAGGTCCCTGGCAGCCCGCGCCCGTGGTGGGCAACGGAGATCCCTGCCGTCGGATCGCCGGCAACCTCCCGCACACCCGCGAGCACACCCGAGGAGACCACCGCGAAGGGTGTTACCCGGGCCTGCCGGGAGAGTGCGTGCACCCGGGCCCTGGCATCCGCCGGAAGGTCTCTGGTGACCACCGCGTGCCGGTACCCGCCGGTGTGCTCCGCATCGGCCAGGAAGCGAGGCGGATAGGCGCCGAACTCCCGGGTGTAGGAGCTCCAGAACGCCCTGCGCTCCTCTCCCCATGCACTGGAGAACAGACGGCGCTGCTCCGAGGCGAAATCCTGGTAGCTGCCCGCCTCCGCCAGGTCGCCGTCCTCGCCGTCCTCGCCGGCCAGGGCCCGGTCATAGAACTCCCGGAAATCCGCCTTGATGCGGAGCCAGGAGATCAGGTCGGTGATGATGTGATCCATCGCGATCCCGAAGAGATGCCTCCGCTCGCCGCGCTGCACGATGGCGATGCGTGCGAATCCCGGGCCGTCCAGGCTGAACGGGGTCCCGAGGAAGCGGCGCATCAGCTCGATCGCGTCCTCGTCCGTCTCCGCGGTGTGGAACTCCACCTCGCTCAGGACGTCGTCGTGCGTGCATGCCTCGTCTGCCGAGACGTACGTCCTGCGCAGGACGTCGTGACGCCGACAGACTCGCCGCCACGCCTCGCGAACCGCGGCTGTGTCCAGTTCTCCGGTTATCCACACCGCCCGGTGCACCAGATTGTTCCAGTCGGCGAACTCCCCGGTCAGCCTTGCCTTTTCGGAAAGCGAAGTCGGCCCGAGGGAGTTCTTGCCCCGGGGCGGTGTCACCGACGGCCCATGGGTGCGCGGCGGCCGCATGCCTCAGGCACTGATGTCATGCGAGTCGGCCGATTCGCGCCCCGGCCTGCCCTCAAGGAAGTCCGAGAGGCTCCGCGGCGAGGTGTGGGTGAACACCTCACGCAGCTTCACATCGACGCCGAGGGTCCGGTGGACCTCACCGACGATCTGCAACATGTGCAACGAGGTTCCGTCGTTGTCGAGGAGGTCGGAGTTCTCGTCGAGGTCGGGCCTACCGAGGACCTGTCGCCAGATCCTGGTCAGGATTTCAGTACGCTCTGACATCTCTCCCCATAACGTAGACCCACATCGGAATGCCTGGAAAGGAAACTACCGAGCGGCGCGATGCACATGTACTGACAACAGTCAGGATCAGGCCGGCATCGCGAATCCGCCGGTGGGGCCATTTCCGATACTGGCACCTGTCAGTACGCATATTCATGTGCGTCGCCTACTATGCCTGGCATCGCCACCTCCGGCCACCGGCTGATGCCGGGTCCGGAGGGCAGGGGTAGATCATCGCCTTAATTCTCACCCTGAACGTAAAGTAGGTCACATGAAACTGATCGGGGCAGGCCTGCCGCGCACGGCGACACTGACTCAGAAGATCGCGCTTGAAATGCTGGGATACGGCCCCTGCTATCACATGAACACGGTCTCCGCCGATCGGAACCAGTGGCTGGCCGCGTACGAGGGCAACCCCGACTGGGCGGCGATATTCGCCGGATACTCGGCAGCGGTCGACTACCCGGCATCGTTCTACTACCGGGAGCTGGCCGAGGCCTATCCGGACGCGAAGGTCCTGCTCAGCGTGCGGGACGGCCACTCGTGGGCCCGCAGCATACGGGACACCATCTGGGGCCTCACGTACGGCGACACGGTGGCTCGCCACCTGGCAGCGGCCGTGGAGGCCGCCGATCCCGAGATGCGCCGGAACGCCCGGATGCTGCGGGGCATGTACGCCCGGGCCGAGCTGTTCGGGCCCGACCCGGAGGTCTTCGACGAGGACACGGTGGCCGCGGGGATGCAGCGGCACATCGAGGAGGTCCGCGCGCACATCCCGGCGGACCGACTTCTGGAGTGGTCCCCGAAGGACGGCTGGGAGCCGCTCTGCGCCTTCCTGGAGGTCCCCGTCCCGGAGACCCCGCTGCCGCACGTCAACGGTTCCGCCGTGTTCAACGAGTACCAGGTCGACAGCCTGCTGAGGGTCCTGCAGGGGATGAACCTGTAGCTTCGCCGCTTCGGACCGGGTCGGCTTCGGACCGGGTCGGCTCCGGACCGGGTCGGCTTCGGACCGGGTCGGCTCCGGACCGGGTCGGCTCCGGACCGGGTCGGCACCCGGAGCCGACCGGGCGTGGCCTCGGTCCGGCCGTGACGGCTCGCCGGCTTTGCGGGCGGGCCGTTTCCGCATGTCCAGGCGGCTGGTCCGGTCCTGTGGGTCTCGGAGCCCGGCTGTCGGCAGCGGGCTCCTCTCCGGCTCACCGGAATCATCAACTCCGTTGGAATGACTACTTGTTAGGGTGCAGAAATGGAACATCTGGAATCCGTGGTGTGGCCGCCTGAGCCGATCAGGACCGAGAGGCTCGTGCTCCGTGGGCCCGAGGCCGGGGACCGTGCGGCGTTCGTCGAGCTGCTCGCCTCGCCGGAGGTGAACACCTACCTCGGCGGCCCCCGGCCGCGTGACGAGCTCGAGCGCGAACTGCCCGAGGTGCCCGAGCAGTGGCCCGGGAGCTTCGTCGTCGACCTCGACGGGGCGATGATCGGCCAGATCCTGCTCAGGAGGGCCACCGGGCACCGCCGCCCGGCCGCCGCGGGAAAGGCCGATCTCGGCTACCTGTTCCTCCCCCACGCGTGGGGGTTCGGCTACGCCGCCGAGGCGTGCACGGCGGCACTCGGCTGGCTCGCCGCCGCACTTCCCGGCGAGCCCGTGGTCCTCACCACCCAGAGCGCCAACACCGGCTCGATGCGGCTCGCGGCGAAGCTGGGGTTCACCGAGGTGGAGCGCTTCGAGGCCTGGGGCACCGAACAGTGGCTCGGCATGTACTCCCCGCTCACGCCCTCCAGTTGAGTCTGCGACGGAACCGCCGGGCCGGGAGAACCGGGCTGCGGCGCGTTTCCACGTGATGGACGTCGACGCCCTGGCCGCGGCCGGGCCGCGAGCACTCGCGGTCCGGCCGCGGCCAGGGCGTCTTCCGTGCCGCCTGGGCCGGCGTCCCCGTCCGGCGCCGGCCGGTGCTTCACATGACCTTCGGTGTCACCGGCTGCCCGGCCAGACGACATCGTCGAGGAAGCGCTCTACCGCCGTCGCCACCTCGCCGAGCACGGCGGCGGAGTCCCTGAGGGGGCCGGGCACGAACATGCTGTGATCGGCGTTCTCGATCTCGAGCACGTGCGGAGTGAGCGACCGGGCGAGGTCACCGTCCCAGAACTCGTCGGCCGTCCCGCCGACGAGCAGGAAGGGTGCGGTGCTCCGCCGCAGCGCCTCGATGGTCTTCTCGGCGACCGGCGCGCTGGCCAGGAACGGTGTGAACCAGATGGCGGGCAGATTGTATTCGGCCGCCACGGGGGCTGCCCGCGTACCGAGCGACTTGGCGATAATCACCGTCTCGCTCGCGCCGGCCGAAGCGACTGCTCTTACCGCGGCGGTCACCCGCTCAGTGATCATGTCGTCCACGTCGTCGGCGAAGAGATCCCCGGTGCCGAGTTCCCATTCGACCGGGTACATGAACGCCCCGCGCCGTGCCACCGCCTCACGGTTGAACATCAGCAGCGAAGTGCCGGGTCCGTAGATTCTCCCGGGCGCGATCACCGCGGCCCGAATTGGCGTTTCGTAGTTCTCGTCCGTCATTTCTCAACCGTCTATCGGGGCCGCATTACCGGGAAAGAGTTTGCCGAGCGGCAGGTCCGCCCGGTTTGTCCGATCGCCGTCACGACGCCTTGCCCGCAAGCACGGCGGCAGCGACGGTTTCCGCCTCCCGACGCAACCGCGACACCTGCTCCGCCGGCCCGGAGGAGCAGGTGTCCCGGCAGTTCGACAGGGAGTACACAGGAGGCTCGACTTCCATCTCACCGTCACGGGATTCCGGTTGGGCACAGCACGGCACCGCGTCCGGGCTGCCACCATCGACGGGCCGGGACATCCACCGATCGCCGTCGACCCTCGCCCAGGCCCACCTCGGTCCGGTCGCCATCACCACGGAGTCCACGCGACAGACCTCACCGCTGTCCAGATAGAGCACCACCCCGGACTCGTCCGTCGTGCCGAACTGCTCGACCCGGCTCCTGATCCTCCGCACCGTGGCAATTCCGTTGGCCTGGATTATCGACTCGCCGACGGTGTGCGCGAGGTAGGTCCGGTACCGGTACCAGCTGGGAGGCAGGTCGGTGCGCGAAGGACACTCACCTCGCCGGCACAGCCAACGGGCAAAGTGCTCGGCGTCGCCGTCGAAGCAGCTCAAGTCCTCGGCGGGCGTTTCAAGTCGGCGCTCACCCGGATCCGGAGCGGGCCCGACCACTCCGGCGTCAAGGCCCGGATCGACGAGGAGCAGTTCGATCGGCACACCCTGGGGATGGTTCGACGCTCCGTCACATAGATGCACCGCTGCCAGCGAACCGGCTACACCAAGACCTACGACAGCGACCACCGTCCGCTGACCTCGCACGTCGTACACCTGCCCCCCTAACGATCGTGGATGGAATTCTTCCCTCAGGCCACTCAGAGTGCGTGGTCGGGAACCTTGACCGAATCGAGAACCGTCACCGTGTGCCCGACCTTCTCACCGCTCTCGACCAGGGCGAGGGCGTCCACCGCCGCGATCTCGTACGGCGCCAGCTCGCTCTCGATCTGCAGCGCCCGCGCACCGGCGGCGGCCGGCGACAAGCCGTCGAACGCCTCCCGCAGGACGCTCACCGGGTAGAAGTGGAACGGACCGAGGCCCTCCCGCTCCCACCGGGCGAATCCGCCCACCACCTCGTGCGGTTCGGACTGGACCTTCCAGGTGTAGGTCAGCACGCTGCCGTTGTAACCGGCGGCCCCGGAAAGTGCCAGGATCTCCGATATCGGAATGCGTGCACCGATCGACGACAGCACGCGGCCACCGACCCGCAGGACCGGGTACGCCTGCTGCAGAGCCAGGTAGTGCAGGGTGACGAGGTTCTTCTCGGCGAAACCGGGGATCTCCTCGCTGCGTTCCCGGATGAAGGTCGAGCTCGTCTGGCCGTCGGCGAGATCGTCGGTCTCGGCCATCGGGATGTTGGGAAGGTTCTCATAGATCACATCGACCTCCGACAACGTCCCCACCAGCGGGGAGAGCAGGTCGCCGACGCCCCCGACCAGTTCGACGTCCTGCGCCAGGAGGTTGCTCTGGATGTTCCTCCGGGCGTGTTCGAGAACGTCGTCGTGGATGTCGGTGAACCCGACGGTGCGTGCCTTCAGGATCTCCACGGCCGCCAGGGCGTCCAGGCCGGCACCCGTACCGATCGTGCAGAACCGCGGTGCAAGGAATCCCATCTGGGAAAGCGTCTTGAATGCAGGCACGGCGACGCTCGCAACCCAGTCGGCGCGCGGATCGTCCGACTTCGGGAGGTACGAGTGCTCCGTCAGTTCGAGCCTGATGGCGGACCTGATCCGCCGTGTTTCCCCGATCTGGAAGAACTCGCCCGGCGACACCACAACTTCTGCCTTGCTGACCTGCGTACTCATCTTTCCCTCTCTTCGATAAGGCTAGTTCTCGCCCAGGGCGACCAGGAATTCAGGGGACCCCTCCACCTGCGATCGGCCTTGGGCCATGATGATGTTGTCGGTGATCAGCAGGTCGCCACGGCGCCACGGGAGCTCGGTCTTCACCGAGTCGTAGGCGTGGTCTATGGCCGCCACGTCCTCCTCCGACAGCGGTGATCCGTCCCCGAAGAAGGTGTTCATCGGGAGGTGCCGACCGAAGGCCCTGGTCATGTAGGCGCGTTCGTTCGGATCCAGGCTGCCGGCGTTGAGGAAGGAGAGCTGGTTGAACCAGCACTCCTCCCCGGTGACCGGGTGCCTGATGACGCCGGGCAGGCGCCGCACCGTGTGCAGCGTGCCGTTGGGGAGCCAGTCGAACTCGATCCCCTCCGCCGCCAGGAGCTCCTCAAGCGCTGCACGGTCCGTCACCGGGAAGGCCTCCGGCCACGCGATGCCGAATCCACCGTGGAAGGCCCGGGTCATGGTCCAACCGCCCTCCCGTACACGGTCGGAGAGGTGCGCGGGTAGCCGGCCCGCTATCCGGCGGGCGTCGCTGAGGTGGGACCGCCCATCGCCCTCCGGAGGGGTGATGCACGCGGTGAGCACCACCGGGGGAAACCTCCTGCTGAAGGAGTTCTCCTGGATCGGGCAGATGTGCCGGTCCTGCGGCCAGCTGATGGGCGAGATGACGCCGCCCCCGAAGTCCCTCCGGCGGTTGAACACCTCGGTGGGCGTGAAGCTGCCGATACCCAGCGCGTCCCGTGCCTCGGCAAGCCGGTCCGGTCCGTCCATCGGCAGTCCGTGGACGAGGACCGCGCCGTGGACCAGCAGGTGGTCGCGAATGGTCGCCGTCATGCCCCGCAGCCACGGCAACGGTGAGTCGGTCGGAGCCTCGAAGGAAGGAATCGAGGCCTCTTCCTGCAGCTTGGGGGAAATCTCGCTCACTTGTCTCCTCCTACTGACGCACATCACTGGATGGGCAGCCCGCCGCACCACCGGACCTGACGGAGCGTCAGATCGTCGTGCGCCATGGGTGCCTCAAATCCTCCGGATGCGTACGGACACTGACACTCCGTCACTCCGATTCAAAACACTCAGGAGGGACTGGCGGCCGCCGCCGGCGAGGGTTCGGCGGCCGCACCGAGCGATCGTTCGGCGGCACGGGCCACCGGCGGGGTGGCGACGGCCGCGAGGACGACGATGGCGGCGATCGCCAGCCAACCCGCCGTGTGCCAGTTCATGGCGAGGTAGGTGTAGACGGCAGGCGCCCACACGGTGCCTATGGTCTGGCCGACCTGGGTGACGCCCTGGTACTCGCCGCGGCGGGCGGGGTCGGACAGCAGCGCGGTGAATCCCCAGCCCGCCGCCGCCTGGAAGAGCTCGGCACCGGTCAGGACGATGTGCGCCAGCCAGACGAGGGCGATGGTCAGCCATGCGGCGCTGCTGCCGTGGGTGAACACGACGACCACGCAGGAGGCCGCGAAGCAGACGGCGCTGCGGTATGCCGCCCGGATCGCGCCCGCCAGTGTGTGGGTGCCGCGGGCGGTCATGGTCTGCATGGTCACCGCCATGAGGGTGTTGGTCGCGAACAGCCCCGCCAGCAGGACGTGCGGAGCGTTGGTCTCCTCGACCAGCCAGAGCGGGATGACCACGGAGAGGATCACCTGGTTCGTGGACAGGACACCGCCCAGGACGGACACGGCGAAGAACGGCCGGTTGCGCAGCGCGCCGCCCCGCTTCCGCTGCTCGCGCCCGCTGGACCGGGTGGGATCCTGAACGGGTTTGGCGGTGTCGGGGAGCCGGAGGATCATCACCGCGTTGAGGAGCATCACCAGGCCGACGAAGACGGGGAGCAGCCGGACGGCGGTGTCACTGCCGGTGGCGAGCGCCAGGCCGCCCAACCCCGCGCCGATGGTGAACCCGGCGTTCAGTGCGCTCCGGTTGTAGGCGAGCGCCGCGATCCGCTCCTCCTCGGTGTAGAGGTTGAGTGAATACGCGCCGTAGCCCGCAGATCCGCCAACGTTGATCATTCCCAGGGTTATGACGACCACCAGGAAGGCGACGAACCCGCGGGCCTGCGGGTAGGCGAGGTAGCAGGCCGCCTCTGCGAGGGACGCCGCCGCCCACATGACCTTCGGGCCGACCCGGTCGGCGGCCCGGCCCAGCGGCACGGCGACAACGACGGTGACGAGCCCGGCAATGGTCAGGCCCAGGCCCACCGTCGCGGCGGAGAGGCCGACAACCTTGGTGAAGAAGACCGCGTTCGCGGTGAAGAAGCTGCCGGTGCCGATTCCGTAGACCAGAGCCTGAGCACTGACCCGGCCCGCCGTCGGCGACGGCGGGGCCATCCGGCGCAGCAGGCGTGCCAACGGTTTTTGAGGGGCGGAAGGCGGGACGGCTGATCTGGCTCGGGACATGTGCGCACGCTAGCGGGGCGGATTGGTGCACGTGTCCTGACATAGGACAGGCTCGGGAGTTGCGGCCGGCCGCGCCGACGCACAGCGGCTGGTGACGAATACCGATGGCGGTGTGCACCACCCGCCGGAGCCCTGCCGGGCGTCAGTACGGTTCGCCGGGCCGGTCGGTAATCTACTGGTTCGAGTATAGGGAATTAATCGTCATACCGAATAACGCATTCACGACCAAGGGATAGGGAATGGCAAAGCTTGTGCCCCTCACGCTGGTCGAGCGGTTCCTGCAGGGCTTGGAGATATCCCCGGACCGTCCCGCTGTAAGGATCGGATCGGAGCTCGCCACCTACCAGCAGGTGCACGACACGGCCATGCGCTGGGCGGGGTCGCTGGTGGCGAACGGCTCCCCCCGGGCGGTGGGAGTCCTGGCGGGCAAGAGCATCACCTCCTATGCGGGCCTGCTGGCCGTCCTGTACGCGGGCGCCACGGTGGTCCCGTTGCAGCCGGGCTTTCCCACCGAGCTCACCCGTCGGATGATCAGGGTGGCCGAGCTGGACACCCTGATCGTGGACGAGCGGGGACTGGCGGTCCTACCGGAGGTCACCGATCAGGAGACGCCCCTTCGCGTCCTCGACACCGGTGGCTTCGCCGACAGGTTTCCGACCGTTCCGGTGGCCTCCCATCCGGAGTTCACGGCGCCGGTCCAGGTGACCCAAGCGGACCGGGCGTACGTTCTCTTCACATCGGGTTCGACGGGGATTCCGAAGGGGGTCCCCGTTTCGCACGGCGGTTTCGCGCACTATTTCGACCAGCTTTTCAGGCGGTGCGACTTCGGACCGGAGGACGTGCTCGGCCAGACCTACGACCTCAGTTTCGACCCCGGCATACACGACGTGTTCGCCGCCTGGGGTGCAGGTGCGACGATCCAGGTGGTGCCGCCCTCGGCGTACCGGGATCTTCCCGCGTTCGTCGCCGAGCACGGGATCACCATCTGGCACTCCACGCCGAGCGGTATCTGGATGGCCCGGGAGATGGGCGGGCTGGAGAAGGGCGCGCTCAGCGGCCTGAAGTGGTCGATCTTCGGCGGGGAGGCCCTGCGCTGCCAGGACGTCGAGGACTGGCTGGCGGCCGCACCGGGATCCAGGTTGGAGAACCGCTACGGGCCGACCGAGCTCTCGATCGGCATCTCCTACCACCGCTGGGCCGGCGAGGAGTCGGTGAAGCGCGGCATCAACGGAACCGTGCCGATCGGGAGGGTGCACGCGGGCCACGACTTCCGCCTGGTGACCGAACACGGGGAGCAGTCCCCCGAGGAGGGCGAGCTGTGGGTCACCGGCCCGCAGATGATTGCCGGCTACCTCGATCCGGCCGACGACGAAGGACGGTTCGTCGACTTCGACGGCCGGCGCTGGTACCGCACCGGTGACCGGGTCCGCGCGAATCCGGACGGCGAACTCGCCTACATCGGCCGCATGGACTCGCAGGTGAAGGTGCACGGGTGGCGCGTCGAGCTGGCCGAGATCGACCATCTGGTCCGCGAGTGCGACGGGGTGCGCGACGCGGTCACCGTCGCGCGGCCCACGGCCCACGGGACGGAGCTGGTCGCGTTCTACACCGGCGCCGAGATTCCGGAGCCGACGTTGGCCGACGCCATGCGCGCCGTGCTGCAGGCCAGCACACTGCCGCGCCGGTACATCCACCTGGACAGGTTCCCGCTGAATTCCAACCGGAAGGTGGACCGACTGGCACTGCGCGAGCGGGCCGAGAATCTGCCGGATTGATCGAGGCGTCGGCCGGGAGGGGTGCGGCGGGAGAACGGCACCCCTCTCTCCGCCGATCAGGAGGAACTGAGCGATGGCCGGATACCGGCGCACGGCCGAAGAGGCGGAGAGGTTCCACAAGCACGGCATCGACCTGACGGTCTACCGTCAGCGCGACCCGTCCGCGACGGTCGTCCGCGTGCACGTCGAGCGAGGGCACTTTCAGGAGTTCTACAATGTGAGAAGTTCCTACGTCTATTACGTCATCGCCGGTCGAGGGGTGTTCTACCTGGACGGCGAGGCGGTGGAGGTCGGCGCCACCGACCTGGTCACGGTCCCGCCGAACACCCGCATCCACTACTTCGGCGCGATGGAGATGGTTCTGACCGTCGCACCGGCGTTCGATGACCGGGACGAACGGCATGTCAGGTTCATCGACGAGGACGAGGCCCCTGGAGCCGAGTAGGCTCGCCGCGGTCCGCGCCCATCTGCTGGAGATGGGCGGGGACCTGACGGCTGCCGGGACGTGCGGTGCGGTGGCGGATGGTCAGGCATGCAGCCCCTGGAGTCGGAGGAGGAGACCGGCGACGTCGCTGGCGTTGATCGCGCCGGTGGCGTCGAGGGCGGTCTCCCAGGCCGGGTCGGTGCAGATCAGCAGGGGGCCGTCGGCGGCCGAGTCCGGGAGGCGGCCGTGCGAGCCGCGGACCCAGGACGGGTCCAGCGGGACGACGTTCATGGTGTGGCGCAGGCCGAGCTTCTTGCGCGCCAGTCCGAGTGCCGCCCTGGCCTTGGCCAGGCGGTCCGCCGGATCGAAGAACAGCTCGGCCGGGTCGTAGCCGGGCTTGCGGTGGATCTCGACGGACCGGGCGAAGTCGGGGGCGTGCGCGTCGTCCAGCCAGTAGTAGTAGGTGAACCAGGCATCGGGCTCGGCCACCGCCACCAGCTCGCCGGAGCGGGGGTGGTCGAGGCCGTAGCGGGCCTGCTCCGCCCGGTCCAGGACTTCGTCCACGCCCGGCAGTCGGAGCAGGTGGTCGCGCACCTTCGGGAGGTCCGCCTCGTCGGGGACGTAGACGTGGGCGACCTGGTGGTCGGCGACGGCGAAGGCCCGCGAGGTCCACGGGTCCAGGTACTCCATCCCCGCCTGGGTGTACACGTCGAGCCAACCCTCCCGGCGCAGCTCGCGGTTGATGTCCACCGGTCGGCTCGCCGGGGTGATGCCGTACTCGCTGAGCGCGACCACGGTGGCGCCCTCCGCCTCGGCCTGGTCCAGCAGCGGCGCCAGCTCCGCGTCGATCGCCCGGGCGGCGGCCAGCGCCTGCCGGGAGTTCGGGCCGAAGCGCTGCAGGTCGTAGTCCAGGTGCGGGACGTAGACCAGCAGGAGGTCGGGGCGTTCCGTGCGCAGGATCCGGCGGGCCGCGGCGATGATCCACCGGCTGGAGGCCAGTCCGGCCGTCGGTCCCCAGTACTGGAACAGCGGGAACGGTCCGAGCTCCTCGGTGAGTTGGTCGCGCAGAGCGGGTGGCCGGGTGTAGCAGTCGGGCGACTTCCGGCCGTCGGCGTGGTACACCGGCCGCGGGGTGACCAGCAGTTCGGTCGAGGCGCCCATGGCGTACCACCAGCAGATGTTGGCCGCCCGGTAGCCGGGCTGCCGGGCGCGGGCGGTCTCCCACACCTTCGGCGCGGTGACCAGCCGGTTGTGCTGGCGCCACAGGTGGATCTCGCCGAGCTCCCGGAAGTACCAGCCGTTCCCGACGATTCCGTGCTCGGCCGGCAGCCTGCCGGTGAGCAGCGTGGACTGCACGCTGCAGGTCACCGCGGGCAGGACGGTGCGCAGCGGTGCGTGGCCGCTGCGCCGGGCCAGCCGGGCGAGGTTCGGCAGGTGCGGGAGCAGCCGCGGTGTCAGCCCGACCACGTCCAGCACGATCACCGGCTTCAACGGTTCACCGTCCCGTCCGCGGCCTGGAACGTCGATGCGTTCGCCAACTCGCTTCTCGCCCAGAGGAGTTCCTCGGCGATGCCGGAGACGATGTCGGTCTCGGCGCCGGGCAGGACGGGCCAGGTGTACGTCTCCACCTCGACCACCGTCCGGTCGCGGACGGCTGCCACCGCCGCGCGGAGCACGTCGGTCGTGCTGCGCAGCGGGGCCGGCGGTGCGGCGTGCAGCGGGACGTGGAAGTGCACCCGCCAGGGGCCGCGGGCGGGCAGCGTGTCCAGCGCCTGCGGCAGGTCGTCCGCGGCGAGCACCTGTCCGGAGGTGTCCGACTCCCTGACCTGGTGCAGGTAGCGCGGTTCGGCGTAGTCGGCGAGCACGCGGCGCGCGGCCGGGTCGGCGGGGTCGTCGACGTGCAGCGCCGCCGAGGCCTGGACCTTGACCACCGCGAGGCCGGCCCGCTCGATCGAGGCCACCGTCTGCGCCGGGTCGGCGAAGGAGACGGCCAGGTGGCAGGTGTCCAGGCAGAGGCCGATGTGCTCCGGGTCCACCCGGGGTGCGAGCCAGCGCACCGCGTCCGCGACGGTGTCGAGCACACAGCCCGGTTCCGGTTCGACGGCCAGCCGGATCGGTCGGCCGGCCCGCGCGGAGACGGTGCGCAGGGTGTCCTCGGTCCGCCGCAGGGCCTGCTCGGCGGCGTGGTCGGCGTCGGTGGACCAGGGCCGGCGCCAGGCCAGCGGCAGGGTGGAGAGGCTGCCGTCGTCGGCGTCGTCGGGCAGCAGTCCGGCCAGCACGGTGGCGCAGTCGGCGGTGTAGCGCTCCCGGGCGGGCTCCGTCCAGTCGGGGCGGTACACCGCGTGTTTGACCACCGGCTGGTGGAAGCCTCCGTAGGGGAAGGCGTTCAGGGTGACGACGGCGAGGTCGCGGGCCGTCAGCTCGGCTCGCAGCCGGCGGAGCAGGGCCGGGTCGGCGGCCAGTTCCGCTGCCGTCCCGGCCGCCAGCCAGAGGCCGAGGCCGAGTCGGTCGAAGCCGGTGCGCTCGCGGATCGGGGCCGCGAAGGCGTCCAGTTGGCGGAGGATGCCGGGCAGGTCCTCCGCCGGGTGGACGTTGGTCGAGTAGCAGAGCCGGGTCATGATCCGCCCCGCTGAACGGAGTTGCCCGCGGCGGAGACCGCGTCGGCGGCGGGGGCGGCCTCGTCGAGGACGAGGTGCCCGCTGCGGCGGTAGAACTCGATCGGGTTCTGCCAGAGCACGGTGTCCACCTCGGCCGGGGTGAAGCCGGCCGCCAGCATCGCCCGGCCGACCCGGTACGGCGTGAGCGGGTCCGAACGCCCCCAGTCGGCGGCCGAGTTGACCAGGATGCGGGCCGTGCCGTACTCCTTGAGCACGGCGACCATCCGGTGCTCGTCCATCTTGGTGTCCGGGTAGATGGAGAAGCCCAGCCAGCAGCCGGAGTCCGCGACCATCGGCGCGGTGACCTCGTTGAGGTGGTCCACCAGGACGGTCCTGGGGTCGGTGCCGGACTCCCGGACCACGGCGAGGGTGCGGGCGGTGCCGGCCTTCTTGTCCCGGTGCGGGGTGTGCACCAGCACCGGCAGGCCGTGTTCCACCGCGAGCTGCAACTGCAGCCCGAACGCCTCGTCCTCGGCCCTGGTCATCGAGTCGTAGCCGATCTCGCCGACCGCGACCACGCCGTCCTTGCCGAGGTAGCGCGGCAGGACGTCCAGCACCTCGGCGCAGCGGGGGTCGTTGGCCTCCTTGGGGTTGAGGGCGATCGTGCAGTTGTGGCTGATGCCGAACTGGGAGGCCCGGAACCGCTCCCAGCCGATCAGGCCGTCGAAGTAGTCGGTGAAGGAGCTCAGGCCGGTGCGGGGCTGGCCGAGCCAGAAGGCGGGTTCGACGACGGCCCGGACGCCGGCCTCGTGCATGTTCCGGTAGTCGTCGGTGGTCCGGGAGGTCATGTGGATGTGGGGGTCGAAGATCCTCATCGCCGGCTGTCCTCCGCCCGCGGCGGTACGAGTGCCATCAGCACCGTCATGCCGAGCAGGGCGCGCAGGTCGGGGGTGATCTCCCGCCCCGCCGCCAGCCGTTCCTCGGCCAGGTCGCGGGCCATCCGCAGCAGTTCGGAGTCGGTGCGGGCGACCAGGTCGGCGACCGCGGGCAGCGTCACTCCGGTGAACAGGCACTTCACCACGCCCTGCCGCCACTGCGCCTGGTCGAGGTGGTCGGCGGCGAACCGGCCCATCGCCGCGGCGATCAGACGCGGGTCGTTGGTGCGCAGCGCGTCGGCGACCAGCTCCAGTCCGAGGTCCACCAGGGAGCCCGGCAGCAGTGGGAGCGCGCGCAGGACGCCGCGCCGCTCGGCGTCGTCGCCGTGCCGGTAGAGCCGTCCGACCTCGGCCTCCAGGGCGTCGGCGACCAGCACCTCGGAGAGCACGGCGAGCAGCCGGGCGCGGGCCTGGTCGTCGACGGTGCCGAAGACCAGCCCCTGCGGGTCGGTCTCCGGCCGGACCGGCACCCGGCCGACCGCTCGGCCGACCAGGGGGAAGTCGTCGTGGATGGCGGCGGGCCGCTGCCGGATGCGCCGCTCGGCGCCGGCCAGCCACCTGCTCTCCAGGCTGTGGACGATCGCCACCGGGCTCCCTCCGTGGGTGCCGGCGGCAAGCCAGGGGTGGTCCTCTCGGTACGCCATGATCAACGGTCTCCGATCGTGGATGACAGCGGTGCACCCGTATGCACCTGCTGAACGGAAACGGTCTCCCGGGCCTGGCGGAGTGCTGCCATGGCCCGTTGTGCGGTCTGTGGTGCGGCGTGGCTGTGCCGGGGCAGTTCGACGGCCGCGACGCCGGTGTAGCCGGTCTCGTCGAGGGCGGCCAGGGTGGCCGCGAGGTCGAGCCGCCCCTGCCCGAACTCCAGGTGCTCGTGGATCCCCGGGAGCATGTCGTCCAGTTGGACGTTGACCAGGTGCCGGCCCGCACGGCGGATGCAGGCGGCCGCGTCGACCGGCTCCACGGCGACGCAGTGCCCGACGTCCAGGGTGATGCCGAGCAGGTCGGGCTCACCGAGCTCCCGGCGCAGGTCGAGGGCCTGGTCGAGGTGCTGGACGACCATGCCCGGCTCCGGTTCGAGGCCGAGCCGGACGCCGCGGCGCTGCGCCTCGGCCAGCACCGGGCCGAGGTGGTCGATCATCCGGCGGCGGTTGGTGGGCGGGTCGGTCCCCGGCTCGGCGGTGCCCGACCAGAAGGACACGCAGTCGGCGCCGAGCGACTCGGCGATCCGGACGGCGCGCACCAGGAAGTCGATCCGTGGCCGGGCCGACTCCGAGACCAGTGTGGGGTGGTGCTTGCGGTACGGGTCGAGCAGGTAGCGCGCGCCGGTCTCGACGACGCATCGCAGGCCCAACTCCGCTAGCAGGTTGCCAAGTTGCTCCGTCTCCCGGGCCAGGTCGGGCCCGTACGGGTCCAGGTGGTGGTGGTCGAGGGTGAGGCCGGTCGCGGTGTACCCGAGGTCGGCGATGACCCGGAGCGCGTCGGCGAGCCGGTGGTTGGAGAATCCGTTGGTGCCGTAGCCGAGGGCGGGCGCGGTCATGTCGGGCTCCGCCGGGTGGCGAGGCGGCGGGCCGGTGCCAGGGCCGACAGCACCAGTGCGGCGGTCGGCAGCGAACCGCGCCGCGCGCACAGGGCGGCCTGCAGGGGCACCATGCCGTGGATCCCGGCGATGGTGGCGGTGCGGACGGCCGCGGCCGTGGACGGGGTGGCGTCCGCGGCGAGTTGTGCCCGGCCGGTGGTGCCCGCGTAGCCGAGCGCGCAGAGCCCGGCCGCCGCGCGGTGCAGACCGGAGGGTGCCCGGCCCGCGCAGCTCAGGGTGGTGGCGGCGAGGGTGGTGGCCAGGGCCAGCCGGCTGTCGCCGCGGCGTCCGCCGTGCACCTCGCCCCGGGACAGCGCGGTCACCCCGAAGGTGTGCGCGGCCATCGCGAGGGCCGGCGTGCGGGCCGCCGTCCAGCGCCCGGCTCCGGCGCCGAGCAGCACGTCCAGGGCTCGGCAGGCCGCCATCGCGGCGGGCGCGGCCGGGGTCGGCTTCAGCACGGTGTTGTAGGCCCAGACCGCCCCGGCGAGCGGGACGGCGATCCGCAGCGCGTCGGAGCCGCCCGCGAGGGCGGCCAGCGCCAGCCCGGCGCCGCTGAGCCCGGCGGCCGCGGTGAGGGCCGCCGCCGGGGCGATCCGGCCGGACGGGATCGGGCGCTCGGGCCGCTCGGCCGCGTCGAGCGCCCGGTCGGCCCAGTCGTTCAGGGCCATCCCGGACCAGTACAGCGCGACCGAGGCGAGCGGCAGTGCGAGCCGCCGGCCCCGCAGCGGCCGCCCGGCCGCCGCCGCCCCGGCCGCGGTGTCGCCGAGGACGGTGAGCGCGGCCGGCGCCCGGAGCAGCTCCGCCCAGGCACCCGCGGTGCCCCGGCCGCGCGCGGTACTCATCGGGCCACCGCGATCCGCTGCGCCCAGGCGGCCAGCTGCTGCTCCTGCTGGGCGAGCCGGTGCTCGTCGCTGCCGAGCGGGTCCTTGAAGAAGAACGCCAGTGCGCCGAGCGGTCCGGACTCCCCGGCCCGGTGGGCGCCCGCCACCAGCCGGGCCAGGTCGAGGACCAGCGGCGCGGCCAGCGCCGAGTCGTAGCCGTCCCAGGTGAGCTGCAGGCTCATCCGCGCGCCGAGGAAGCCCTCGAAGGAGACGTAGTCCCAGGCGACCTTGCGTTCGCCGAGGTCCGGTACGTGGTCGATGTGCAGCGGTGCGGTGGCCTCCGTGCCGATCAGCGCGGCCAGGCCCCGGGTCTTGGCCGCCAGCTTGCCCTCGGCGCGCCCGTCCCGGCCCAGGTTGGCGCCGTCGCCGCCGCCGAGCAGGTTGGTGCCGGACCAGGACCGCACGCTCAGGCCGCGGGCGAGGAACATCGGTGCCAGTGCGCTGCGCAGCAGGGTCTCCCCGGTCTTGCCGTCGCAGCCCGCATACGGCAGACCCCGGCGGTCGGCCAGTTCGGTGACCGCCGGGATCCGCAGACCGGGCGAGGGGGTGAAGTCGACGTACGGACAGCCGGCCGAGAAGGCCGCGTAGGCGGCCAGCGCACCGGCGGGGAGCACCCGGCGGCCCGGCTCGGCGAGGGCGCGCTCCAGGGCGGCCGGGTCGGTGTGCTCGGGCAGCGCCGTGACCGGCGGCTCGGTGGAGGAGACGTTGACCACCACGACCCGCTCCAGGTTCCGGCTGCGCCGGAAGTCCTCGATGTCGGAGGCGAGTCGCCCGACCGCTTCGGCCTGGCTGCCCGTGTCGTCGGCGGGGTCGTAGCCGGGCCGGATCTCCCGGTCGGCCGTCTGGAGGTCCTCGGCGACCGCCGCCGGGAGCCATCCGGGCAGCACGCCGGCGTCGGCGAGGTCCTCGGCCCGTTTGGCCAGCGGTGTGTGGACGATGTCGTGACCGCCGGTCACCAGGTCGGACCAGCCGGGGAAGGCCGCGTCGTCGAGCTCCAGCCGCTCGCTCACGCAGCCGGTGGCCGGGACGAGCCCGGCCCGGAAGGCGGCGAGACCGCAGACGGCGGTGGTGGCGACGGACCCCCGTGCCCCGATCAGCCACAGACCGGTTCTGCCTGCCATTTCTGCAACTCCTTCGTTTCAGAGGTGGTGTGACGTCACGTCAGCCGGTGGACGGCCGGTCCCAGCCCTCCCAGCGCCACAGCCGTCCGGAGCCCGCCTTGGCCTCGACACCGTGGTCGGTCATCTCGAACCGGCCGAAGTCCAGGATCAGCAGCGCGCCGTCGCCGGCGGCGAACCCGACGTCGATCGGCCGGTGCAGCCGCGGACCGGCCGGCAGGCCGGCGGTGGACCAGTCGGCCGGGTCGACCAGCAGCAGGTCGCGTCCGAGCTGCGGGCCGCCGGAGGGCATGGTCATCGGGGCCTCGTCGCCGAACAGGGTGACCACCAGCCGCCCGGCGAGCGGCGAACTCGGCGGGGCGACGGCGAACTTGGTGGCCGCCACATGGGACTCGAAGTCGAGCACCGGCTTCTCGGGGGTCGGGAGCCGGTCGTGGTCGGCCAGCAGGAAGGTCGGCTGCGGACCGCGCTCGGGGCGGAACACCGGGTCGGTCACCGGGACTCCGCCGACGTAGTCCGGCCACCCGTACCAGGCGCCCTGGCGGACCTCGAACAGCAGGTCGGGGGCGTTGCCGATCGGCCGGCTCCCCCGGTCGTCGGCGCCCTGGTCGACCGCGAGCAGCCGCCCGTCCGGGAGGAATCCCAGCCCGAAGGCGTTGCGCAGGCCCCAGGCCACCAGCTCCAGGTTGCCGCCGTCGAGGTCGCAGCGCATCACCGCCGCGGTACACGGCAGCCCGGCCGGCACCTGCTGCCCGGGCTTGGTCGCGGTGCCGAACGGGGCGAAGGCGCCGGTGGTGGTCCGCGCGCCGGGCTCACCGGCCAGCGGGTCGTCGGTGGTGACGTTGACGCCGGTGAGCACCACGTCCAGGCCGGGGATGTCGTACGAGTGCGGCAGGCGCCCCAGCCAGCCGATCTCGTAGGCGTCCAGCCCGATGATCCCGAGGTTGGACATCGCCCCCTGGGCGAAGTACAGCTTGCCGTCGGGGCCCGCGACGGCCATGTCGAGGTGGTAGTTGCCGGGCCCGGGCATGCCCTCGACGATGGCCCGCCGCTCACCGTCCGGGCCGATCCGGGTGATCCGGCCGGCGCCGCCCTCGGAGGCGTAGAGGTACCCCTGGTGCCAGAGCAGTCCGGTCACCGGGCCGGCCAGGCCGTCGGCCAGCAGCACCCGCTCCGAGGTGCCGGCGCCGGGGGTCAGCCGCCAGATCCGCCCGCCCGGGGCGGCGCCGCCGAACGGGAGTCCGGACTCGGCCAGATACACCCCGCCCTCGTCGTCGAAGGCCAGGCTGGTCGGGAAGTCCAGCCCATCGGCCACTACGTTCGGTGATAATGTCATGACCCCTCCACGGAACTCACCACGGGAATCCGTCCGCCGTCGATTACGGTCGGCAACGGTGGATGTGTAGCAGTGTCCACGAAGCATGGTCAAGAACCGCCCGGGGCTTGGGCAGCAGCCGGACGACCACCGGGGAGACGGGTGACCTGGCAGGTCAGAGGGGGTGGATCAACCCCGGGAAGCCAGCGTGGCGGGGCACCGAAGGGCCCGGGTACACCGCACGGCGCGAGAAGTCGGAGGCGCAGGCGCGCAGCTGCGGCGGGGCTCGCGACGAAGCCGCCCGCGGCCGGGTGGGCAGGCGTCGCGGGTGGTCCGGGGCTCAGCCGGTCGGCTCTTTCGTCACGCTCGGTAGTCCGGCGCTCTCCTCTCCGACGATTGGCAGACGGTCGTCGGGGCGGGCATCCACTCCCTCCCCGACGACCGCGAGCCGTCGAGGTTACGGGGGTGCCTCGACGCCGGATTTTTCGGTCCGGCACTGGATAGTCGGCACCGGGCGCGCGGAATCGACATCCCCCGGGGAAGGGAGTTCGGGAAATTCTCCGGCGGCCGCGGCATGCCCGGGCCCCACACCGGGCCGCACAGCCGGAAGGCACTCCCGGGACGCACGCCCGGGACGCCCGCACGACGCTCGTCGGTACGCGCGCGTCACCGCCGACGGCAGCGCGCGCCACGGGCGCCGGAAACGCGCGCACGACGGCCACCGGCACGGCGGGGATGCCGGGCCGGTGGCCGTCGTGGTGAAGTCGCTACGGACGAACGAGCGGTGGAGCCTGTGCGGTCGGTCGGATCAGAGCGAGTACGCGATCAGCTCGGGCACCGCCGCGGAGCCCGAGAGCCCGGGGGCGCCCGCACCGACCAGCAGCAGGTTGCCGCTCACGGCCGGGAAGGCGTTGATGCCCGCCCGTGCGGTGGACTTCCAGAGGAGCTCTCCGGTGGACGTGCGGAAGCCGAAGATCTGGCCGTCGTAGGTGGCGGTGAAGACCACGTCGTTGGCCACGGTGGCGGCGCCGAGCGCCATCTGCGGCAGGTTGCGCTGCCAGAGGACCTTGCCGGTGGCCGCATCGGCCGCGGTGAGGCCGCCCCGGCCCTTGGTGAAGTCGGGCAGCCCGAACCCGCCGGTGGCGCTGAGCGTGTTGGGCTCGTCGACCCACGGCACGAACAGGCGCCCGTCCGCAAGCGCCATCGGGGTCTCCACGCCGCCGAGGACGCCCGGCAGCACGGTGACGGGCTCGGCCGGCAGCGGGCCCTCGTCGTTCAGGTGGGTGCCCACCGAGAGGGTCCACAGCGGGGTGCCGTCGTCGGCCCGGTACGCGAAGGCCTTGCCCATCTTGCCCGCCACCAGGACGACTTCGGTGCGCACCCCGCCGACCTTGGCGGTGGTGATGATCGGCGAGTCCTGGAGGTCGTAGTCACGCAGGTCGTGCGGGGCCGTCTGCTGGTACCAGAGCAGCTTTCCGGTGCTGCTGTCGAGCACCACCAGGCAGTTGGTGTAGAGGTTGGGGCCCGGCCGGCTGCTGCCGTTGGGGTACTCCGGGGTACCGGGCATCGGCGAGGGGTTGCCGACGGACAGGAAGATCCGGCCGTGGCTGTCGACGGCCGGCGCGTACCAGAGGCCACCGCCGCTGTTGATCTCCGGGTGGCCCCACAGGTCACCGTCCTTGACCGTGTTGAAGTCCCACTTCGGCGCGCCGGTGGCGGCGTCCAGCGCGTAGACCGTCCCCATGGAACCCGGCACGTACCGGCCGAAGGTGCTCGGGACGGTGCTGACCACGACGGTGCCGTCGTAGACCTGGGGGGCGACGTCGATACCGCCCTGGCCGGCGGCGATCAGCTCCCGCGTCCACACCGTCCGGCCGGTCTTCGCGTCCAGCGCGAAGGCGCCGGTGAACGTCGTCCCGAAGAGCAGGCCGTTCGCGTAGGCGACGCCGTTCGGGCCGACCGAGGGGCTGTTGAACTCGTGCTTCCAGCGGACCTTCCCGGTCTCCTTGTCCACCGCGGTGACGCCCGATTCGAGGTTGATCAGGTAGACGGTGTCGCCGACCACGATCGGGTTGGAGGCCATCCGGCCGGCGAAGGTGGGCTTGCCGTCCAGCGGCAGCCGCCACTTGACCTTGAGGTCCTTGACGTTGTGGGAGTTGATCGGGGTCCGGGTGGTGGCCCTGGTGTTGGCCAGGTCGCCGTTGGACAGGGCCCAGTCGTGCCGGCTCCTCCCCAGTTCGGCGGTGTCCGCGGCCGAGGCGGTCGACGGGCGTGCATCGGCGAGGGCGGGGCCGATCACCAGGGAGAACACGGCCACGGCCGTGAGCCCGATGCGGCGGGGTGTGAGCCGTTTGCGCCGCACCCGCGACCGGCTGTTCGAGAACCTGCTGACGATCACATCAACTCCGTTTCCGCCCTGTGCCGCCGGTCGGCGCCGGGCTGTCGGGAAAGGTGGCACCGGCCCGGGGCACAGGGGCCCGGGCCCACGGGCGGGCGCCGGTCGGGGGGTCACGCGCCGCGCACACCGCGCACACCGCGCGCAGGGCAAGCACCGCGCTCACCGCACGAGCTGCACGCACTGCACGCACCCCACGGACGCCCACCCGTCGGACCCGACCGGACCCGACCGGTACAGGTCGGGTCCGATCGGGTCGGGTCGGCTCTGGTCAGGGATCAGCGCACCAGCCGGGCGAAGGCCCGGACGTCGCCGACGAACAGCTCGGGCTGCTCCAGCGCGGCGAAGTGCCCGCCGCGGTCGAACTCCGACCAGTGGGCGAGCGTCGGGAGGATCTCCTCGGCCCACCGGCGAACCGGCCGGACGGCGTCCTCGGGGAACACCGCGACCCCGACCGGCGCGGCGAGCGGCCAGGGGCCGGCCCAGGTCTGGACGAACTCGGAGTCGAGGCGGTTGGACTCGTAGTAGAGCTGGGCGCTGGACCCGGCCGAGGCGGTGAACCAGTAGAGCGCGACGTTGGTCAGCAGCCGGTCCCGGCTCACCACGTCCTCGGGACTCGACTCCGCCGCCGACCACTCCTTGAACTTCTCCACGATCCAGGCAAGTTGACCAACAGGCGAGTCGGTCAGACCGTAGGAGAGGGTCTGCGGCCGGGTGGACTGGATCTTCCGCCAGCCGGCCCCGTCCTGCTCGAAGTGCATGGCGAACGCCAGCCGGGCGTGGTCCGCCTCGTCCAGCTGCGCGAAGGCGGCCTCGTCCTGCGGCGGGAAGGTGGCGAGCATGTTGACGTGCACGCCCGCGACATGCACCGGATCGGCCAGACCGAGCTGCAGGGAGATCGGCATGCCCCAGTCGCCGCCCTGCACCACGTACCGCCCGTAGCCGAGCTGGTGCATCAGCTCGGCCCAGGCGCGGGCGACCCGGGCGGTGTCCCAGCCGGTCTCCTGCGGACGGCCGGAGAACCCGTAGCCCGGCAGCGAGGGGATGACCACGTGGAACGCGTCGGCGGGATCGCCGCCGTGGGCCCGCGGATCGGTCAACGGGCCTATCACGTCGAGGAATTCGACGAATGATCCCGGCCAGCCGTGGGTGAGGATCAACGGCACGGCGTCCGGCTCGGGTGAGCGCACGTGCACGAAGTGGATGTCCACCCCGTCGATCTCGGTGAGGAACTGCGGGAAGGAGTTGAGGTGTTCCTCGGTCTTGCGCCAGTCGAACCCGGTGCGCCAGTACTCCGCCAGCTCCTTGAGATAGCCCTGCGGGACACCGCGCTGCCAGCCGGTGCCGGGGAGTTCGCCCGGCCACCGGGTGGCCGCGAGCCTGCGGTCCAGGTCGTCGAGGGCTTCCTGTGGAACATCGATACGGAAGGGACGCATATGCCGATTCCTCTCAGCTGGACAGTTCGCCGGACCGGGCCGGCGCCGGGGCGGCGGACGGTGCGCCGACCGGGCGGCGCAGCGAGTGCCGCAGGACTCGCAGCAGGGTGCCCGGCCGCATCAGCGACTCGGGCGCGTCGACCAGCCCGGCGGCCCGGATGAAGGCCGCGGTCAGTTCGGCGTCATGGGTGGCCGCGTGGTGCAGCCGGTTCACATAGGCGTTGGCCATGCGGATCTTGGGAGTCCGGCGGCCCTCGACCCCGCGGTAGCCGAGGTCGGCTCCGGCCGCGAAGTCCCAGGGGGCGTCGATGACGGTGGCGATCTCGGTGAAGAACTGCCGGGCGTCCGGCAGCGCGCCGCGGCGCAGCCGGTCGCGCAGGGCGAGCGCTTCGAGGCCGGCGACGGTCATCCCCTGGCCGTAGACCGGGTTGAAGCTGCACACCGCGTCGCCCATCACCAGGAACCCGTCGGGGAACCGCGGCAGCCGCTCGTAGTGGCGCCGCACGCTGGCCGGGTACTTGAACATCACCGCGTCGTCGATCGGCTTGGCGTCCCGGATCGCCTCGTAGATGTCCGGGACCGGCAGCGACCGCGTGTACGCCAGGAAGCCCTCGGGGTCGGTGGGCGGGTGGTCGCCGAGGACGCCGGTGAGCGACAGCTCGACCCGGTTGTCCTCGCCGGGCAGCCGGTAGAAGAAGGCTCCGCGCGGGTGCGCCGGGGTGGCCACCGGAATGATCGCCAGGTCGTCGCCGAACGGGTCGGAGTCCAGCTGGAAGTGCCGGGTGGTGTAGGCCAGGTCGATCTTGACCCTGGTCTCCTCCGGGCGCGGGTAGCCCAGTTCCTCCAGCCAGACCGGGGTGCGCGAGCCGCGCCCGGTGATGTCGAGGACCAGGTCCGCGTGCAGCACCTCGGGCGAGCCGGAGCCCTGGCGCTGGACCCGGGCGCCGGTCACCCGGCGCCGGTCGGCGGTGGTCTCCAGTCCGAGGATGTCGTACTGCTCCAGGAAGGTGATCCCGGGTATCGCCTGGACCCGGCCGCGGACGTGGTACTCCAGCACCGGACGGGTCGCCGGGACGGACAGCAGTCCGGTGTGGCCGGAGGCCAGCCGGTAGCCGTTGAAGTACCAGCGGATGTCGCTGCTGAAGTCGCCCGGCCGGACGCCCGCCGTCCGCAACTCCTCGGTCAGGCCGGGGTACAGGCCCTCCAGGACCTGCTGGCCGCGGGCCACCAGGCCGTGCGCGTGCCGGCCGTGCGGGACGCCACGCCGGGGGCCGGCGACCCCGCTCAGCTCGTCCCGGTCGACGACCAGGACCTCCGCGAACGACTCGGCGAGCACGGTGGCGGCCAGCAGCCCCGCCATGCTGCCGCCGAGGACGACCGCACGGTCTCCGACGTGGGTACCCATCGCCGGCACCTCCTCTCGTGACTCGGAATCAGGCGGCGGCGATGGGGGTGTTCTGGTAGGACGCGATCCGCCAGTCGCCGCCCTCCTTGGCCAGCACCCAGGTCGCCCGGATCGCCCGCTCGGCCGACACCTCGGTGTCGCCGGGGGCCAGCACGCCGCCCCGGGTGACCACCAGGGCCACCCCGTCGGCCAGCGTCCGGAGCGAGACCGGCCGGCCGGTGACCCGGGTGCCCTTGAAGGGGCCGGCGAACGCGCGGGCCATGAAGCCGCGGATCTCCTCGCGGCCGGTGAGGAAGACGTCCCCGGGGAGGATCAGCGTCCCGTCCTCGGTGAAGGTCTCGGCGAACCGGTCGGCATCGTGCTCCGCCCAGGCGGCGACGATGAGTTCGGGGACGGCGCGCAGGGCTTCGACGGTGCTCGGCGAGGGGGACGAGGAGGACGAGGGAGTGGCGGACATGGCTTTTCTCCTTATCCGGCGGTCCACGGCCGCGGATGGCCGTGGCCAGATGACGCACAGCCTCACACCGGCTCCCCGCACGCTGCATCTCCCCGATTGCGCTGGACCGGCGGGCCGGCGGAGCGAACCGGGCCACGCCGCAATCCCGGAGATGCGGTCGCCGCACGCGGCTGCCAGCCTCGACAGGGCCGATCAATGACTGCGGCCCGGACGGTCGGCCGCACTGCCGGGCCACCCGTTCCCGAGGAGCCCCGATGACGTCCAAGGAATCCCCGTCGAGGGAAGAACTCGTCAACCGGGCCGTCGAGTTGGTGCCGGTTCTGGAGAAGAACGCGCACTGGCACGAGCGGCACCGCCGACTGTCCCCGGAGACCGTAGCGGCGCTGGAGGAGTCCGGACTGCTCAAGCTCCGGGTCCCCACCCGCTACGGCGGTTACGAGTCCGACATGCGCACGGTGGTCGACGTGATCTCCGAACTGGGCCGTGGCGACGGATCCACGGCCTGGGTGATGTCGGTCTGGGCGATCAGCTCCTGGATGGCCGGGCTGTTCCCGGACGCCGTCCAGGACGAGATCTTCGCCGCCCCCAACGTGCGGGTGAGCGGTATCCTGAGCCCGACCGCGGTCGCCGTCCCCGCCGAGGGCGGTGTCGTGCTGAACGGCAAGTGGTCGTTCAACTCCGGTGCTCTGCAGAGCTCCTGGAACACCAACGCGGCGGTGCTGATGACGCCGGAAGGACCGCAGCCGATCATGGTGGCGATCCCGCTGGCCGATCTGGAGATCATCGACGACTGGCACACCACCGGCCTCCGCGGCTCCGGTAGCGTGACCACCGTCGCCGCCGACCTGTTCGTCCCCGAGGCCCGGGTGCTTCCGATGGTGCCCGTCCTGATGGGGCAGCACCGCTCCCTGGCCAACGCCGACTCCCCGATCTACCGGGCGCCGTTCATGCCCACCGCCTGCGCCACCATCAGCGCTCCCGCGCTCGGGCTGGCCAAGGCGGCCAAGCAGGCGTTCTTCGAGCGGCTCCCCGGCCGGAAGATCAGCTACACCTCCTACGAGAGCCAGGCCGAGGCCCCGCTGACGCACCTCCAGGTGGCCGACGCGGTGACCAGGATCGACGAGGCGGAGTTCCACGCCCACCGCGCGGCCGCCCTGCTGGACACCAAGGGCCCGACCGGCGAGGCCTGGACGCTGGAGGAGCGCGCCCGGATCCGGCTCGACCTCGGCGCGGTCTGCCGGCGCGCCAAGGAGGCGGTGGACATCCTCAACACCGCCAGCGGCGGCTCCTCGATCTACACCACGGTGCCGATCCAGCGCATCGAGCGGGACGTCCAGACGCTCAACCTGCACGCCATCCTGCACCCCAACACCAACCTCGAGCTCTACGGGCGGATCGCCTGCGGGCTCGAACCCAACACGCTCTACCTGTAGAAGGCACCTGCGTGGGCAGGGCCGCGCCCCGGCCGGCCCTGCCCACCCGCCTGCCCGCACCCGTATTCGCACTCGCACTCGTACTTGCGCTCGTTCTCGCGCTCGCACCAGCACTCGTATCCGTATCCGTATCCGCCCGCCCCCCCGGAGGACACCCGTGGAACCCCATGCCCCCGTCGTCATCGACCGCGCTGGATGCGACATCCACGCCGAGGCCGCCCGGATCCGGGCGAACGGCCCGGTGTCCCGGATCGAACTGCCCGGCGGCACCCTCGCCTGGTCGATCACCGACCACGCACTCGCCCGGCAGGCCCTGGCCGACCACCGCTTCTCCAAGGATCCGCGCAAGCACTGGACCGACTTCGCCGAGGGCCGGATCGGCGAGGACTTCCCGCTGATCGGCTGGGTCCTGATGGACAACCTGACCACCAGCTACGGCCCCGACCACACCCGGCTGCGCCGGCTGACCTCCAGCGCCTTCACCCCGCGCCGGGTCGAGGCCATGCGGGCCAGCGTCGAGAAGGCCGTCGCCGACCTGCTGGACGAGCTCGACACCTGCGAGCCCGGCGAGGTGGTGGACCTCAAGACGCGGTTCGCCCGTCCGGTCCCGGCCCGGGTGATCTGCGACCTGTTCGGGGTGCCGGCCGAGGAGCGCGCCCAGTTGCTGCGCGGTGGCGAGGTGAACATCGACACCACCATCACCCCGGAGGAGTCGGCCGCCAACGTCGCACAGTGGCACCGGGAGATGGAGGAGTTCGTCGACGCCAAGCGCCGCAACCCCGGCGACGACCTCACCAGCGACCTGGTCCAGGCCCAGGAGGAGGACGGCTCCCGGCTGACCGACTCCGAACTGGTCGGCACCCTGCACCTGTTGCTCGCCACCGGGACGGAGCCGGTGATGAACCTGCTCGCCAACGCGGCCCGGGCGCTGCTCACCCACCCCACCCAGCTCGCCCTGCTCAAGAGCGGCGCGGTCTCCTGGTCGGACGTGATCGAGGAGACGCTCCGCGCCGAGGCCCCCGTCGCCCATCTCCCGTTCCGCTTCGCGGTGGAGGACGTCGAGCTCGGCGGGGTCACCATCGCCAAGGGCGATCCGGTGCTGATCAACTTCGCGGCGGTGGGCCGCGACCGGACCGTGCACGGCGAGAGCGCGGACGCCTTCGACGCCGCCCGGCCGAACAAGGAGCACCTCTCCTTCGGCCACGGCATCTACCGCTGCATCGGCATGCCGCTGGCCCGGATGGAGGCCGAGATCACCCTCTCGGCGCTGTTCGAGCGGTTCCCCGACATCGAACTCGCTGTGCCCGGCGACGAGTTGGCGCCGCAGGTGACCTTCATCATGAACGGCGTCCAGACCCTGCCGGTCCGGCTGACGCCGCAGGCCCGCTGAGTGGAAAGGGTGGATGCGCGAATGAAGGCAGCAGTCGTCCCCTCGATGAAGGCCCGCTGGGAGCTCAGCGAGATCCCCACCCCGAAGGCCGGGCCCGGCCAGGTGCTGGTCCGGGTCCATGCCTGCGGTCTCTGCCACAACGACCTCTGGGTCAGCCAGGGGGTCTTCCCCTTCCCGCCGCTCGACCCGGTGGTCCTCGGGCACGAGGCCGCCGGGGAGGTCGTCGAGGTCGGCCCCGGGGTGACCACCCGCCGGGTCGGCGACCGGGTCGGCACCACCTGGGTGCAGTCGACCTGCGGCCGGTGCGACTACTGCCGGCTCAACCTCCCGCTCACCGGGCAGTCCGGGATGAACTGCCCGGAGTCGGTGATGACCGGCCTCACCGTCCAGGGCGGCCACGCGGAGTACGTCGCGGTGTCGGCCGGGAGCACGGTGCTGCTGCCGGACGCCGTGTCGTACGAGGTCGCCGCCCCGATGCTGTGCGCCGGGTACACCGCGTGGAGCGCGCTGCGGGCCGCCGACCCCAAGCCGCACGAGCGGGTGGCCGTCCTCGGCATCGGCGGACTCGGCCACCTGGCCCTGCAGTTCTCCCGTGCCTGCGGCTTCGAGACCGTCGCCGTCACCCGCTCGGCGGACAAGCACCCGCTGGCCCGGACCCTCGGCGCGGACCACGTGGTCGCCGACGGCGAGCAGCTGAAGGAGGCCGGCGGCGCCGACGTCATCCTGGTGACCGGCACCTCCTACCGGACGGCGAGCGAGACCCTGCCGGGCCTGCGCCCGCACGGGCGGATCGTGCTGGCCTCCATCGACCCGGTCAACTCCTTCACCATCCCGCCCGGCAGCCCGTTCTGGGCGCAGCGCCAGCAGGTCGTCGGTGCCACCCACAACGGCCTCGGCCTGCTCACCGAGGCACTGGACCTGGCGGCCTCCGGGGCGGTCACGCCCCTGGTCGAGAGCTATCCCAAGGAGCGGGTCGCCGAGGCGTTCGACCGGGTCGACCGGGGTGAGGCGCGGTTCCGCGCGGTCGTCAGCTATGTCTGACGGTCCGTCGGCCGCGCTCTCGCGCCCGGGGCTCCGCCCTGCGGCGGTCGCCGACTGAACACCCGTACACGGCGGTGGGTCGGGCTGTCCTCCAGCCCGGCCCACCGCCGCCGTGTTCGCGGTGGCCGCCAAGGTCACATCTCCAGGCCCTGCTCGAACATCACCTGGCGGACCTCGACGCCGGTGTGCCGGGCGTCCGGCAGCAGCGCGGCCAGTTCGATCGCCCGCTCCCTGGTCTCGACGTCCACCAGGTAGAAGCCGCAGACGAACTCCTTGTGCTCCAGGTACGGGCCCTCGCTCAGCACCTGGGCCCCGTCGCGCACCTTGACGGTCGTGCTCTGCACCGGCTCCGCCAGCGCCTGGGTGGTGACCAGCTCGCCCGACTCGCGCAGCATCCTGGTGTACTCGCCGTGACCGGAGTAGACCGCCTGCTGCTCGTCCTCGGAAAGGCCGTTCCAGAGCACCGGGTTCATGTGCATGACCAGCATGTACTTCATGATTCCTACTCCTTGCGGCCGTGACGCCCCGGGGCGCTTTCGGGGCCCTGCACAGGAGACGTCGGAGCCGGCGGCCCGCCCTCGACATCACGGGCCGCGGACTTCCGGGAAATCTCTCCGGCCGCCCGGGCCCGGCATGCGATCAGGTGCGGGAGAGCGGAAGGGCCCGGGAACGAAAGCGCGCGGCCGGGCCGGGGGGGCCCCCCCCCCCCCCCCCCCGCCCGGGGGGGGCGGGGCCCCCCGGGGGGGCGGGGGGCGGGGCGCCCCCCCCCCCCCCCGCGGCCCCCCCCGGGGTAC
>NZ_JBICZP010000005.1:0-64004 GCF_043202015.1 Kitasatospora sp. NPDC048239 | reverse complement strand
GTTGGGGCGGGGGGGGTGTGATGGGGGGCCCGCCGCCCCGGGGGGCGGGGGGGGCGGGGGGCCCCCCCGCGCCCCCCCCCGCCTCGACGAGGTCAGCGGACCAGTTGGGCGGCCCGGGGGCCGGTCCGCTCGAGCCACCAGTGGGCGACCAGCAGGTTGACCATCCACCCGGTCCAGTTGGCCACCTCGATGAGCGTCATGACGTCGATCCCCAGGCCCGGGAAGGCCTGCATCAGCTCGCTCATCACCCGGCCCCAGCTGGTGCCGAGGGCCATCGCGAAGCTGTAGAGCATCCAGCGGCGGTGGTCGACGTACCTCCGCTGGAGGGCGGCCCGGAACCCGAGCAGGGTGGTGACCAGCCAGAGCAGCCCCATCATGGCAAGGCCCATCTGGCCGAACGGAGCGGTGGAGTAGGGCAGGAGCACCAGGGCCAGCAACCCACCGGGAAGCACTCCGGCGTAGACGTACACCCGGCCGCTCATCCGGTGCACCGCCGGGTAGTGCCGGCGGATCCACGGCACGACCTGGAGGAAGACCGTCACCAGCGAGATGTTGCCGAACACGACGTGCGCCACCAGGACGGCGTAGTGCGCGGGGAAGCCCGGGTCGAGCGGGATGCGGGCCTGGTGCGAGTCTCCTGTCAGGTAGCGTGGGAAGGCGTAGATCAGATTGAAGACCACGAGGACGGCCAGTGCTGTCACCCATGGGCTCTGCCACCAGCTCGGTGCGCTCGACGTCTTCCCCGCGTCCGGTGTTGCGCGCCTCGGCCCGGTGGTCACGCCACCGGACCGGTCCGTTTTCTCTGTCACCCGCTGATCCTCGACTTTCGTTTTCCAGTAGGGTCAGTGGTGGTATTCACCGGCGTTGACGTCCAGGCAGTGCCCGGTGACCGCGCGGGCCAGCGGGGACACCAGGAAGAGCACCGTGTCGGCCACCTCGTCCGGTTCGGGCAGCCGGCCGAGGTCGAGGCCGGCCGCGATCTCGTCGTAGATGTCCTGGACGGTCACTCCGCGCTGGGCGGCCCAGTGGCCGAAGCCCTCGCGAAGTGCGTCCGCCCAGATGTAGTTCGGGGCGATGGTGTTCACCCGGATGCCCTTCGGGCCGAGCTCGCTGGCCAGGCTCTGGGCCAGCGACAGCAGGGCGGTCTTGCTCATCTTGTAGGCGCCGAACGGCGGCCTGGAGTGCCGCAGCACCCCCGAGTTGACCATGACGACGGAGCCGTGGCTCTCCGCCAGCGCGGGGGTGAACAGCCGGGTGAGCCGCAGTGCGGCGAACACGTCCGTCTCCAACCCCGCCCGCACGGCCGCGAAGTCGACCTCGCCGAGCTCGACCATCGGGGGCACCGCGAAGGCGTTGTTGATCAGCGCGTCCACCCGGCCGAAGGTGTCCGTCGCGGCCTTCACCAGGGCGGCGGCCGACGAGTCGTCGGTGATGTCGGTCGGCACCACCAGCGCCCGCCGCCCGGTCTGCTCCACCTCCGCGGCGATCTCCGCGAGCCGGGACTCGGTCCGGGCGGCGAGCACCACGTCCGCCCCCGACTGCGCGGAGCGCAGGGCGATCGCCCTGCCGAGGCCGGGACCGGCCCCCGAGACCACGACGACCTTGTTCTCAAGCATCCTGAGCCTCCATCGAATCGTATGGACCGTGCGGAAGTTCGATCGACAGTGCGTGGCGGAACACGTTCCGCGGGTCGTACGTCTGCTTGACCTGCTGCAGGCGCGGGTAGTTGGCGCCGTAGTAGAGCGTCGACCAGGGCACGCCCGAGGTGTTCCGGGCCGGGTCGGCCAGGTCGGAGTCGGGGTAGCCGATGTAGGTGCCGTCGCCGTCGCCGCCGGGGGCGGGCACCCCGCCGCTCTCGGCGTACACGTCACGGTAGAAGGCCCGGACCCAGGCGATGCTCGCCTCGTCCTGGTCCGCGGACTGCCAGAGGCCGGCGCAGTAGAGGGCCTTCAGGATCGAGTCCCGCTGGACCGTCGCGGTGGCGTCGGGGGCGACGGTGTTGACCCTCCCGCCGAAGCCGGCGAGCACGAGGCAGGACATCGGGTTGGTGTGCTCCGGGTCGCTCAGGTAGCTCCAGATCACGCCGAGCTGGTGATCGGTGAAACCCCTGCGCAGATAGCCCGCCTTGTCCTTGTAGCGCCCCTTCGGATCGTTCGGGAAGCTGTACGAGGGCAGCCAGGAGCTGTACCAGGGGACGACCTCGGCGCTGTGCACCGCGGGCTCCACCCCGACCCCGGCGGTGACGCTGTCGTAGTGCTCGGCGAACACCTTCTCGGCGTCCGGCCCTTCGTGGTCGATGACCACGGTCATCCCGAACAGCTCGGAGCTGCGGTGGGTGACGATCAGATTGCTCCACAGGCCGGCCGCCGGCGAGTCGGCGTCGTCGTTGTTCTCGTACCAGGTGCCGTAGTTGCGCAGCAGCGTGCCGAGGGACTGCTCGGTCATCGCGGCCCAGGGCCACATGACCGTCCGCTTCCACACCCGGGCCGGCGCCTTGGGCAGCAGTTCGGCGGGGTCGTCGGAGTCCGCCCCCGGGGTGCGCAGCCAGTACCTGGTCACCACACCGAAGTTGCCGCCGCCGCCACCGGTGTGGGCCCACCAGAGCTCGCGGTTCGGGTCGTCGGCGTCGGACGTCGCCACGACCGCCCGGGCCCGGCCGGACTCGTCGACCACCACGACCTCGACGGCGTACAGGTGGTCGACGACCAGGCCGTCGCGGCGGGAGAGGGGGCCGTAGCCGCCGCCCGCGATGTGGCCGCCGGCGCCGACCTCCAGGCAGGTGCCGCCGGGGACCGTCACGCCCCAGCGCTTGAACAGGGCGCCGTAGACCTCGCCCAGCCGGGCGCCGGAGCCGACCGCGATCGCACGGCGCCCGGGGTCGTGGGAGATGCCGTCGAGCTGGGACACGTCCAGCAGCACCTCGATGTCGGGTGCGGCGGTGAAGTCCTCGAAGCAGTGCCCGCCGCTGCGCACCGCGATCCGCAGGCCGGCCGCCACCGCCTGGTCGACGGCGGCCACCACCTCCTCGGTGGAGGTCACCAGGCGGACCTGGCCGGGTTGTCCGACGAAGCGGTGGTTGTAGCCCTGGACGAGGTTCTCGTACCTGCGGTCCCCGGGCCTGATCACCACCGGCCCGGTCGAATCAACGGTCGTGTCAGCCATGCTCGTTCGTCCCTCCTGGGGCCTCTGCCGCACCAGACCTTCGCATGGCGCGGCCGAGCGCCACATCTCGTGGATTGCGGTGTGGTGGGGCCCGCGTGACGGGTGGGCGCGGTGCCGCCGACGCCAAAGCAGGAGGCGGCGGGCGGCTCCAGAGCCGCCCGCCGCCCGGTCCGGCCCCGCCCGCCGGACGTCCCTGATGCGGCCGCCCCGGGGGCCGCGGTCACGCTAGGGCCTGTCTTCAAACCCCCGCCTGCGGGGCGACGCAGGGGGCTTGAAGACCGGCCCTACGCCAGGCCGGCCCGCGCCGCGGCGAACAGCTCGGGTGCCACGTCCTGGGCCATGGCCGCCGCCGACTGCCAGCCGACCTCGTGCGCGTTGCCGACGCCGCCGCAGAGCAGCACGAACCGGCGGAACCCGGCCGTCACCAGCGCGTCCAGCTTCGCCTTGACGGTCTCGACCGAGCCGACCAGGGCGAACGGGTTCTTGAGGTAGGATTCGGCCGAGGCCTCGAACACCCCCTGCACACCGGTGCTGCCGTCCTTCGCCAGCTCCTCCAGCGGGCTGTCACCGGGGACGGCCCCGGCCATCCGCGCCAGATATCCCGAAGCCGCTTCGATATGCGAGACAAAGCCCTTCCGTACGATCTCGGCGGCCTCCCGATCGGTGTCGGCGACCACGGTGAAACAGCTCGCGGCGACATTCGCCATGGACAGTTCGTGCCCGTTCTCCGCGCCGATCTCCTCGTAGCGCCGCAGGCGCCCGACCATCTCCTCGACGCTGATCTTGGACATGCCCCCGGCCGCCGGGTCGAGGTTCAGTCCGGTGAACACGTCCCAGCCGCGGCGCGCCGCGGCGGCGAGGGAGCCGTCCGTCTCGGCCGCCACCCACACCGGCACGCGCTCCTGGACCGGCCGGGGCCAGACGGTGACCTTCGCGGTCTCGACGTCCTGGAGGAACCCCGCCGAGGTGGGGGTGAGATCGGCCTTCGCCACCGGGTGGTCGATCCGGTTGAGGGCGCCGTCGATGAGGTCCACCGCGTGCTCGAACGCCGCGCGGTCGCCGCGCCGCCCCACGCCGACCTCCAGCCGGCCGCCGGACAGCACGTCGACCATGGCGAACTGCTCGGCGAGGTGCAGGGGGTGGTGCAGCAGGGCGAGGTTCACCCCGGAGACGATCCGCGCCCTGGTCGTCCTCGCGGCGAGCGCGGCCAGCATGATGTTCGGGTGCGGGGAGAGTGAGGACGGGCCGAAGTGCTCCGGGACGCTGAGGCCGGCGTAGCCGAGGCGCTCGGCCTCGACGCAGTGGTCGAGGTAGCTCTCGTAGATTCGGGCCCCCAGCTTGGGGTCCCACTCCTCCGGCAGGCGCGATCCCGGCGGCGCGTAGGTGAGGTTGTCCCAGTAGACGAACTTGACGACGTCCGGGTCCTCGGCGAGTGTTCCCATTCGGTGGATCCCCTCTGATCGCAAAAGGCTCGCAGCGGATTTTTCTCAAATCTATCCAGGCCCTGACGGCCCGTCATCTTCCATATTGCCCAGGAGTTTTCGGAGCACCAGGGGCCCGGGGCACCACAATCCCGGAGCGCCACAAGCCCGGAGTGCCCCGCCCTGCCGCCCCGGATATCCGGGGCGGCAGGGCGGGGGCCCTGCTCCCGGTCGGGGGCCGCCCGGTTCAGTCCGTGCCGGACTCGCCGAGCGAACGGGCCAGTTCGGCGGCGTCCGCACGCACCTGGTCGCCGATCCGGGGCCGCTGGCCGGTGTCGGAGTACTCCCGGGGGGCGCTGCCGCTGATGCGGCGCAGGACGGTGATGCTGTTCTGCCGCAGCTTCCGGCTCTCCAGCAGGTTCAGCAGCTCGAACTCGCCGGGCCGCAGCCGCTGGGTCTCGGCGATGTACTGCAGGATCGCCTCGCCCTCCGGGTAGGTCATCAGGTAGTGCATGACCACGATCCCGCCGTCGGGGGCGATCAGGTCCCAGAAGTTCTCGAAGAAGTAGAGGCAGTCCCAGGCGTCGACCCAGGCGAAGTCGATCGGCCGGAACTCCTCCGGGAGGCGGCCGACGGCCCCGCGCATGTCGGAGTTGACGACGGAGACCCGTTCGGTGAGGCCGAGCTCGGCCAGTACCCGGCCGACCTCGGCCGCCGAGGATCCGGTGTCGGAGAGGTCGTCGATCGCCACCAGCCGGGGCCGGTAGGGCTCGCGGTAGCCGGCCGGCAGCAGCAGTGCGGGCTCGGTCTCGATCCACTCCTCGTCGAGCTCCCGGCCGTCCGCGAGGTACGGCAGGGTCTTGCGGGTCAGGGCGGCGGCCTCGGACTCGGCCAGCGCCTCGGCCTCGGCCAGCGCCTTCGCCAGGAACGGCGTGGTGTAGCCCATCCCGACCTCCAGCACCCGGCTGGGCCGGGCCAGGTGGATCAGGTGGGAGAGCAGCGGCGCCACCACCTCGGTTCCCATGCCCGGCACCCGCAGCCGCTCCACCGCCGCCCGGAACCGCTCGTCGGAGACCGCGTCACGCGCCATCGGCCGCCCCCCTGCCCTTCTGGTGCTCGATGGCCTGGTAGAGCGCCTTGATGTTGCCGCTGCCGAACGACCGGGCACCCCGGCGCTCGATGATCTCCAGGAACAGGGTGCTGCGGGCGTGCACGGACCGGGCGAAGATCTGGAACAGCTGCCCGTCGTGGTCCTGGTCGATCAGGATGTTCAGCCGCTCCAGCTCCGGCTCCGAGTGCCGCAGCGGGGTGAGCCGGTTGGAGAGCAGCCGGTAGTACGCCTCCGGGGTGGTCAGGAACTCGATGCCCCGGGCGGCGACCTCGGCCACCGAGGTGACGATGTCGGGCGTGGTGAAGGCGATGTGCTGCACCCCGGGCCCGCCGTGGTCCTTGAGGAACTCGTCCAGGTGGCCGCTGACCTCGGCCTGGTCCGGCTCGATCAGCGTGAAGATGACCGCGCCGTTCTGCACCACCTTGGTGATCATCGCCTGGCCGTTGGCCTCGATCCGCTCGGTGAAGACCAGCTCGAAGTCGAGGGCCTCCCGGTAGAAGGCGACCGTCGCGTCGATCTGCCCGGGCTCGACGCAGATCGCGAAGTGGTCGACCTGCTGGAGGCCGCAGTCCCTCCCGGCCGGATCGGTCTGGACCGGCTCCAGGCCGGGCAGTTGCCGCTCGTCCGCCCGGGCCGTCCGCTGGACGAAGGTGTGGGCGATGTCGCCGACGCCCATGACGGTCGCGGTGACCAGCTCGCCGTGTTCGGCCGGCTGCGCGACCGGTCGGGCGCCGCGCCCGACCGCCGCGGCGAAGGCGGCCCGGGCGTCCGGGACCCGCAGTGCGATGTCGGCCACGCCGTCGCCGTGCTTCTCGACGTACGCCGCCCCCGGGTGGTCGCCGACCAGCGGCTGGCTGAGCAGCACCCGGATGCCGTTGCGGCCCAGTGCCACCGATCGCAGGTCCGGCGCCTGCGGCGGCGATCCGGCGTACACCTCCAGGCCGTAGCCGTCGACCAGCCACGCGGTGGTGACCGCCAGATCGGCGACGTAGCAGGCGATGTGGTCGACGAGCATGCCTTCGAAGGTCTCCTGGCCCATGCCGATTCTCCTCTCTTGACGTACCGTCAGTTGTCCGGTTGCCTCGGCCGGCGCCCGGCGCGGCCGCCCGGCCGCAGGTCGGTCCAGTGCTCGTTCACGTAGCCGAGGGACGCGGCGCGGTCGGCCGGGCCGTGGACGGCCGTCCAGCCCGCCGGCGCCTCGGCGCCGGCCGGCCAGAGCGAGTGCTGTCCGTCCGCGTTGACCAGGACCGCGAACTGCGCGTCCGCGTCGTCGAAGGGGTTGGTCATCCCTGCTCTCCCTCCAGCCGGCCCAGCAGGCCGTCGAGGCCGGCCACCGTCGGGGCGTCGAAGAAGTGGGTGATCGTCAGGTCGACGTCCAGCTGTGCCCGGATCCGGCTGACCAGCCGCATCGCCGCCAGGGACTGTCCGCCCGCCTCGAAGAAGCTGTCGTCGATGCCGATCTCGGGCGCCTCCAGCACCTCGGCGAAGAGCGCCTGGAGCTCCCGCTGCCGCTCGGTCAACGGCGCCCGGCGGGCGGTGCCCGAGCCCGCCACCGGTTCGGGCAGCGCCCGCCGGTCCAGCTTGCCGTTGGGGGTCAGCGGCAGCGCCGGGACGGCCACGAAGGCCGTCGGCACCATGTAGGCGGGCAGCAGCTCCACGGCGTGCGCCCGCAGTGCGCCGGCCTCGACCTCCCCGGCCTCCGGGACGTAGTACGCCACCAGGCGCCGCTCCCCGGCCTCCGACTCCCGTGCCACCACGGCGACATGGGCGAGGCCCGGGTACTGCGCCAGCGCCGCCTCGACCTCGGCGGGCTCCACCCGGAAGCCCATCACCTTGAGCTGGTCGTTGGCCCTGCCGAGGTACTCCAGTCCGCCGTCCGGGGCCGTGCGGACCAGGTCCCCGGTGCGGTACATCCGCTCGCCCGGCGCACCGAACGGGTCCGCCACGAAGCGCTCGGCGGTGAGGTCCGGCCGGCCGAAGTACCCCCGGGCCAGGCCGCGTCCGGCGATGTGGAGCTCGCCCACCGACCCGGGCCGCACCGGCCGCAGCTCCGCGTCCAGGACGTGCAGCCGGACACCGTCCATCGGGCGGCCCACCGCCACCGGCCCCGCCGCCCGGTAGGGGGCGGACATCGGCGCACTGGTACTGAACAGCGTCGCCTCGGTCGCGCCGTACATCGCCCGCACCACCAGGCCGGGGTTGTGCTCCAGCACCCGCTCGACGGCCGCGGGCGCGATCACGTCGCCGCCGGTGAGCACCTCGCGCACCCCGGCGAGGGCGCCCGGGTCCTCCTCCGCCAGCACCCGGAAGAGCCCGGCGGTGAGGTGGATGCCGGTGATCCGCTCCTCGGCGATGAGCCGGCGCAGGGCGTGCACGTCGAGGTCCCCGGGCGGGCCCACCACGATCCTGCCGCCGTGCAGCAGCGGCACCCAGAGTTCGTAGGTGGAGACGTTGAAGGCGTAGGGCGCCACCATCAGCACCCGCTGGTGCCGGCCGTCCGCCCAGATCGAGTCCAGCGCCAGGCCCAGCACGTCGCGGTGGGTGATCGCGACGCCCTTCGGCACTCCGGTCGACCCGGAGGTGTGGATCACGTAGGCGAGCCGGGCGCCGTCGGGGTCGGCGTCCAGGGCGTGCGACGGGTAGTCGGACAGCCCCTTCTCGCCCTCGACCACGACCACCTCGGCGCCCTCGGGCAGCCCGCGTCCGCGCATCACCTCGTCGGCCAGCAGGACCGGCGCCGCGCAGTGCTCCACAATCCACTGCTTGCGCTGCAGCGGGTACGTGCTGTGCAGCGGGAGGTAGCAGCCGCCCGCCTTGAGCACCGCCAGGATCGCCACCACGAGGTCGACGGAGCGTTCCATCAGCACCGCGACCGGCGACTCGGCGCCAACGCCGAGTTCGACCAGCCGGTGTGCCAACCGGTTCGACCGCTCGTCCAGTTCGCGGTAGCTCAGCCTGACCTCGCCCGACGACACGGCAATGGCATCCGGTGTCCCGGCCGCCACTTGCGCGAAATACCCGTGAATAGAAGGGGAAACCACCATGTCCTCCGATCCGCCCGATCGCGACGGCCTGTCATCCTGGAATTCCAGACTGCTGCCGGCGCGCCTTACCTGTCATCTCCGGGATTGCCGTCAGGGGCCTTTCGTCAACTGTCGAGCAGCCGGTGCACGGAATCGCTCAGATCCGCGAAGGAGGACAGATCGGGTACCGTCCAACCGTTCACGTCGTATTCGGCCAGGCATTCGTCGACCAGGGCCTTGTAGGAGTCCACCTGGCCGTTGGCGAGTTGGGCGAAGAGCAGCTCGACCCGGGTGTTCTCGTGGTTTCCGGCGTAGTTCCGCTCGTAGAGTTCGTGGCGTCCGCCGAACTCGCTGCCGACGGCGTCCCAGAGCAGCTTCATCAGCTTGACCCGCTCGACCGCGTCGACGCCGCCGGAGCCGCGGATGAACCGGTCCAGATAGGGCCGGATCTCCGGGTTGGCGAAGTCCTTGGCGCTGGAGTTCACATAGATCAGGCCGCTCGCCACGTCCTGCAGCACGATCTCCCGGATCCGCGGGTAGCCGACCTGCATGAACCAGCGGTAGGCCAGCCCGTACTGGGAGTTGGGCAGGACGGCGCCGTTGCGCCAGGCGATCGGGTTGCGGGCGGCGGCGTCCGACAGCCCCCAGAACAGGTTGCGCCAGGCCAGCACCTCGCCGAGCCGGCTCTGCACGCCGCGGAAGTCGCCGCTGCCGGTGATGTCCAGGGCCTTGGCCAGCAGGCCGGCGATGAAGTCGAGCTTCACCCCCAGCCGGGTGCAGCCGTGGAAGGTGAACCGCTCCATGAAGCCCGACTGGCCGGTGAACATCCTGATCTTCTCGGGCTGGCCGTAGATGAAGACGTTCTCCCAGGGGATCAGCACCTTGTCGAGCACCAGGATCGTGTCGTTCTCGTCCAGCCGGGACGACAGCGGGTAGTCGAAGGGACTCCCCATCGCCGCCGCCGACGCGCTGTAGGACGGACGGCAGATCAGCTTCATCCCCGGCGCGTTCATCGGCACCGTGGCCACCAGCGCGAAGGTGCGGTCCTTGATCGGCAGGCCGTGGTGCGCGATGAAGTTGTAGTGCGTCAGGGCGGAGCCGGTGGCGACCGCCTTCGCACCGGACACCACCAGACCGGCGTCGGTCTCCTTCTCGGCGTGGATGAAGACGTCGGCCACCTTGTCCGGCGGCAGGCTGCGGTCGACCGGCGGGTGCACGATCGCGTGGTTCCAGTAGAGGACCTTCTCCTGCGACTCCGCGTACCAGCGCCGGGCGTTGTCCGCGAACGGCTCGTAGAAGTCCGCGTTGGCACCGAGCGTGCCGAGGAAGGAGGCCTTGTAGTCGGGGCTGCGGCCCATCCAGCCGTAACTCATCCGCGCCCACGCGGCGATCGCCTGCTGGTCGCCGACCAGGTCCTCGGCACTGCGCGGGGTGGTGAAGAACCGGTGGGTGAAGCCCTCGCCGCCGCTGTCGACCGGCGCGGTCAGGACCGCCTGGTGCCGGGGGTCGTGCAGGGCGTCGTACAGCCGCGCGGTCATCCGGACCGGATTGTGGAAGGCCGGATGCGCGGTGACGTCCTTGATTCGATCACCGTAGAGATAGATCTCCCGATCGTCGCGGAGGCTCTCGATGTATTCCGCCCCGTTAAGCGGGCGAGTCCCGCTCCCTTTACCCTCGGCGGCTTCCCGGGCTTCGGCCATCAGACGTTTCTCCTTGCTGCCAATTCACCGGACGGTCCCGAGCCTGGCAGCCCCGGGCAGCGTCTGCTTCTCCCAGATTGCGCGCTTCCCGCACGCCCGACCGGCCGGGTCAGCAAGGTCGGAGATGCCCGACCCGGGTCGGGGACGGATCATGAGCATCTGGATTACCCGGCCAGCCGCAGGAGGACGCCAGAATGAGCAGCCGAATCAACATCGACGTGGTGGTGCCGCATTACCCGTTCATGCCGTTCTTTCTCGACCAGACCAGGGAGTTGGCCGAGAAGTTCATGGCCGGACACCCCGAGTACGTGATCCGGGTCAGCGGCGAGGACTGGCTCTCCGTCCCTCAGGTGGTCCACGACGCGGTCCGCCGGGGCTCCGTGCCGACCATCGCGCAGTACTTCTACACCTCGGCCCAGGAGGCCCGCGACGCCCGGAAGCCCGACGGGTCGCCGCTGTTCACCTCGGTCGAGCGGGCGATCGCGGGGCGTACCGAGATCCTCGGCGAGCCGGTCGTCCTCGGCGACGTCGCGCCGGCGGCCCGCCAGTACTACACCTACGACGGCGAGGTGGCGGCCATGCCGCCGCTCACCTCGACCACCCTGCTCTATGCCAACACCACCATGCTGGAGCGGGCCGGGATCACCGAGGTCCCGCAGACCTGGGCCGGCATCGAGGCCGCCTGCCGAGCGGTGACCGCGCTGCCGGACGGGCCGGGCCACGCGATCACCTGGCCCAACCACGGCTGGCTGTTCCAGCAGTCGGTGGCCCAGCAGGGCGCGCTGCTGGCCGACCACGACAACGGCCGCTCCGGCCGGGCCGAGACGGTGCACCTCGACTCGGACGCGATGCTGGCCTACGTCGGGTGGTGGCGGCGGCTGCACCGGACCGGCCTGTACCGCTTCCACGCCAGCCGGGTGAACACGGAGGTCGACTGGGACGCCAACTTCCGTGCCTTCGCCGACCAGCAGGTCGCCTTCACCCTCACCACCTCGGTCGAGGCGGCGCGGATGGCCCAGGCCGGCCGGGACGGCGGCTTCGAGGTGCAGGCCTGCCGGATGCCGTACAACGAGCAGGTGCCCTACGCGGGCAACGTGATCGGCGGGGACGCGCTCTGGCTGGCGGCCGGCCTCAGCCCGGAGGCGCAGGACGGCGCCCTGGCCTTCATGCAGTACCTCAACACGCCCCGGACGGCGGCCGACCGGCACCGGGCCACCGGGTTCATCCCGGTCACCGGCGGCACGATCGACCTGCTGGACCAGGAGGGCTGGTTCCACCGCAACCCGCACTTCCGCACCGCGCTGGACCAGTTGGCCGCCAACGACGGCTCGCCGGCCGCGCGGGGTGCGCTGCTGGGCGACTTCGCCGGGATCCAGGACGTCATCACCAGCGCCATGCACGATGTCCTGGTCACCGACGTGGACCCGCGCGCCCGCTTCGCCCAGGCGAACGCGCAGGCCCAGGAGTTGCTGGACCACTACAACGCCGCCGCCCGGGGGGAGCGCCCCCGGGGGCCGATCAGGGTCGGCTAGGGCCACCCGTCGGACACGGCCCAAGACCGCGGCCGGGTCCGACAGTTCGCGCCGGATCAGGGAGCGCCTTCGGGCGCCCGGCGGGAACTGTCGGACCCGGCCGCGGCCGGATTCAGGACTGCTCGGGGCGGAACTCCAGCGGCGCGTCCGGCGAGTCCACCAACTCCCCCAGGACCGCCCGGAACCGGTCCGCCTGCTCGGCCACCGAACGCTCGTCGTAGAGGTTGCTGTTGTACTGGACACCCGCGACCACATCGCCGGCCGGGTCGAGGTTGAGCGTCCAGAGCGCGCCGTTGGGCACGTCCGAGCCCACCGGCTGGGAGGTCAGCCGGCGCCGCACCTCGGTGTACTCGAGGTCCCCGATCAGCTCCCCGTCGAGGAGGAACGGGAACGGGAACACCTGGAAGACGCAGGCCGCCCGGTCGTCCTCCAGCGTCGGAAGCATCAACTCCGGTGCCTCTGCAATGATCTGACCGAACGGCAGGTCGTTGGAAAAGGCCAGCAGACTCGTCGCACGCACCCGGCCGACCACCTCGGCGAAACTGCGGCAGCCGGAGAGCTCGGTGCGCAGCGGCAGGAAGTTGAAGAACGGCCCGACCGTGTGGTGGAACCGGTCCTCGCCCCGCCCCGGCGAGAAGGTCGGCACCACCACGTCGGTGCTTCCGGTGGTCCGCTGGACGAGCACCGCGAACGCGCCGAGCAGCACCATGAAGGGCGTGCTGCGCAGGGCCTGGGAGATCTCCACGGCCCGCGAGGTCAGTTCGGCCCCGATGGTGAAGCGGTAGACGGCGGTGGACTCCGGCAGACCGGTCGACTTCGGCCGGTCGGTGGGCACCGAGAGGATCCGGGCGCCGGCGAGCTGCTCGCGCCAGAAGGTGCGCGAGCCCTCCAGCGCCGGGTCACCGGCGGACTCCCGCTGCCAGGAGGCGAATTCGCGGTACGGCAGGGCGGTCGGCAGCTCGACCGGCCGGTGCTCCCGGCGGGCCGCGTAGCAGGTGGCGAGGTCGCGGATGATCAGCCGTACCGACCAGCCGTCGGCCGCGGTGTGGTGCACGATCAGGACGAGGATCGCGTCGTCCTCGTCGAAGCGGAGCAACGTGGCTTTCAGCAGGGGGAGTTCGCGTGCGCTGACGGTGCCCGACTCGACCTCGGTGATCAGCGCCTCGACCTCGCGGTCACGCTCGGCCGGCGTCGATCCCGCGGCCGCCTCCCGCAGCTCCAGCCGCACCGGCGACGGCGGGTGGATCTCCTGGTACCGCTCTCCGTCACCCCGGACGATCATGGTCCGCAACGCCTCGTGGCGGACCACGACGTCGTCCAGCGCCTGCTGCAGAGTCCCGGTGTCGACCTTCCCGCGCAGGCGCCAGCCGTGCACGATGTGGAACCGCGGGCCGAACGGGCCCTGGTCGTCACCGCGGTCGAATCCGCACAGGAAGTCCTGGTTGAAGGAGAGCGGGCTCCTGTGCGCCGGATCGTCGGGCTGCTGCTTCCCATCGGCACTCATCGGGCATTCCTCTCGCTGGGACCGGCCGAATTGGCTTGGGAACCGTAGCAATCGGCCCTCCACCGTGGTTCTTCGAACGTGCTCGCAATCAAGGAGGTGCGCCGCGGCCGGGCGGCGGGCAACCCTTGCCGGTAAAGCCGTGACGGAATCGAGCAGAGGAGCTGCGCCGCAATGACGGTCACCACGAATGCCGTAGGGTCCGGCTCGCCGCTACCGCCCGAACCCGGTCTGACGCCGGCCGAGGTCATCGCCAGGGCCGAGGCCATCGCACCGACCCTGGTGGCGCGGCAGGCCGAGACCGAACAGCGCACCTACTACGCCCAGGACACCCACGAGGAATTCGCCCGGGCCGGCTTCTACCGGATTCTCGTCCCCCGGCGGTACGGCGGCTACGAATTCGGCATCGACACCTTCCTGCGGGTGTCGATGGCGCTGGCCCGCGGCTGCCCGTCGACCGGCTGGATGTTCTGCCTCGGCGCCACCCACGCGCTGCCGGCGGCCTCGCTGTTCAGCGAGGCCGCCCAGGCCGAACTGTTCGCCGGCGGGGACTTCATCTGCCCGGCCACCATCGTGCCGAGCGGGTCGGCCGAGCGGGTGGCGGAGGGCGGCTGGCTGCTGAACGGCACCTGGAACTACTGCTCGGGCTCGCCGTACGCGACGCACTTCATGGGCCACATCCCGGTGCCCGGCGCGGAGGGCGAGCCGCCGGCGCCGATGCTCTTCATCGCCCCGCGCAGCGAGTTCCACCGGCTCGACGACTGGGGCGGCCACCTCGGCCTCAAGGGCAGCGGCTCGCACAGCGTGGTGATCGACGACGGCCGCATCCCCGCGCACTTCGCCCTTCCGGGAACGCACATGAGCGAGGTCGACGTCGCCGCCGGCACGCCGGGCTCGCTGCTGCACGGCAATCCGGAGTACGGCGGCGGTCCGCTGAGCTTCATGGTGCTGGAGGTGGCCTCGCTGGCGGTGGGGATGGCCCAGGGCGCGCTGGACGCCTACGAGGAGCTGATGCTCTCCCGCACCACGCTCTTCCCGCCCATGGTCACCCGGGCCGAGGACCCGGACTACCAGTTCTGGTACGGCGAGGCGGCCGGCATGATCGCCACCGCGGAGGCGGCCGTGCTGCAGGCGGTCCGGCAGTGGCAGGAGCTGTGCGCGCAGGGCCCGGGCGCCTTCAGCCGGGAGCAGGACCTGCGGATCGCGACCATCTGCCGCGAGGTGATCCGGCTGTGCTGGCACGCCGTGGAGGGGCAGTTGTTCCCGACGGCCGGCTCCAGCGCCGTCCGGCACGGCGAGCGGATCGAGCGGATCTGGCGCGACCTGTCCACGCTGCACAGCCACGCCGGGATCGGGGTCTTCCTGTCCTCGGTGACCACCCGGGAGTTGGCCCGCGTCCGGTTCGGCGTCAAGTAGCCCGCCCCGGTCACGCAGCCCGCCCCCGGCCGAGTCCAACCTCGGCCGGCAGCCCGCCCCCGGCCGAGTAGGCCGCCCTCGGAAGGAGGACCAGCAGATGAACGGGACCGACCGGCCGGACACCGTGATCGCCCGGCCCGGCGAGCCGGAGTTCGCCGCCGCGACCGCGGTGTTCAACCTGGCCGCACCGGTGTACCCGGCGGCCGCGGTGACGGTCCGGACCGTCGAACAGGTCCGGACGGCGCTCCGCCGGGCACAGCGGCGGCAGCTCTGGGTGCGGGTGCACAGCACCGGGCACGCCGCCTCCTCGGCCCGCCCGATGGACGACTCGCTGCTGATCCGGACGGAGCCCGCCGCCCCCGTCCGGGTCGATCCGCGGACCCGCACGGCCCGGATCCCGGCGGGCACCCCGTGGGGGGCCGTGGTCGAGGCGGCCGCCGAGCACGGCCTGGCCGCCGCGCACGGCTCCTCGCCGACCGTCGGCGCGGTCGGCTATCTGCTGCGCGGCGGGATCAGCTTCTACGGCCGCCGCACGGGGCTCGCCGTCAACAGCGTCCGGGCGATCGAACTCGTCACGCCGGACCTCGAGTTGCGCCGGGTGGACGCGACGGCCGACCCCGAGCTGTTCTGGGCCCTGCGCGGTGGTGGCGGCGGCTTCGGCGTCGTCACCGCGGTCGAGATCGGGCTGTTCCCGGCCGACCGGGTGATCACCGGTGCGGCCTTCTGGCCCGCGGTGCACGGCCCCGAACTGCTCTCCCGCTGGCTGCGGTGGACCAGGGACGCCCCGTCGGCCGCCACCACCGCCCTGCGGGTGATGAACCTCCCGTCCGTGCCCGGGATCCCGCCCGAACTGACCGGCGGCCCGGTCCTCTGCCTGGCCGGGGTGGTACTCAGCCCCACCGCGGACGACCTGGCCGGCGCCGAAGCGCAGGCAGCGGAGCTGCTCGGCCCGCTCCGGGCGGTCGCCGATCCGGTGCTCGACACGTGGTGCACCACCGCGCCGTCCGCCGTGCTCCGGACCCACATGGACCCGGTCGACCCGGTACCGGTGGCCGGCGACCACCTGCTGCTCTCCGAACTCGGCGAGCAGGGTGCGGAGGTCTTCCTCCAGGTCCTCGGCGAGGGGTCGGGGTCGCCGCTGGTCAACGCCGAGCTGCGCCAGCTCGGCGGCGCCATCGCGGTACCCGATCCGGCCGGCGGCGCGCTGAGCCACCTGGACGCCGCCTTCGCCTTCACGGCCGGCGGCATCGCGGTGGATCCGGTCGCGACGGCCGCGATCCAGAGCCACTGCGCCAAGGTCCGCTCGGCGCTGGCACCGTGGGACACCGGCCGGACGGCGCCGACGCTGGTCGAACGACTCGACCAGCCGCAGCGGCACCTCTCACCCGAGGCGGTCGGGCGGCTGGACCGGATCCGCCGCCGGGTCGACCCGTTCGGGCGTCTGCGCCACGACGTCCCGCCGGGTGCCTCGACCCGCTACTGACCGAACGGCGAAAGCGCCCTCCGCACCGGTGGATCACCGGTGCGGAGGGCGCTTTCGGCGGTGCCGCGGACCGGACCAGGGCGACCGGACCAGGCCTACCGGACCTAGGCGAACTGGCCGGGCTGGCGGCCCGGGCCGGCCGGGCCGCGGTAGCACTGGGCGATGTCCAGCCAGCGGTCGGCCTCCTCGCCCACCGCGGTGAGCCCGAGGTCGTCGCGGTGGCGGCGCCGGGTGGCCAGCAGACAGAGGTCGGCGGCCGAACCGGAGATCCGCTGCTCGGAGTCGGCAGGACCGTAGGCCCACAGCGCACCCGACGGCGAGGTGATCTCGAAGCGGAACTGCACCTCGGGCACGGCCAGGCCGCGCGCGTGGTAGCCGAAGTCCCAGACCCGGGTGATGAACTCGACCAGCGCCTCCAGCCGGTCGGTGTGCTCGCGCTTCACCCCGAGGGTGTCGGCGATGTCCTGGCCGTGGCCGAACAGCTCCATCATCCCGGCGGCGGCCAGCACCGGTGCGGGGATCGACCGGACCAGCCAGGGCACCAGCTGACCCGCCGGCACCGCGGCCAGGGCCTGCTCGGCCCCGTCCCGCTCGGCCCGCCACTTGTCCCGCAGGCCGGACCGCGGGCCCTCCAGGTAGGGCAGCAGCACGGCCTGGATGGCCGCGTTGAAGTCGGAGCCCATCTGCCCGAGTTGGGCCTCGAACAGGGCGGGACGGCCGGCCGCGGTGGCGGCCATCCGGAAGGTGGCGGCCAGGTGGGCGACCTGGTGGGCGACCGTCCACCCCTCCGCCGGGGTGGGCAGCTCCCACTCGGCGTCGGTCAGATCGGCCACCAGGCGGTCGACCTCCGCGCCCTCGGCCACCAGGTCGGCGATGACATCCCTCGATACGGTCACGCGACGGTTCCTCTCGCTCGATGAGACTGGAACTTGCGCCGTACACCGGCCACTTCATGGACACCGTGTTGATGGGCACCGTGTTGACGGGCATCGTTCTCACGGGCACGTGCTCACGGGCACCGTGTTCATGGGCACCGTGGCGGCAGTTCCAGTATCGGTCGCGCAGGACTGCCACCCTTCTCCCTGCCTGCTGATCCGGCGGCGCCGGGCCGTCGCACTCCGCAGGCCGCCCGCCGGTGGGACGCCGGTCGGACGACGGGACCATGGCGACGGGTCTGCCCCCCCCCCGGCCGCAAGGTCCGGGAATCACCGCCGGCAAACCTTCCAGCCTGCCGAAAGAGGGAGGTCAGCGGGGCGCCAACCGGCCTGTTCTTCTTGCAGATTGCACTGTTGGCCGCACGGCGCGGGTTCGCATAACGATGTCATCTATTCGGTGATACGACGTGGAAGACTGTTCGGTATGAGCCCGCGAAGGTCAGACCCCAGCATTCGTGCGGGACTATTGGACGTCGCCGCCCGGCTGCTCTCCGAGCACGGACCTCGCGCCCTCTCCGCCCGGCGGGTCGCCGCCGAGGCCAGCAGTTCGACCATGGCCCTCTACACCCACTTCGGCGGCATGAGCGGACTGGTCCGGGCGATGGTCCGGGAGGGCTTCGTCCGGCTGGAGCAGCACCTCAACGCGGTCGGCGCGACCGACGACCCGGTCGCCGACATGGCGCTGCTGGGCCGGGCGTACCGCCGCAACGCGCTCGCCAACTCCCACCTCTACTCGGTGATGTTCGGCGGCTCCTCGCTGGCCGGCTTCTCGCTCAGCGAGGAGGACCGGCAGGCCGGCCGCTACACGCTGCTGCACGCCGTCGAGTGCGCCGTCCGGTGCGGTGCGGCCGGCCGGTTCTCCACCGTCCAGCCGGAGATGACGGCCAGCCAGATGTGGATCGCGGTGCACGGCCTGGTCACCCTGGAGCTCGGCGGCTACCTGATCGACCCGCTCGACGCGGACCGCTGCTTCGAGGCCCAGCTGGTCAGCCTGATGATCGGCGCCGGGGACGAGCCGGAGGCCGCCACCAGGTCGGTGGCGGCCTCCGGACAGCGCCTCGCAGACGTACGGTCGGCCGACTGACCGGCCGGCCCGGCCTCAGCCGGTCGGCTCCGGCCCCCTCCCGGCCGCGAGCAGGCCCGCCTGCCGATCGGTCAGCCGACCGCTGCGGTGCAGCCAGCGCACCGTGTCCGCCATCGTCTCGGCGACGCCCCGGGCGGGCAGCCCGGCGGTGCCGGCGGCGGCGTCCACCGGCGTGGCGTGCACGCAGGTGTACACCGCCCCGTACTCCGCCGGGAGGTGCCAGGGCCAGTACGGCTGGAGCAGCCCGACCAGCCGGCCGACCGGCAGCACCGCCCGGGCCGGGAGGAAGGCGGTCGGCAGCCGCCGCCCGGTGACCTCCCGCAGCGTCCGCACGTACTGCCGGGTGGGCAGGAACGCACTCGGACCGAAGTAGCGGTCCGAGCCGGTCCGCGGTGCGGTCATCAGCTCGGCGTGCAGTGCGGCCGTGTCCCGGACGTCGCCGACCGGGAACCCGCCGAGCGGCCAGACCGGCATCAGACCGCGCAGCACGTCGCGCAGCCGGGCCGTCTGGTCACCGAGCCGGGGATCGTGCGGCCCGAGCAGCGCCGGCGGATAGCTGATCAGCACGGGGGCACCGTCCTGCTGGTGCCGCCGGGCGATCCGCTCCGCCGCGGCCTTGCTCGCCAGGTACGGCTCGGCGGGCGCCCCGACCGGGCTCTCCTCGCGCAGCGGGGCGCCGCCGGTCGGGAACAGCGCCCCCACGCTGGACACGTGGACGATCCGCTCGGCGCCCGCCCGCAGGGCCTGCGCGAGCACCAGCTCGGTGCCGTGCTCGTTGGTGCGCCCGATCGCCTCCCGCTGCCGGCTGTCGAAGGAGTAGACCGACGCGGCGTGCAGGACGCCCTGCGCACCGCGGACCGCCTCGGCCACCCGGCGCCGGTCGGTGACCTCGCCGACCACCGTCTCGACCGCCGCCGGATCGATCCCGAGCGGCGCCAGCGCGCGGGCCACCGCGGACCGGTCCCGGACCAGCAGCCGCACCTGGTGGCCGCGCCGCAGCAGGTCGGCCACCGAATGCGCACCGACGAATCCGGTGCCGCCCGTCACAGCGACCAGCATCGCGTCAACTCCTCCATCTCCAGGAGCCGCTCCCCCAGGACCGGCCAGGCGGCGAGCGCCCGGCCGAGCGCGGCCTCCGGCGGCCTGGCGGCCTGGCCGCCAGCCGGCTTGGCGCTCCCCTCGGCCCGCCGGGCCCGCCGCCCGCCCTCGCGCCGGGCCGTCACCGGGGCTCCCAGCCGAGCCGGTGGAAGCCGCCCCCCAGGAAGAGCAGCGCCTCGCTCTCGGCGCTCCACTCCGCCTCCAGCACCTCGCCGAGGAAGATCGAGTGGTCGCCGCCGTCGTGCACCTCGACCAGCCGGCACTCCAGCCAGGCGAGCGAGCCTGCGAACAGCGGCGCGCCGGTGTGCTTGCCCGGCCACCAGTCGATCCCCTCGAACTGGGCCACGCCGCGCGGCCGCCGCCGGTCGGCGAAGTGGCGGGCGATCCGCTCCTGGCGGCCGCCCAGCACGTTGACCGCGAAGGACCGCGAGGAGACGATCGCCTCGTGCATCTCCGCCGTCCGGGCCACGCAGCACAGCACCATGGGCGGTTCGAGCGAGACCGAGCTGAAGGCGTTGGCGGTCATCCCGTGGGTGGTCGCGCCGCCCGTGGTCAGTACCGTGATCCCGGTCCCGAACCGGGCCATGGCATCCCGCAGCGCGCTGCGCCCGGCGCCGTCCTGTTCGCGGACCGGCCGCGGCTCCCACGGCGGCGGCCAGCCGCCGGACGGTTCGGCCACCGCGGCGCCGCGGACCGCGTCCTCGCTCACCGCGCCCTCCCCGCCATCGCCACCCCGGTCGCGTACGGCGCCAGCGCCTGCCGCAGCTCCTCCGGCACCCGGGCCGGGACGGTCGCGGTGTTCGGCCCCCGCATACAGGCGATCCGCTGGCGGCCGCGGGCGACCGGGTGCTCGCCGGTGTCCGTCAGGTGCACGTACTCGAAGCTGAACTGGATCTGCGTCTGGGTCAGTTCGTCCAGCCGCATCCGGACGGACACCTCGTCGAAGGCGGTGATCTCGGCGAAGAACTCGCACTCCACCTTGAGCGTGAAGAGCTTGAGGTCGTCCTGGAGGTCGACCAGCACCCCCGGCGCCTTCTCCTTGAGGAACATCTCCCGGCAGCGCCCCTGCCAGCGCAGGTAGTTCACGTAGTAGACGTTGCCGACGAGGTTGGTCTCCTCGAAGCCCACCACGTGCCGGATCTCGTAGTAGTCGGCCATCAGCGCACACCTCCGTTCAGCGCGGTACCGATCAGGACGGCGAACATCACCGGCTCGGGCCGGTCGTTGACCGCGGTGACCCAGGTGGCGATCCTGGCGTCCCCCGCGCCGAGCTCCACCCAGCCGTCGGGGTGGACCCGCTCCAGGGTGACCGCCTCGCTCGTCGCCCCGGTCTTGCGCAGGCACTCCAGCGCCCCCCACATCCTGGTCCCGGCCGTCGAGGCGGACTCACCCGTCTCGGCGGCGAGCAGGTCCCGGACGGCGAGCAGGCCGGCCGGCAGCAGCCCGGCCCAGTCGTCGGCGCCGCGCTCCACCACGCTCTCCACATCGCAGCCGAGGCGTCCCTGCCCGACCACCGCGAAGGTCAGCCCCGCGGCGTGCGAGGCGGAGACCTCCGCTCCGGCCACCTCCGGCTTCCCGTCGGGCCGGTGGTGCAGCTCGACGGGCCTGCCGAGCGCCCGGCCGACCGCCAGTTCGGACTGGGCGCGCCGGTCGGCCCCGCCCTCCGGGTCCGGCTCCACCACGACCGCGCGGCTTCCGCCGAGCACCCGCTCCAGCGACCGCTCCAGGTAGGAGCCGAGCAGCGAGGGCACCCACGGTCCGGCGCCGTCCCGCCGGCGGACGGCGCGCAGGGCCAGGCCCTCCCAGCGCTCGACCAGCCGGCCGTCGGGGGCCCGCACGTCGAGGTCGTAGACGTAGCGGTCGCCGTCCTGCTCCCGCTCGCGGGCGTCGAGCAGCACGTAGTCACTGCTCTGCTCGGCCGGGTCGGCGAGCCACAGGCGCCCGATGCTCTCCGGCAGCAGGGTGGCGTCCGGGACGCAGCACTGCAGCGCGTGCATCATCGCGTCCCGGGTGCCGGGGTCGGCCAGGCGCTGCGGCTGCGGCAGGAAGCCCGCGAACCAGGCGGCCGGCGTACTGGTGGAGATCTCCGCCAGCGCGTGCCGGGCCGCGGCCCGCCGGTAGGCCATCAGGCGCTGGAACCGCTTGCCCTGGAACAGCACGCCGCCGTAGAGCTCGGTCACCGGGTCGACCGGGACGACCGGCAGCCGCTCCTCGACGGGCGGCCGTTCGTCGGTCGGCTCCGGGCGCGGGAAGCGCAGGACGGCCCGGAAGTGGTCGGCGGCGTAGCCGGTCTCCTCGCTGCGCAGCACCACCTCGACCGTCTCGCCGTCCCGGACGAGGGCCGCCAGCCGGATGGTGGTCGAGCCCCCGGGCCGCACCACGATCGGCCGGCGGAACTCGACGTCCTCCAGCAGGGGCGGCCCGTCGTGCCCGCCGACCGCGGCCGCGACCTGGGTCATGGCCTCCATGCCGAGCACCGCCGGGAAGAGCAGGTCGCCCTCCAGCAGGTGGTCGCCCAGGTACGGGTCGGCGCCTTCGGAGAGCTCGGCCTCGGTGACCAGCTCGACGCCCGGGTAGTGCACCGCGACGCGCTCCACGAAGCGGCCCAGCGGCAGTTCGGCGGCGGGCAGGTTGAGCGTGGGCGGTCCGCCCGTCCGGCCGCTGACCATCAGCACGGGCCCGGCCGAGGGGTCGGCGAGCACCCGGCGGAGGATCTCGACCCCGTTCTCGGTGGAGATCGGGGTGATGCCGGCCCGGGTCAACGCCTCGACGACGCCCAGCCGTTCGCCCATCCCGGCGCCGGACCAGACCGACCACTCCAGGGCCAGCGCCCGGCACTGCGGGTGCTCGTCCCGGAAGCGCACGGTCAGTTCGGTCATCCGGTCGTTGGCGGTGGCGTAGTGCGCCTCACCGCGCAGGCCCGCCCGTCCGATGATGCTGCCGAAGGTGATCAGCAGCTTGATCCGGTCCTGGTCCACGGCGGCCAGCACGTTCCGCAGGCCGGCCACCTTCGGGGCCAGGGTCTCGCGGAACCGCTCCGGCGTCAGACCGGTGAGCGCGGCCGGCTCGTTGCGGCCTGCGCCGTGCAGCACGGCGGTGACCGGTCCGAGTGCGTCCGCCATCCGGGCGACCGCGGCGGACAGCTGCTCGGCGGAGCCGACGTCCGCGCGCTCGTAGCGGTGGCGGACCCCGGCTGCCGCGAACCGCTCCAGGTTGGCCGCGAGTTCGGCGTCCTCGGCGGGGTCGGCGCGGCCGATCAGGGCGAGGGCGGCGCCGGAGTCGCCGGCCATGGCCAGTGCGCACTCGGCGGTGATGCCCTTTCCGCCGCCGGTCACCAGCAGCACGTCCGAGGCGTCCAGCGGGGTCGCGGACGGCTCCGCCGGGCGCAGCGGGCGCGCGGTGAGCACGGGGACGGTCCGGGTGCCGTCGGCCCGGTAGCGGACCTCGGTGTACCCGGGGTTCGCGGCCGCCTCCGCGACCACCCGGGCCACGGTCCGGTCGAGGTCCTCGGCCAGGTCCGGGTCCGCCAGGTCGACCACGGTGACCGGCGTGTCCGGGGACTCCAGGTGCAGGGTGCGGGCGAGGCCGGCGGCCCCGAGCGCGCCCTGCACCAGGACGAACCTGGTCCCCAGGGGTGCGGCGAGCACCTCGCGGGCGGCTGTCAGCAGGAGTTCGACCTGGTCGGCGCCGTCCTCGGCGGGCAGGCAGAGCAGCACACCGCCGCCGCCGACGGCCGCGGCGAGGGCGTCCCGCAGCGGCTCGGCCAGCCGGTGGCCGGGGGCGGCGTGCACGGTCCACTGCCCGGGCACCACACCACCGGCAGGCACCTCCCGGACCGGCGCGGTCTCGACGTAGTCGAGCGCGAACGGCCGTACCCAGGGCGCCACTCCCGGCAGTTCACCGGCCGGGCTGCCGCCCTCCTCCGCGTCCTCGGCCAACTGGCCGATGATCTCGGCCAGTTCGCCGAGCCGGACGGTGGCATAGTTGGGGGTCGCCGCGAGCAGCGGCAGATTCAGCGCCTTGGTCGCCGAGTTGACGATCTGCCCGACGGTGATGGAGCTGAGGTGCAGGTCGTCCAGCGGGTGGGTGTGCGCGGTGACGGCCTCCAGCGGGAGCTCCACCCGGTCGGCCACCAGGCGGCGCAGCAGTTCGAGCACCGACTCGCCGTCGCCGGTGGTCCCGGCGTCCTGGGCGGGGGCCTCCTCGTCCGCGGCCGGGCGGCCGAGGTCGCTGGCCGGCGCGGCCTCGCAGGGGCTGGCCAGGAAGACCGGCTCCCGGTCGAGGTCCAGCGGGCGGACCAGCCGGTCGGCGAAGAGCGCGGCCGTGCGCACCGGTGCGCCCGCGGCGTACGCGGCGCCGAGGACCCGCAGCAGCGCGGTCAGCGAGGCGCTGTCGGTGTCGGTCGGCAGCACCGGCCGCCCGGGGGCGATCTCGGCGAGCAGTCCGGTGAGCACCCGGCCCGGACCGACCTCGATGACCAGGTCCGCCTCGGCGGCGGCCTTCGCGGCGGCCTCGTGGAACCGCACCGGGAGGAGCACCTGGTCGCGCAGCAGGGCCCGCAGGTCGGCCGCCGGTTCGACGGGCTCCCCGGTGACGGTGGAGACCACGGTGCGCACCGGCGGCGCGAAGTCGAACTCCGCCAGCCGGTCGGTCATCGCCCCGGCGGCGGGCTCGACCAGGGGTGAGTGGAAGGCGTGCGAGACGTTGATCCGGGTGGCGGTGACACCGGCGGCCGCGGCCGCCCGGCAGACCCGGTCGACCGCGTCGGCGGCGCCGGAGATCACGGTCTGCTTGGGGCCGTTGTATCCCGCGATCACCGTGTCCTCGCCCGCGGCGAGCTCCCGGGCCCGGTCGGGGTCGGTGGCCAGGCCGGCCATCGCTCCGCCGCCCTTGCTCGCGGAGGCCATCACCCGGCCGCGGACGGCCGCGAGCCGGAGCACCCCTTCGGCGTCGAGCGCGCCGCCCCAGTGCAGGGCGGTCAGTTCGCCCAGGCTGTGGCCGACCGCGGTGCCCGCCTCGATGCCCAGCTCGGCCAGCACCCGCAGCGCGGCCAGCGAGCCGCTGACGATCCGGGGCTGGGCGACCTCGGTGGCCACCTGGTCGCCGCCTGCGGGCAGTCCGGCGCTGCGGTAGACCTCGTCGGCCGCGGCGAAGCGGCGCCGCATGGCGCCGACGGTGCCGCGCCCGGAGCCCTGGCCGGGGAAGAGGTAGGCGATCCTGGGGGCGGTCTCGGGCCGGGCCAGGTAGACGCCCTCGGCGCAGACCAGCCGCCCGTCGTAGTCCTCGTCGAGCAGGCCGGCGAGCGAGCGCAGGCCGCGCCCGGCCTCCTCGGGGGAGCCGGCGACCACGGCCGCGCGCAGCGGCCGGTCGGCCAGTTGTCCGGCCAGCTGCGCTGCCAGGTCGGCGAGTTCGGCGTAGGAGAGCTTGGCGGCCGTGGCGCTCAGGCGCTCGACGCGTTCGCGCAGCCCGGTGGCGTCCTCGGCGTCCAGCAGCAGCAGCTCGGCGTCCTGGCGTCCGGCGACGATCGCGCGGGTGCCGGGGTCGAGCTCGCCGCGGCGGGCGGCGCCCGGGGCCTGTTCGACGGCGACGTGGGTGTTGATGCCGCCGAAGCCCATCGCGGAGACGCCCGCCCGGACCGGCTGGTCGGCCGGCCACAGTCCGGCCTCGCTCGGCACGTAGAGCGCGGCCTCGTCGCCGAGCAGGCCGGGGTGCGGGTCGTGGTGGCCGGAAGCCGGCGGGATCACCTGGTGGTGCACCGCGAGGGCGGCCTTGATCAGACCGGCCACCCCGGCCGCCGCCTTGGTGTGCCCGAAGTTGCCCTTGACCGTGCTGAGCGCGGCCGGGCGGGCGGCGGGGTCGGCCGCGCGGCGGGCGGCGGAGAGGGCGGCGATCTCGGTGGCGTCGCCGAGGGCGGTGCCGGTGCCGTGCCCCTCGAAGTAGGAGACCGTCTGCACGCCGTACCCCGCGCGCTGGTAGGCGCGGGCGATCGCGAGCCGGTGGCCGTCGGCCTCGGGCCGGGTGATGCCGCCCTTGCCGTCGGAGGAGACGCCCCAGCCGGTGACGGTGGCGTAGATCCGGCGGCCCTGGGCGACGGCGTCGGCCTCGCGCATCAGCACCAGCATGCCGGCGCCCTCGCCGGGCCAGAAGCCGTTGGAGCCGCGGTCGTAGACCTTCATCTCGCCGGTGGCCAGCGCGCCGGTCTTGGCGAAGCCGATCACCTCGAAGGGGTCGATGGAGAGGTCGACGCCGCCCGCGACGGCCAGGTCGAGGTCGCCGCGGGCGAGTGCGCCGGCGGCCGTGGCGACCGAGAGCAGCGAGGAGGAGCAGGCGCCGTCGACGGTGTAGCCGCCACCGCCGAGGTCGAAGTAGTTGCAGATCCGCCCCGCGATGGTGTTGGCGAGACCGCCGGCCAGGGTGTCCTCGTCGATCTCCGGAAAGGGCGCCTTGTAGCGGCCTTCGAGTTCGCGCAGGAAACTCCCGGTCTCCTCCTCGTCCCAGCCCTTGGCCTGGAGCGCGGCGGCCACCGTGCGGCGGACGTACGGCCAGCGCAGCCGCATGAGGTTGGCGCGGGAGAATTCCCCGGTGAGGCTGTTTCCGATGACCACGCCGGTGGTCCGGTTGGGCAGCCCGGCGCCCTCGGCGAATCCCGCGTCGGCCAGTGCGCGGGCGGCGGTGTCCAGCGCGAGCCAGTGGGTCAGGTCGGTGGAGCGGTAGGTGCTGCCCGCCACCTTGTACGCGATGCGGTCGAACTCGTAGTCGCGCAGGACCGCCGCCTTGGCGGCGTAGAAGCGGTCGGGCGCGGCCGGGTCGGGGGACCAGTAGTCGGCCTTGTTCATCCGCTCGTCGGGGAGCTGCCGAAAGGCCCGGCGGCCGCCGAGGATGTCCTCCCAGAGTTCCTCGGGCCCGGCCGCTCCCGGGTAACGCAGCCCGATTCCGATGATTGCTATCCGGCTGTTGTCCATTTGTTTATCGCCTCCGAACTTCGCCAGTCGAATGACCTGGAGCGATCGGATCGAGCATGCCCGCTGCGCACCGCGGCGGTCTTCTTCCAGCATGCTTTCCATCGTTATGTATCGAACTGTTTTTACATAACAGGATTATCACAGGGTTATCGCATAACGCCGTAATTTTCCCGCCGCGGCGGCCCGGCCCGCCCGCGACCAGCGCAAGACGGGAGAAGCGCGCCGGCCGACGGGACACCCAGCATGGAGACTCCCCCACCCCTCATGGCTAGGGCAGGAGACGATAGTGCCGACACTGCTCGGATCAATGCGACGGCTGGTACTGGCACCGCAGCTGGCAGAGGTGACATTCGCCCGGCGCGGCTTCCCGGTCGCCCCGACCGAGGCCACCCGGCACCTGGAGGCGGTGCCGCAGGCGGTGGTCTGCGGCTTCGAGTGGGGCATGGACGTCCGCGACCAGTGGGAGATCGAGCGCCGGCTGAGCCTGGTCGAGCCGGAGCAGCGCGGGTTCGCCTACGAGGGCGCGGTGATGGCCTTCACCGTCCTGGACGCCACCGCGGGCGGCACCCGGACCAGGGACCTCCTGCTCGGCCCGGGCCAGCCGCACGTCTTCCTGGCCTACATCGGCATCGGCTTCGCGATGGCCCGGCTGCCGCGGCCGCTCTGGAAGAAGGTGCTGCCGGACCTGTCCGGGACGCCCTACCACCCGGTGATGAGCTGGCTCGCGGTGGACGGCTACGCCTTCGACCGCGCCTACTTCGACACCGGGCGCTGGGTGGACCGGCAGTACGTGCCGGCGCCCTACCCCTGGCAGGGCTCCAAGGAGTACTTCCCGCGGGCGGTGGACCAGGGGATCGGACGGGCCCTCTGGTTCATCCACGGCGGGCACCCGGAGCAGGTGGCGGCCGCGGTCGGGCGGTTCCCCGGGCACCGGCAGCCGGACCTGTGGAGCGGGGTCGGGCTGGCCGCGACCTTCGCCGGCGGCTGCCCGAACGAGGGCCTGGCCGCGCTGCGTTCGGCGGCCGGCGGGCGCCGGGCCGAGCTGGCCCAGGGCGCCGTCTTCGCGATCCGCGCCCGGGAGTACTCCGGCTACGTGCCGCCGCACTCGGCGGCCGCCATCGAGGTGCTGACCGGCCGCTCGGTCGAGCAGGCGGTGAAGATCGCGGACGACGGCACCGCGCATTCCGGCGACGGTTCGCACCCCGCCTACGAGCTGTGGCGGAGCCGGGTCCGCAACGAGTTCTCCGATCTCGGATGACGGAATTCCCGACCCCGCCCGAAAACCATGGAAGGAGCACTCCGTGCCGAACTCCTGGCGCACGCTGAGGCGCCGGATACTGACCCCGAACACCCGGGAAACCCTGCTCGACACCCGCGGTTTCCACAAGAAGAACCGAGCTGCGCAGGACCTCCTGGAAACCGTCGGCCGGACGTTCCTGGAGGGCTACGGCCACGCGATGGAGGCCCGCACCACGGCCGAGGCCGAGGAGCGGCTGGAACGCATCCCGACCCAGTTCCGCGGATTCGCCTACGAGGGCGCCGGCATGGGCTTCGCGATGCTCGACGGCCTCCCGTTCGGCGGCCGGGGCTCGGTCGACCGGTTCCTGGCCGGACGCGGCGACCGCCACAACTACATGGTGTACGTCGGGATCGGCTGGGCGATGGCCCGGCTGCCCCGGTTCCGCTGGCCCGACATCGACCGGATCGACCCGCTGCTGCGCTGGCTGGTCCTGGACGGCTACGGGTTCCACCAGGCGTACTTCCGCACCGACCGCTACGTCCACGGCCAGTACCAGGACGTCGGGCTGCCCTGGCCGGCGCACGACCACCCCGGCTACGTCCCCAACGCGATCGACCAGGGCATCGGCCGGGCCCTGTGGTTCATCGGCGGCACCGAGGCCGACCTGGTCGCGACCATGATCGAGAAGTTCCCGCAGCACCGCCGCGGCGACCTCTACAGCGGCGCCGGACTGGCGGCCAGCTACGCGGGCGGCGCCGAGCAGGACGAACTGCTGGTGCTGCGGGAGCGCGCCGGGGTGCACCAGCCGATGGTCGCCCAGGGCAGCGCCTTCGCGGCCGAGGCGAGGATCCGGGCCGGACTGCTGGTGCCGCACACCGCGGTCGCCACCGGGATCCTCTGCGGCCAGGCGCCGGCCGAGGCCGCCCAGATCACCCACGACGCCCGGCAGGCCGCCGTCGCGACGGCCGGGAAGCCCGCCTACGAGGTCTGGCGGCAGGCGATCGCCGCGGAGTTCGCCGCGCCGGGGGGTGTCGACCGGCCATGACGACGCCCCGTACCGCCGGGCCGATGCCCGGCCCCGCCCGCCGGGAGATGCCCGGCCTGCTGCGGCAGCTGGCCGGGGACCGGCTCGCCCTGATGACCTCGGCGGCGCGCCGGTACGGCGACGCCGTCCGGATGAGGGTCGGCCCGAAGACCCTGTACTTCTTCAACCACCCGGACCACGCCAAGCGGGTGCTCGCCGACCACGCCGCCAACTACCACAAGGGCATCGGCCTCCAGCAGGCCAGGCGCGCCCTCGGCGACGGCCTGCTGACCAGCGAGGGCGCGCTCTGGCAGAAGCAGCGCAAGGTGGTCCAGCCGGCCTTCCAGGCCAAGCGGATCGGACAACAGGCCGGGATCGTGGCCGAGGAGGCGGCCAAGCTCGTCGCCCGGCTGCGGACCTTCGAGGGCGGCGGACCGGTCGACGTGGTCGACGAGTTCACCGCCCTCACCCTCGGGGTCCTCGGACGCACCCTCCTGGACGCCGACCTCGGGTCCGTGCACGGCCTCGGCGAGGCCTTCGAGGCCGTGCAGGACCAGGCGATGTTCGAGATGGTCACCATGAGCTCGGTGCCGATGTGGGTGCCGCTGCCGCACCAGCTGCGCTTCCGCCGGGCCCGGCAGACCCTGGAGCAGACGGTCGACCACCTGGTGGCGGAGCGGGTGGCCCGCACCGGCGACCTGGCCGGCAAGGAGGACGCGCTCGCCCGGCTGGTGACGTCCACCCGGGCGGAGCCCGATCCGCGGGTCGGCGTCCAGCGGATGCGCGACGAGCTGACCACACTGCTGCTGGCCGGGCACGAGACCACGGCCTCGACGCTCGGCTGGACCCTCTACCTGGTGGACCGGCACCCCGAGGTCCGCGAGCGGCTGCACGCCGAGGCGGTGGAGGTGCTCGGCGACCGGCTGCCGGAGTACCAGGACCTGCACCGGCTGACCTACACGATGCAGGTGGTCGAGGAGGTCATGCGGCTGTACCCGCCGGTGTGGATCCTGCCGCGCCAGGCCCAGGCCGCCGACGAGATCGGCGGGTACCCGGTGCCGGCCGGCGCGGACGTCCTGATCTGCCCGTACACGCTGCACCGGCACCAGGAGTTCTGGGACGCACCGGAGCAGTTCCGACCGGACCGCTTCGACCCGGCGCACTCGGGCGGGCGGCCGCGGTACGCCTACATCCCGTTCGGCGCCGGACCGCGGTTCTGCGTCGGCAACAGCCTGGGGCTGATGGAGGCGGTGTTCACCGTGGCGCTGCTCTCCCGCGAGCTGCGGCTGAGCCTCGTCCCCGGCTACCGCGTGGTGGCCGAGCCGATGCTCTCGCTGCGCGTACGCGGCGGGCTGCCGATGACGGCGCACCCGATGCGCTGACCCTGACGCGCCGGCCTCCTGGCGCGCCGACCCTCGCAACACACCGGAACAGCGGTGCGGCCGGATCTTCGGCCGCACCGCTGTTCCGTGTTGCGGGGCCGGCGCTCAGCCCGCCCTATTGGTCACCTCACTGCGCCAGATCGCCTCCGGCCGCACGTCGAGCAGCGCCAGCAGGACCGGCGGGTCCAGGGTGCGCTTGGCACGGAAGCGGAAGTCGATCGGCAGCACCGGCACGTCCGGGCGCACCTCGATCGGACCGACCGAGGCCACCCAGACCTGCTGGTCCGGCACCATCTTCTCGCCCATTCCCCGGGGGACGGAATGGCCGAGCAGGTACCAGCTGCCGGGCGGGACGTTCTCGAACACGAACGGGCCCGGCCTGGTCTGTATCGCGCAGCCCACCGGGCGGCCCTGCGGGATCCGACCGGGGAAGAGGCCCAGAAAGATGAGTCCGAGATCTCCCGTGAGCGGCGCCCGCACCTCGCCGTACAACGTCGAACTGCGGCCGCCCTCGCGCACGACCGGCTGGTTCTGCGTCCTGATCTCGGTGGTGAATCCGCCGAGCTGGCGGTACGCGGTGGGGGAGACTCCCACGCTGCTGGCGAAGCGGGAGCTGAAAGTGCCCACGCTGGTGTAGCCCACACGGTGGCTGATTTCGGTCACGGTCATCGCCGTCTCGACCAATAATCGCTTCGCCTCCTGCAACCGGAGAGCGGACAGGAAACGCCGCGGGGAGACACCGGTGACCCGCTGGAACTCCCGCGAGAAATGGAACTTGCTGTACATCGCGGTGCGTGCCATGTCGTCAATCGTGAGCGGCTCACCGATATTCGCGCTCATGGCCTCCACGGCGCGGAAGACGGCCTGCTCTATCGCCGACTTCGTGGTGGTTCTGGGGTCGTCCATCGAACCTCCAGTACAGGGCTGTCCGGAGAAGTGAAAACTTTCCGGGAAACACTCCATACCGATGCCTCTCGGACATCGCGAATCCGAGAGCTGCCCATCGGCCATCGACCACAAACGTCCCCTCTTACACAACCGGACGCGGGCGCTTCGGGTCGATTGTTGATTAAATACCATAGCAGTGCGATTGTGCTCGACCAACGATCGATAATGGCCATACTGGCCGGTAACTTTACACTCCGGCCATCCTCCCGAAGCCAGGCAGCAACGCGGAAGATGCAGCCTGAGCGCCTCGTCAGCACGATGGAGGCTGCGAAACCATACCGGGCGGGAAACGACCGGCCAACGCACCGTACGTGCCGGTAGAAATGTCTTTCCGGCTCCAGTCGGTTTCAAACTTCGGCCCCGGTTAATGACCGGCCGATTCCCCTATTGCCCAATGCGGCACCGCCGATGAACAGGAGGAGAGCCGTTGCCATCCGGCACTTCAGAAGAAGAGCAGGGCAGGACGATCACCCTGGAAGCGTTCGCGGACACCATCGTCCCTGGCGAGAAACGTTCCCCCACCGACCGTGCGGTGGCCGGGGCGGCCGAGGGCGGTGGCGCGGTGGTCGCCGGCGCCATCGACCTGTTGGAGCTGCCGGGGACGGGACTCGCCCCCGACCTGCCCAACTTCGCCGTCGCGCTGAACGCGCACGCCGACACCTACGCGGCCGAGCACGCACTGGACCTGGACGCGTCCGTGCCCGCCTTCGTCGCACTTCCCTTCGTCCACCGCACCGAGCTGGTGCGGCGGTTGACCGCGGTCGCGCACCCCGAGCGGCCGTTGTGGGTGCTCCTGGCGCTGTTCTGCAACATGGCCTACGACACCGGCGCCCACCGGCACACCTCCGAGGCCATGGCGGACGACCACCCGGGGCTCACCGCGATGGGCTTCAGCAAGCCCGGCGCCGACGGCCTCTGGCGGTTCTCGGACTTCACCTACGGCCGCCAGCTGGCCGACTCGCACCCGGACACTACGGCCTCAGGGAGCCCGGCATGAGCAGTAGCGAGCGCACCGACGTCCTGGTGGTCGGCAGCGGATTCGGCGGCGCCATCGCGGCCTACCACCTCGCCGCGGGCGGCGCGAAGGTGGTCGTGCTGGAGCGCGGACCCTGGCTGAAAGCCGACGAGTTCGAGCACGACTTCCTGCTCGGCTCGTCCTACACCCGGATCTTCGACTTCGTGGTCGGCGACGGCATGAGCCTGCTCGGCGGAAACTGCGTCGGCGGCGGCAGCGTCGTCTACTTCGCCGCGATGCCCCGCGCACCGCGGTTCGTCTTCGAGCGCCGCGGCGGCATCGGCCGGCGGATGTGGCCCGCCGCGATCAACCGCGACACCCTGGACCCCTGGTACGACGTGGTGACGGACGCCCTGCCGATCACCAAGCAGGACTGGAAGGACGTCAGCTTCGCCGGCGGACTGTTCGCCGCCGCCTGCGACCACGCCGGGCGCACCGCCAATCCCGTCCCGGTCGCGGTCGACAACACCAAGTGCACCAACTGCAACTGGATGATGGCGGGCTGCCGCTTCGACGCCAAGCGCTCCCTGCTGCTCAACTACCTGCCCGGCGCGCTCGCGCACGGCGCCGAGATCCGACCGCTGCACGAGGTCCAGCGCCTCGAACGGACCGACGACGGCGGCTACCGGGTGCACTACAACGTGGTGGACGAGGTCGACTACCGGGAGCAGGTCGGCCACGGCGTCATCGAGGCCAAGATCGTGGTGCTGGCCGCCGGGGCGGGCGCCACACCCGTCATCCTCAAGCGCTCGGAGGCCGAGCTCGGCCCGATGCCGTACGCGGTGGGCCGGTACTTCTCCGGCAACGGGGAACGACTCAACACCGCCGTCATCAACGAGGAGAAGGCCGCCGAACTGCTCGGCCTGGACCGCGGCGACGGCCGGGCGTACGCGGCGAACCAGATCGGCAAGGGCCCGGTGGTCGCCAGCTGGGACAACCTGGACGGCAACCTGCCCGAGTACCACCGGTACTCGCTGGAGCAGCTCTACTTCCCCCCCGGTTTCGGCACCATCCTGGCCCAGGTGCCCGATGCGGCCGGCCCCTCGTGGTTCGGCGTGGAGAAGAAGGACCTGGTCCGGCAGTGGCAGTCCTGGCTGACCGTCTTCACCATGATCGAGGACGACAACGAGGGGGTCTTCGGCCCGCCGCCGCCCACCGGCAACGCCACCCGGATCTCCCAGCAGATGCTGGGCACCGGCCCGCTCAGCTACCGCCCGACGCCCAACACGCTGCGCGCCTGGGACGAGACCGACGCCGTGGTCAAGTCGATCCTGGAGCGGGACGGCCTCGCCCGGGTGATGCCGTGGACCAACGACCTGGTCGGCGCGTACACCGTCCACCCGCTGGCCTCCTGCCGGATCGGCGACGACCCGGCCACCTCGGCACTGGACGACCGCCACGAACTCCGCGGCCACCCGGGCATCTTCGTCACGGACGGCTCCGCCGTGCCCGGCGCACTGACCGTCAACCCGGCACTGACCATCTCCGCGCTCGCCGAGCGCGCCATCCCCGGCATCGTCCGGGCCGCCCAGCAGCGCGGCGTCAAGGTCGGCTACGGGGCCCCCGGCCCGGGCGCGGGCGACACCGCGCGCCGGACCGTCCTCCCGCTCGCCGCGAAGCGGCAGCACGGCTGACCGTGCCCAGCGGGCGCACCCGGACACCGTCAACCGAAGGAGACGACGATGGCTGGAGCAGTCCTCCGGTCGGCACTGCGGCGGTCGCTCGACCAGGTCCGCCACGTATCCCCCGTCCGGGTGCCCCGCGCCGGGGAGCGCGTCGGCCGGGTCTACAACGACATGGAGCGGGAGTTCGGCATGCTCGCCCCGCCGGTGGCCCTGCACTCCCCGGCACCGGAGGCCCTCGCGGCCTCCTGGATGATGCTGCGCGAGACGCTGGTCGCCGCCGGCTCCGCCGGCCGGGCCCTCAAGGAGGCGGTCGCGACGGCCGTCTCCGCGGCCAACTCCTGCCCGTACTGCGTCGAGGTGCACAGCATGGCGCTGCGCCGCCTCCCGGAGCCGGCCGGTTCGGAGCCGGTCGCCGAGTGGGCCGGTTCGGGCGGCGCCCGGCCGGCTCCGTTCCCCGCCGCGCAGGCCCCGGAGCTGGTCGGGGTCGCGGTGACGTTCCACCACCTCAACCGCATGGTCAACATCTTCCTGCCGGACAGCCCGTTCCCCACCGCGGCGCCGCCCGCGGTCCGCAGCGGGGCCTCCGCCCTGCTCGGACGGTTCCTCGGGACGGCCACCGGCCGGCACCAGGTGCCCGGCAGCTCGCTCGAACTGCTGCCCGGCGCGGCCCTCCCCGCGGACTTCGGCTGGGCCGCCGGCACGCCGAGCGTGGCCGGGGCCTTCGCCCGCGCGGCGGCCGCCGCCGAGTCGGCCGGCGCGCGCACGGTGCCGGAGCCCGTCCGCGGGCTGGTCCGCGCCGAACTCGCCCGCTGGGACGGCCGGCCGAAAGGCCTGAGCCGCGGCTGGGTGGATTCCGCCGTGGCGGGCCTGCCGCCCGCCGAACGCGCGGCGGGCCGGCTGGCGCTGCTCAGCGCCCTCGCGTCCTACCAGGTCGACGAGTCGGTCGTCGCGGACTTCCGGCACGAACGTCCCGACGACCGGGCCCTGATCGAGCTGACATTCTGGGCGGCCTTCTCCGCGGCCCGGGAAATGGGCGCCCGGCTCGCCGCGGCCGGGAATTCCTGACGCCGTCAGCACGACGGGAGAAGCATCGACCCGGCCGCTGCGGGACTCTGGGAATCGGCTAATTGTCAGCCAAGTTCGTAGAGGTACGTTCCAGCAACGATCCACCACATCGTCAATTTCCACACGGAGAGGTGAATGTGTTGTATCGAGAACGAATCCGGAGGATCATTCCCGGCCTGGCAACGGTGGTGGTGGCGACCTCACTGTTCTTCGCCACCCGGGAATCGGTCGCGGTGGCCGGCGCCGAGGAGACGGCGGCCCAGTACGCGTTCCAGGAAATGCCCATCGCCATGCCGGCCGGATACGACGCGCAGCCCATGCGCACCGTCCGCGACGTGAACCCGTCCTACCAGAAGATCCGCTCCTGGATCTCCTCGGTCGGCGCCGGCATCGCCATCAACGACCTCACCGGGCACGGGATCGCCGACGGCATGTGTATCGTCGACACCCGCACGAACCAGGTCGTGGTGACGTATACGCCGACCGCCCGCGAGGCGGACCGCTTCACCCCCTTCGTCCTCGATGCGGCCCCGCTCCCGGTCGACGACACCATGGCGCCCACCGGCTGCACCCCCGGCGACTTCACCGGCGACGGCCGGATGGGCCTGCTGGTGACCTACTGGGGACGCACCCCGATCCTGTTCCTGCCGAAGGCCGACGCCACCATGCCCTCGCCGACGTCCTACGTCCCGCGCGAGCTGGTCCCCTCGACCTCCATCGACGGCAAGTACCACGGCCCGCGCTGGAACACCGACGCCGACTACGTGGGCGACCTGGACGGCAGCGGGCACCCCTCGATCGTGATCGGGAACTACTTCCCCGACTCGGACGTGCTCGACCCCCACGGGCTGAACAACGTCCTGATGAACAACTCGCTGTCCAACGCCAAGAACGCCGGCGGCGACCACGTGCTGCGCTGGGTCAGCGCGACCTCGGGCAACGAGCCGCAGGCCAACTTCGTCGAGGAGAAGGACGCGATCCCCTTCGACGCCGCCACCGGGTGGACGCTCGCCATCGCCGGCGCCGACCTGACCGGCGAGGGGCTGCCCGAGCTGTACGTCGCCAACGACTTCGGGCACAGCCACCTGCTCTACAACCAGTCCACGCCGGGCCGCATCCGCTTCACCGAGGCCACCGGGGGCCGCACCTCGACCACTCCCAAGTCCTTCGTGCTCGGCAAGGGCTCGTTCAAGGGCATGGGCGTCGACTTCGGCGACATCAACCGCAACGGCGCGTTCGACATCATGGTCAGCAACATCACCACGGCCTGGGGCCTGGAGGAGAGCAACTTCCTCTGGATCAACCAGGCCAAGGACCAGGCCGACATGAAACGCCAACTGAGCAAGGGCGTGGCGCCGTTCACCCAGGAGGCGCAGGAGCACGGGGTGGCCTGGACGGGCTGGTCCTGGGACACCAAGATGGCCGACTTCCGCAACTCCGGCAACCTCGAGGTGCTCCAGGCCGACGGGTTCGTCAAGGGCAACATCAACCGCTGGCCGTGGCTGCAGGAGATGGCCATGACCAACGACGACCTGCTGTCGAACCCCGCGATGTGGCCCAACGTCCAGCCCGGGGACGACCTCTCCGGCGACGAGGCGATGGCCTTCTACGCGCGGTCCGCCAGCGGCACGTTCGTCAACATCAGCAAGCAGCTCGGCATCGCGGAGCCCACGCCGACCCGCGCTATCGCGACCGGTGACACCACCGGCACCGGTCTGCTCGACTTCGCGATCGCCCGCCAGTGGGGTCCGCCGGCCTTCTACGCCAACAAGGCGCCGTCCCCCGGCAAGTACCTGAACCTGCGGCTGTACCGCCCGTCCACGGACGCCGACCCGGGGATGGGGCTGGTGAACACCGGCTCCCCCGCCTACGGCGCCTCCGTGCGGATCACCACGCCGTCCGGCACCCAGGTCTCGCAGCTCGACGGCGGCAGCGGACACGGCGGCTTCCGCAGCTTCGACGTGCACTTCGGACTCGGCGACCAGCAGGGCCCGGTGACCGTGCAGCTGTGCTGGCGGGACAGCAACGGCGGCCTCCACGAGCAGACCGAGCAGCTCAGCCCCGGCACCCACTCGTTCATGCTGACCAGTGCCGCCAAGGAGGTTCCGAACCGATGAGCGCAGCCCCGACGACCGCCGCACCCCCGGCACCGGCACCGGCCAAGGCCGCCGACCCGCGCTACCTGGCCCTGCGGAACTTCGCGGCGTCCATCACCGTCTTCAACATCTTCGGCTACACCCTGCTGGGCTTCGAGCAGCCCTGGCTGTGGCCGATCATGTCGGTGCTCTTCGCCTACGCCGTCGAGATCGTCTTCGAGGTGATCAGCGCCTGGGCCCAGCGGCGCGCCCCGCGCTTCCTCGGCAACGGCATGCGCGGCATGTACGAGTTCCTGCTGCCCTCGCACATCACCGGCATTGCCATGAACATGCTGTTCTACGCCAACAACCAGGTGCTCCCGGTGCTGTTCGGCGTGTTCGTCGGCGTGGCCGGCAAGCACGCGCTCCAGGCGCCCATCGCCGGCCGGATGCGGCACTTCATGAACCCGTCCAACTTCGGCATCACCGCCTCGCTGCTCTGCTTCGGCTCCTGGGCGAGCATCGCCCCGCCGTACCAGTTCACCGAGAACGCGAACACCTTCTTCCGGGTCGCCATCCCGCTGATCATCGCGACCGCCGGCACCGTGATCAACTCCATGCTCACCAAGAAGGTCGCGCTGATCGTCGGCTGGCTCGGCGGGTTCGTGATCCAGGCGCTGATCAGGCACTGGGTGTGGGACGTCGCCATCTTCTCGGCCCTCGGCCCGATGAGCGGTGTCGCGTTCGTGCTGTTCACCAACTACATGATCACGGACCCGGGGACCACGCCGTTCAAGGCGCGCAACCAGTTCATGTTCGGTGCTTCGGTGGCCATGACCTACGGCGTCCTGATGCTGTTCAACGTCGTCTACACGCTGTTCTTCGCCACCAGCCTGGTCTGCCTCCTGCGCGGTCTCGGCTGGTGGGCCGCCCATCTGATCCAGCGGCAGAAGGAGCGGAGCGGAGCCGGTGCGCCGGCGACCGCCCCGCCGGCCGAGGTCGGCGGCTCCCAGGGCCCGCGGGCGATGGCGGCCTGACACCGCCGGTCCCCCGCGCCTCCCAAGGCCGTACGTGCGCCCGCCAGGGCGCGCGTACGGCCCTTCGCCGTGCCGGGCGGCTCGTGGGCGGCTGACGGCGGCTCCGGGCGGACTCCGGGAGGGCTCCGGGCGGCTCCGGGCGGCTCCGGGCGGCACGACAGACGGGGCGCAGCCGGTCGGATACCGGCTGCGCCCCGTCCTGTCGGACCGGTCGGGACTACGACTGCAGGACCACCTGCTGGAGTTCGGCGGTGCACATCATGTACCCGTCCGGGGTCGGCAGCCCCTCCAGGTAGTGGGTGAGGTCCGCGCCGAGCGCGAACACCCGGACCGGGATGCCCGCGGCACGCGCGGACTCCACGACCCTGCGCACCCCGTCCAGGACGGCCGGGTGCCGGGTCTGGTAGGAGTCGGCCACCAGGTGGTTGCTCCGGTCCGCGGCGAGATAGAACTGCACCAGGTCCTTCGTCCCGACGAACAGTTCGGTGGCGCCCGCGGCGCAGATGGCGGCGGCGGCGTGCACCGCCGCCGGCGTCTCGATGAACGCGGACACCGGCACCTCGGGCGGCAGGTCGAGGTGCGCCCTGAGCTGGGCGAACTCCACGGCGTCGTTGAGGAACGGCACCGAGAGGTGGATGCGGCGCGCCTCCTCGCCGAGCCGCTCCCGCAGGGTCCCGAGCACGACGTGCAAGGCGTCCCGGTAGGCGGCCGAGCCGAGCAGCCAGCGCGCGCCGTGCAGACCCAGCTCGGGGTTGGGTTCGACCGCGACCGGGGCGACCTCCGTCACCCCGGCGGCGTGGTCGGAGCGCAGGTCGAGGAGCCGCAGGATCAACCGCTGGCCGGGCAGCAGCGCCTCGACGAAGGTGCAGAGCCGGTCCGCGAGCGCCCGCCCGTAGACCTCGATCGCGGCCGGGCCGCCCTCCAGGCAGTCGAGCGGACGCAGGCCGGCCGCCAGGCAGAGGAACTCCTCCCGGATGAAGAAGGAGTCGACCTGTGCGGCCTTCGGGCCGCACGAGTTGATCGTCCGGATGTCCTGCAGGTCGGCGATGACCGCACAGGCCGAGCCGAGGTCGTCCAGCGAGGAGCTCCCGCCTGCCTGGCCGTGGGCGCCGGCGCCGGTGTCGGACCCGAGGACGATCGACTGGCTCTCCAGGTGCAGCGTCACTTCGCCGACCAGGTCGGCGAGTTCCGCCCGGTCGACGCGGAGCACCGGAATTCCCCGGCCGCGGCAGATCGACTGCATGTGGCCGGTCAGCCCGCCGGAACTGCAGACGATGGCCCGCGCCGCCACGATCGCTTCGTACAGACTCGCTTCGAGGGAGGGGGCGACGAGGATGGATCCGTTGAGCGGATTTCTTGTGCGGTTACAGACACCTCGCAACACGCCCTGCCTTCCACCGGTCAAAAGGGATCCCTGAATCCGTCGCCCGTTCAACTAATCCTCCAGAGCGTCAGCGTTCTCCAAGCCCAGTTGTCGGCGCAGTTGCCGCGGTGTCACGGAGACATCGGTGAGTCGCTCGACCGCGGCCCGGCCGACGACCGCCCTGATCAGGCGGTCACGGCGGGAGGCGTCCAGCAGAGGGGCCGGAAGGCCGCTCAGGGACCGGATACGGGCGTCCACCCGGGAATCGAGGACTTCCCGTTCACTCAGGGCGCGCGTAGCCAACCTCCATACCTCCAAGACCACAGCCTCCTCGAATCCGGCCAGGGCTGCTTCCTCCATGTTGCTGACATGGCCATGGAATTGGGTGATGTCGCGGTCCAATCCCCCGTCGGGGAGTTCCAGTTGCTCGACCACGCGGGCGGCCACGGCGATTGACTGGTTCTTGATGGCGGCGAGATTGAACGTGAACGCACCGGTTCGGCCGTTCCGCACGATCTCGTCGCCCTCGCGCAGCACACCGACCGTGGAGACCGGGCCGGCCGGCTCGCCGTCGGCGCGCAGCAGCACCCCGTGTCCGTCGACCTCCAGCCCCCGCCCGGTGCGCTCGTGGGGCACCGCGATCCCCCTGCGGAGCAGGTTCCTCCAGAGCGGCCCGCCGACCCTGCTGTAGTCCGACTCCCTGCCCACGTTGGACACCACCAGGTCCGCCTCGACGGCGCACTTCTCGCCCGGGGCGCCGATCGACACGCGCAGCCGCCCGGACTCCGTCGGAGCGATCCCCTCCACCTTGCCGACGACCAGCCGCACCGAGCCGTCCGCCGGGTGCGCGGCCCGTTCGATGACCGCCATCGTGTACTCCACCGCGCCCACCCGCAGCGCGGCGATCGCCGTACCGAACTCGTCCAGCAGCGACCGCAGTTCCCCGGAGGGGATCCGCTCGATGGCCTCGGGGAGATGCGGCTCCCACGCCTTGGCCACCCGCTCGGCGACCACCGTCCGGTCGATTCCGGGGTGGTCCCGGACGACCGCCGAGCAGGCCTTCTCCCATTCGGCCCGCACCCGGGCCAGGAACTCCCCACGGTTCCGGTACGGCTCCAGCAGCGCCTTCGGGCAGGGGAGTTGCAGGACCTCGTGCTCGTGGCCACCCGGGTAGGTCCGGAACATCGTCCCGGTCCTGGAGATCAGGTTGATCCTCCCGGAGTGCCCCTGCCGCAGCAACAGGCCGGCCGAGTCGTACGCGCTCAGCACGGATCCCACGATCGCGACGTCGGCCTCGGCCGGGAGCGACTCGAGCTTGCGGATCCCGGCTGCGGAGTACGGGTCCCGGATGAAGCGCGCGTGGTCGAGCACCTCGGAGGCGAACGGCGGCTCCCTGAGTTCGAGGCCGGTCGCGAGGACCACGTGGTCGGCGAGGAGCACCGCCGGTTCCGGGCCCCGGTCGGCCGGGGCGCCGTTCGGGGCCGGCTGCCGGACCGTCACCCCGACCCCAGAAGGCAGCACCTCCAGGTCGACCGCCTCGCCGTCCGCCTCGACGAGCACCACCCCCGGACAGGCCTCCCGTGCGGCCTCGGCCAGCCGGTCGTTCAGGTAGTCCTGGAAGATCCGCCGGGGCGCCGGGCCCTGCTCGACGAACTCGAAGTCGACCCAGAACGCCGGCCAGCCGGTGCGGTCGGCCTCCAGGTTGGCCCAGCGGATGAAGTCGAGGACGTCCTCCCGGAAGACGGACATCCGGCCCGCCTGGATGTTGAACACGTGGTCCCAGGGGTTGCCGTCCCGGTGGTAGGCGATGCCGGCGGAGCGGTAGTCCGAACGCCGTTCGAGCAGAACGATCTCAAGCGGTCTGCGCGCGAAGCGCAGCAGCCGGATCGCCGTGGCGGTACCGGCCAGTCCCGCCCCGACTATGAGCACACGTGGACGCATGCCTGTTCGACTCACGGTGAAGCCTCCCCGCTCAGCGATTCACGGCACCCGGCGCCGCCTTCCCACACCGGGCACGAACATGGGTTGACCGATCGTCACTTCGACGAAGGGACAAGCGATCAAGGGCGCTGCGGCACTGGTCGCCGCCCCACCCGAGCTCACGCCGACCAGCATGCCCGACCCGCAACATCGCGATCAATGCGGTTGACGGACGGTTGACAGGGCGCCGCCCGGGCGGCCGGTGGCGGTCGGCGTCGACATCGCCCCAAGATGTCCCGGCAACCTGGGAGTTGACCGCCCGGAGTCGCACCCGTGAGCATGGACTGCCATCCGTCCGTCCCTCCGAGACGAGGAAGTGCACACCGTGCCGCACATTGCCATTGACAACAAACTGCCGGGAATCACCGGGCTGCTGACGCTCCGTCCGGACACCGGTGCCCCGCTGTCCATGCTCGCCGACGCGCTGCTGCGCGCCCCGGCCCCGATGAGCCGGGGCGAGCGTGAGCTGGTCGCCGCCTACGTCTCCGACCTCAACGGCACCCGCTTCTGTGCGAACTCCCACAGCGCCTTCGCCGCGGCGCAGTTGGAGGGTGGCGAGGACCTCGTGAAGGCGGTCCTGACCGATCCCGCGTCCGCGCCGCTCACCGAGCGGATGCAGGCCCTGCTGCGCATCGCGGCGGAGGTCCAGGGCCAGGTCGGGCCGGTCTCCGCGGAGGCGGTGGCGGCGGCCCGGGCGGCCGGCGCCGGTGACACCGAGATCCACGACACCGTCCTGATCGCCGCCGCGTTCTGCATGTACAACCGCTACGTCGACGGCCTGGCCACCGACCTCCCCGAGGACCACCGCTTCTACTCCGAGGGGGCCAAGCGCATCGTCGACTCCGGCTACAGCCACGGGGCCTGAGCACCCGGGCCTCCGCCGGCCGGAGGACGCCGCCGGTGGCCGGGGCGCGACCGGCCGGCCACCGGTGAGGCGGCATGACCGTCTTACGGATCGCTGACGCCCCCGCGCCACGGCGGTCGAACGGGCGGGGCGGCCGGTAGCGTCGCCGGACATGAGGATTCTGGTCACCGGCGGCGCCGGGTTCATCGGTTCGGCGGTCGTACGCGCCCTGGTCGCAGCGGGCCACGAGGTCCTGGTACTGGACGCACTGCTGCCCGCGGTCCACCCGTCGGGGGTTGCTCCCGCGCTGCCGGACGGGGTCCGGTTCCGGCACGGCGACGTGCGGGACGCGGCGGCGGTGCAGCAGGCCCTGGCCGGGGTGGACGCGGTCTGCCACCAGGCGGCGATGGTCGGGCTCGGTCTCGACCTCGACGACGCGCCCGAGTACGCCGGCTGCAACGACCTCGGCACGGCGGTGCTGCTGTCCGCGATGGCGCGTACGGGGGTGCGGAGCCTGGTGCTGGCCGGGTCCATGGTGGTCTACGGGGAGGGCCGGTACGTGTGTGCCGAGCACGGGGGCGTGGCGCCCGGTCCGCGGCGCCCGGAGGACCTCGGCGCCGGACGGTTCGAACCGCCGTGCCCCATCTGCGGCGCCGCGCTGCGGCCCGGGATGGTCACGGAGGACGCGCCGGGCGACCCGCGCAACGTGTACGCCGCGACCAAGCTCGCCCAGGAGCACCTGTCCGCCGTCTGGGCCCGCGCCTGCGGCGGGTCCGTCCTGGCGCTGCGCTACCACAACGTCTACGGCCCGGGCATGCCGCGCGACACCCCGTACGCCGGGGTCGCCTCGCTGTTCCGCTCCGCGCTCGCCCGCGGCGCGGCCCCCCGGGTGTTCGAGGACGGCGGCCAGCGCCGGGACTTCGTCCACGTCGACGATGTCGCGGCGGCCAACCTCGCCGCACTGGAGGACGTCGCCGGCCGGCCGCCGGGCGGCGCCCGGGCGTACAACGTCGGCAGCGGCGAGGTGCACACGGTCGGCGAGATGGCCCGGGCGCTGGCCGACGCCTACGGCGGGCCGGAGCCGGTGGTGACCGGGCAGTACCGGCTCGGGGACGTCCGGCACATCACCGCCGACTCCTCCCGGCTGCGGGCCGAGCTCGGCTGGCGGGCCCGGGTGCCCTTCCGGGCGGGGATGGCCGAGTTCGCCGCGGCGCCCCTGCGGGTCTGACACGGCCTACGGTCCGACTACGCGGGCGCCGCCGGGAGCGCGATCTCGAAGCAGCAGCCCCCGGTGACGTTGTGCACCCGGGCCCGTCCGGCATGCGCCTCGACGATGCCGCGGACGATGGCCAGCCCGAGCCCGGCGCCGCTGTCCCCGCCCTCGCCGGGATCGCGCCGCGGCGTACGGGCGGTGCTGCCGCGCCAGCCGGTCTCGAACACCCGGGAGAGGTCCTGTTCCGGGATGCCTCCGCAGCCGTCGGTGACCGAGAGCACCACCTCGTCCACCTCACGGCGGGCGGACACGGCGACCACACCGTCCTCGGGCGTCGAGCGGATCGCGTTGACCAGCAGGTTGCCGAGCACCCGGGTGATCTCACGGCTGTCCACCTCGACCGGCTCGGCGGCGACCTGGCGGCCCTCCAGGCGGACGCCGCGCTGCCGGGCCAGCGGGTGCGCGCCGGCCAGTGCGTCGTCGACCAGGTCGTAGACGGACACCCGGGAGAGCGAGAGGGAGAGCGCGCCGGCCTGGATCCGGGAGAGCTCGAACAGGTCGTCGACCATCCCGGTGAGGCGCTCGACCTCGGCCCGGATCCGCCTGAGGTAGTGCTCCGGCCGCTCGGCCACGCCGTCCTCCAGCGCCTCGGCCATCGCGCGCAGCCCGGCCAGCGGGGTGCGCAGGTCGTGGGAGATCCAGGCGATCAGCTCACGCCGCGAGGCGTCCAGCGCCTGCGCCCGGGCCCGCGACTCGGCGAGCCGGGCGCTGGTGGCGGCGAGTTCCGCGCTGAGCTGGGCCAGTTCGAGCCCGAGCGGATGCTCCGGTGCGGTGAAGCCGGTGTCGCTTCCGACGGTCCGGGCCGCCGCGGTCAGGGCGCGGCTGCCGGCCACCACCTGGCGTCCGAGCAGGGCGGCCGTGAGCAGCGAGACCACGGAGGCCATCCCGAGCACGGTCATCACCACGCCGAGGTCGTGTCCGGAGAGGAACATCGCCTGGGCGACGGCGACCGTCCCGGAGGTGACGGCGAGGACGGTGACGGCGGCGACGCAGAACAGGGAGAGCGCCATCGAGCGGCGGCGCAGCAGGCGCACGGCCACCCAGCCGAGCAGGCCGGCGCCGGTGGCACCGAGCCCTGCGAACAGGGCGATCAGCAGCAGGTCCGTCACGCCGGGCCGTCCTTGTCGTCCGTGACCGGGTCGTAGCGGTAGCCGACGCCCCAGACCGTGGTGATCAGTGTCGGGGCGGCGGGGTCGTCCTCGATCTTCTCCCGCAGGCGGCGGACGTGGACGGTGACGGTGGACAGGTCGCCGAAGTCCCAGCCCCAGACCCGCTGCATCAGCTCCTGTCGGGCGAAGACCGTCCGGGGGTGCCGCAGGAGGAACGTCAGCAGGTCGAACTCCCTTAGCGTGAGGAGGAGTTCGCGCCCGCCGCGGTGGGCTCGGCGGGCCTGCGGGTCGAGCGTGATGTCCCCGGACTCCAGCGGCACGGAGGCCGGGACGGCGGGCGCCGCGGCGCGGGAGCGGCGCAGGACGGACTGGACGCGCAGGACGAGCTCCCTCGGGCTGAACGGCTTGGTGACGTAGTCGTCCGCGCCGAGCTCCAGACCGAGGATGCGGTCGGCCTCGTCCCCCTTGGCGGTGAGCATGACCACGGGCAGGTCGGCGCCGTCCTCGGTGGCCCGCAGCCTGCGCAGGATCTCCAGGCCGTCGATCCCGGGGAGCATGAGGTCCAGGACCAGGAGGTCGGGGCGGTGGGCGCGGGCCAGGTCGAGGCCCTGGTCGCCGTCGCAGGCCCGGTCGACGTGGTGGCCGGCCCGGGTGAGGTAGCCGGCGACGACCTCGCCCACGGTGAGGTCGTCGTCGATCACCAGGATGCGGGCCGGGTCCGGGGGTCCGGGGGTGGCGGGGCTGTCGTTCACCTCGCCGAGGATACGAGCCGCGGCCGTGCTCGGGGGCCGCGCCGTGGTCGACGTTCGCGTTCCGTAAGATCGCGGGCCGGCGCCGACGGGAGCCGGGCCGAGCGGAAGGCCACTCGACGAGGTGCGACCCGGCAGGCTTCGGCTCCCACGTGCGCCCGGGCCGGCGTAGGACTTTCGTAAGGGCGCGGTTCGGCCGCCGCGGGCCCGCCCGCACCTAGCGTGGCCGACGTGATCTCTCCGACTCCCCCGCGGCCGTGTGCCGATGTGATCCTGCCCTGCCTCGACGAGGCCGAGGCCCTGCCCTGGGTGCTCGGGCGCATCCCCCCGGGCTGGCGCGCGGTCGTCGTCGACAACGGCTCCCGTGACGGCTCCGCCGAGCTGGCCCGGTCGCTGGGCGCGACGGTCGTCGAGGAGCCGCGCCGCGGTTTCGGCTCCGCGTGCCACGCCGGGCTGCTCGCCGCCACCGCCGAGCTGGTCTGCTTCATGGACTGCGACGGCTCCCTGGATCCCGCCCAGCTGCCGCTCGTCGCCGCCCCGGTCGCCGCGGGCTCGGCGGACCTGGTGCTCGGCCGCCGCCGCCCCGCGACCGCCGGTGCCTGGCCGCTGCACGCCCGGCTGGCGAACACCGCCCTGGCCTACCGGCTGCGGGCGAGGACGGGGGCGCCGCTGCACGATCTCGGGCCGATGCGGGCCGCGCGCCGCGAGCGGCTGCTGGCGCTGGGTCTGGGCGACCGCCGCTCCGGCTACCCCCTGGAGATGGTGCTCGCCGCGTCGGCGGCCGGGATGCGGATCACCGAGACGCCCGTCGACTACCTGCCGCGTGCGGGCCGCTCCAAGGTCACCGGCACGGTGCGCGGCACCCGGCAGGCCGTCCGCGACATGCGGGCCGTACTGGCCGCGCCGGCGCCGACCCTGCTGGTGATCGCCAAGTCGCCCGTCCCCGGCCGGGTGAAGACCCGCCTCACCCCGCCCTGTACGCCCGAGCAGGCGGCGGCGCTGGCCGAGGCCGCCCTCGCCGACACCCTCGCCACCCTCGACCTGGTCCCGGCCGGACGGCGGCTGCTCGTCCTGGAGGGCGAGGCCGGCGCCTGGCTCCCGCCGGGCTGGCAGGTCGTGCCGCAGTCCGGCGGCGGCCTGGACGAACGGCTGGCGGCCGCCTTCGCGCACGCGGCCGGGATCGCCCCGCGGGCGCCCGCGCTGCTGGTCGGCATGGACACTCCGCAGCTGGGCGCCGCCCTCCTCGCGGAGCCGCTGTCCCCCGCCCGGCGTACGGGCGTCGACGCCTGGTACGGCCCGGCCGAGGACGGCGGGTTCTGGGCGCTCGGGCTGGCCCGGCCCGATGCGGGGCTGGCCCGGCGGCTGCTCGTGGGGCTGCCGATGTCCACGCCGGACACCGGGCGGGCCCTGCTCGACCGGCTGGCGGCGGAGCGCCTGACCGTCCACCACCTCCCGGTGGCCACCGACGTGGACACCATCCGGGACGCCCGTCACGTCGCCGCCCAGGCTCCGGACGGCAGGTTCGCGGCCTGCCTCCAGTCGGTCGAGGGCGCCCTGGAGGTGGCGGAGTGAGCGTCGCGACCGAGGCCTGGGTGGACGACCCGTTCGCCGAGGCCGTCCGCGCCGGGCGGGGCCCGCTGTGGCTGCGCCGCGAGGACGGCCGCCGGATCCCGCTCGACGTCGAGCGCTGGTGCGCGCCCGCCGCCGGCGCGGATCACGAGCTGCTGCGGCGCTGCACCCGGCTGACCGCGCCGGTGGTGGACCTCGGCTGCGGCCCCGGCCGACTGGTCGCGGCCCTGCTGGGCCTGGGCGTGCCGGCGCTCGGCGTCGACATCACCCGGGCGGCGGTGGCCCGGACCCGCGGCCTCGGCGGGCCGGCCCTGTGCCGCTCGGTGTTCGACCGGCTGCCCGCGGAGGGGCGCTGGGGCGGCGCGCTGCTGGCCGACGGCAACCTCGGAATCGGCGGCGACCCGGGGCTGCTGCTCGGCCGAAGTGCCGAACTCCTCGCTCCGGGCGGCGTGTTGCTGGTCGAGGTGGAGCCTCGGGAGGTCGACGAACGGATCACCGTCCGGGTCGAGGGGCGGCACGGACGGCTCGGACCGCCGTTCGCCTGGGCCCGCTGCGGCGCGGCGGCCACCGCCCGACGGGCCGAGCGCGCCGGGCTCGTCGAGACCGAGCGCTGGTCCTCCCACGGCCGCCACTTCCTCTCCTTCCGGAGGACGGCCCCCGCCCGCTGATCCCTCCGGAGGGCGGCCCGCCGCCCGCTACTCCTCCGCCGCCGCGGGCTTCCCGTCCGGCCACTGCGGGTGCTCGCGCGCCGCCCAGCGGCGGTCGACCAGCCCCGTCCGCATCCCCCGCCGGGCCTCGGGATCGCGCACGGCCATCCGGATGTGCCCGGCGGTCACCACGGCGATCGCGACCGCGAGCCAGTCGTGGACGAAGGTCGCACCCGTCCGCCAGACCGTCGGCGCGAGGTGGGTGAGCCACATCAGCAGGCCGGTGCCGAGGATCACCAGCATCGCGCCGAGCGTCCACTGCGCGTAGAGCTTCTGCCCGGCGTTGAACTTCCCCGCCGGGCGGTGCGCGGCCCGCGCCCACGCCGCCCGCAGCCACGCCCGGTCCACGGGGTGGAACCGGCTCAGCCGCGACACGTCCGCGCGCACCGCCCGGAAGGCCAGCCCGAGCAGCAGCGGTACCGGCAGCGCCAGGCCGCACCACACGTGCACGGTGACGACGAGCCTGCGGCGCCCGACCAGTTCGGCCAGCGGCGCCAGGTAGAGGCAGGCGGCGGTGGCCAGGCAGGTCAGCATCAGGGCGGCGGTGGCCCGGTGCACCCAGCGCTCGGCGCGGGTGAAGCGGAGCAGCAGCTCAGGCGGTCGGTGCATCGTCACGTCCGTTCGAGCGGCCGACCCAGGCGTCGACGTCGTAGCCGTTCCGCTCCCAGTAGCCCGGCTCCACCGTGGCGGTGACGGTGATCCCGGACAGCCATTTGGCCGACTTGTAGAAGTACATCGGTGCCACGTACAGGCGCACCGGGCCACCGTGCGAGTGCGAGATCGGGGCGTCCTGGAGCCTGAGCGCGACCACCACGTCCTCGCGCCGGGCCTGCTCCAGGCTGAGGCTCTCGGTGTACTCGCCGTCGAAGCAGCTGAACCGCACCGCTGCGGCGCCCGCCGTGACGCCGGCGGCGTCGAGCAGGTGGGCCAGCGGCACGCCCTCGAACGGGGTGGCCGGCACCCGCCAGCCGGTCACGCACTGGACGTCCCGCACGATCCGGCGCTGCGGCATCGCCTGGAGGTCGGCGAGCCGGAAGGTGCCGGGGCGTTCCACCAACCCGTCCACCGTCAGGGTGTAGTCGTCCGGGCCCCTGGTCGGCACCGAGGAGGCCACCGAGTAGTAGCGGAAGCCGCCGCCCGGCAGCAGGCCGGCGAGGCCCGTCGGGTCCTTGCCGGCCAGGGTGTCCTGAGCCCGCTGGAGGTACGGGCCGACCGCGACCCCCGCCGCGCCGAGCCCGAGCAGCCCCAGCACCACCCGCCGGCCCACGGGTGTCCCCCGGCCCTCGTCGATCCGTTCGACCTGTTCGATCCGTTCGGTCTGTTCACTCACGCCGCCGATTCGACCAGCCGGACGGCGCCACGGCCAGGGTCTGCGCCGACCCGTCAGAATTCCGTCACTTCTCGGCCCCCACCGCCACCACCACCCGTCCCGTGCGGCGCTTCCGCAGCAGCGGGACGAGGAGGACCACGCACAGGGCCGTGCCGTAGGCGAGCTGCTGCGCCGCCTGGCCTCCGGTCGTCAGGTAGAGCGCCTGCCCCGCGGCCGGGACGGCCAGCCACTCCCAGCGCCCGTCGAGTGCGACCAGCGCGACCAGCAGCAGCCCGTACCACGGGTAGGCGGGCGCGACCAGCAGCAGCGCCGTTCCCGTCACCAGCAGCGCGCCCGCCCAGGGCCGGTGCCGGTCGCCCCGGCGCAGCACCCGGACCAGCACGGCAGCGAGGACCAGCCCCGCCGCCCACGGTGCGAGGCGGTCGGACAGCACCAGCCGCAGCAGCCCGAACCGGTCGATGTGCCCCTGCTGGTAGCCCTCCTCCCGCAGGTAGCCCGGCAGGTAGCCCAGCACCGAGGTGCCCGAGCCCAGGACGTACGGGAGGTAGGACAGCGCGAAGGCGCCCAGCGCGGATCCGACGAGCAGGACGTCGCCGCGGGTCGGGCGCCGGGCCGCCAGGCCCGACAGCGCACCGGGCAGGGCGAGCGCCGGCAGCAGCTTGGCCGCCACCGCGCCGCCCAGGAGGAGTCCCCCGCGCACGGCCCGCCCCCGCGCCGCGCAACCGAGCCCGGCGACCGTCAACAGGGCGCCGAGGGTGTCCACGTGCGCGTCGTTGACGGCCCACACCGTCACGCCCGGGAACCACCCCCACAGCGCGGCCCGCCACGGCTGCCGTCCCACCCCGAGCAGGAGGGCTGTGGTCGCCACCGCCAGCAGCGCCCCCGCGGCCTGCACCCCGCGGACCCCGCCGCCGAACGGGTGCACCGCGAGGTACCACGCCTGCGCCACCGGCGGGTAGATGGTGTGCACGGCCGGCCGGTTGATCCGGGTGCAGTCGCCGGCCGCGGTGCGCCGCTCGTCCCAGCCCGTGCAGCCGTCGCCCACCGGGAAGAGCCCCGGATCGCGCAGCCGGGCCAGCGCCGGATCGTCCGGGGTGTGGGCGTAGGGCGAGATCCCGGCCGCCTGGACCCGGCCGTCCCAGACGTAGCGGTAGGCGTCGTCGCTGCTGCGCGGCGGGGCGAGCAGCCCGACGGCGGCCACCGCGACACCGCCGGCCAGGACCAGCGGCACGGCCTGCCGGCCGGGCACCCTGCGCAGCAGCGCCACCGCGACGGCGAACAGGGCGACGTCGAGGAGGTACCAGCCGGGCAGCGGGAGGGCGCCGTCGCGGGCGACGGTCAGCGCCAGGGCGGTGACCAGGGCGGCCAGGGCGGCCAGGGCGAGCAGACAGGGCGGGACGGTACGGGAGGTCACGTCGCCCACCCTCCCACCGGCCCGCCTCCCCGACCCCGGCGGCGAGCCCGCCGTTCGGATTCCGTAAGCACGCCGGAACACCGCTCGGACGCCCCGGGGCGCTTCGATGGGCGGGTGGAATCCGACCCCGCCGACTCCGGCACCCCGACCGCCCGCCGCCGCTACGACCCGCCGCTGCCCGCTCCCCCGGCCTTCCTGCGGCGCGGGCCGTTCCGCGAGGGTGCGTTCACCTCGCCGCTGCACGAGCCGCGGACCGTGGTCGTGCTCGGCCGCTGGCTGGGCGCGGCCGTCGTGGTCTGCTTCCTGACCGGCCTGACCAGTCATCTGCTCCAGGACCCGCCCGGCTGGCTCGCCCCGCACCTGCCCGCACGCCCGGTGAACGGCTACCGGTTCACCCAGGGCCTGCACGTGATCGCCGGTCTGGCGGCGATCCCGCTGACCGGCGCGAAGCTGTGGGCGGTCTACCCGCGGCTGTTCGAGTGGCCGCCGGCGCGCAGCGTGCTGCACGCCCTGGAGCGGCTGGCCATCGCCCTGCTCGTGGCGGCCGTCCTGCTGGAGCTGTTCACCGGCCTGCTGAACACCCTGCAGTGGTACCCGTGGCCGTTCCCGTTCCGGCAGACCCACTTCTGGCTGGGCTGGCTGGCGACCGGCGCCCTGCTGGTGCACCTGGCCGTCAAGGCGCCGCTCGTCGCCGCGTACTGGTGGCGCCGGGCCGCTCCCGCCCTGGCCCAGCGCCGCGCGTTCCTCCTGGCCACCACCGCCGCCGCCGGCGCCGTCACCCTCGTCACCGCCGGACAGTCCGTCCCCTGGCTGCGCCCCCTGGACCTGCTGGCCCCGCGCCGCCCCGACCTCGGCCCCCAGGGCCTGCCGGTGAACCGCACCGCCGCCCAGGCCGGGACGGTCACCGTGCCGGCCGACTGGCGGCTCCGGGTGGACGGCCCGCGGCCGTACCAGCTCACCCTCGCCGAACTCGGCGAACTGCCCCAGCACGAAGTGGAGTTGCCCATCTCCTGTGTGGAGGGCTGGAGCGCCGGCGCCCGGTGGACCGGGGTCCGGGTGGCCGAGCTGGTGCGACGCGCCGGTGCCCCGCCCGGATCGGCGGTGCGGGTCACCTCCCTGGAGGCCGAGGGACCGTACCGGGTGACGGAGATGCCCGCGCCGTACGTCGACGACCCGCTCAGCCTGCTCGCCCTGCGGGTCAACGGCGAGGTCCTGGCCGCGGACCACGGGTTCCCGGCCCGCGTCATCGCGCCCAACCGGCCCGGTGTCCTGCAGACCAAGTGGGTCGAGCACATCGAGGTGCTCGGATGACCGCCGCGGTCCGCGCGCTGCTGCTGGCCGCCGGCCTCGCCCTGGTCGGCTACGGCCTGTACGGGCTGCTCGGCGACCCGTACGTCACCGACCCGCTGGACGTCCTGGTCTGGGCGGTCGGGGGGCTGGTGCTCCACGACGGGCTGTGGGTGGCGCTGGTGTGCCTGCTGGGCGCGTTCCTGGTGCGCGGGCCGGTGCTGCGCGGCTGGTTGGTCGTCGCGGCGGCCGTCACCGCCGTCGGGCTGCCGGCCGTCCTGCGCGCCGGTGACGACCACGGCAACCCGTCGGTGCTGCCGCTGCCCTATCTGCGCAACTGGCTGCTGGTGCTGGCCGCCACCGCCGGCCTCGCGCTGCTGGTCGCGCTCGCCGGTCGGTGGCGGCGCCGGGCCCGGACCGTCAGGCGCCCGGCACCCCCGGGAGACCGGTCGTGAGGCCGTCCAGGGTGTGCGGGCAGGGGCACTCGCGCACCGCCGGCAACTGCTCCAGCGCCTTGAACAGCACGGTGCGCAGCCGGTCGACGTTGCGGGCGAACTCCTTCAGCACCTCGCCGTGGGTGATGCCCCCGCCGCTCTCCACTCCGGCGTCGAGATCGGTGACCAGCGCCAACGGGGCGTAGCAGAGCCCGAGTTCACGGGCGAGGACGGCCTCCGGGTGGCCCGTCATGCCGACCACCGACCAGCCGTTGGCGGTGAACCAGCGGGATTCGGCCCGGGTGGAGAAGCGCGGGCCCTCGATCACCACCAGCGTGCCGCCGTCGACCGGCTCCCAGGCGGCCTCCCGGGCGGCCCCCATCGCCGCCTGCCGCGCCGCCGGGCAATACGGGTCGGCCATCGACACGTGCACCACCTCCGGCACCGTGCCGTCCGGCAGTGGCAGGCCGTCGTAGAAGGTCTGCGGGCGCCCGGAGGTCCGGTCCACGAACTGGTCGGGGACGAGCAGCGTGCCCGGCCCGTACTCGGGGCGCAGCCCGCCCACCGCACAGGGCGCCAGCACCTGCCGCACCCCCAGGGTGTGCAGCGCCCACAGGTTGGCCCGGTAGTTGATCCGGTGCGGCGGCAGGCCGTGGCCGCGCCCGTGCCGGGGCAGGAAGGCCACCCGCCGTCCGGCCACCTCCCCCAGGAACAGCGCGTCGCTGGGCGGCCCGTACGGGGTGTCCACCCGTACCTCGGTCACCTCGTCCAGCAGCTCGTAGAGCCCGGAGCCGCCGATCACGCCCACCTCGGCGCTCGGCAGGACGTCCTGGTCGACCGTCATCGCGGTCCGCCTCTCTTCTCGGGAACAACCTCCCGGTCACTGTAGGAACGGACCGCGCCCGAAGCCGGGACACCGGGCCTTACGAATCGCGAACGTCCGTCCCCCTCCGCCCGCCGGGAGACCTCCCCCATGGCCGGATCCGAGAGCGGGCCCGCACCGTCAGGTCGGCTCCGGGAGCGGTTGCTCGGCCCAGATCGTCTTGCCCTCGCGGAGGTAACGGGTCCCCCACTGGGCGCTGAGCTGCATCACGATGAACAGGCCGCGGCCGCCCTCGTCGGTGTTGCGGGCCTGCCGCAGGTGCGGGGCGGTCTGGGTCTGGTCGGACACCTCGCAGATCAGGGTGCGGTCCCGGATCAGGCGCAGCTGGACGGCGCCCCTGCCGTAGCGGATCGCGTTGGTGACGAGTTCGCTGACGATGACCTGGGTGCTGTACACCAGGTCGTCCAACCCCCAGGCGAGGAGCTGGCGTTGGGCCGCGTTGCGGGCCTGGGAGACGACCGCGAGGTCGTCGGGGAAGGTCCAGGCGGCGACGTTCTCCTCGGCCAGGTGGTGGGTGCGGGCGAGCAGCAGCACGGCGTCGTCGTCGGGCCGCTGCGGCACCAGGCCGTACACCGCCGAGTCGCAGAGCTCCTGGAGGCTGCGACCGGGCTGCCGGGTGAGGACCTCGCGCAGGTCCGCCAGCGAGGCGTCGCTGTCGCGGCCCCGGTCCGAGACCAGGCCGTTGGTGTAGAGGGCGATGACGCTGCCCTCCTCCAGTTCCACGGTGGCGCTGTCGAAGCCCGCGCCGCCGACCCCCAGGTGGGGCCCGGCGGGCACCTCGAAGGGGACGACCCGGCCGGCCGGGTCGAGCACCAGGGGCGGGGGGTGGCCGGCCCGGGCGGCGGTGCACAGGTGGGAGACCGGGTCGTAGGTGAGGACGAGGCAGGAGGCGATCAGCTCGGAGTCCGGGTCGCCGCCGCCGGGCACCAGGGCGCCGTCCTGCGCGAGCCGGACGGTGGTGGTGTCCAGGCGTTCCAGCAGTTCGTCGGGCGGCAGGTCGAGCGCGGCCAGGGTGCGGACGGCGGTGCGCAGCTGGCCCATGGTGGCCGCGGCCTCGACGCCGCGTCCGGCGAGGTCGCCGACGACCAGCGCGACCCTGGCGCCGGAGAGCTGGATGATGTCGTACCAGTCGCTGCCCGCGCCTCCCGCCATGTAGAGGTGCGCGGCGTCCACCGCGGAGACCGACGGCGCGCGCCGGGGCAGCAGGTAGCGCTGCAGGGCGGTGGCGACGGTGCGTTCGCGCGCGTAGCTGCGGGCCTTGTCCAGGCTGAGGGCGGCCCGGGCGGTGAGCTCCCGGGCGAGTTCCAGGTCGTCCTCGTCGAAGGGCTCGGACCGTTCGTAGCGGTAGTAGGCCGCCAGGCCGAGGACGGTGTCGTGGACGGCGAACGGGACGGCCATCATCGAGTGCACGCCGGCGGTCCGCCAGAGTTCGGTGACGGCCGGGTCGGCCTCCAGCCACCGCTCGCCGTAGTCCAGGCGGCTGACCAGGCGCGGCCGGACGTCGGCGAGGCTCTGGGTGAACGGGGTCGGGAACGGGAAGGTGCTGAGGCCGCCGATCCGTACCGCGACCTCGCCGCCGTGGCGGGTGCGGTAGGCGGCCCGGCGCAGCGGGTGGTCGGGGGCGACCGGGCCCCTGTGGGCGGGGCCGGCCCGCCAGGCCTCGTCGAGGACGTCGACGGTGGTCGCGTCCGCGAAGCGCGGCACGGTGACGTCGGCGAGCTCCTGGGCGGTGGTGGCGATGTCCAGGGTGGAGCCGATGCGCTGGTGGGCCTCGTGCAGGACGGCGAGGCGTTCGGCGGCGGCCTCCCGGGCGGTGACGTCCTCGACCGCGACCGCCACGCCGAGCGGTACGCGGGACCCGTCGGCGATGCCGTCCTCCAGGCGGTAGAGGGTCAGCGAGAGCACCTGGGCGCGGTCGGGGGCGGCCGCGGGGTGGCCGTGCAGCAGCCGGCCCGTCAGGTGGACGCCGGTGGCGAGCACCTCGCCGGCCAGTCCGGTCAGCTCGGCGGCGGGGAATCCGGGGACGAGGTCGGTGAACCGCCGGCCGATGGCCTCCTCGCCGGGCAGGCAGCCCACGGCGCGGGCGGCGCGGTTGAGGTGCACCAGCCGCAGCTCGCGGTCGAGGACGTACCAGCAGCGCGGCGCGCCGCCGAACAGCGCCGCCAGGAGGGCGGTCTCCCCTTCGTCCCGCTCCGAGTCCCGCACCGTGAACCTCCGGGCAGCCGTACCTGATCCGTCGTGATCCCTCCCCCCACCATGGCAGAGCGGGGGGACGGCCGCCCGGTACGAATCCCTGGTGCACCGCCGCCTCCCGGGCCCCGGGGTCGGTCTTCGGACCTCGGGCACGCACCGCGCGGGCGGGCGGTGCGTCCCGGCGACGGAGGGCCGCTGGTGGCGACCCCGCGAACATGATGGTGATGGGCGCGGGCGGCTACCGGTTCGGGGACTACTGGCGGTACGGGCTGCCGGTGCTGGGCTGGCTCCTGGTCGTCACGCTGACGGTGGTGCCGCTGGTCTGGCGGTTCTGAGGGGCCCGCCTCCGCAACGCCGGCCCGGGCCGGGCGTCCCTCAGCGCGCTGCGGGCCCGTCGCCGTACACCTCCAGCTCCTGGATCCGGGCCGGCTCCGGGGCGCCGCCGGCCGGGGCGTCGGCGGTCGCGTCGACCCGCAGCCGTACGTACCGGGCCGGGCGGGGCGCGACGGCGTGCTCGGTCCGGCTGGCCCGGGAGCCGGTGGCGGCGACGGCCGCGGTCCACTCGACGCCGTCGGTGCTGGTGTCGATCCGGTAGGCGGCGGTGTTGCGGCCGGTGCTCTCGCCGCCGAGGCCGGCGTGGGCGAGCACGAAGGCGGAGACGGTCCGGACGGCGCCGAGGTCGGCCCGCAGCCGGGGGTCCGGCTCCGCCGAGCACCAGCCGGCGGCGCTGCCGAGCGCACCGTCGAAGGCGCGCTCGGCGGCGCCGCCGTCGGGGCAGGGCGCGGAGCCGGTGGCCGCGGCGCCGAGCGCGAGGTCCGGGCCCCGCTCGGGCGCGGTGGGGGCGGCCGCGCCGTCGGGGAAGGAGGGCGGCACGTCGTCGGCGCCGGTGCCCCAGCGGGCGCCGGGTGCGCCGCCCATCGTGTACTCCAGCGCCGCCCCGCCCGCGAGGTCCGGGTAGCGCAGGTAGCTGTGGGTGGTGGCCGCGCCGTCGACCGACAGCCCCTGGACGTAGCGGCCGGTGCCGGTGGCGCTGATGGCGATGTCGCCGCCCGGGCGCCTGATCGACACCGCCGGGAAGAGCGGTCCGTGCAGGGCGAGGGTGTCGGCGCCCGGCGTGACCGGGTACATCCCGAGCGCCGCCCAGACGTACCAGGCCGAGGTGGCGCCGAGGTCGTCGTTGCCCGGCAGGCCGCCCGGGCCGGTGCCGAAGGACTCGGCCGCCACCCGGCGGACGGCGTCCGCGGCCCCGGCCGGGTGGCGCGCGAAGTTGTACGCCCAGGGCACGCCGTGCTCCGGCTCGTTGCCGATGTAGTAGTAGGGCCGGCTCTGGCCGGCGTTCAGCTCGCCGAAGTGGTGGTCCAACCGCTGCACGGCGGTGTGCCGGCCGCCCATCGCGTCGATCAGGCCGGCGTAGTCGTACGGGACCGTCCAGGTGTACTGCGCCGCGTTGCCCTCGGTGAAGCCCCGGCCGCTCGCCGGGTCCAGCGGCCAGGCCCAGACGCCGGACTCGTCCCGGGGCTCCACGTAGCCGGCGTCCCGGCCGTAGGTGTTGCGCCACCAGCCGGCCCGGGCCAGGTGGGTGCGGTACGAGGCCTCGTCCCCCAGGGCCCGGGCGAACCACGCCACCGCGAAGTCGGAGGCGGAGTACTCCAACGAGTCGGAGGGATCCCCGGCGATGTACCCGAGCCGGGTGTAGGCGGACTGCCGGCCGCGGACCGGTCCGCCCTGGCTGGTGCCCCCGGCCGAGGACCTCTCCATCAGGGCGAGCGCGGCCGCGGTGTCGAAGTCCCTCGCCCCGAAGGCGTACAGGCCGGCGACCACGATCGGGCCGGGGTCGCCGTTCATCACGAAGTCCTCGGCGGTCTGCTGCGACCACTTGGGCAGCAGTCCGCCCTGCTGCCCGTCCAGCACCATCGACCGGGCGATGTCGCTCGCCTCGGCCGGGGCTAGCAGGGCGACCAGGGCGGCCCAGGAACGGTAGATGTCCCAGCCGGAGTAGTTCTGGTAGACCGGGTGGTCGGCGTGGTGCACGGCCCCGTCGAAGCCCCGGTAGTCACCGCCGACGTCACTGGACACGTTCGGGCTCTGGAACACGTGGTAGAGCGCCGTGTAGAACTTCCGCAGCTCGCTCTCCCCGCCACCGGCCACCGCCACCCGGCCGAGCGCCTCGTTCCAGGCGGTGTCCGCGGCCCTGGCGACGGCGTCGAAGTCCCAGCCCGGGTTCTCGGCGTCGAGGTTGCGCCGGGCCCCCTCGGCGCTGACGTAGCTGAGCCCGACCTTGAACCGGACGCTGCGCCCGCCGGTCGTGTCGAAGGTGAGGTACCCGCCGGCGCCGGTACCCGAGGCGGTCGCCGAACCGGGTGACAGCGCCGCCCCCGACCAGGTGCCGAAGCCGGTCGGCTCGCGGTCGAAGCGCAGGTCGAACCAGATCCGGTAGGTCTTCGAGGAGCCGCAGAAGCCGCCGGCGGTGACGCTGCCGGTCACCTCGGGGCCGTCGATCCGCAGGCTGCCGGGCCGGTCGCCGGTCGCGCTGCGGCCGGTGCCGATCAGCAGCCGGGCGGTGTCCGTGGCGGGGTAGGTGAGCCGGCCCATGCCGGTGCGGGTGGTGGCGGTCAGTTCGACGTCGGTGGCGTACCGGTCGAGCCTGGTCCGGTACCGGCCGGGGGCGGCGGACTCCTCGGCCTTGCTGTGGCCGGAGGCGTAGTCCGTCCAGGCGATGCCCGGGGAGGTGGTGAGGTCGCCGGTCACCGGGAGCAGCGGGAGGTCCTCGTTGTTGGGGCAGCCGGCGCCGTCGAAGTGGGTCAGGCTGAAGGACTCCACCGAGCTGTCGGACCACCGGTAGCCGGACGGCGAGGCGGTGGGGGTGTCCGGGCTGAACTGCACCCCGCCGAAGGGGACGACCGCGCCCGGGTAGGTGCTACCGCCGGCCCCGCCCGGCACCGGGTCGGGGGCGGTGCTGTCGTCGGTGCCGACGAACGGGTCGACGTACCGGGTGGGCGGGGCGGCGGCCGCGTGCGCGGGGCCCCCGGCGGCGTCGGCCAGGCCTGCGGCGGCCAGCAGCGCGGCGCCGACCGCGCAGGCGATTCTTGAGCGGAACAGGGTTGGCCGCCATGAGGTGATGGTCCGTCACATCGGCCGCGGGGGCGGCCTCGTGGCGCGCGGCAGGTCGCGCGTGGCGCGTACGCAGAGTACCGGCGCGGACGCGGTCGACCGGAGGGGCGCGCCGACGACGCGAGCCGGGTGAGGCGGACGGCGGAACGGGCGGGTGGCGCGGGGGCAGCCTCAGGGGGCCCCGCCGGGACCGGCGCCGTCCGCGCCGAAGTGCTCCCAGGGCGCACCCGGCGGTGCGGGGAGGGCCGCGCCCGTCAACGCCACCCGGCGGCCCCCGGCGGCCAGCCGGGCCAGGGTGGCGGTGATCATCGCCTGGGCGGCGGCGTCCAACCCGGTGACCCGGCCGAGGTCGAGCAGCACCGGGCCGGTGGTCGCCGTCTCCAGCTCGAACAGCACCCGCTCGGCGGCGGTGAGGCGAGCGCCCGGTTGCGGTCGTCGGTCGCGGCCTCCGAGGCGTACACGGCCTCGTCCACGTCCAGGCGCCGCCCCGCGAAGGCGCTCAGGCCGGCGAGGATCCGCTCGAACCGCTCCGCCGGGCCCGCCCCCGGCACCAGGGCGGTGGTCGCGATCGCACCGGCGTTGATCATCGCGTTGGACGGGCGGCCGGTGCCCTCCTCCAGGCTGATCGCGTTGAAGGCCTCCCCGCTGGGCTCGGCGCCGACCCAGCGGCCGACCTCGTCCAGGCCCAGCTCCGCCAGCGCGGGGGCGTAGACGAAGGGCTTGGACACCGACTGCAGGGTGAACGGCTCCCCCGCGTCGCCGGCCTGGTAGCGGTGGCCGTCCATGCTGACCAGCGCCAGCCCGAAGCCCTCGCGCCGGGCCCGGGCGAGCTCGGGGATGTAGGCCGCCGGCTCGCCCTCGTCCAGGGCGCCCAGCCGCCGGTGGATGTCGGCCAGGGCCTCGGTGACCGCGTCGGTCATCGCCGTCTCCTTCCGTCCGCGGGGCGGGGCAGCCGGGCCGGGGCCGCCCGGGGAACACGGCGGGAGCGGGCCACCAGGAATACAGGAATCAGGACTCAGGACAAAGCTATAGCGGATCCGGCGCGGGCGGCGCGCAGCCGGTGCTCCGACGCGCCGTCAGAAGCGCCAACGCCCAGGCGGGAGCGGGGTTCCCGGGCCCGCCGCACGGGTACACCGACGATGACCAGCGCGCCTGGTGCACGGCCCGTCCGGCCGCGCCCGCCCATCCTCAGGACGTTCCGAGGGGGCCGATCATGCCCGAGCAACCGGTCTTCGTCACCAACTACCAGTCCCAGGACGGGGCGACCGTACGGCGCCTGCGCCTGGGCGTCGGCGCCATGGGCTTCCTGCTGCCGATCGTCCTGCCCGTCGGCAACAGCCTCACCTCCGCCCGGATCACGCTGCTCGCCTCGATGAGCGCGTCGTACTACACCCCCATGCGCAACGTCTTCGTGGGGGGCCTCTGTGCCATCGGGGTCTTCCTGATCTGCTACCGCCACGACCGGCGGGAGGACCGGCTGAGTTCGGTGGCCGGCGTCCTCGCCATCCTGGTGGCGCTCTTCCCCACCGAGCCCCCGGCCTCGGTCACCGCGCACCCGACCACCGCGCAGACCGTCGTCGGGACTCTCCATCTCTGCTTCGCCGCAGGCCTGTTCGGGGTCCTCGCGTACTTCTGCCTCCGGCTGTTCGCGGACTCCCGGACTTCGGACGGGCACCGGCCGGCCGCCGACTGGGCGTACCTGGTCTGCGGGTGGGTCATCGTGGCCTGCGTCGTCGTGGTCGCGGTCGGCGCCCTGCTCCACCTCACCTGGGACTCGCCGTTGACCCTGATGTACGTCGGCGAGTCGGTGTCCGTGTTCGCGTTCGGTGTGGCGTGGCTGGTGAAGAGCGAGGCCGTCGCGGCCGGCCTCACGCCCAGGCGCGGGCCAGGGCCCGCTCCGGCCGTCGAGCTCTGACCCTCCGCCCTGTCGTCCCCGTCCCGCCTCCGGTACTGGTGGGGCGCGGACGGCGGGGCGGAGGCGGCGGCATACCATCGGCGGGTGTCGGAGCGTACTGATCTCTCGTCATCGACGGCCCGGTCCGGCCCGGTGGCCCCAGCGTCCTCGTCGCGCCTGCGGCTGCGGCTGCGGCGCCTGCTGCGCAACCCGGGCACCTGGTACGTGGCCGCGCTCGCCGTGATGTGGCCGGTCCTGCGGCTGCTGCCGCCCGAGCGGGTGCTGGCGCTGCGGGAGTGGGCGTCGACCAACCTCGACAACCTGCGCCCCTGGCCGTCCGGTCACCCGGTCGAGGCGCTGACGGTGTCCGTGTTCGTGCCGCAGAGCACCCTGTGGGTGTGGCCGGTCTTCGCGCTGTCCGTGGTCGCGGTGGTGTCGGTGCTCGGCGCGCGCCGCGGGGTGGCGGCGCTGGCCCTGGCGCATGTGGCCGCGACCGCGCTGACGGAGGCCCTGGTGTGGTGGCGCATCGAGCACGGCTCGCTACCGGCCGCCGAGGCGCACGTGCTGGACACCGGCCCGTCCTACGTCGTGGTGGCCGCGCTGACGGTGGCGATCGGGCGGGCCCGGCCGGTCTGGTCGCGGGCGGTGTGGCTGGTGGTGCTGGCGGTGGCCGCCCCCGATCTGCTGTCCGGGATCGGGGACGGCGAGGTGTCCGCCGTCGGCCATGTGCTCGCCTTCGTCGCGGGCCTGGCCATCGCCGTCGCCCACCGGTTCGGCCTGCCGCCGGTGGCCCGCCGGCCCGCCCGCCCCGCGCCGACCAAGCCCTGATCACGGCATCGACCAAGCCCTCGGACCCGCGTCGGCCCCGGTCCTGGTCACGGCGTCGGCGCCGCGCCTCCCGGGGCCGCGCCCGCCGCCCCCGGCACGGGGACGCAACGCTTCGTGGTCACCATCGCGGCGGTGTTAGAAAGGACGCATGGTCGAACACGCCGACCGATCCCGGACCGTAGCGAAGCCGTCGCCGATCGCGAAGAGCCGTCTCACCAGAAGCCCTCGGAGCGTTGCCGGCCAGGTGTTCGTGTTGCAGGTCGCGGTCGTGGTGCTGCTCGTCCTCGGCGCGATCCTGGCGCTGGTCCTGGAGTCGCGCCACTCCAGCGAGAGCGAGGCCCGGACCAGGTCGGTCGCCGCCGCGGTGGCGTTCGCGCACGCCCCCGGGCTGCCCGAGGTGCTGAAGTCGCCCGATCCGACGGCCGTGCTCCAGCCGCTGACGGAGGACGCGCGACAACAGGCCGGCGTCGACTTCATCGTGGTCATGAACACCCAGGGGATCCGGTACACCCACCCCCTGCCGGACCGGATCGGCCAACCGTTCGTCGGGACGATCGGCCCCTCGCTGGCCGGCCACATCCTCACCGAGAGCGTGCACGGTCCGCTCGGCCGGGAGGTCCAGGCGGTCGTCCCCGTCACCGCCCCCGACGGATCGGTCGTGGGCCTGGTGTCGGCCGGGCTCAAGGTGAAGAACGTCGCCACCGCCGGCGACCGCCAGCTGCCCGTCATCCTGGGGACCGGCGCCGCCGCGCTCGCGGTGGCCACCGGCGGGACGGCCCTGGTCTTCCGGCGGCTGAAGCGCCAGACCCGGGGCCTCGGGCCGACCGAGATGACCCGCGTGTACGAGCACCACGACGCCGTCCTGCACGCGGTGCGGGAGGGCGTGGTCATCGTCGCGCCGGACGGTCGGCTGCTCCTCGCCAACGACGAGGCGAAGGAGCTGTTGAGGCTGCCGCCCGACGCGGACGGCCGGCACCTGAGCGAACTGCCGGACCTCGATCCCGACACCGCGGAGCTCCTGCTGTCGGGGAGGACGGCCACGGACGAGGTGCACCGGTCGGGCGGGCGGCTGCTCGCGGTGAACCAGCGGCCGACGGACCGGCACGGCCGCGCGATGGGAACGGTCGCCACGATCCGCGACTCCACCGAGCTGCAGGCGCTGGCCGGCCGGGCCGAGGTGGCCGGCAACCGCCTCGCACTGCTCTACGAGGCCGGCATCGGCATCGGCACGACGCTCGACGTCATGCGCACGGCCGAGGAGCTGGCCCGGATCGCCGTCCCCGCCTTCGCGGACTTCGTCACCGTCGACCTCGCCGACCCCGTCCTCCAGGGCGACGAGCCCACCGGCACCGGCGACCTTCGCCGCGCGGCCGTCCACGGCATCCGCGACGACCACCCCTTCTACCCGCGCGGCAGGCTGATCGCCTTCATCCCCTCCACCCCCCAGGCCCGGGGCTTCGACAGCGGCCGGTCGCAGGTGGTCCCCGACCTGTCCGTCGCCCACGGCTGGCAGGCCCAGGACCCGGAGCGGACCAGGGAGATCGTCGATTTCGGTGTCCACTCGCTGATCACCACGCCCCTGAAGGCGCGCGGCATCATCCTGGGCATCGCCAACTTCTGGCGGTCGCAGAAGCCCGAGCCGTTCGACGACGAGGACCGGTCGCTGGCCGAGGAGCTGGTCGCCCGGGCCGCGGTCAGCATCGACAACGCCCGCCGCTACACCCGCGAGCACACCACCGCCGTGACGCTGCAGCGCAGCCTGCTGCCGCGTGCCCTGCCCGAGCAGAGCGCCCTCACCGTCGCGTACCGCTACCTGCCCGCACAGTCCGGAGTGAGCGGCGACTGGTTCGACGTGATCCCGCTGTCCGGCAGCCGGGTCGCCCTGGTCGTGGGCGACGTCGTCGGCCACGGGCTGCACGCCGCCGCCACCATGGGCCGACTGCGCACCGCCGTGCACAACTTCTCCGCCCTCGACCTCGCACCGGACGAACTGCTCGGCTACCTGGACGAGTTGGTGAACCGCATCGACCTGGAGGAGGTCGACGGCGGCCCCGGCCCCGGCGCCGGGGTCACCGGAGCCACCTGCCTCTACGCGATCTACGACCCGGTCTCCCGGCTCTGCACCATCGCACGGGCGGGACACCCCCCGCCCGCCCTGGTCGGACCCGACGGCACCGTCGCGTTCCCCGAACTGCCGATCGGCCCGCCGCTGGGAACGGGCGGGATGCCGTACGAGACGGCGCAGGTGCAGCTCGCCGAGGGGACCCAGATCGTCCTCTACACCGACGGACTGGTCGAGGAGCGCACCCGGGACTTCGACGTCGGCATGGAACTCCTGCGGGAGGTGCTCGCGCGCCGCGAGCGGCAGCCCGAGGAGCACTGCCGGGCCGTGCTCGACGCCCTGCTGCCGGCCCGTCCCCAGGACGACGTGGCGCTGCTGATCGCCAAGACCCGGGTGCTCGGTGCCGAGCACGTCGCCGAACGCACCGTCCAGCCCGATCCGGCCTGTGTGGCCGAGGTGCGCGAGTGGAGCCAGGCGACGCTGGACGGGTGGGGCCTGTCGGATCTGTCCTTCGGCACGGAACTGGTGATCAGCGAACTGGTCACCAACGCCATCCGCTACGGCTCCCCGCCGGTGCGGGTGCGGCTGCTGCGCGACCGCAGCCTGATCTGCGAGGTGGCCGACGGCAGCAGCACCTCCCCGCACCTGAAGTACGCGGCGACGACCGACGAGGGCGGCCGCGGACTGTTCCTGGTGGCGCAGCTGACCGAACGCTGGGGCACCCGGTATACCGGCCAGGGCAAGGTCATCTGGGCGGAACAGCCGCTCCCCGCCGACCAGGGGTCCGACCACGGAGCCACCGGCTCTCCCGACTGAGCCCCTCCCTTCCCCGCACCGCCCGTTCCGGGGGGCCTCCACGGGCGCTGGAGGTCACGGAGAGTGCCGACATGGAGGCGGTGGGTGGGGGTTGTGGTGCGGGCCACCCGGGAGCGGGTGGCCGTGAGGCGGCTGCGGCACGCGCGGCAGGGGGGCCGTCACGCGCTGTCGACGATGTGCGCGGCCTCACAGCACTCCCGCTGTGGCCCGGGCCACTTTCCCAGCCGGTTCGATCTTGAAAAAGCGGACATTTGGCTTCAAATCATGCCATTTACTTGATCCATACCACCGGTAACAGCACCCTGACGTGCCTAAACCT
>NZ_JBICZP010000004.1:454182-728963 GCF_043202015.1 Kitasatospora sp. NPDC048239 | reverse complement strand
TTACATTCCGAACCCGGAAGCTAAGCCTCACAGCGCCGATGGTACTGCAGGGGGGACCCTGTGGGAGAGTAGGACGCCGCCGAACAATCATTCCAGAGAAGCCCTGACCGGTCACCGGTCAGGGCTTCTCTGCATTTCCGGACGCTGATTTCCAGGCGTTGATTCCCGGATGATGTCCAGGCGGTGCCGCCCGGGGTCGAGCGGGTGCCGACCAGGCCCGGGTGGGGTGGCCGCGCCGGGCCGGCGGGGGTGGGCCTTCGGGTACGGCTGACGTGGCGGTGGAGCGTATGTAGCATTTCACATGTCACAGATGATGGGATGATCGGCCGTCCAGGAGGCAGTACCCGTGCACGATCCGTTCGACGACCCGCGGCGGCGCTACCAGGTCCTGCGCAACGACTCCGCCGAGTACTCGCTGTGGCCCGAGGAGCTGGCCGTCCCGCACGGATGGTGGGCCGTGCTGAGGGACACCGGCCGGGACGAGGCGCTGGCCGCCATCGACGCCTGGCCGGCACCACCTCGCGGCCACACCAGGGATCAGGCCCACGACCGGACGCCCGCCTCGGCCAGGGTCCTCGACCCCGTCGAGGCGGTCGCCCGGCACGCCGTCGACCGGCCGCAGGACATCGCCGTGCTGACCCGGCACCGGGCCGGAGCCGTACGACAGTTGACGTACCGGCAGCTCGACCGGCGGGCCGCCGTGCTGGCCGGCCGGCTGGTCGCGCACGGGGTCGGGCCGCGGGACCTGGTGGCCGTAGCCCTGCCGCGCGGCCCCGAGCTGGTGGCCGCCCTGCTCGCCGTCCTCCGCGTCGGCGCCGCCTATCTGCCGGTCGACCCGGGCTTCCCGGCGGACCGGACCGCGCTCACGCTCCAGGACGCGGCCCCCCGGCTGTTGCTCACCGACCGCGCCGGGGCCCACCGCCTCGCCCCGGACGGCCTGGCCGCCCTGCTGCTCGACGAGGCGGACGCCACCCCGGACGGTCCGGTGCGCGCAGCGGGGGAGCCGGTGGCTCCCGAACCCGACCTGCCCGCCTACGTGTTGCACACCTCGGGCTCCACCGGCCGCCCCAAGGGCGTGGTGATCAGCCGGGGCGCCTACGCGCACGCCCTCGCCACCCTGGTCGACCGGCTGGGCATCGGGCCGGGGCAGCGCGTGCTCGCCTCGACCACCGTGGCCTTCGACATCGCCGGCCTGGAGCTCTTCGGCACCCTGCTGGCCGGTGCCACCGTCGTCCTCGCGGACTCGGGCCAGGCCGGCGACCCGGTGGCGCTCGCCGAACTGGTCGCCGCCACCGGCGTGCACGTCGTCCAGGCGACCCCCTCGCTCTGGCAGGCCCTGCTGGCGGGCCGGCCCGAACGGCTGCACGGCGTCCGGGCGCTGGTCGGGGGAGAGGCGTTGACCCGCGAACTCGCCGACCGGCTGCGGTCGGTGGCGGTGAGCGTCACCAACCTGTACGGGCCGACCGAGACCACCATCTGGTCGCTGACCGCCGAGGTCGACGCCGGTACCGGGCCGCCCTCGATCGGCTTGCCGCTGCCCGGCACCGGCGTGCGGGTGCTCGACCAGGACCTGCGACCCGTCCCGGCGGGCACCGAGGGCGAGCTGTACCTCACCGGCCCCACCCTCGCCCGGGGCTACCTCGGCCGGCCGGGGCTGACCGCCACCCGCTTCGTCGCGGACCCGGCCGGGGTGTCCGGCGGCCGGATGTACCGCACCGGCGACCTGGTCGCCCTGGGCCCCGACGGCACCGCCGAGTACCGGGGGCGGGCCGACGACCAGATCAAGATCCGCGGCCACCGGGTGGAACCCGGGGAGATCGCCGCCGTCCTGCTCGCCGACCCGGCGGTGGCCCAGGCGGCCGTCGTCGCCCGGGGCGCGGCCCCCGAACGGCTCGGCCTGGTCGCCTACCTCACCCCGGAGCCCGCCCCCGGGCAGGAGGCGGCGGCCACCACACGGCTGCTCGAACGGGCCCGGCGCGCGCTGCCCGGCTACATGGTCCCCGCCGCCCTGGTCTGGCTGGACCGCCTCCCCACCACCCCCGGCGGCAAGTTGGACCGCAAGGCGCTGGCCGGGCCGCGGTACGCCCCGCGGCTCGCCGCCCGCGCCGGGGGCCGCCCCGCCGAGGGGCCGCTCGAACCCGCCGTGGCCGAGCTGTTCGCCGAGGTGCTCGGCACCGGACCGCTCGGCGCCGACGACGACTTCTTCGCCCTGGGCGGCAACTCCCTGCTGGCCGTCCGCCTGATCGCCCGCCTCGACGACCGGCTGTCGGTCGAACCGACCCTGCGGGACCTGCTCGCCGCGCCCACCGTGGCCGACCTGGCCCGGCGGCTGGCCGTGCTCGCCGACCAGGCACCCGCGCGGTCGGCGGGCCGCCCCGGCGCCAGACCTGACGCCGGGCCCGCAGACGGGTCCGGCGAGCAGCCAGGCCCGGACCCCGAGCGCCTCCCGCTGACCGCCAACCAGCGCCGGCTCTGGTTCATCGACCTGCTGGACGGCCCCAGCCCCCGCTACAACCTGCCGCTGGCCGTCGACCTGGCCGGACCGCTGGACTCCGCCGCCCTGTGGGACGCGCTGGCCGACGTGACGGACCGCCACGAACCCCTGCGCACCCTGCTCCCCGACGAGGACGGCGACCCGTACCAGCTGGTCGTGCCCGCCGCGCTGGCCCGTCCGGAGCCGGTCGAGCACCACGTCTCCCCGGACGGGCTGGAGGACCGGCTGCGGGAGGCCGTCCAGGAGGTCTTCGAGGTGGCCACCGACCTCCCGCTGCGGGCCTCGCTCTGGCACACCGGGCCGGACCGGGCGACCCTGCTGCTCCTGCTGCACCACACCGCGGCCGACGGCTGGTCCACCGGGCCGCTGCTGCACGACCTGCTCACCGCCTACCGGGCCCGGCTCGCCGGCCGCGCCCCCGAACTCCCGCTGCTGCCGCTGCGGTACGCCGACCACGCCCTGCGCCGGCACCGCGCGGACCGGTCCGGGACGGACCCGGCCGGCGCCGGACGGCACGACGCCTTCTGGCGCACCGCGCTGGCCGGACTGCCGGCCGAGCCGGCCCTGCCCACCGACCGGCCCCGGGCCGGGGACGACGGGAGCACCGGGCGGATCCCGCTGGACGTCCCGGCCGCCCTGCACGAGGGGTTGGCCGACCTCGCCCGCCGGCACGGCTGCACGGTCTTCATGGTGGTGCACGCGGCGCTGGCCGGACTGCTCGCCCGGGCCGGGGCGGGGACGGACGTGGCCATCGGCACGGTGGTGGCGGGCCGCCCGGAGCGCGACCTGGAGAGCCTGGTCGGCTTCTTCGCCGAGACCCTGGTGCTGCGGACCGACGTCTCCGGCGACCCGTCGGCGGCCCGGCTGCTGGCCCGGGTCCGGGAGGCGGACCTGGAGTTCCTGGCCCACCAGGACACCCCGTTCGACCGGGTGGTGGCGCTCGCCGCGCCGCCCCGGGCGAACGGGCACCACCCGCTGTTCCAGGTGCTGCTGGCGTTCCAGGTCGAGCCGCCGCGGCTGCCCGAGTGCCCGGGGCTGACCGTCCGGGCGCGTGAACTGGGCACCGGCACGGCCAAGGTCGACCTGCTCTTCACCCTGACCGAGCACGGCGACCCGGTCACCGGGCGCCCGGCCGGGATCACCGGCGAACTCGACTACGCGGCCGGGCTCTTCGAACCGGCCACCGCCCGCCGGCTCGCCGACGGCCTGCTCACACTGCTGCGGGCCGCCGTCGAGCAGCCGGACACACCGCTGTCGGCGGTCGAACCGGGGCGGTGACACGACCAGGCCCTTTCCGGCCGATCCTGCCGGGCGCGCGACGCCGGGTTGGATCGGCCGGACGCGACCAGGCCCGCGCCCCCGGGGAGAGGGGGCGCGGGCCTGGTGGTTTCCCCGGGCGGCCGGGCGGCGGGCCGATCAGGCCGCGGCGGGGACCGCCTGACCGGCGACCGCGATCGCGCTGTACCGGCGGAAGCACCAGCCCTGGGCGGCGACCAGGGCCAGATTGACGCAGGCCAGGGTGGACCAGAGCGCGGTGAGCCCGCCGTAGGCGGCCGCCGGACCGGCCGCGAAGGCCAGCACGCCGTAACCGGTGGCGAAGCAGAGCATGCTCGGCAGCGTCCGCCGGACCCCGATCAGCCCGAAGCCGAACAGCGCCTGCAGGGCGTCCGCCAGGGTCGCGGCCAGCACCAGCGGCAGCAGGTCGACCAGACCGGTCCGCACCTGCGGGTCGGTGCTGAACACCTCCAGCACCGGGCCGCGCAGCACCGTCAGGACGGTGGCCAGCAGCAGCACCGCCCCGGCCGCCACGACGAGCCCCGAGCCCACCCCGGCCCGCACGCCCGGCAGGTCCTCCTCCTTCAACCGGTCGGCCACCAACGGGATGACCGCCTGCCCCACCGCGACGGCGGCGGTGAAGACCAGGTTCACCAGCGACACCGCGACGCTGTGCACGGCGGCGTCCTGGGTGCCGATCCGGGCGGCCGAGAAGGCCAGCACCCCGAGCACCGCGAACTTGATCAGCACGGTCGCGGCCAGCGGGATCCCGACCCGGGCCAGGCCGAGCACCTCGGCCGGCTGCGGCCGGCCCAGCCGCAGCGGCTGCCCGCCAAGCTGGGGGACCCGGCGCAGCGCCACCTGCGCGACCACGGCGCTGATCAGCCCGGAGGCGAGCATCGCGATCCCGGCGCCGTTCAGGCCGAGCGCGGGCAGCGGGCCGGGTCCGCCGACCAGCAGCAGCGACAGCACCACGGCGGTGGCGGTGCCGGCCAGCCCGGAGCGCATCACCACCCGGCTGCGGCCCAGTCCGATCAGCGCCGAGGCCGCGGTGGTGGAGAGCGCGACCGTCAGCGTGTCGAGCGCCAGCAGCAGGGGGAAGAAGCCGAGCCCGTCGACGGTCTCGTCCGGGACCCCGCCGAGCCGGGCGATCAGCGGCACCCCGGCGACCGCGAGCGCCCCGAGGCCGCCGGTGGCCACGGCCAGCCACATGCTGTTGCGCAGGACGGACAGCAGCTGCCGGGGGTCGTCCTGGTGCTCCGTCACAAAGGGCATCACCCCGCGCTGGGCGCCGGCGATCGCGGCGGTGGCCGGGCCGAACACGGCCATGGTCACCCCGAGGCCCGCCAGCGAGGCGGTGCCGTGGTGGCCGAGGACGGCGGTGTCCACGAGGGCGCCGGCCGAGGCGGCGATCATCGTCAGATAGAGCGGCAGCGCGGCGCCGGCGATCCTTCTGATCCGCTCCCCGGCGGTCCGCGGTCCGTCGTTCGTTGTCACCGGGTTGCTCCTGTCGGTCGGTCAAGGTCGGTAGAGATCAGCAAGGTCGGTCAGGTCGGTCAGGTTGGTCAGGGTCGGACGGCGTGTCGGGTCGAGCCGAGCCCGGGCCGGGCCGCGGTGCCCCGTGCTGTGCGCGGTGCCGTGCCGCGGCCGGGGGTCACAGCCGCTCGCAGCGGCGACGCAGTTCGGCCAGGTTGTGCAGGCCCTCCAGCACCGCGTCGGTGCCGATGCCGAAGTCGATCAGGCAGGCGATCTCGTCGACCCCGATCTCGGCCAGCGACTCGACCAGCGGCAGGGCGTCCTCTACCGAGCCGAGCAGGCAGCGCTCCCGGGAGAAGTCCCGGTAGGCCAGCTCCAGCAGCTCGTCCATCGCCTCCGGTGAGGCGTCGGCGCCCGGCCGGGTGTTCAGCCCGAACAGGTTGAGCGAGGAGCGCATGTACGCCAGCAGCGGCTCCCGGGCGCGGGCCAGTGCCTGTTCGCGGTCCGACCCCAGGTGGGTGTGGACCATGACGGAGACCCGTTCGCGCTCGGGACCGTGGCCGTGGGCGGCCAGCGCGTCGGCGTACCCGGCGAGGTTGTCCTCCAGCTGTTCCAGCGACTGGCCGAGCAGGTGGGTCAGCACCCCGGCGCCCGTCTCGCCCGCGAGGGCGTAGGTCTGCGGGGAGCCCGCCGCCGTGATCCACAGCGGCAGGCCGCCCCGCGCGGGCGTCGGGTAGGTGCGGACCCGGTGGGTGCCGCCGCCGGGCCCGGGCCGGTCGACCTCGCCGCCGGACCAGAGCAGCCGCACCTTGTCGAGGCCCTTGCGCAGTTCGGCCTTGGCCGCCGCGAAGCGCTCGGGGGCGAGTACGAAGTCCTGCGGGTTCCACCCGGAGGCGAGGGCGATCTCGGCCCGGCCCCCGGAGATCCGGTCCACCACGGCCCACTCCTCGGCGACCCGCAGCGGGTCGTGCAGCGGCAGCACCACGCTGCCGGCCCGGACCGAGATCCGGCGGGTGACGGCGGCGACGGCCGCGCCGGTGACGGCCGGGTTGGGGAAGGGCGCGCCGAAGGGGTGGAAGTGCCGCTCCGGGGTCCAGACCGCGGAGAAGCCCTCGGCGTCGGCGAAGGCCGCGGCCTCCAGCAGCAGCCGGTACTGCTCGTCGGGGTCGTCCCCGTTGGCGAAGAAGAACAGGCCGAACCTCATGACTCCTCATCCGGGGTGGTGGCCGAGGGCAGCCCGTCGGGGCGGGCCTGCGGGTCGAAGAGCAGCGCGTAGAGCGCCTCCCGGTACGCGGCGGTGAGCGCGTGTGCGTCCGCCCCGCCGGGCCGGGAGCGCGCCCGCACCAGGAAGCCGTCGGGGCCGTCCACGACGGAGAAGCGCGTCCGCTGCCCGGGTTGCAGCGGCTCGGGGCCGACCCAGTGGACGGGGTGCCCGGCGAACAGCGGCTCCCCGCCGTCGTCCCAGGCGTAGTTGAACACCAGGTCGGCCCGGCCGGCGGCGGCGAGCCGCGGGTCGGCGGCCGCGAGGTCGGCGAACGGGACCGGCCGGGCCTCCTCGATCCGTGCCAGCAGCGCCCGGACCGTCGCCAGGACGGCGGCGACCGGTTCGTCCGGGCGGACCGTCACCGGCAGCGGCACCACCTCGGCGAAGGCGCCGACGCTGTCCTCCAGGCCGGCGGCGGCCCGGCCGTCCCACGGCAGGGCGATCCGGGGTGCACCGGTGCCCGCGGTCCGGGCGGCGGCGATGGCGAAGGCGGTCAGCTGGAGGGTGTACGGCGAGATCCCCAGCCGGGCGCCGGCCTCGCGGACCGCGGTGTGCAGGCCGGAGTGCGGGGCCCACTCGGCCTCGGTGTCCGGGGCGTCCGTGCCGGCGGCGTCGGACGGGGCGTCCGGGGTGTCGGGCCCGGCGAGCAGCTCGTGCCAGATCTCTGCGGCGCGCTTGGCCTCCTCGCCGTCGGTCAGGCCGTCCCGCCAGGCCAGCTGGCGCAGGAAGCCGTCGTCCTGCGGGCCGAGCGCCGCCGGATCCCGGTAGGCGGTGGCCAGTTCCTGGACCAGCGTGAGCAGGCCCAGGCCGTCCAGCGCCAGCGGGTGCACGCTCAGCGCGAGCAGCGCGGGCCCGTCCGGCGGGGTCGCGAGCACCAGCCGCAGCAGCGGGTCGTGGCGCGGGTCGGGCGCCAGGCCGCGGGCGGTCCGGTACAGCCAGTCGGGCCGGTCGGCCGGGCGGACGGCGGGGCCGGGCTCCAGCACCGGCACCGCGTCGTCGAGCGCCTCGGCCGGGCGGACCGTCAGCTCGCCGCTGTCCGCCGCGACCGACAGCCGCAGCGCGGGATGGCGGCGCAGCAGCGCCCGGTACGCCAGGCGCAGCGCCTGCGGGTCGGGGTGCGGGCCGAGCTCCAGGACGAAGCTCTTGCCGCCCGCGGTGGCCTCGGGCCGGGCCGCCGGGCGCAGGCCGGCCGGGAGCCGCGGGGGCGGTCCGCCCGCCGGCAGCTGGACCCTCGGCCGGGGCAGGCCGGGGGCGGGTTCGGCGCCGTGCGGGGCCAGCCGGCGGGCCACCTCCTCGGCGGTGCGGCAGCGGTAGAACTCCGCCACGGAGAGTCCGTGCGCCGCGGGGAAGCGCTCGCGCAGCCCGTACAGCACCCGGATGGCCAGCAGGGAGTGGCCGCCGACGGCGAAGAAGTCCGCGTCGGCCGCCAGGTCGGGGCGCTCCAGGACCCGGCGGAACAGCGCCAGTACCTCCCCGGCCGGACCTGCCGGAGCTGCCGGACCTGCCGGAGCCGACAGGTCCGCGGAGGCGGCGGGGGCCGGGCGGCCGGGGGCGGGCAGCAGGGCCGGGACGACCTTGCCGTTGGCGTTCACCGGCAGCGCGTCCAGCACCGTGAAGGTGGCCGGGACCAGCGCCGACGGCAGCTCGGCCAGCAGCCGTTCGCGGACCGCCTCGACCGGCGCGGTGGCCACCAGGTAGGCGTCGAGCCGCCGTTCGCCCTCCTGCCCGGCCACCACCAGCGCCACGTCCCGCACCCCGGGCACCCGGCGGATCGCCAGGTCCACCTCGGAGAGCTCCACCCGGTGGCCGCGGATCTTCACCTGGCCGTCCTCGCGGCCGAGGAACTCCAGCTCCCCGCCGGGCAGCAGCCGGGCGCGGTCGCCGGTGCGGTACCAGTCGAGACCGTCGGCCCGCCCGAAGCGCTCGGCGGTCTGCTCGGGCAGCCCGAGGTAGCCGTCGGCGACGCAGACCCCGCCGATCCGCAGCTCGCCCACCGTCCCGTACGGCACGTCGAGGCCCGCCTGGTCGGTCAGCCGCAGCACGGTGTTGGGCAGCGGCCGACCGATCGGCGCGTACCGGGGCCAGTCGGCGGGCGGGCCCTGGAAGCGGTAGGAGGTGACCACATGGGTCTCGGCGGGGCCGTAGTTGTCGATCAGCCGGCAGTCGGGCAGCCCGTCGAAGAAGGCGAGCACCCCGGCGCCGAGGCGCAGCTGTTCGCCGGTCGCGGCGATCTCGCACAGCGAGGCGAACGGCTCGGGGTCGTCCTCGAACACCGCCGCCACCGAGTTGAGCAGCGAGACCGGCCAGATCGCCTTCTGCACCCGGTGCCCGGCGATCAGGTCGGCGAGCAGCTCGTGGTCGTAGCGGGTCTCCTCGTCCGCGACGTGCAGCGAGCCGCCGCCGCAGAGTGCGCCGAATATCTCGTGGAAGGCGGCGTCGAAGCCCAGTGGGGCGAACTGCAGCCAGCGCAGCCCCCGGTGGTAGCCCTCGGTCTCCCAGTGGATCAGGTTGGTCAGCGCCCGGTGCGGGAAGGCGATGCCCTTGGGCCGACCGGTGCTGCCGCTGGTGTAGGTCAGGTAGACGAGGTCCGCGCCGCCGACGGAGGGCAGTTCGGCGGGCGCGGGCGCCGCGGCCAGCTCGGCGAGCGACGGCAGCACCAGGGGCTCGGCCTCCGGCGCGAAGGCGGCCGCCTCCGGCTGCTCGCAGAGCACCACCGCCGGGGTGCAGTCCGCGGCCATCATGGCCAGACGGGCGATGGGCAGCCCGGGGTCGAAGGGGACGGCGACGGCGCCGGCCCGGACCACCCCGAGCAGAGCGGCCACCGCCGGCACGCCCTTGGGCAGGACCAGGCCGACCCGGTCGCCGGGGCGCACCCCGTGTCCGGCCAGCAGCCCGGCGACGGCGGCCGAGACGGCGGCGAGCCGCCCGTACGTCAGCTCCGTCCCGCCGCCGGCCAGGGCGAGCCGGTCCGGCTCCCGGTCGGCCCAGCGGGCGAAGACCTCGTGCACGGGCGGCTGCGGCACCTCGGCGACCGGCCCGCGCAGGGCCTGGGCCGTCCGGCGGGCGAGGGCGGGCGGCTCGGCCGGCCACGCGGCGACGGGCTCCCCGGGCTCGGCGGTGAGCCGGTCCAGCAGGTGGGTGAAGCAGTCCCGCCAGTCCTCGACGGCGGCCCGCTCGAAGCGGTCGGTGTCGTAGCGGAACCGCCCGCCGAGCCCGCCGTCCGGGTCGAACCACCAGTCGAGCGACAGCTCGTAGGGGCTGCCGCCGCGGTCGAACGGCACCGGGTGGGCGGTCAGCCCGGGCGGTGCGGGGGGCGGGCCGGACTCGCCGCCGAGCATGTTGAACAGCACGTCGAACAGCGGTGCCTCGCGCTGGTCGGCGGGCTGTCCGAGCCGGCGGACCAGCAGCTCGTAGGGCAGGTCCTGGTGGTCCAGGGCGGCCCGCAGCCGACCCGCGGCCCGGTCGACCAGCGCGGTGAAGTCCTCGGCGGGGTCGAGCCGCAGCCGCAGCGGGAGGGTGTTGACGAAGTTGCCGACCAGGTCGCGGGTGCGCGGGTGCTGGCGGCCGGCCACCGGGGTGCCGACGACCAGGTCGGAGCGGGCGCCGAGCCGGCCGAGCAGGACGGTGAAGGCGGCGAGCACCACGGTGAACGGGGTCACCCGGCGGCGCTCGGCCAGCGCGCGGACCTGGTCGGCGGTCCGCTCGGGCAGCGAGAACTCCAGCAGCTCGCCCCGGTAGCGGGGCTCGGCGCGGCGGGCCCGGCCGGGCAGCTCCAGCCGCTCGGGCGGGTCCGCCAGCTCGGCGCGCCAGAACGCGGCCTGCAGCTCGGCCTCGGCGGAGTCCGCCCAGTCGGCGACGGACCGGGCGTGTTCGGCGAACAGGCCGGCCAGCTCGGGGAGTTGCGGTGCGGGGGCGCCGGTGCGCCGGGCGTAGCAGGCGTACAGGTCGCGCAGCAGCACCTCGGTGGAGTGGGCGTCCGCGCAGATGTGGTGCACCACGAGGGCGAGCACGTGGCGCTCGGGGGAGCGCCGGAACAGCCGGGCGACCAGGGCGGGCGCCGGATCGAGCGGGATCGCCGTGCCGAGCAGGTCGTTGACGGCCCGGTGCAGGGCGTCCTCGTCGGGTACGTCGACCACCGGCAGGGCGGTCGCGGCGTGCGGCAGGATCTCGAACCGCGGGCCGTGCTCGGAGCGGTGGAAGCGCAGCCGCAGCCCGTCGTGGCGGTCCACCACGTCCTGGAGCGCGCCCGCCAGGGCGGCCTGGTCCAGCGGACCGGCCAGCTCGGCGAGGACGGGGACGTGGTAGGCCTCGGCCGCGCCGGGGACTTCGTCCAGGAAGAGGAACCGCTCCAGCAGGGCCGGTACCGGCAGCGGTCCGGACTCCTCGGGGCGGGGGGCCGGTACCGGGTCGGGCGTCCGGGCCAGGGCCTCGGCCACCAGGGCGGCGAGGCGGGCGGGCGTCGGCTCGTCGAGGAAGGTCCCGAGCGGGACCCGGACCTCCCAGCGGGCCCGGGCCAGCGCGGCGATCCGCTGCGCGGTGAGCGAGTCGCCGTCGAGCACGAACAGGTCGTCCTCGGGGCCGACCTCGGGCGTCCCGAGCGCGCTCCGGAAGATCTCCAGCGCGCCGGCCTCCAGCGCCTCGGCTCCCAGGGCGCCGGTCTGTTCGGCGCCGGCCTCGGGCACGCCGGTGGGCCGGGCGTCCAGCCAGTGGCGGCGGCGGTCGAACACCCGGCGCGGCGGGTCGCCCTCGGGCAGCCGCTCCGGGCCCTCCTCCAGCAGCAGGTGCGCATTGGTGCCGCCCACCCCGAAGGCGCTCACCCCGGCCATTCTCGGCAGCTCGGACTCCCAGGGCAGCAGCTCACCGGAGACCCTGAACGGCGAGGTGGCGAAGTCGATGTGCGGATTGGTCGACTCGCAGCCGAGGGTGGGGACGAACTCCCGGTGGCGCAGCATCAGCACCGTCTTGATCAGCCCGGCGATGCCGGCCGCCGAGTCCAGGTGCCCGATGTTGGACTTGACCGAGCCGAGCAGGCAGCTGCCGCGGGCCGCGGTGGTCTGCCGGAACGCCTCGGTCAGCGCGGCGACCTCGATCGGGTCGCCGAGCAGGGTCGCGGTGCCGTGCGCCTCCAGGTGGCCCACCCGGTCCGCGCCGATCCCGGCCAGCCGGTGCACCCGGGCCACCAGCTCGGCCTGGCCGGCCACGCTGGGCGCGGTGTACCCGCTCTTGCGGCGCCCGTCGTTGTTCACCGCACCGGCCCGGATCACCGCGAGCACCCGGTCGCCGTCCGCCAGCGCGTCCTCCAGCCGGCGCAGCACCACCAGCCCGGCCCCGCTGGCGAACACCGTGCCGGCGGCCTCGGCCGAGAACGGCCGGCAGCGGCCGTCCGGCGAGACGATGCCGCCCTCGGTGTACTCGTAGCCGACGTCCTGCGGGTTGATCGCGGCGCCGCCCGCCAGCACCGCGTCCGCCTCGTAGTCCAGCAGCATCCTGGCCGCCTGGTGCACCGCGACCAGGCTGGCGGAGCAGCCGCAGTCCACCGCGAAGGCCGGACCGGTCAGGCCCAGCCGGTAGGCGATCTGGGTGGCGGTGAAACCCCGGTCGTTGCCCATCAGCACCCGGTGCCAGCCGTGGGTGGCGACCACCTCGGGGTGGCTGAGCACATGGCGCAGCAGGTACTCCGAGTGGTTGAGGCCGACCACCGTGCCGATCGCGCCGGGGAAGGCCGCGGGGTCGATGCCCGCGTCCTCCAGCGCGTGCACCGCGAGCTCCAGCAGGGCCCGCTGCTGCGGATCGGTGAGCGCGGCCTCGGCGGGGGTCATCCCGAACGCGGCGGCGTCGAACAGCGCCGGGTCGGCGAGGCTCCGGCGGACCGGGACGTGCACCGGGCCGCCCGGGGACGGCTCCGCGACCCCGGCCCGGAGCAGCTCCCCGGGCGGGACCTCCTCGCGCGGCTCCGCCCCGGCGCGCAGCAGCTCCCAGAACTCCGCCGGGGAGTCGGCCCCGGGGAACCGGCAGGCCATCCCGGTCACCGCGATCGCGGACAGGTCGTCGTCGAGCAGCTCCTCGTACGGCTGCTCGTCCTCGGGTACGGCGGACACGGCGCTCACTCCTCGATCGCGGGTCGGGCGGGGGCGGTGGCGCCGGCGGCGCGCGACCGGCGTTTGCGCAGCACCTGCTCGCGGCGGCGGTCGCCGACCGTCCGCCCGGCGGACGGCGCCTCGGGCCCGGTCACCGGCGCCTCCGGACCGGCCGGGGCCGGGCGGCGCAGCCGGGCCGCGTACGCCCGGGCCGTCGGGTAGCGGAACAGGTCGACGATCCGGGCCTCGGCGTTGACCTTCGCGCGGATCTCGGTGAGCAGCCGGGCGACCAGGATGGAGTTGCCGCCGAGCTGGAAGAAGTCGTCGTCCACGCCGGCCAGCGGCTGGTCCAGCACCGTGCGCCAGGCCGTCAGCAGCCGTTCCTCCAGCTCGTCCGCGGGCTGCGCCGCCGCCGTGCCGGGCTTCGGCGGCTCGCTGCCGGGCAGCGCGACCGTGGGCAGCGCGGCCCGGTCGGTCTTGCCGCCCGCCGTGGTCGGCAGCGCCGGGAGGCGGTGGAAGGCGGCCGGCAGGTACGGATCGGGCAGGCCGTCCGCGAGGGCCGCGCGCAGCTCCCCGGCCGGGTGGTCCCGGCCGTCCCGGGACACGTAGTGGGCGACCAGCGCCGCCTCCGCGCCGGTGCGCTGCACCACCACCGCGCAGGCGGCGATGCCGGGCACCGCGCCGAGTGCGCGCTCCACCTCGGCGAGCTCGATCCGGTAGCCGTTCACCTTGACCTGGTGGTCCAGCCGCCCGGCCAGCTCCAGGGTGCCGTCCGGCAGCCGCCGGGCGAGGTCCCCGGTGCGGTACAGGCGCTCCCCGCGGGCGTCGGTGACGAAGCGCCGCCCGGTGAGCTCCGCATCGCCCAGGTAGCCCTTGGCCAGGCCGGCCCCGGCGATCGCCAGCTCGCCGAACAGGCCGTCCGGCTGCGGGCGCAGCGCGGCGTCCACGATCCGCACCCGGGTGTTGGCCAGCGGGCGGCCGACCAGCACCGCCGCGGGCTGCTCCGGCACCTCCCAGCCGGTCGACCAGACCGTGGTCTCGGTCGGCCCGTACAGGTTGAGCACCCGGGGGATGCCCAGCTCCTTCAGCCGGGCGGCCAGTGCCTGGTCCAGCGGCTCCCCGCCGACCAGCAGCAGCCGCAGCCGGGCCAGTGCGCGGTCGCCGCCGGGCAGCCGCAGCACGCTGCGCAGCAGGGTCGGGGTGGCCTGGAGCGCGGTCGCGCCGCTGCGCTCGACGAGCTCCGGCAGGCTTTCGGCGCTCGCGCCGTCCGGCCCGGTGGCCAGCGTCTCGGCGTTCTCGGCGAGCACCACGGGGATGCCGCGGGAGAGCGTCCAGAGCAGCTCCAGCACGGCGATGTCGAAGGTCACCGAGGTGACGGACAGCCAGCGGGTACCGGGCTCCGGGGCGACGGCCCGGTCCAGCGCGGCGAAGAGGTTGGCCAGGCCGCGGTGGGCGACCTCGACGCCCTTGGGCCGACCGGTGGAGCCGGAGGTGAAGATGACGTAGGCGGTGTCCCCGGGGGCGGGCTCCTCGATCGGGCCGCCCTGCGGCGGACGCTCCGTCATGCCCGCGAGCGGCAGGCGCAGACCGGTGAAGTCCGGGCACAGCCCGGCGTACGGCCCGTCGGTGAGCAGCGCCGCACAGCCGGCGTCGGCCAGCATGCCCTCCAGCCGGGTGCGCGGGTCCGACCCGTTGAGCGGTACGTACACCAGGCCGGCGGACAGCACCCCGAGCAGCACCGCGACCAGCGCGGGGGAGCGCGGCACGAGCAGTCCGACCCGGTCGCCCGGGCGCAGGCCCGCCGCCCGTAGTCCGGCCGCCACCGCCGCCGCCCGCTCGGCCAGCTGCGCCCCGGTGAGCGCCTCGTCCCGGAACGCCACCATCCCGGTGTCCGCCAGGCTGGCCAGCCGCTCCAGCACCACCCGGTGCACCGGGGTCGAGGGGACGCCGAGCTCCGTCTCGGCGTCCCAGGCCTCCTGCCGCAGCACGTCCTCCACGCCGACCAGCGACAGCTCGCCGACCGGCTGGTCGAGGTCCTGCGCCATCGCGACCAGCAGCCGCTCGAACCAGACCACCAGGCGGCGGGCCTGCGCCTCCTCGAACAGCGTGGTGCTGTAGATGAGTTGGCCGAGGAAGCCCTCGGTCTCCTGGCGCAGCTTCAGCATCAGGTCGTACTGCGCCGCGTAGACCGGCTCCGGGGCGAAGCCGGAGCGCACCCCGGGGAGGTCGAGATCGGTGTCCGGGTAGCTCTGGTAGATGAAGATCGACTGGAACACCGGCGAGTGCGAGCTGCTGCGCTCCGGCGCGACCGCCTGGACCACCTGGTCGAACGGCAGGTCCTGGTGGGCGAAGGCGTCGAAGGCCGTCCGCCGGACCCTGGCCAGGAACTCCCGTACGCTCTCGGCGTCGTCGACCACCGTCCGTACGGTGATGGAGTTGAAGAACAGCCCGAGGGTGCGCTCCAGCGCGGGGTAGGGCCGGTTGGCCAGCGGGCTGCCCACCGCGATGTCGGCCGACCGGGAGACCCTGGCCAGCAGCAGGGTGAGCACCGCCATGAACACGCTGTAGGGGGTCGCGGCGGCCGAGGAGCAGAGCCGCTCCAGCGCCGCGGTGGCCTCGGGACCGAGCCGGAAGTCCAGCGAGTCGCCCCGGAAGCTCTGCACGGCCTCCCGGGTGCGGGCCGGGGCGAGGTCGACCAGCGGTGGCAGGTCGGCCAGCTGACCGCGCCAGAACCGGCGCTGGCGCGCGGCCAGTTCGGTGCCCAGCCACTCCCGCTCCCAGACCGCGAAGTCGGCGTACTGCACGGTCGGTTCGGGCAGGTCGGCGGGGCGGCCGGCGATCCGGGCCGCGTACAGCTCGGTGAGCTCGGAGCGGATCACGCCGGTGGACCAGCCGTCCGAGATCACATGGTGCTGGGTGACCACGAAGATCCACCGGCGGGGCCCGCAGCGGATCAGGTCGAAGCGGATCAGCGGGGCCGCGGCCAGGTCGAACCTGGTCTCGGTGACCTGCCGGATCAGCCGCTCCTCCTCCTCGGCGCCGTCCGCCTCGAACACGGTGTACGGCGTCGGGCAGTCCTCCGCGATCTCCTGGAACAGCCCGGTCGGGCCCTCCCGCAGCGCGGTGCGCAGCACCTCGTGGCGCTCCATCAGCCGGTCGGCGGCCCAGCGCAGCGCCGCCTCGTCGAGCGGCCCGGTCAGCTCCGTCGCGAAGTACATGTTGTAGACGGGGACTTCGGTGCCCAGCTGCTCGACCAGCCAGAGCCGCTGCTGGGCGTAGGTGGCGGGCAGGGCGGCGGTGCGGTCGGCCCGGCCGATCCGCACCTGCCGGCGGGCCTCCTCCTCGGCCCGCTCGCGCAGGAACTGCACGATCGCCTCGCGGTGCTCCCGGACCCGGGCGGTGAGCTCCTGGTCCAGCGCGCCCTCCGGGGCGGACAGTGCGAGCCGGCCCTCGGCGAGGGCCAACCGGGCCCCGCGCACGGCGAGTTCCTCCAGGACGTCCTGCGCGGTCACAGCTCCACCTCTTCCCAGTCGTCCCCGGCGCCGGCGTCCGGGGCGCCGACCAGCGTCCGGTACAGCCGCGACGAGGCCAGCTCGGTGTCGATCAGCTCCGCGGTGGCCTCGGCGGTCTCCGCGTCCAGCAGGTCGCCCAGCGGGATCCGCACGCCGTACGACTCGCGGATCCGGGCGAGCACCTGGGCGGCCAGGATCGAGTGGCCGCCGAGGACGAAGAAGTCGTCGGCCGGGGCCACCTCGGGCAGGCCCAGCACCTCGCACCAGATGGCCAGGACGGTCTCCAGGGTGGTCGCCCCGGGCGGCGGGTCCTGCGGTCCGGGCGGGGGCTCCGCCAGCGGGGGCCGCTGCGCCCGGCCGTCCGGGACGGCGGGGTGCCAGTGCCGCACCGGTTGGAAGGGGTAGGGCGGCGCCGCGCTCCGCCCGCCGCCGGCCGGGTGCAGCAGCTCCCAGCGGACGTCCGCGCCGCGCTCCCAGCAGTCGGCGACCAGCCGCAGCCAGCGCTCGGCGTCGCCGTCGACCGGGACGACGGCGCGGGCCTCGGGCGGCAGCGGGGCCGGCTCCTCGCCGAGGACGGCCGAGGCGGTGACGTCCAGCAGGTGGGTGGGTGAGGGGGCGGTGCCGGCGGGCAGGACGGTGTCCAGCGTCACCGAGCGGACCTCGACCTGGAGCAGGCCGGGCTCGGCGGCCGCCAACTCGGCCTCCAGCGCGGCCATCGCGCGCTCGCAGGCGCTGAGGTCGCCGCCGGGGCGGGCGGCGGCCACGGCCGTCGCGTGGTGCCCGGCGCAGCGCCGGGCGGTGTCCTCGTCGAACGCCCCGCCGAAGGCCAGCGCGGCGAACTCGCCCGCGCCGGAGGCGGCGAGGGCGGAGGGCTCGACCCCGAGTGCGGCGAGCGCCCGCAGGGCGGCGAGCCGCCGGTCGAAGCCGGGGGTGTCCGCGGTGGTGTCCGCGGCGGTGTCCGTGGCGTCGTCGCCGTCCGCCAGGCCGAGGACCAGCGGGCCGTCGACCGGGGTGGCCGGGCCGGCGGCCAGGGCCGCGGCGAGCCCGGCCGGGTCGGCGGCGGTCCAGGCGCGGCGCAGCCGGCCGGGGGCCCGGCCGCTCTGGAGCGCGCGGGCCAGCGCGGCCGGGTCGGTGCCCTCCCCGGCCAGCACGTCCCGGACGGCCGCGGCGGAGCGCTCGAAGGACCAGAGCGAACGGGCGGAGAGCGGGAGGAGCTGCGGCCCGGCGGCGGCGGGCGCCGCGGGGCGGGCGGGCGGCTGCTCAAGGACGGCGTGCGCGTTGGTGCCGCCCACACCGAGCGCCGTCACCGCCGCCCGGCGCGGTCCGTCCGAGGCGGGCCAGGGGGCCGCGGCGGCCGGCACGTGCAGGCCGCTGCCCGCGAGGTCGACCGCCGTGGTGGTCTCCCGGTGGCCGGCGGTACCCGGCACCACCGCGTCCCGGACCGCGAGGACCGCCCGGATCAGCCCGGCCATGCCGGCCGCCGCGTCCAGGTGTCCGAGCGCCGCCTTGGCGCTGCCCACCGCGCAGGGCGCGGTCACCCCGAGCCGTCGGCGGGCGGCCAGCAGGGCGGCGAGCTCGACCGGGTCGCCGAGCGGGGTGCCCGTCCCGTGCGCCTCCAGGTAGCCGATCGTCGCCGGGTCCACCCCGGACTCGGCCCAGGCGGCCAGCAGGACGTCCCGCTGCCCGTCCACGCTGGGCGCGGCGAAGCTGAGCCGGGCGGCGCCGTCGTTGTTGAGCGCCGAGCCGCGCAGCACCGCGTGCACGGTGTCGCCGTCCCGCAGGGCGTCGGAGAGCCGCTTGAGCACCACCACGGCGACGCCGCTGCCGGGCACCGTGCCGTCGGCCCGCCGGTCGAAGGGGCGGCAGGCGCCGCTGGGCGACAGCACCCCGCCGTCGACCGCCAGGTAGCCGCGCTCGTGCGGCAGCGCCACGGAGACCGCGCCGACCAGGGCCGCGTCGCAGTCCCCGGCGAGCAGGCTGCGCCGGGCCAGGTGGAGGGCGGTCAGCGCGGTGGAGCAGAGGCTGGCCACGAACACGCTGGGGCCGGTCAGCCCGAGGTGGTAGGAGACCCGCAGCGGCAGCGCGGCGGCGGTGGTGCCCGGGGCGGGCTCGGTGCCGTCGGCGGCGATCAGCGTGCCGTAGCGGTTGTCGCCGCTGCCGCAGAACACGCCGACCCGGCCGAGGCCGTCGCCGCCGGCCCACCCGGCGTGCTCCAGGGCGTGGACGGCCTCCTGGAGCAGCAGCCGCTGCTGGGGGTCCATCGCGGCGGCCTCGGCGGGGGCGATGCCGAAGTATTCGGCGTCGAAGAGGTCGACGTCCGCCAGCTCGCCGCCGACCGGGACGTAACGCGGGTCCGCGGCCGGGGCGTCCGGGCCGTCCTGCTGGTCGGTGAACCGCTGGACCGCGCCGCCGTCGCGCAGCAGCAGCTCCCGGTACTCGTCCAGGTCGCGGGCGCCGGGGAACCGGCAGGCCAGGCCGACGACCGCGACGGCGGGGCCGGGCGGGGGGCCGGGATCGTGGGCGGCGCCCGGCCGCCCGTTCGCGTGCTCGTTCATGAGGATCCTTCGTGCTGGCCGGCTGCCTTCAGCGCCTCGGCGACGGCGGCGACGGTGGGGGACGAGAACAGGTCGGTGATCGGCAGGACGGTGCCGAACTCCGTGCGGAGCAGACGGTGCAGGCGGATCAGGGTGAGCGAGCTCCCGCCCAGTTCGAACAGGCTGACGTCCCTGGGCACCTGCTCCGGGCCGGTGCCCAGGGCCTCGGCCCAGCGGACGGCGATCCGGCGCTCGGTCTCGGAGCGCGGCAGGTCGGCCGGGCCGGGCGGGGCGGCGGGCGGCGGTGCGGGCAGCGCCCGGGTGTCCACCTTGCCGCTGCCGGTGAGCGGGAACGCGTCCAGCGGGACGAGTGCGCCGGGCCGCAGCGCGGCGGGCAGCCGCTCCGCGAGGTGGTCGCGCAGCCGCTCCCGGGTGCCGGGGTGCTCGCCGAGGAAGTAGAGCGCCAGCATCTCCTCGCGGCCGGCCGTGACCAGCCGGGCCACCGCGTCGCGGACCTCGGGGTGGTCCAGCGCCACCGCCCGGATCTCGTCCAGCTCCAGCCGGATCCCGCGCAGCTTGACCTGCCCGTCGGCCCGGCCGAGGAACTCCAGGGTGCCGTCCGCGCGCCGCACGCCCAGATCGCCGGTGCGGTAGAGCCGCGCCTGCGGATCGGGGTCGAAGGGGTGCGGGACGAAGCGCTCCCCGGTGAGCTCCCGGCGGTTCACATAGCCGTCGGCCAGCGGCACCCCGCCCACCCAGAGCTCGCCGGGCACCCCGGCGGGCAGCAGCTGGCCGCCCCGGCCGAGGACGTGGACCTGCGCCCCGGCGGCCGGCCGGCCGATCGGGACCCGCCCGTCGGGCCCGTCGGCGGGGACGGTGTGGGAGGTGACGTCGATCGCGGTCTCGGCCGGTCCGTAGAGGTTGACCACCGGTGCGCCGAACCAGCGGGCCGCCCGTTCGGCGACCGCCGCGTCCAGCGCCTCGCCGCCGCTGAAGACCCCGCGCACCGGGCTGCCCCCGGTCGGCGCGGGCTCCGCGAGCAGCGCCTTGAGCAGGGTCGGGACGAACTGGACGACGGTGACGCCCTGCGCGGCGATCTCCGCGGCGAGGGCGGCCGGGTCGCGGTGCGCCCAGGCGGGGGCGACGACGATCGAGGCGCCGACGGTGAGCGGGGCGAGGTACTCCCACACCGACGCGTCGAAGACCGGCGGCGTCTTGAAGTGGAACCGGTCGGCGGCGGTGAAGCCGAAGGTGTCGGCCTTCCAGCGCAGGTTGTTGGCCAGCGCCCGGTGCGGCACCCGGACGGACTTGGGCAGGCCGGTGCTGCCCGAGGTGGTGATCACATAGGCGGCGTCCGCGGGCCCGGGCTCCTCGGCGTCGAACCCCGCGGCGTCGAACCCTGCTGCGTCGGGGTCGGGCTCGGCGGGGTCAGGCTCGTCGAGGGCCACCGCCGGCAGCCGTCCGCCGAGTGCGGCGGCGTCCTCGGCCGTCTGGACCAGCACGGCCGCGGCATCGGCGTCGGCGAGCACGAAGCCCATTCTGGTGCGCGGGAGTTCGGGGTCGACGGGCAGGAAGGCGTGCCCGCTGCGCAGCACCCCGAGGGCGGCCGTGACGTACCCGGCCGAGCGCGGCACACAGAGGGCGACGGTACTGCCGCGCGGCAGGCCGAGGGCGTGCAGCCGGCCCGCGATCCGGGCCGAGGCGCGCTCCAGCCCGCGGTAGTCGAGCCGCTCCCCGCCGGCCAGGACGGCCGTGTTCTGCGGGGCGCGCCGGGCGTGCTCCAGGAAGGCGCGGGTCACCGGGACGAACGCGGCGGCGGCCGGCCCGTGGGCCAGCGCGAGCACCCGCTCCCGCTCGGCCCGGGGCAGCAGCTCCACCCGGGCGGCGGGCGGGTCGACGCCCGCCGCGATCCCGGCCAGCGCTTCGAGGACCACCCGGAAGGCCGCCGCGATGGTGCCGGCCTGCTCGTCGGTGTGCCGGTCCCGGCGGTACTGGAGGCGGGCCCTGGTCCGCTCGCCGGCCACCTCGACGGCCAGCAGCAGGTCGATCTTGCCGGTCTGCGGGTGGATCGGCACCCGCTCCACGGCGATGCCGGGCAGGGTGAGCTCCTCGGCGCCGACATCGTGGACGGAGAGCATCGCCCGGACTTCACCGCCGGCGATCCGCAGCGCCCGGTGCATCCCGGCCAGCGGTGCGCCCTGGTGCTCGAAGCCGGCCAGCAGCTCCTCGCGCACCTCGGCCGCGTAGCCGGAGAGGCTGCGGTCGTCGAGGTCCGGGGCGCGCAGCAGCAGCATGTCGGTGAAGAGGCCGACCGCGTCCTCGTGGTCGGCCCGCCACGGGTCGATGGCGGGGTAGGAGACCAGGACGTCCGCGGCCGCGGAGAGGTGGCGCAGGGCCAGGCAGTAGGCGGCCATCAGCACGGTGAACAGGGAGCCGCCGGTGGCCGTGACGGCCGGGGTGAGGTCGGCGGGCAGGTCCACCACCAGCTCGCCGGCGGGGCCGTCGGTGTCGCGGCCGGTCCGCGCCGCCGCCCCGGTGTCCAGTCCGGTGACCCGGGCCGTCCAGAACGCGGCGCCCTCGGCGGTCTCGGCGTCGGGCCGGGCGAACCTGTCCCGCTGCTCCAGGGCGTAGGCGAAGTAGCCCTCCTCCGGGGGCTCCCCGGTGCCCGGCGCGGGCGGCTCGGCGCAGTACCGGGAGAGCTCGGTCAGCAGCATGGCCACCGAGGGGGCGTCCACCGCGACATGGTCGAACACCAGCAGCAGCAGGGCCTCGTCGGGGGCCCAGCGGAACAGGTGGGCGGCCAGCCGCAGCGGCGCGGCCGGGTCGAACGGCAGGGCGGCGGTCCCGGCGAGCAGCTCGGAGGCCTGCTCCCGGGTGGTCGCGTGCACGGTCAGCACCGACGCCGGCGGCGGCTGGACGAACTGGAGCGGCCCGCGCTCCGGGCCCTCGGGCGGTCCGCCGGCTGATCCGCCGGCTGATCCATCGACCGGTCCGTCGGCGATCGCGGTGCGCAGCACGGGATGGCGTTCGACCACGTAGCGCAAGGCCTGGTCGAGTACCGGCGGGGCGATCGGACCGGTCAGTCGGAACGCCAGCGGGATGTGGTACGAGTCGGCGGTCGGCGCCATCAACTGGGCCTTCCAGACCGTCTCCTGTTGCTGCGTCAGGGGAATCCCGGCGCCATGTGCGACATGCATCGGCCACCTCCAGCTCGATACAATGTCACACATCAGATGTCACGTTGGAGTGGCGTCGGCGATTGTGGTGTACGCCACAGAAGGAACAGGGGGCACACGAGAATGAACCAGCAACAGCCGGGTGAGCAGGGCGTTTTGGACGAGCAGGGCCTTTCGGGCGAACAGGGCGCCCCGGCCGCGCAGGGTCGGGAGGACGCGGCGGGCACGCTCTGGCAGGAGCAGAGGGGGACCGTCCGCGGCGTCTGGGAGCAGGCCCTCGGACACCAGGAGTTCGGCGACGACGAGAGCTTCTTCACCGTGGGCGGCCACTCCCTGCTCGCCGCCCGGGTCGTCGCTCGGATCAACCGTGCGGCGCCGGCCCGGATCACCGTCCGCGACCTCTTCAACCACCCCACCGTGGGCGGCCTCGCCGACCTGCTCGCGACCCGGGCCGCCGCCGTCGCCTGACCCGGGCGCCCGGGTCGGATGCCCGGGCCGGATGCCCGGGCCGGCGAGTCCGGCCCGGGGTGCTCGGGCGGGGCGCCCGGGCCGGGGAGGTAAAACCGCAGGGTGTCGCCCTACGGTAGGGTCCCGGCCTCGGAAGGGGTCGGGATCCGGCCCGGTATGCCGCGGCGGCCAGGTTTGGCCTGATCCGACCAGCGCGGCGGGGCCGGGCGGCCGGCCCGCCCACCGGCCCTGTGCAGCGGGAAGGCCGCGCTCAGACGGGTCCCCCCGCGAGAGCAAAATGGCCCAAAGCTAGCATGTACGCATCGCCTAGCTCGAAAGATGGACCTGTGACTGTCAACGAAGACGTGTTCACGAACTGGATGAACCGCGAGGAGATCGCGGAGTCGATGATTCCGATCATCGGGAGACTGCATCGGGAGAGGGACGTCACGGTCCTGCTGCACAGCCGCTCCTTGGTGAACAAGTCGGTGGTCAGCATCCTCAAGACCCACCGGTTCGCCCGCCAGATCGCCGGGGAGGAGCTCTCGGTCACCGAGACGCTGCCGTTCCTGCAGGCGCTCACCGCTCTTGATCTCGGCCCGTCCCAGATCGACATCGGCATGCTCGCCGCGACCTACAAGGCCGACGACCGCGGCCTCTCGGTGGAGGACTTCACCGCGGAGGCGGTCGCCGGCGCGACCGGCCCGAACAAGCTGGAGCGCCAGGGGTCGCGCGACGTCGTCCTGTACGGCTTCGGCCGGATCGGCCGGCTCCTGGCCCGCCTGCTCATCGAGAAGGCCGGCTCGGGCAACGGCCTGCGGCTGCGTGCCATCGTCGTCCGCAACAGCGGTGGCGAGGACCTGGTCAAGCGCGCCTCGCTGCTGCGCCGGGACTCCATCCACGGCCAGTTCCAGGGCACGATCACCGTGGACGAGTCCAACAACAAGATCATCGCCAATGGTCACGAGATCACGGTGATCTACTCCGACGACCCGACCACGGTGGACTACACCGAGTACGGGATCAAGAACGCCATCCTGATCGACAACACCGGCCGGTGGCGCGACCGCGAGGGCCTGTCGAAGCACCTCCGCCCCGGCATCGACAAGGTCGTCCTGACCGCGCCGGGCAAGGGTGACGTCCCCAACATCGTGCACGGGGTGAACCACGACACGATCAAGCCGGACGAGCAGATCCTGTCCTGCGCCTCCTGCACCACCAACGCGATCGTCCCGCCGCTGAAGGCGATGGCGGACGAGTACGGCGTTCTGCGCGGCCACGTGGAGACCGTCCACTCGTTCACCAACGACCAGAACCTGCTGGACAACTACCACAGCTCGGACCGCCGTGGCCGTTCGGCGCCGCTGAACATGGTCATCACCGAGACCGGTGCGGCCTCCGCCGTCGCGAAGGCGCTGCCGGACCTCGACGCGAAGATCACCGGCAGCTCGATCCGCGTCCCGGTGCCGGACGTCTCGATCGCGATCCTGAACCTGCAGCTCGCGCGTGAGACCAACCGCGAGGAGGTCCTCGACTACCTGCGCGACGTGTCGCTGACCTCCACGCTCAAGCGCCAGATCGACTTCATCACCGCCCCCGACGCGGTGTCGAGCGACTTCATCGGCTCGCGGCACGCCTCGATCGTCGATGCCGGCGCCACCAAGGTCGAGGGCGACAACGCGATCCTCTACCTGTGGTACGACAACGAGTTCGGCTACTCCTGCCAGGTGATCCGGGTCGTCCAGTACGTCTCCGGTGTCGAGTACCCGACCTACCCGGCTCCGGCGCACTGACCCCGGTCCGGCCCTGCCGTCGGTGACCTGCAAAGGCGCAGGTCGTGAGGCCGCCCCCGCACGTGTGCGGGGGCGGCCTCGCCGTCGGGGCGGAGCCCGGCCCGGCCGTCGGCCGGCGGTGCTCAGCCCACCTGGGCCGTCACCGTGCGGCCCGGGGCGACGGTCTGGGTGACGTAGGTGTACGTCACCCCGTCCACCACCTTGGTCCGGGCCTTGCGCGGCACGCCGTCGACCGTGACGGTGGCGTGCACGCCGGGGAAGCGGGCCTCCCAGGTGTAGGCGGACCCGCCGGACACGTTGGTCAGGGTCGACCTGGTGGCGCCGTCGTGGCGCAGCGAGAAGGTCTCGCCGCCGATCCGGAGGTCGTCGATCTTCAGCCAGTCCATGCCCGAGGGCAGCCGGGACTGGGTGGTGAGGGTGCGCTCGGGGGCGTTGGGGGCGACGCCCATCAGGCCCTCGACGGTCTGTCCGAGCAGCGTGAAGGAGACCTCGGGGTAGTCGCCGTTGGTCCCCTGCGCGGCGTTGACGTGCTGGACGTCCTTCTGGTCGTAGACGTGCTGCATCCACTTCCAGGCGGTGTCGTTGCGGTTGTTCCGGAAGAAGGTGTCGGGCAGGTAGGTGAGCGCCTCGATGTTGGAGGGCTGTCCGTCGCCCGAGGCCTGCTGGTCGATGTAGTCGAGGTAGGCGTCCAGCCGGGCGCCGGGGTCGATGATCTGCTTCAGCGGCATGAACCAGCTGTTCTCCATGCCCCAGCCGGTCAGCGCCCGTCCGTCGGTGGTGTAGCCGCGCACCATGTCCGCGCCCGAGCCGGTGCCGCTCCAGGTGGAGTTGAAGTAGGCCTTGAGGTCCCGGGCCTTCCTGTCGTAGGTGTCGGCGAGCGTGCAGTCGCCCTTGGCGCGGGCGAGGGAGGCCATCGCCAGGTAGGCCTGGTACTGGGAGCCGATCGCGTCGCCGGCCTCGGCGAGCGGCTCGCCGCTCTGCTCGTTGTAGCTGGCGGTGCCCTGGAAGATGCCCTTGCCGGTGCCCTCGGCGACCTTCACGGCGCCGTTGTCCTTGAGGCCGTCGTGCAGGGCGACGAACTCGTCGGTGGCGTGGCGGTAGAAGTTCCACAGGGCCGGGTCGTCGACGTAGGAGCGGTCGCCGCTCCACCGGTAGGCCTCGGCGGCCTTCTGCACCAGCTCGAAGGTGGCGGGGACCTCGCGGACGAAGCTCGCGGGGCTGCCGTAGTCGATCGAGAGGTAGGTGGTGGTGTCGAAGTTCATCGCCCACACCGGGTAGTACTTGTGCTCCGGGGTGGCGGAGGCGGCGTACGAGCGCAGCATGGACTTGTTCGCGGCGCTCAGCCCGAGGACGCCCGCGCCGGACAGCTGGTGGGCGAAGTCGCGGGAGTAGTAGCCGCTGCGGTTGGCGTAGCCGGCCCAGTACGAGGCGCCGTAGGTGCCCGTCCCGGTGCCGCCGGTGTTGCGCTCGTCGACGTTGAGCGGCCCCTGGACGCCCGGCAGTTGGACCCAGCTGTTGGCCTTGCGCTTGGACCAGTCGAACATCTCGACGATCCTCGGGTCCGAGGAGCTGATCCTGGGGTCGGCGGGTGAGGAGGGCGAGACCATCAGGTCGTCGGCGTTGATCCAGGCGTCGCCCGACTCGAAGGCGATCTCCAGCTTGTCGCCCCGGGTGAGGGCGATCCGGCTGAGCGTGTAGCGCCGGTAGTTGGCGGCGTCGGGCAGGGCCTGGGAGGCGGCGACCACGCCGTTGACCCGGGCGACGTAGCGGCCGCCGGTGCCGCCGGTGGCGATCCAGGCCGTGATGTCGTACGTGCCGCGGCCGGTGGCCGTCACGGTCTGGGAGATCTTCTTCCCGGCGCCGTCGTCGAGGTAGACCAGCTTCCCGCCGCCGTGCGGGTAGTTGGTGGCGACCCCGGTTCCGGCGGTGAACTGCCAGCCCGCGGCGCCCTGTTCGAAGCCGGGGTTGACGATGGTCAGCGGTGCCGGGGCGGCGGCCGCGGCGCGCGGGTCGCCGCCCTGGGCGGGTGCGGCGGACGCGGCCGGGACGCCGAGGGCGAGCGGTGCGAGCAGCGCGCAGGCGGTCAGCAGCGACAAGCGGGAACGGTTCATCGGGTTCTCCCGGGCTGTGGGGAAGCGGCCGGCCTTCGTCGGCCAGGGCCGGGGCACGCTAACAAGCCCGCGCGAAGACTTGCAATGGATCCGACAGAATTTTCTGACGGGTCGAACTGAAAGTTTTCAACGAAGGCTTGCAAGTTTGAAGAACGCGTTGTTAGAGTCCCGGCTCGTCAGGGTCCGCAAGAGTGTGCGAGCAGGGTGGAAACAGCCATGGAGCTGGAACGACGAAGAGTTCTGCAGATCGGCGGCGCGATCGCGGCCGGGGCCGGCCTCACCGGTCTCACGGCCTGTTCGGGCGGCAGTGGAAGCGGCAGCGGTGCGTCCGGGGCGGCCGGCGACCGGGACAAGGGCAAGATCACGGTCTGGTCCTGGCAGGGGCCGGCGGCCGAGATGAAGGCCCTCCTGCCGGAGTTCAACAAGAAGTACCCGGACATCGCGGTCACCGTCGAGGACATCGGCAACCCGGCGATCTGGGACAAGATCACCACCGCCATGGCGGCGGGCGGCCAGGGCCTCGGCGACGTCCTGCACATCGGCGTCGACTACCTCCCGGGCTACGTCGAGAAGTTCCCGAACGGCCTCGCCGACCTGCACGCCTTCGGCGCCGAGGGCTACCGGGACGCCTTCGCCCAGGGGATGTGGCAGACCGTCTCGCCGCGCGGCGAGCGGATCAACGCGCTGCCCTGGGAGGCCAACTCGGCCGGCTTCTACTACCGCGCCGACCTCTTCGAGCAGGCCGGCGTCGACGCCGACGCGCTGCAGACCTGGGACGAGGCGATCGAGGCCGGCAAGAAGATCAAGGAGAAGACCGGCGCCTACCTGCTCGGCATCGACAAGCCCGCCTCGCAGCCGGACGCCGCCAACTTCTTCCAGATGCTGCTCCAGCTCCAGGGCGCCTTCTACTTCAACCTCGACGGGGAGATCACCCTCGACTCCCCGGAGTCCGTCCGGGCCATGACGCTCATCAAGACGATGAACGACGCCGAGCTGGTCAGCGACCTCGCCGGCGGCTGGAACGCCCTGATGAGCTCCATCAAGAAGGGCACCGCGGCCGTCCTGCCCTGGCCCACCTGGTTCGGCGGCATCATCGAGGAGCAGGTGCCCGAGGAGGCCGGCAAGTGGAAGGTCCGCCTCCCGCCGGCCGTGCGCCGGGGCGGGGCCACCGCGGCCACCGTGAACTCCACCCACCTGGCGATCGCGGGCAGCAGCAAGCACCAGGCCGCCGCCTGGAGCTTCATCGAGTTCGTGCTGACCCGCCCGGCCTCCCAGGTCAGCATCTACAAGGGCAAGGGCATCGCACCGGCCCTGATCAAGGCCTACGACGACGCGGTCTTCCACGAGCCGTCGCCGTTCTTCAGCGGGCAGAAGAAGGGCGAGATCTTCCTGGAGGCGCTCAAGGCGCCCTCGTCCGCGGTCAACTACACCGCCGACTACGCCCGCGCGCTCAAGGTCGTCACCGACGCCCAGTCCAAGGTCCTGCTCAAGGGCGCCGACCCGGCGAAGGTCCTCAAGGAGGCCGCGGAGCTGCTCGGCAAGCAGACCGGACGCAAGGTCGTGCGATGACCGCGACGCTCCTCGGCGGGAAGGCGTCCGCGCCCCCCGCCACCGGGGGCGCGGTCCGCCGTCCGCGCCCCCCGCGGGGGCGGCGGCTCGCCCCCTACCTCTTCGTCCTGCCCGCACTGCTGCTCTTCGCCGGGTTCAAGCTCTACCCGATCGGCTGGTCCTTCGTCCTCAGCCTGCACCGGACGGTCGGCGGGGTGGACACCTTCGTCGGCGCGGACAACTACGCCCGGCTGATCGACGACCCGCTGTTCTGGACCGCGCTGAAGAACACCGGGGTCATCCTCGCCGTCCAGGTGCCGGTGATGCTGGCCCTCGCCACCGGGCTCGCGGTCGCGCTCAACTCCACGCTGCTGCGCGGCCGGACCGTCTTCCGGCTCGGGTTCTTCCTGCCGATGGTCACCGGCCTGGTGGCGTACGGGATCATCTTCTCGGTGCTGCTCAACCAGGAGTACGGCCTGGTCAACTGGCTGCTCGGGCTGACCGGCATCGACGCGGTGCCGTGGCTGACCGACCCGCTCTGGGCGAAGATCTCCCTCGGCCTGGCGCTGAGCTGGCACTACACCGGCTACAACGCGGTGATCCTGCTCTCCCGGCTGCAGACCGTCCCGTCCGAGCTGTACGACGCCGCGGCCGTGGACGGGGCCGGTGCGTGGAAGTCCTTCGTCCACGTCACCCTGCCGGGCCTGCGGCCCGCGCTGCTGCTCACCACGGTGCTCTCCACCATCGGCACCCTGCAGATCTTCGACGAGCCGTACATCCTCACCGGCGGCGGTCCGGACAACGCGACCCTGACCATCGGTGTGTACCTGTACCAGACCGCCTTCAAGTTCTTCGACTTCGGCTACGCGTCGGCGATCGCCTACGCCCTCGCCGTGCTGATCGGGATCCTCGGCGTCATCCAGTTCCGCGTCCTGGGGGACAAGTCGTGACCACACGCCAACGCGGCAGGGGCATCCTGCTCACCTCCGGCCTCGCCATCGTGCTCGCCGTCGTCGGCCTCCCCTTCTACTGGCTGGTGGTCGCCTCCACGCGCAGCTCGAAGGAGATCTTCGACAGCCCGCCGCCGATGCTGCCCGGCGGACACCTCCTCGACAACCTGAACACCCTTCAGGACTCGGCGCAGTTCGGCCGCGTCGTACTCAACTCGCTGCTGATCGCCGCCGTCTACACGCTCTGCGCGGGCGCCGTCTGCACGCTCGCCGGCTACGGCTTCGCCAAGTACCGCTTCCGCGGCCGCGAGGCCGTGTTCGGGCTGCTGATGCTCGGGCTGGTGATCCCCGCCCAGGTCACCCTGGTGCCGCTGTTCCGGATGATGACCGACCTGGAGTGGCTGAACACCTACCAGGCCGTGATCATGCCCAACCTGGCGCTGCCCTTCGGGATCTTCCTGATGCGCCAGTCGATGGGCGCACTCCCGGACGAGCTGCTCGACTCCGGCCGGATGGACGGCTGCGGTGAGCTGCGGCTGTTCCTGCGGGTGGCGCTGCCGCCGATGAAGCCCGCGCTCGCGGCGCTGGCGATCTTCCTCTTCCTCTACCAGTGGAACGACTTCCTGTGGCCCCTGCTGGTGCTGCGCGACGGCGCCTCGTTCACCATCCCGGTGGCCCTCGCCTCGCTGCAGGGCCTCGACGAGACCGACTACGGCGCGATCCTGGCCGGCACCTCGATCGCCGCGCTGCCGATGGCCGCCGTCTTCCTGGCGCTTCAGCGCCACTTCGTTTCCGGCCTCCTCGCCGGCGCTGTCAAGGAGTGAACGTGCAGACCCAGACCGTGAAGACCGGCGAGGCCGTGACGACCGCGGGACTCCCGCAGGCCCCCTGGGAGCCGCTGCTCGACGGGGTGTCGATCGCCCTGCTCGCCGAGGCCCCCGGCGTCCGGGCGGCCTGGACGCTCGGCGAACCGGCCGACGGGCTGCGGGTCCTGGAGGTGACGGCCGGGAACTCCCCGGTCGAGGTCCGCTTCTCCGTGCCGCTGGGCGACGCCGTCGGCTACTGGCACCCGCAGGGCGGGTGGCGGCGCACCCTGCTCGCCGACTGGGAGGGCCAGGCCCGGGTCTCGCTGGTCGCCGGGCACGCCGCGGGCTGCCTGTACGACCAGTCCGGCGCCACCATGCTGGCCTTCGCGGCGACCGACCCCGTCCCGGAGACGTCGGTGCGCTTCGGGGTGTCGGAGGAGGACGACACCCACGTCGTCCACCTGAGCCTGCCGGCCTCCGAGCGGCCGCACCGGCTGCTGCTGGTCCCGCGGGCGCCGTCGGTGGCCACCGCGATGCGGCTGCTGCGCGGCTGGTTCGCCCGCTCGACCACCCCGATGAAGGTGCCCGGGTCGGCCCGTACGCCGGTCTACTCGACCTGGTACGCCTTCAACCAGAACGTCGACGAGCAGGCCGTCGAGACCCAGGCCGACCTGGCCGCCGGGCTCGGCTGCGGGGTGCTGATCCTCGACGACGGGTGGCAGGAGCTGGGCCACGGGCGCGGCTACGCGGGGTGCGGGGACTGGCGGCCCGACCGGGCCAAGTTCCCCGACTTCGCCGGGCACGTGGCGCGCGTCCAGGAGGCCGGGCTGCGGTACATGGCGTGGGTCGCGCCGCTGCTGCTCGGCCCCGACGCCGAGTGCTTCGCCGAGTGGGCGCCGTTCGCCCCCACCCCCGCCGGGGTGCCGGGCGCGTACGTCCTCGACCCGCGCCGGCCCGAGGTGCGGCGGCACGTCGTCGACCAGATGGCGGGCCTGGTCCGCGAGTCGGGCCTCGACGGGCTGAAGGTCGACTTCCTCGACCAGGCCATGGTGTACGCCGGCGACGGTGCGGGGGACGTCGGCCAGGCCATGATCGCGCTGCTGACGGAGCTTCGGGACGCCCTGGAGGCGGCCCGCCCCGACCTGCTGCTGGAGCTGCGCCAGCCCTATGTCGGCCCCGGCATGGCGCCGTTCGGCAACATGCTGCGGTCCTTCGACTGCCCGGCGGACGCGCCCGCCAACCGGGTGCGCACGCTCGACACCTCGCTGCTCGCCGTCGGTGGCGCCGTCCACTCCGACATGCTGCTGTGGTCCCCGGACGCGCCCGTCGAGGCGGTGGCCCGCCAACTGATCGGCGCCCTGCACTCGGTGCCGCAGATCTCGGTGCGGCTCGACCGGATCCCGCAGGCGCACCGCGACGCGATCGCGTTCTGGCTGCGTCAGTGGCAGCGGCACGCCGACCTGCTGCTGGACGGCGAGGTCGAGCCCGGCCGCCCCGACGAGCTGTACCCGCTGGTGCGGGCCGCCGCGGGCGACCGCGCCCTGCTGAGCGTCCACGGCGACCTGGTGGTGCCGCTGGACTTCGCCGCGTACCGCCAGGTCCAGCTGGTCAACGGCTCGGCCGGGGACCGGGTGGTGGTGGAGGTGCACGGCGGCGGGGTCTGGGTCCGGGGCGAGATCCACGGCCCCGACGGCCGTATCATGGAGGGCTCGCTGGAGTTCATGCCGGACGGTCCCCGACCGCTGGCCGTCCCCCGCGGAGGTCTGGCAACGCTCACGATCACGGAAGGACCACGATGAAGGTCGGGATCACCGACGTGGCAGCCCGCGCGGGAGTCAGCGAGGCGACTGTCAGCCGGGTGATCAACCGGCGCCAGGGCGTCTCGAAGAAGACCAGGGACGCCGTCGAACTGGCCATGGCCGAGCTCGGCTACGAACGCCAGACTCAAGGTCAACTCGTCGCGGTGATAACCGAGTTCGTCTCGAACCCGTTCTTCGCCGACGTCGCGGAGCGGATCGAGTCGGCACTCGCGCCGCACGGGCTGAAGACGGTGCTCTGCCCCGCCTTCCCCGGCGGGGTGCAGGAGCGGGACTTCATCGCCACACTGGTGGAGAAGGGGATCGCGGCGGTCGTCTTCCTCTCCGCCTCCAACACCGTCGACGGCGCGGACCTGGAGACGTACGAGCTGCTGCGCCAGCGCCGGGTGCCGTTCGTCGGGATCAACGGCGAGTTCGCGGACGGCGTGCCCACCCCGGTCTTCTCCACCGACGACGCGCTCGCCGCCGAGCAGGCGGTCGACCACCTCTACCGGCTGGGGCACCGGCGGATCGGGATGGCCTCCGGACCGGCCGGCAACCACCCCGCCGACCGCCGGGTGCAGGGCTTCCTGGACGCGATGGCCCGGCGGGGCATCGAGGGTGCCGAGGACTGGGTGATCCGCCAGTCCTACACGGTGGAGGGCGGCCAGGCCGCGGTCGGCCCGCTGCTCGCCCGCGGGGCCACGGCCATCGTCGCGGCCAGCGACTACATGGCCCTGGGCGCGATCCGCGGGATCCGCCGCCAGGGCCGCAGCGTCCCGGGCGACGTCTCGGTGGTCGGCTACGACGGCTCGGCCATCACCGAGTTCGTCGACCCCCCGCTGACCACCGTCCGCCAGCCGGCCGACCGGCTGGCGCTGGAGGTGGGCCGCAGCATCCTGGCGCTGGTCAGCAATCGGGAGGTGCCGACCGGCGAGCTGCTCTTCGACCCGGAGCTGGTCATCCGCTCCTCGACCGGACCGGCCCCGGCTCCGGCGACGGACCAGGCCTGACCGCACTGCATCACACTGCACTGCAACGCACTGCACTGCACCGAACTGCACCGCACCGGACCACGACGGCCCGCCGGCTTCACCCGGCGGGCCGTTTCGGCTGTCCGGGGGTGCCAAGGGGTTCCGGCTACCCGTTCGGCGCAGTCCGGATCGTGGGGACGGCCCCGGGTTCGCACACTCGGAGGCGGGGGTGGACTCAACTGGAGAGGCATCCTCATGAGCATCGGGCTTCGCCGCGCCGTCGCGGTGGCCGCAGTGGTTTCCGTCGGGCTCGGACTGGCGTCGTGCGGCAGCGCCAAGCAGTCGACCGGCAGCTCGTCCTCGGGCAGCGCGAGCGGGGGCGGGGCGATCAAGATCGGCCTGCTGCTCCCGGAGACCAAGACGACCCGGTACGAGCAGTTCGACCGCCCGCTGATCGAGCAGAGGATCAAGGAGCTCGCGCCGAACGCGCAGATCGACTACTACAACGCCAACGAGAACGCGACCACCCAGCAGACCCAGGTGGACACCGCGCTGACCAAGGGCGACAAGGTGCTGATCCTGGACGCGGTGGACTCCAAGTCGATCCAGTCCTCCGTCCAGAAGGCGCACGACGCGGGCGTGAAGGTGATCGCCTACGACCGGCTGGCCCAGGGCCCGGTGGACGCGTACGTGTCGTTCGACAACAAGAAGGTCGGCGAGCTCCAGGGCCAGGCCCTGGTGGCGGCGGTGGACGGCAAGGCGGACGCCGGGTCGATCATCATGATCAACGGGTCGCCCACCGACCCCAACGCGGCCGACTTCAAGGCGGGCGCGCACAGCGCGATCGACGGCAAGCTCACGATCGGCAAGGAGTACGACACGCCGAACTGGGACCCGAACAACGCCAACCAGGAGGCGTCCGCGGCGATCACCGCGATCGGCGGCCCGAACGTGGTCGGCGTCTACTCGGCCAACGACGGCATGGCCGCCGGTATCGCCACCGCGCTCAAGGCGGCCGGCCTCAGCGTGCCGCTGACCGGCCAGGACGCCCAGCTGGACGCGGTGCAGCGGATCCTGGCGGGCACCCAGACGATGTCGATCTACAAGCCGTTCAAGCCCGAGACCGACGCCGCCGCCCGGATGGCGGTGGCCTTCGCCGAGGGCAAGACCCCGGAGCCCGAGCTGATCCCGGTGACCGTGACCAACGGCAGCGGCAACAAGGTGCCGGCCGACCTGATCACCCCGATCGTGCTGACCAAGGACAACATCAAGACCACGGTGGTCGCCGACGGCCTCTACACCGTCGCGCAGATCTGCACGCCGGACTACGCCGCCGCCTGCGCCCAGGCCGGCCTCACGTAGCGGGGCCCGCGTGACCGGGCCCCCGAAGGCCCGTACGCACGCGCCCGGAACGCCCGTAGCGGAACACGCCCCGCCCCCCGGACCGGCGGGCGGGGCAAGGGAGTTGGTCACTGTGGCAGGTGAGACCGTACTGGCCCTGCGCGGGGTCTCCAAACGGTTCGGCGCCGTGCAGGCGCTCACCGACATCGAGCTGGAGGTGCACACCGGCGAGGTGGTGGCGCTGGTCGGCGACAACGGCGCCGGCAAGTCGACGCTGGTCAAGGCGATCGCCGGGGTGCACCAGCCCGACGAGGGCGTCATCGAATGGGAGGGCCGCCCGGTCTCCATCCACCGCCCGCAGGACGCCCAGCACCTGGGCGTGGCCACCGTCTACCAGGACCTCGCGCTCTGCGACAACCTCGACGTGGTCGGCAACCTCTTCCTGGGCCGGGAGATCCGGCGGTTCGCCGTCCTCGACGAGGTCGAGATGGAGAAGCGCTCGCGCGAACTGCTCGACACGCTGTCCATCCGGATCCCCAGCGTGCGGATCCCGATCGCCTCGCTCTCCGGCGGCCAGCGCCAGGTGGTGGCCATCGCCCGCGCGCTGATCGGCTCGCCCAAGGTCGTGATGCTGGACGAGCCGACCGCCGCGCTCGGCGTCGAGCAGACCGCCCAGGTGCTGGACCTGGTCGAGCGGCTTCGCGAGCGCGGCCTCGGCGTGATCCTGATCAGCCACAACATGGCCGACGTGATGGCGGTCGCGGACACCGTCGCGGTGCTGCGCCTCGGCCGCAACAACGGTGTCTTCGACCGGCGTTACACCAACCAGGAACAGATCATCTCGGCCATCACCGGTGCCACGGACAACGCCGTGACCCGTCGGCAGGCCCGCGGCACGGAGGGCTCCCAGTGACCGAGAACTCTCCCGGCGAGGAGCCGGGCCGGCACGTCCTGCCCGAGGACAGCATGCCCAAGGGCGGCGTCAACGCCCCCGTCCCGGTGGCCGCGTCGGCGACCCCGGCCGTGGACCCGCGGCTGATCGTGCGCCAGGAGGGCGTCAAGGGCTACCTGATCGAGTTCCGCCGGCGGCTGAGCAGCGGCGAACTCGGCTCGGTGCCCGTGGTGCTGGCGCTGATCGTGATCTGGGCGGTGTTCGGCAGCCTGGACAGCAGCTTCCTCTCCGCGCAGAACCTCTCCAACCTGTCGCAGCAGATCGTCGGCACCGGGATGATCGCGATCGGCGTGGTCTTCGTGCTGCTGCTCGGCGAGATCGACCTCTCGGTCGGCTCGGTCAGCGGCCTGTGCGCGGCGATCTTCGCCGTCCTGAACGTCACCCACGGCGTCAACGAGTGGGTGGCGCTGCTGGTCGCCATCGCCGGCGGCGCGCTCGTCGGCCTGATCCAGGGCGTGTTCTTCGCCAAGGTCGGCGTGCCCGCCTTCGTGGTCACCCTCGCGGGCAACCTCGGCTGGAACGGCGCGATGCTGCAGATCCTCGGCTCCAGCGGCACGGTCAACCTCCCCGGCAACGACATCGTCTCGCGGCTCTACAGCACCATCTACGGGCAGCAGGCCGCCGCCTACGGGGTGGCGCTGATCGGGGTGGCGCTGTTCCTCCTCTCCTCGCTGGTCGGCGCCAGACGGCGGCGGGCCGCCGGGGTGCCCTACCGGCCGCCGACCGACCTCGTGCTGCGCACGGTGGCGCTCGCGATCATCGCGTTCCTGGCGGCGTACACGCTCAACCAGTACAAGGGGCTGCCGCTGGCGCTGCTGATCTTCCTGATCTTCATCGTGATCCTGGACTTCGTGCTGCGCCGCACCGCCTACGGCCGGCAGGTGTTCGCGCTCGGCGGCAACATCGAGGGCGCCCGCCGGGCCGGTATCAACGTGTCGTGGATCCGGATCAGCGTCTTCGTCATCTGTTCGACGATGGCCGGGATCGGCGGCCTCTTCCTGGCCGGGCAGATCCAGTCGGCCAGCCAGACCTCCGGCGGCGGCAACCTGCTGATGAACGCCATCGCGGCGGCCGTCATCGGCGGGACCAGCCTGTTCGGCGGGCGCGGTACCACCTGGTCGGCGCTGCTCGGTGCGCTGGTGATCGGCTCGATCCAGTCCGGGATGAACATCGAGGGGCTGAGCAACGCCATCCAGTTCATGATCACCGGTGCGGTGCTGCTGGCCGCGGTGGTCGTCGACTCGCTCGCCCGCCGCACCCAGAAGGCGGCCGGCCGGGCCTGACCGGACGCCACCCGGGGGCCGTCGAAGCCCGTCGGCCGGGGCCATAGCCGCTGACACATGGGCTGAAGGCCCCGGCCGATGGGCTGTTCCCGGCGCCGCGCCGATCGGGCAGCCTCGTCTCCGGACGGTCCCGCGGTCGGCGCGCCGGGCGGCGAAGGAGAGGCGGGGAGCGGGTGGTGGCGGGGGTGGTGGTCAGCGGTCGGAGCGGTCGGAGCGGTCGGCGGTGGGGGACGCGGGGGTGGTGGGGGATGCGGGGGAGGCCGGGGCGGGCTCGCGGGCCAGGGCGAGCAGGGCGCGCTCGGCGACGGTGAGGGCGTGGTCGGCGCGGTAGGCGGCCGAGATCAGGCGGCGCGGCGGGGCCGGGTGCACGTCGAGCCGGGTGAGTTCGGCGCCGACCAGTTCGCGGTGGACGGCGGGCCGGGAGAGCAGCGCCACGCCGTGACCGGTCTCCAGCAGCCGCTTGATGGCCTCGGCGGAGCCGACCTGGGCGGTCCTGGCCTGCTGGAGGCCCCACAGGGCGAGGGTCTCCTCCTGGGCGCGGCGGTCGCTGGAGCCGGCCTCGCGGAGCAGGAACACCTCTCCGGCGAGTTGCGCGGGGGTGATCCGGTGGCCGCGCAGCCGGTGGCCTCGTCCGGCGGCCAGGACCAGCTCCTCCTGGGAGAGCGGGAGTTGGACCAGGCGCTCCTCCCGCAACCGGCCGGCGACCAGGGCGATCGAGCAGGCGCCGGAGAGCAGCCGCCGGGCGATGTCCTCCTGGTTGCCGATGTGCAGGTCCACCGCGACCTGCGGGAAGCGCCGCCGGAAGGCCTGCAGCAGCGGGGGCACCAGATAGCTGCCGACGGTGGTCGTCGCGCCGATGGCCAGGACCAGGGCGTCGGCGCGGCCCGCCGCCCTGGTGGCCTCGCGGGCCTCGGCGGTGAGCCGGACGAGGTCGCGGGCGTAGCCGGCGAGGACCGTGCCCGCGTCGGTGGGGCGCAGTCCGCCCGGTCCGCGGTGGAGGAGTTCGGTGTCCAGGTCCTCCTCCAGCTGGCGCAGGTGCTGGGAGACGGTGGGCTGGCTCACCCGGAGCCGCCGGGCCGCGGCGGAAAGGCTGCCGGCCTCCAGGATCTCCAGGAAGACCTGGAGTCTGCGGATATTCACTGGTCCCCCGAGCGGATATGCGGAGCGGGTGGCACCCGGGCGGGCCACAGGATCATAAGGGCAGGTCGGAGCGGGGGCAATCCTGTCGATCTGCGGGATTTCGTACATGGTGAAATGAGACGGATGGAATGATCGTGAAAAACATTCTGAGTATTGACGACCTGGCGAACGACGAGATATCCGCCGTGCTCGACAACGCGGCCCGGATCAAGAGCGAGGGGGTCCGCGGGACGGAGCTCGCCGGGCGGATCGCCGCGCTGCTGTTCTTCGAGCCGAGCACCCGGACCAGGCTCTCGTTCGCCTCGGCGGCCCAGCGGCTCGGCATGGGCGTCATCGGGTTCGACGATCCGGCGACGTCCAGCGCGGCGAAGGGCGAGTCGCTGACCGACACGATCCAGGTGGTGCAGACTTACGCGGACCTGATCGTGCTGCGCCACCCGAGGGCGGGGGCGGCGCACGAGGCGGCGGGTGTCGCGGCCGTCCCGCTGGTGAACGGCGGGGACGGCGGGCGGGAGCACCCCACCCAGACGCTCTACGACCTGTTCACCGTGCGGGAGCGGTTCGGGCGGCTCGACGGTCTGCGGGTGGGGTTCTACGGCGACCTCCGGTTCGGGCGGGCCGCCAACTCGCTGGCGCTGGCGCTCTCCCGCTTCGGCGCCGAGCTGACCTGGATCGCGCCTGCGGACCTGCAGCCGGCCGAGGAGGTGGTAGCGGCCGTACGCGGACGCGGGGCGGCGACCGCGACGGCCGAACGGCCCGCGGAGGTGCTGTCCGGCCTCGACGTCCTCTACGTCTCCCGGCCGCAGCGCGAGCGGTGGCCGGCGGCGATGGCACCGGAGCTGCCGCCCGTCACCCGGGAGCTGCTCGGGCGGGCGCCTGAGCAGCTCCTCGTCCTGCATCCGCTGCCGCGCACCGACGAGTTGGCGGTGGACGTCGACGCCGACCCGCGGGCCGGGTACTTCCAGCAGGTCGCCAACGGGGTACCGGTCCGGATGGCGGTGCTGCGGCAACTGCTGGCGGGGTGACGCTGGGGCCGGCCCCTAGGCCGTGAGGGTGAAGTAGGCGCCGGCGCCGACCGTGAGGAGGAGTGTGACGATGACGGCGCTCACCATCGGCGTGAACCGGTCCCGCAGGCGCTTCGGCGGGCTGATCCGCGCGGCCGCGTCCGTGCTGAACTCCCACCAGTTGACGACGCGTCGGAAGTCGACCTCGAAGTCCGGGTCGGGGTACATGTCGCTGTACTGGAGGCCGGGGAGCGTGCGGCGGCGCCCGCTGGTGAGGAACATCCGGGCCGCGCGCGACTCGCTGCCCTGGCTCTTGGTGGTGCGCACGTCGAGCCACTGGATCTCGTGCCACGGGTAGGTGCGGCCGCGGCCGAGGCCCCAGCAGATGGTGATCCCGCCGGGCCCGACCGAGGACCAGCACCGGTAGGTCATGCAGGCCGGCGGGACCATCAGCGCGATGGTCCCGCCGACCAGCCAGACGGTCCCGGTGGGCCCGAGCTTGACGGCGGCGAGGGTGCCCTGGGCGGCGATGACGGCGAGCGCCAGCAGAAGGTGGGACCAGGACGGCCGGTACCGGTCCTTTCCCCGGAAGATCAGTTCGTTCACACCTCGCACACTACTTCGCGGGCCGCCGGCCGGATCGGACGGGGTGCCCACCTCCCTTAACCCCGCCGGGACTTCGGGCCCGGCCTGCTCCCTAGCGGCGAGGGCCGTAGTCCCAGTAGTGGTCCGGGTAGTCCCCGCACGGGTACTGCATCAGGGGGGCCTCCGGGGTGCTGCTGCTGTGGGAGACGGCGAGGCACTGGCGGCTGCTGCCGTTGACGAAGCGGATGCCGTTCGGCCACTTCTCGATCCTCCAGGACTGCCCGGGGTCGTTCCTGCACCCGGACTGGACGACGGGGGCGGTGGCCTCCGTGCTGAAGTCCCGGACCGAGAGGCACAGGGCGCTGTTGTAGCTGACGACCTTGTAGAAGGTGTCGCCCTCGGCGTCCGTGTAGGCCCGCTGGACCTCCCAGAAGTGGTCGGGGTAGTCCCCGCAGGGGAACTGCTGGACCTGTCGGCCCTCCTCCCGGCTGCCCTCGGAGGTGGCCATGCACTGCAGGCTCTTCGCGTTCCTGATCTCCACCGACCCGGAGGGCGGGGTCATCGGGGTGCCGCCCAGACGGCCGGGCACCGGGGCGGCCGCCGTCGGCGTCGTCCCCGATGGCGAAGGCGTCGGCGTGGGCCCTTCGCTCCGGGTGGACGGTGCGGGGGCCGGAGGATCCGGCAGGTCGCCGGGTGCCGCGCTCCGCACCGCGGTGCCGGTCGGCGTGGGCCCGCTCCGTACGGGCTCCGTCGGCGCGTGCGTGCTCGCCGTGGGCACCGTCGGTACGGCCGCCGTTGCCGTCGGCCCGGGCGGTGTATCGCTCGACGGCCGGGAGGTCGGCGAGGCGGTCGGCCCGCCGCCGGGGCTCGGAGCCGGCGGGTTGTCACCCGTCGCGGAGGGGACGCCGCCGATCGGACCGGTCTCCGGCCCGACCCGGGTGCCCACCGGCTGGGGAGCCGCGCCGAGGGTGACGGGCGCCGGGCCCAGGTGCATGCCCACCAGGACCCCGGCCAGCACCAGCACCCCGGCCAGCACCGCCGCCGCCCCCATGGCCGCGCCGATGCCGACCGCACGGCGCCGCCGTACACCGGCAGGCTCCCGGTGCGGTCGGCCGACGAACGCCGTACCGAGCGCAAGCGGGCCGGTCGGGTGGGTGTCCGCGGTCCGGCCGAGCCCGCTGCGGACAATCCCGGGGCCGACCGTGGCGAGGGCCAGTCCGACCACCTCCCGGCACCGGTCGGCCAAGGCCTGCCGCACCTCCACGAGTCCGGCACCCAGACATCGCAGTACCGGCAGGTGGTCGGGTATCGCGCCGGCCACCACGAGCTCCGCCCCGGGCCGCCGGCCGTCGTCCGCCCGGGCCGGCGCCCGCTCCTGGTCGATCAGGAGCCCGATGGCGCTGTACTCCCGCTCCGCCGTCCGTTGCGCCGCACACGCGGTCTCCCGGATGCGCCGCACCTCGGCCAGGCAGCGCGTCGCCTCCCGCAGCCGGGACCGCCGCTGATCCGCCGGCGAGCCGTCGGCCGGCTGCCAGGAGGCGGGGCCGGCCTCGTCCCCGGCACCGGCCTCGTCCCCGGCACCGGCCTCGTCCTCGGCCCCGGCCTCGTCCCCGGCACCGGCGCCGAGTTCACACCGCAGCTCGGCCACGATGGCCACCAGCACGCGGATCAGCTCCTCCGCCTCGGCCACGCCCGCCTCGGCCTGCCGCTGCGCCTGCCGGGCCAGTTCCAGCGCCTGCCGGGCGGCCGACCGCCCCTCCGCGGGCGGCTTGAGTGCCGCCCGGGCGGCACGTTCGTGGAGGTGGGCGGCACGTTCCAGCAGCACCGTCCGGGCCCGGGGTTCAGCCACCTGGTCGTGGACCAGCCGCTGGAGGAGGTGCCACGGGATGTCCTTCTCCCCGGAGCGGTACTCGCTCCAGCTGGTCTTGCCCGCCGCGTACCGCCGGGCGAGCTCGCGCACGGTGACCCCGGATGTCACCTCCCGCACGAACCGGGCCAGGGCGTCCGCCTCCTCGGTCTCTCCCTTGAACCGCCCCTGCGGACGCCCCGCACGACTCACGCCTGTGCCCCTCCTGTGCCTGCGGCCGAACCGGCCTGCCCGCTGCACACCGAGCCGGACCAGTTCCTTGTAGATGCACAATCAAACATGCCCGCCGTGGGACCTCCACCGGTTCTTCGGACAAGTTGCAAGCCGACCCGGTGTGTTCGCCTGCCGTCCACTCTCGCGAGCCGTCCCTGCGGGCGTGGCGCGCGAACCGTCGCGCGCCTCCCGTTTCCGCCCTGTCCGCGGCCAACCGGGATTGTCCGCCGTTCACCTGGGAGCCTGGATTCTTTTGTTGATGGACAATCAGGGCGGATTCCACTGTGGAGATCCACCGGGTCGCCGGCCACCCCGGCGGAAGGCCCGTGGAATGAACGGGCATGACCGGCGCCCTCCGGACTCCGCTCGGAGGTCGCGCCGATCCTCCGTGGCCGGAGCCGAGTCGGGGTTCGGACGGACCTCTGAAGGAGAATCCAATGAGTAGGACGAAGAAGGCCGCGCTGTCCCTCGTCGCAGTGGGAGCGCTGGCCGTGTCCCTGCCGGCGCCCGCCGCCCACGCGGCCTCCGGGGACCGGGTGATCTGGACCAACGGGACGAACGACGTCCAGTTCGCCGCCGGTGAATGTGTCGCGGACGGGTACTTCCGCTACACCACCGCCCATGCCCATCCGAACACGATGTGGGCGAGCATCAAGAAGATCAGCGGCCCGTCCTGGTGCCGCTTCGCCATCGACATGACCTACCGCAACGAGAACAACACCTACGTGAACTACGGCGAGCAGGTGTCCGGTTCGAGTGCGAGCCTCGGGGCTCTCGGCACCCGGTGCTCCGTGCGGCTCTCGATCCAGCGGCCCGGCGACGGCTGGTACACGGTCTACCTCAACGCCGTGGCACCGTGCTGATACGGCAACGGTGCCCGGGGCGGGGGTGGTTGGCATCGCCGGTTGAGCATCGGCGGTGATGCCGAAGGGGTGCTCGACGACGTTACGGGAGTACGTCGTCGAGCACCCCTTCCGGCCCGGGTGGCCGACCTGGCCGGGGCGCTACGCGCGGCGGGCGGCGAGGAGGGTGAGGCCCAGGGCGGGGTCGGACCACGGGGTGCGGAGCTGGGTCAGGCCGGCCGAGCGCAGGGCGGCTTCGAGCTCGGCGGGGTCGGGGGCGCGGCCGCCGGTGAGGGCGAGGTCGAGCCGGGCGGCGGCGGCGCCGAGGGGGCGCTTGGGCAGCAGCGGGCAGGGGAGCAGCAGCCAGCCGCCGGGGTGGAGGGCTGCGGCGGCGGCCTCGACGGCGGGGCCGACGGCGTCGGCGGCGAGGGTGGCGGCGGGCAGCCAGGCGAGGGCGAGCCCGTCGTCCGGGGTGAAGTCGGCGGCGCCGCCGGGGCGGTACTCGACCGTGCCGTCGGTCGGGGCGGCCGTCGGGGCGTCCGGGTCCAGGGCGAGCACCGGGACGAAGGGGATCTGGCGGGCCAGCGCGGCGGCGGAGCGTCCGCCGTCGGCCGCGGCGCAGCCGATCCGGGCGCCGGGGCGGTCCAGGAGGGCGGGCAGGCCCTCCAGTTGGCCGAGGGCGGTGCTGACCAGGGCGTCCGTGGTGGCGGCGGCCTCGTCGCCGCAGCCGGGTACCGGTTCGCGGATGCCGTCGGCGGGGGTGCTGGGGGCGGGGGTGCCGTCGGCGGGGGTGCCGGGGGTGCCTGGCGTGTGCAGGCGGGCGCCCCCGGCCAGGGCACGGCGCAGCCGGGCGGCGAACGCGCCGGTGCGCGGGCCGCCGATCAGGACGCGTTCCAGGCCCGGGTCGACGAGGTGGCGGCCGTCGGCGTCCTGGCGCACCACGCCGGCGTCGAGCAGGACGGCGAGCAGGTCCTCGGTCAGGCCCTTGGGCAGGTCCCCGGCGGCCTCGGCCGCCGTGCAGGGCTCCAGCAGCCGGGCCAGCAGGCCCGTCTCCCGGGCGAGGGCGCAGGCGAGCAGGGCCCGGGCGCCGGCGGCCAGTTCGGCCGGACGCCCGGCGGGCAGGCCCAAGGGGCCGGGCGGGAGCGCGTCCGGGGCCCGGTCGGCCCGGACCGCCGCGACCAGGGCGTGTGCGCGGTCGAGGAACGCGGCGCAGCCGGCGCGGTCCTCGGCGGTGAGGCCGTCGAGCCGGGCCGCCGCGACCACCGCCCGGGTGGCCTCGGAGGGTTCGGTGGTGGTGGCGGCGTGCAGGGCCCACCAGGCGTCGGCCAGTTTGGCGACGTTCCGCTCGGCGGCCTCCTCGCGGACCCGCCGGCCCTCCAGGCCGACGATGGTGCGCTGGCCGAGCTGGACCAGCAGCATCTCCTGCGAGCCCTGGCCGGAGATCAGGCCCAGGACGTCGCGCATGAAGCGCTCCCAGGGGAACGTGGCCATGTACGCCTCGCCGCCCTGCAGGCCCATCACCACCTGGCCGACCCGCAGCGCGCACTCCGCGGCGTGGTGCTTGGCGACGGTGGCGAACTCGTCGAAGTGCGGGTCCCGGTCGGGCGATCGGGTGCCGTCCAGTGCCCGGTGGACGGCGGCCCGGGAGGTCTGCAGCAGCATCCGTAGCTCGCCGACGGAGCGTTCGACGTTGGTGTGGTCGAGCACCCGGCGGCCGGTGCGGCGGCGGTCGGCGAGCGCCTCGACGCAGGCCTCGGTGACGCCGTCGAGGGCGCCGAGCACGCCGCAGGCGCTCATCGTCCGCCGGATGCGGGCGTAGGTGTTGAGCTCGCTGAGCGCGTCGGCGCGCCAGACCAGCCGCCACTGCGGCAGCCGGACGTCGTCCAGCAGGACCTGGCCCAGGCCCATGGTGTGCAGGCCCATGGTGTCCAGCGGCACCGCGCTGACGCCCGGGTCGTCCTTCTCGACCGCGAAGGCGAGCATGTCGTTGGACGACTCCTCGCGCACGAAGAGGACGAACAGGTCGGCGAAGCAGGCGCCGGCGATGAAGCGCTTGGCGCCGTTGAGCACCCAGGTGTCGCCGTCGAGCCGGGCGGTGGACCGGTAGTCGTACGGGTCCCGGTTCTCGTAGGCGCCCTGGACGCCGAAGCGCCGGCCGGCCACCAGGTCGGGGACGTAGCGGTCGATCAGCTCCGGGCGGCCGCTGGACAGGATCAGCTCGGTGATCTCGACGCTGATGTCGATCAGCACGGCGAGGCCGGGGTCGCGGGAGAGCCGGGAGAGCTCCTCGACCACCACCCCCCAGGCCAGCTTGTCGCGCCCGGCGCCGCCCGCCTCGACCGGCAGGGAGAATCCGAACAGGCCCAGCTCGCCCGCGCGTTGGAAGACCCGGCGGTCGATCGGCCGGTTCTCGCGGTTGCGGAAGTGGGTGCCGGGGTTGGCGACGTCCAGGACCAGTCCGCCGAACCGGCGCCGCGCCTCGCGGCGGATCTGCTCGACCTCGGCGTCGAGGGTGCGGTGGGTGGCCCCGGCGCGGTTCATCACGTCGACGGCGTGGGCGCGCGGCACCCGGGCTCCGGTCGGCGTCATGCGGCGGACTCCCCGGCCTGGGCGAGCAGTTGTCCGATGGTCTCGTCCCCGAGGAAGCGCTCCAGCGGGATGGTGAGGCCCGCGCGCTCCTCGACCTCGACGGAGAGCTGGGCGGCGGTGAGCGAGTCGATGCCGAGCTCGCCGAGCGGGCGGTCGAGCGGGATCTCCTGCGGGTCGACGCCGAGCAGCTCCCCGATCAGGCCCGGCAGCCAGCTGCCGGTGGACCCGGTGGCGGACCCGGTGACGGCGTCCTGGTGTCCGGTGGTGATGACGTTCTCCTAGGGGTTTCGGACCGGCTCCGGCCCCCGGTACTGCGGGGCGAGCCGCAGCGGGACGAGGGAGAACGCGCGGTCGTCGTCGTCGAGTTCCTGCAGTCGGTGGACCAGTCGGTGCTCGGACTCGCGGTCCGGCTCGACCGGCAGGCCCAGCCGGGCCAGTACGCGGCGCAGGGCCACGCTCAGCCAGGCGCGGTCGGCGGCCAGGCCGCCGAGAGCCGTCCGGCGCTGCAGCCAGGTGTGCAGGCAGCAGGCGCCCGCGTGCACCAGGCAGTGCCGGCGGGCCGCCTCGTAGGCGTCGGCTCCGCGCACCGCGGACAGGTTGCGGAAGGTCTCCCTGGTCTCGTCCCGAACGGTCAGCAACCGCCGTGCCATCGAGGCGAGTTCGGGATCGTCCGCGAGGGCGGCCACGGCCTCGTCGAGGAGGTCGACCACCTCGTCGGTGCCGCCGTAGGTGAGCGAGGGCCGCTGGTCCCGGGGCGCCAGTGGCGGCACCGGCTCGCCGAAGCCGAAGAGCAGCGGCAGCGGCAGTGCGGGGGAGCCGCCGGAGCGGCGCGCCCGGCTGAGCAACTGGGCACGGATGGTGTCCAGTTGGACCAGCTCGGTGCCCTCGAAGACCGGGGTGATCGCGGCGTCGCGGCTGAGCTTCTGGAACGCGCCGCCCGCCACCCCCTCGCGCAGGTAGGCGCGGGCGCTGAGCACCTCGCCGCAGGCGCCGATGGCGTCCAGGCAGAGCCCGGGGACGACGTACTTCGCCACCGCGGACCACAGCGGCATCCGCTGCCGGGCCACGTCGAGCGCGCGGGCGGCGGACAGCGCGGTGCACTCGGCGACCAGCAGATCGGCGAAGCCGCGGGCCAGCAGCGCCCGTACGGGGGCCAGTTCCAGGGCCGGTTCGCCGTAGAGGACGCGCTCGCGGGCGTGCCGCAGGGCGATCCGCAGGGCGGTGTCGGCCGCGCCGAGGCCCATGCCGCCGACCAGGGTCCGGGTGTACTGGAGCATGCCGGAGACCATCTCGATGCCGCGTCCGGGGCGGCCGAGCACGGCTTCGGGGCCGACCGGCAGGTCGTCGAGGGTGAAGCCGCTCAGGTCGTGGCCGCGCAGGCCGTGGGTGCGGACCCTGGGCAGCCGCCGCACCCCGCCGGGGCCTTCGGGGAGGTCGCCGGCCTGCTGGCCGGGGGCGTCGAAGTCGAGCAGGAACAGGCCGAAGGACGGGTCGGAGGCGGCGAGCACGGTGGCGAAGGAGGACCGCCGGCCGTTGCCGACCAGCCACTTCCGCCCGTTCAGCAGGAAGCCGCCGTCGACCGGCGCGGCGCGGGTGGCGGTGGCCAGCAGGTCGCTGCCGGCCGCCTCCTCGCTGATTCCGGCGGTGCCCCAGGCGCGGCCGAGCACCAGCTCGGCGACCCGGCGGCGCTGCTCGTCGTCGCCCCAGATCCAGACCGGGGTGGCGGCCAGGAAGGTCGAGCCCAGGCCGACCGGGACGGCCAGGTCGCGGCGCGAGGCCGCGCGGACCACGGCGGTGAGGGTCTCGAAGGACGCCAGCCGGCCGCCCTCGGCGACCGGCACCAGGTGCTCGTGCAGGCCGGCGGCCCAGGCGGCGCGGTACGCGTCGACGGGCTCGGTCTCCGTCTCGTCGGCGTGCAGGCCGCGGGCCAGCGACATCCCGGTGTCGGGGTCGAAGGGGCAGCCCAGGGCGCGTTCCAGCTCCTCGGCGGCCGCGAAGGCCGGCAGCGCGGCGGGCCCGGCGGCGGGCTGGCCCGTGGGCGTTCCGGTCGGCGTTTCGGTCGGCATCAGGTGCGCTCCACCACGATCGCGTACGGTCCGCCGCCGTCCTCCTCGGCGGACACCAGTTCATGGACGAAGGCGAGGCCGGTGCCGTACCGGTGGGCGGTGGTGCGGACCTGGAGGAGGTCCCAGAGCTGGCCCGCCCGCAGCCAGGTCACGTCCAGTCGGCGGATGCCCTCGCTCAGCGCGCGGCGCAGCTCGGGGACCCGGCCGCCGTTGGTCCGCAGGAGTTCCTCGCGGGAGCCGGCGGCGAAGCCCAGCGACTCGGCCCAGTACCACTGGTCGGCCACCTCGCAGTGGTGCCGGTGCACCCGGAACTCCGCGGTGCCGGAGGCGAGTTGCCCGCCCTGGCGGGCGAGTTCGGCGCGCAGCGCGGGCACCGGCGAGCGGTACGGGGCCCGCTCGACCTCGTCCGGCTCGAAGCGGGCGAGCAGGTCGGCCGGCAGGCCCGCGGGCGAGCCGGACAGCGCCTGGTCGCCGCTGAGCCGCAGCGGTACGGAGGCGGCGCGGGTGCGTACCGCGACGCCGTCCGGGCCGGAGAGCGTCATTGCGACCTCCAGCTGGGAGGCGTGCGGTCCGCGGACCTTGGCGTCGACCTCGACCTGCACCTCGTCGGCCTCGTGGAACCGCAGCGGGCGCTCGTACTCCAGCTGCCAGGCCCAGAGCACCAGGCCGACCTGGTGCTCGGCGACCAGGGTGCGGTGGCTGGCGACGTGGTCGCGCAGCCAGCGGGTGCCGGCCTGGAACCCGATCCGGCCGACGGCGGTGGGGTGCAGCTGGGTGGGGGAGAACAGGCTCGCGTCGAGGACGACCTCGTAGCGGGAGCTGCGTGCCATCGGCGCCTCAGCCCCCGGAGATCGCGGTGACGATGTCGACCCGGTCGTCCTCGGTGGCCTCGCGGTCCAGCTCGTCCAGGGTGAGCTTCTCGCCGTTGAGGGCGATCAGATGGGTGGCCCGGACGGTGCCCTCGCGGTCGAGCAGGACGTCGCCCAGGTTGGGGTAGCGCTCGGTGAGCGCGGTCAGACCCTCGCGGACGGTGGCGCCGTCGACCTCGATCTCGTTCTGGTAGTCGGTGAAGCGGAGCAGGATGCCCCTGACCTTGACGATCATCGTCGGGATTCCTTCGGTGAGACGGTCATGTGGTGGTGGTGCGGGGCGCCGGGAGGGGGGCCTGCCAACGGGCCAGCTCCTCCAGCTCCCCGGCGAGGAACTGCCGTCGGGTCAGCCAGCGCTGCACCTTGCCGCTCGATGTCTTGGGGAGGGTGCGCGGCGGGATGAGGACGACGGTGTGCGGCGGGACGCTCAGTTCGAGTGAGACGGCCCGCCGGATGGCATCGGCGGTGGCCTTGTAGCGGGCCTCCCCGGCGGGGTCGGCCTCGTAGACGACGACCAGCCGCTCGACGGCGCCCGCGTCGTCCTCGACCGCGAAGGCGGCGCCGCAGTTGCGGCGGATCCCGGGGACGGCCGCCTCGCAGACGCGCTCGATGTCGACCGGGTGGTGGTTGCGGCCGTTGAGCACGATGAGGTCCTTCATCCGCCCGGCGACGAAGAGCTCGCCCTCCAGCAGGACGCCGAGGTCGCCGCTGCGCAGGAACGGGCCCGCGCCGTCGGCGGTGGTGGCGCCGAAGGTGTCGGCACTCTCCTCGGGGCGCCGCCAGTAGCCTTCGGCGACGCTGGGGGAGTCGACCCAGATCTCGCCGACGGCGCCCTCGGGCCGGGGTTCGCCGGTCTCCGGGTCGACGATCAGCAGCCGGGTGTCCGGTCCGGGGACGCCGCAGCCGACCAGCGAGCGGACGGCCTCGCCCGGTTCGGCGGGGCGTGCGGTGCCGGTGAGTTCGAGGGCGTCGCGGGCGAGGTCGACGGAGCGCCAGCCGCCGAGCGGCTTGCCGCCGGTGACGAACAGGGTCGCCTCGGCGAGACCGTAGCAGGGGTAGAAGGTCTCGGCCCGGAAGCCTGCCGGGGCGAAGCGCTCGGCGAAGCGGGTGAGGGTCTCGGGCCGGACCGGCTCGGCCCCGGTGAAGGTGAGCTCGACGCCGGACAGGTCGAGCCCGGCGACGTCGGCGTCGGTCGCCCGGCGGACGCAGAGGTCGTAGGCGAAGTTGGGCGCGCCGGTGATCGTCGCGCCGTAGCGGGAGACCATCCGCAGCCAGGCCAGCGGGCGGCGCAGGAAGCCCACCGGGGACATCAGCGTCACCGGGATGCCGTGGGACAGCGGGGTGAGGATGCCGCCGATCAGGCCCATGTCGTGGTACGGCGGCAGCCAGAGGCCGCCCGAGCTGGCCGGGTGCATGCCGAAGCCGCGGGCGATCTCGGCGCAGTTGTGCAGCAGCCGGGCGTGGCTGAGCAGCACGCCGCGGGGCAGCGAGGTGGAGCCCGAGGTGTACTGGAGCAGGGCGGGCAGTTCCGGCCGGGCGGGTGGCGGCGCCAGCTCGACGCCGTCGGCCGGGCAGGGTTCGGCGAGGTCGATCGCGATCACCCGCGGGGTGCGGCCGGCCAGCGCGACCGAGAGCCAGTCGGCCATCAGCGGCGCGAGGTCCGAGGTGGTCAGCACGACGTCGGTGCCGGCGTCCTCGATGATCGCGGCGAGCCTCGGCAGGGTGCGGGCCAGCCGGGTCGGGTCGGGCGGGAACGCGGGGACGGCCGGTGCGCCCGCGTAGAAGCAGCCGAACAGGCCGGCCAGGTAGTCCGGCCCGGGTGCGAAGAGCAGCAGGGCGGGCTCGGGCCGGCCGTCGGTGGCGGCCAGGATCGCGGCCGCGACCGTACGGGCCCGTGCGTCGAGCTCGGCGTAGCCGATCTCGACGGCCGACTCGTCCTCCGCGACGAAGCGGTACGCGACGGCGTCGGGCGACTGGACCGCCCGTCTGTGCAGCAGTTGCGCGAAGCCCTCCGGCCCGCGTGCATCCAAAGAATCCAACCCCGGTGCCCTCCCCCGTACTTGACCGGTCGGTGAAGTGTTACAGCAGTATTGACATGTGGTCAATGATCTTCTTGGCATGTGCATCCGGCATGCGGGCGGGGATTGACACTGGCGGGTAACAAAGCGCATGGTGATCAGGCCCACCAGCGTGTGCGGGGGGTCGAGTGCGGCCGCATTCGCTGCCAACCATGTTGGCAGCGTGGGGAGTTGAGGCGTAGATCACTCGGCTGGCGTGCGGGGGAATCCTCCCGGCACGGGCCTGCGCACGCGCCGGGCGTGCGGCCCATCGGGGGAGATACGGGCCGGCGGCAGCCTTGACGGCGCGGCCCTGACGGCGGTCCCGGTAGCGGGGCCGCGCGGGCGGACCGGATCGGCGCCGGTGGCCGGATCACCCCCGGAGGTGCATCAGACCACCCGTCCGCCGAGGAAGGACGCCCGTATGGCCGACCTACCCGTGACGTCCGGCGCGAGCCGGGGCGCCAAGGGCGGCGCATCCGCCGATCCGCCCGCCACACCCGCCGCCGGACCGCCCGTCGCCCTGGTGCTGCTGTGCTGCCTCGGCGCCTTCGTGGCCTTCCTGGACAGCACCATCGTGAACGTGGCGTTCCCGAACATCGCCGCGACCTTCTCCGCCACGGACCTGCCGACGCTCTCCTGGGTGCTCAACGGCTACAACGTGGTGATCGCCGCCTTCCTGATGCCCGCCGGACGGGCCGCCGACCGGCTCGGCTGCCGCCGCTCCTTCGCCGCGGGCCTCACCGTCTTCACGCTCGCCTCGGTGGTCTGCGGGATGGCCGGCTCGGCCGCCGTGCTGATCGCCGCCCGGCTGGTGCAGGCGGTGGGCGCGGCGATCCTGGTGCCGACCTCGCTCGCGCTGCTGATGCCGATGTTCCCGATGGCCAGACGGCTGATCGCGGTCACCATCTGGGGCGCGGCCGCGGCGCTGGCCGCCGGCATCGGCCCCGGACTCGGCGGGCTGCTGGCCGAACACTGGTCCTGGCGGGCGGTCTTCCTGGTGAACGTCCCGATCGGGGCCGTCGCCGTCTGGGCCTCCCGGCGGCTCACCGAGCAGCGCGAACGCGGCGGTCCCACCCCGGACGTGCTCGGCGCCGCCCTGCTCGGCGCGGCGCTCGGCCTGCTCGCACTGGGCCTGGTCAAGGGCCCGGACTGGGAGTGGGCGAGCCCCGGCACCCTCGGCTGCCTGGCGGCCGGCGCGGCGCTGGTGCTGCTGGCGGTCCTGCGCAGCGCGCGCCACCCGGCGCCGGTCATCTCGCTGGACCTGCTGCGCTCGCGCAACGCCGTCGCCGGCAACATCGGCTCGATGCTGTTCTCGGTGACCTTCTACGCCGTCATCCTGAACAACATCCTCTTCCTGACCGGGCACTGGCACTGGTCGCTGATCACGGCCGGACTGGCCACCACGCCGCCGCCGATCGCCACCGCGCTGGTCGCCCGGCCCGCGAGCCGGCTCGCGGTGCGGTTCGGGGACCGGCCGGTGGTCGTCGCGGGCTGTCTGACCTACGTCTGCGGCACGCTGCTGCTGCTCTGGGGCGGCGGGCGCAGCCCGGACTTCCTCACCCACTGGCTGGCCGGGGCGGCCGTCATGGGGGTCGGCGCCGGCCTGGTCTGGCCGGTGCTGGGCGCGGTGGCGCTGGCCGGCGTGGAGCCGGCCCGGCTGGCGACCGCGAGCGCCGCCAACGCGGCGTTCCGCCAGCTCGGCGCGGTGCTCGGCACGGCCCTCGCGGTGTCCGTCGTGACCTCCTCCGGGGCCGACGCGCTCGGCGGCGCCCGGGCGACCTGGTGCCTGGCGATCGGCTTCGCGCTGGCCGTCGCGGTGCTCGCGGCGGTGACCGTCCGGCCGGGTGCCGGGACGGGGTCGCAATCCCCGGCCCAGGCCGGCCCGACGGCCGTTCTGTAGTAATTCCGGCGGAATGCGGCACGGTCGCCGCGGCTGATTCGGACCCAACCCTCCAGTGGATCACGGAGGTTATTGGACCTTGCGCCGAAATGCGTCTGACGCACCGTTAACTGCAATGTAACTCTGATCACTTGGCCAGGTCAGCGGCCAACTTGTATGATTCCGGACTATGGTGACGCCCGAAGTTGAGTCCTACATCCGGCAGAAATTCGGCGAGCACGCCGGCCTCGCGGACGACGAGGTTTTCGCCGACGACGTGACGCTGGCCGCGGTGATCAGCCGCAGCCCGAAAATGACCAACAGCATTGATCTGATGGAGGCGTTCGCCCGGACCGCGAACGGACTCCGCAAGGACTACGGCGTGCGCGTTCGGCTGCCCTCGTTGCCCCTCGACACCCCGACCCCGACGGTGCTGAAGGTCTTCCTCGAGGAGTTCGAGCGCCAGAAGGCCAAGGAGGAGGCCGCATGAGCATCATCGAGTCGGACACCGCCGTTCCGGTCATCCGGAAGTCGATCATCCCCACCGAGCCGCCGGCCCTCATCACCGACCTCTGGGACGCGCTGACGGTGCGCAAGATGTCCCTGATCGACGTGACCTGGGAGCAGCAGCGGCTGCACGAGTCCCGCCGGTGGAGCGTCGTCGAGATGCTCTCGGCGGTCGACCTGGACAGCCTCACCCCGCTCGACCGCAACCTGGTCTGGAACGCCGGCCGCGCCGAGCTGACCACCAAGCCGGGCGCGGACCGGCTGGAGCGCCAGGCCGAGGCCGAGGTGCGCCGCTGGGAGAAGACCAACCCGGCGCTCGCGGCGGTCATGGAGGCCTGCGGTACCTGGAGCCGGTACTGGAACGAGGAGGAGGCCCACCACGAGACGGTCTTCAACCGGCTGGCCGACGTCAGCGGGATGGAGCCGATCGACGACGAGACCTTCCTCGCGTTCCGCAAGGTGTTCCCGGACGACGACATGCTCCGGACCCTGGTGCTGCTCGCGATCTCCGAGATCACGGCCGCGGTCAACTACGGCCAGTGCCAGCACGTGATCCAGGACGAGGGACTGCGCCGGATCTTCAAGCAGGTCGCGGCGGACGAGATCCAGCACCGCAACTACTTCGTGTCCTTCGCGAAGGCGCTGGTGGACAGCGGCGAGTACCCCGCCAAGGACGCCTTCGCGGTGGCCCACCTGTTCCTGCGCGAGGACGGCGAACTCCAGGGCAGCGCCCGGGAGCAGAAGGTGGACCGCGGCACCCACGTCAACTGGTGGGACCACCTCGACACCGCGGACACCGGCTACCGGCCCGAGGCGCTGGAGAAGAAGGAGCAGCTGGTCTGCGGCGCGCTCAAGAAGATCACCGGGATCGAGGTCCACTCCCGGGACGAGGTCGAGGACGCCTGGATGGACCTCCTCGACGGCTGACGCGGCCTGCGTGGCGCTGCCTGGCACGGTGCAGCGCCGCGTGGCGCCCCGTGGCGCCCTTCGGTGCCGCGAGGCGCCGTGTACAGCGGTATGTGCAGCAGGCGGAGGGCGGTTGGTGCCCTCCGCCCCCGGCCGGCGCCCTGCCCGGCAGACTTCCGCACGATCAATCGGACGGTTCCGACGTGTTCTTCGGCGAATCACGCCTCATGCTCCCGGTGCGCCCCAACGACCTCGATGTGCTGGGGCACGTCAACAACGCGGTCGCACTCGAGTACCTGGAGGCCGGGCGGTGGGACTGGCTCGGCCGGCTGGGGCTCGTCCACGGCGACCGGATGATCGCGGTGGTCGCCCGCACCGAGATCGACTACCTGGCGGAGATCCCGCGCGGCCGGGTCGAGGTCCGGACGTCCCTGGAGACGCCCTCCGAGGAGGAGTGGGACGAGGAGGGCATGACCTTCCGGGCGCGGTTCCGCCAGCGGATCCACCTGGCGGGGGACGGCCCGGCGGCCGACCGGCCCGCGGTCGACGCGCTGGTGACGGTGGCCTTCCTGGACGCGGGGAAGCGGTGCCTGGTGTCCCTGCAGGACTTCCTTGCCGCGTCCACACCTGAGGCCGTACCCGAGGCCGCCGTTCCCGCGCCCGTGTCCGCGTCCACGCCCGAGGCCGCCCTCGCGGCGACCGTCAACCAGTAGGAGGGGCCCGGTGCTCGAACTCATCCAGCGCAACCAGGAGTGTCCGCCCGAGCGGGGGCTCCACCTCTACGACAAGTTCAGCGATCCGCCGGAGTTCACCGCCTACCGGGACTTCCCCGAGCGGATCGCCGCCTACGCGGACTTCTTCCGCGAGCAGGGGATCACCCCCGGCTCCCGGGTGCTCTTCCCGTTCGAGACCTCCGTGCCGGTGATCCTGTCGTTCCTCGGACTGCTGGAGCTCGGCGCGGTGCCGCTGTCCGTCAAGCCGTTCGTGCTGAACACGCCGAAGGACGGCTACCAGGAGTTCCTGGCCCGGGTGGCGCGGGACCACGACGCGGTCCGCATCCTGAACGTGCCGACCCTGGCCACCATCGACCTGCCGGTCGACACCCTCCCGCTGCCGCCGGCCGGCCTGCGCAAGGCCGGGGCCCGGCTGCGCACGCCGGGGGACGACGAGCTGGCCTTCGTGCAGTTCTCCTCCGGCTCGACCTCCTTCCCCAAGGGGATACCCGTCCGGCAGGGCGCCCTGCGCGCCAACCTGACCATGATCACCCGGACCGACGGCCGCAAGCCCGAGGAGCGGGTGAGCAGTTGGCTGCCGCTCTACCACGACATGGGCCTGGTCGGCGGGATGCTCTCCTGCTTCGCGATCGGCTGCGACCTGCTGCTCGCCGAGCCGGTGACCTTCCTGTTCGACGCGCGCGGCTGGTGGGAGCACATGGGCCGGGAGCGGGCCATCGGCACCGTCATCCCGAACTTCGCGGTCGACTACTCGCTCAAGCTGATGCAGGACCTCGACCCCGAGGAGATCGCCGAGATCGACCTGTCCGGGATGCGGTCGGTCTACCTCGGCAGCGAGCCGATCAACCTGCCGAACCTGGAGGCCTTCCTGGACCTGATGGCGCCCGCCGGCCTGCGGCGCGACGTCTTCATGCCCTGCTACGGGATGGCCGAGGCCGTGCTGCTGGTGGCGAGCCGCCCGGTGGGCAGCCCGGTCCGGGTGGAGACCTCGCCGTCCGGTGTGCCGGCGATCTCGGTCGGCCCGCCGCTCGCGGAGTTCGCCGTGCGGCTGCGCGACGAGGACGGGCGGGTCTGCGCGGAGGGCGAACTCGGCGAGATCGAGCTGGCCGGGGGCAGCCTGGCCGCCGCCTACTACGGCACCGGCCTGCCGATCCTGGGCGAGGACGGCTACTACGCCACCGGCGACATCGGCTTCCTCGCCGACGGCGAGCTGTTCATCACCGGCCGGATCAGCGACCGGATCAAGGTCAACGGCCGCAGCCTGTTCGCCGCCGACTTCGAACAGGCGGTGGAGCAGCTGTCGTTCGTCCGCGACGGCCGGACGGCGGTCGCGCAGATCGGTGCCGACATCGTCGTGCTGACCGAGGTCGACCGCGAGGCGCGGGAGGACGTGCCGGGCACCCGGGCGCGGATCGTCGAGCACCTGGTGCAGGCGATCGGCGTGACGGTCCACGCCGGGGACGTCCACTACCTGAAGCCCGGGCAGCTCCCGCGCACCAGCAGCGGCAAGCTGCAGCGGCGGGCGATCGTGGCGGCGTACGAGCAGGGGCGGCTGGAGGGGCTGACGTTCGGCCTGGAGAGCTGAGACGGGGGGCGGACGTCCGCGTCCGCCCCCGACGAGTGCTTTCCGCCCGCCCGTCCGTGGGCAGGTTTCCGTGCGGACAAGGGCGCCACTACGCGATAGGAGCGATGCATGCCGAAGCTGGAACGGGACGGCGAGGTCTTCGTCCTGCACCTCGACGCCGATGACGAGAACCGCTTCCACCCCGATCGGCTCGCCGCGCTGGAGGCGGCGTTCGACGAGGTGGAGGCCGCGGAGGGCCCGCGCGCGCTGGTCACCGCGGGCAGCGGGAAGTTCTGGTCGAACGGCCTGGACCTCGACTGGCTGCTGAACCACGGCGACCAGTACGCCGGGTACCTGGACCGGGTGCACGCGCTGCTGGCCCGCACGCTCGCCTCGCCGGTGGTCACGGTGGCGGCGCTCAACGGGCACACCTTCGCCGCCGGGGCGATGTGGGCGCTGGCCCACGACTTCCGGGTGATGCGTGCCGACCGCGGGTACGTCTGCCTGCCCGAGGTGGACCTCGACCTGTCCTTCCAGCGGGGGATGTCCGACCTCATCCGGGCCCGGCTCGCCCCGCAGGTCGCGCACGAGGCGATGACCACCGGCCGCCGCTACGGCGGCGGGCAGGCGCTCGCCGCCGGGATCGTCGACGCGGTCGCCGACGCCGGGGAACTCCTCGGTGCCGCCGTCGAGTTGGCCCGTCCGCTGGCCGGGAAGTCGCGGGCGGCCCGGGGGCAGATCAAGGAGATGCTGTACTCCGAGACACTGGCCGCGCTGCGCACCCCGACGGTCGTCTGACCCGGTGGCGCGCTGACCCGGCGCGGGAGCAGCCGCGCGTAGAGCCCCGGACCGGTGGGTGGTCTCCACGGTCCGGGGCTTCGGCATGTCCCGGGGGCGCCGGCGGGCCAGCCCGGGCCGGGCGGGCGGCCGCCGCGCGCCCGGGCGGACGCGCATCACGTACAGGCACGGCCGGGTGGCGGATCGTCGGACACCGTCGGGCGGCCGCCCGTGGACGCCCCGTGACCTGGGGCTGGGCGGCGGAGCTGTCAGGCATGCGTGATATGCAGTGCGTCTGGAGTGGCCGCCGAGCGGCCATGCGAAACATGCCAATGATGCTTTGAGGGGGGCCATACCGATGGCGCTTTTCCGACGCGGCTCCGGCACGGACCCGGCCGACGGCCGGTCCGGGCGCTGGGGGTTCGGGCGGCGCGGCGCCGCCGGGCAGGGCGCCGTGCCCGTGCTGGACCCGGCGTACCGGGACGAGGGGCTGGCGCTGCTGCTCGCCCAGGCGGGCGCGGGGGACTGGGCCGCGCTGCGGCCGGCGCTGGCGGCCGTCGAGGACCAGGCCGAGCTGACCTGGATCCTGGCCGAGCTGGCCGACGTCCCCGGCGTCGAGGAGTGGATCGGCCGGGTCGTCGCCGACGAGCCGGACGCCGCCCTGCCGCTGCTGCTGTCCGGCGCCCGGCAGGTCACCTGGGCCTGGGAGGCGCGGACCGGCCGGCGGGCCGAGTACGTCACCGAGGAGCAGTGGAAGACCTTCCACGAGCGGCTGGAGACCGCCGAGGCGCAGCTGTTCGAGGTGGCCGAGCGGGAGCCGCAGTGGCTCGCCCCCTGGTACTTCCTGCAGATCAGCGCCCGCGGCGCCTCGCTCGGCCGGGAGATCGGCCGGTGCCGCTTCGAGGCGGCGGTGCGCCGGGGGCCGGGACACCCCGGCTCGCACAAGCAGCGGCTGCAGCAGCTCTGCGCCAAGTGGGGCGGCTCGCACGAGGCGATGCACGCGTTCGCCCGCGCCTCGATGCTGGACGCCCCCGAGGGCAGCCCGCTGGGCGAGCTGGTCGCCCTCGCACACCTGGAGCGCTGGCTCGACCTGCCGGACGGCGAGGACCGCGCCCACCTGGCGAGCCCGGCCGTCCGGGCCGAACTGCTCGAGGCGGCCGAGCGGTCCGTCCTGCACCCCGCGTACCGGCGCTCGCTCGGCTGGCAGAAGGCCCACAACACCTTCGCGATGACGTTCGCGCTGGCCGGCGACGCGCAGACCGCGCACACGCTGTTCGAGGCGCTCGACGGCACCGTCACCGAAGCCCCCTGGAACTACCTCTCCGGCGACCCGGTCGAGAACTTCCGCGCCCACCGGGACCGGTGCGCCCGCCAGGCCCGCTGACCGCGCGCCGCCGCCCACCGTCACCCACGCGACCGAAAGAGCCCTTCCGGTGTCCCGTCACGAGAACCCGTCCCAGCCCGCCGCGAACCCGCCCGTGAACCAGGCGGGCGGCGACCCTGCGAGCGCCCACACCTTCCAGGTGGACCTGCGCGGCCTGGTGGACCTGCTCTCCCACCACCTCTACTCCAGCCCCCGGGTCTACCTGCGCGAACTCCTGCAGAACGCGGTGGACGCGATCTCCGCCCGGCAGGCCCTCGACCCGGCGGCGCCCGCCCGGATCACCGTCCACGCCGCCGACGACCTCACCGTGACCGACACCGGCGTCGGCCTCACCGAGGCCGACGTCCACACCTTCCTCGCCACCATCGGCCGCAGCTCCAAGCGCGACGCCGAGGGCCGGCTGGACGGCGCCGGGCTGGCCGTCGCCCGCGGCGACTTCATCGGCCAGTTCGGCATCGGCCTGCTCGCGTGCTTCGTGGTCGCCGACGAGATCACCGTCGTCACCCGCTCCGCCGCCGTCCCGGACGCGCCCGTCATCGAGTGGCGCGGCCGCTCCGACGGCCGGTACACCATCCGCACGCTGGCGCCGGAGGCCAAGCCCGAGCCCGGCACCACCGTCCGGCTGGCACCGCGCGCCGACGCCGCCGAGTGGACCAGGTCGGACCGCGTCCTGTCGCTGGCCCGGGACTTCGGCAGCCTGCTGCGCCACGAGGTCACCGTGGTCGACGGCCGGGGCACCGCCCACCGGGTCAACCACACCCCGCCGTGGGCCGACCGGCAGGGCTCCCCGCTCGCCCGCCGCGACGCGCTCGCCGAGTACTGCCGCGCCACCTTCGACTTCACCCCACTGGACACCATCGAGTTGGACCTGCCGCTGGTCGGTCTGCGCGGCGTCGCCTACATCCTGCCGGACGCCGCCCCGCCCTCCCGCCGGGTCGGCCACCGGGTCCACCTCAAGGGCATGCTGCTCTCCGACCAGGCCGCCGAACTCCTGCCCGACTGGGCGTTCTTCGCCCGCTGCGTGGTCGACACCGACAGCCTGCGCCCCACCGCCTCCCGCGAGGGCCTGTACGCCGACGAGACCCTCGCCGCCGTCCGGGACGCCCTCGGCGCCCGGATCCGCGACTGGCTCACCGGCCTGTCCGCCAGCGACCCGGCGCTGCTGCACCGCTTCATCTCCGTCCACCACCTGGCCGTCAAGGAACTCGCGCGCTACGACGACGAGTTGCTCCGGATGCTGCTGCCGTGGCTGCCGTTCGAGACCACCGACGGCAACGTCACCCTGGACGAGTTCGCCCGTGCCCACCCGGTCGTCCTGGTCACCCGCACCGTCGAGGAGTTCCGCCAGGTCGCCCCGATCGCCGGCGCCGCCGGCCTCGGCGTCGTCAACGGCGGCTACACCTACGACCGCGACCTGGTGCACCGGCTGCCCGAGATCCGCCCGGGCACCTCGGTGGCCGACCTCGACCCGACCACCGTCACCGCCCACCTGGACACCGTCGACCCGGCCGCCGAGCTCGCCGCCGCGGCCTTCCTCACCATCGCCCGCGAGGTGGTCGGCCGGTTCGACTGCGACGTCGCCCTGCGCAGCTTCCACCCCACCAGCGCGCCCGCCCTGCTGCTGGACAACCGGGAGGCCAGGCACGAGCGCACCCGCGCCCAACTCGCCGACGAGGCCGACGGCCTGTGGGCGGACATCCTCGGTTCGCTGCGCGCCGAGGTGCCCCGCGCCCAGCTGGTGCTCAACCACCTCAACCCGCTGGTCCGCCGGGCCGCCTCCATCACCGGCCGCGAACTCGCCGTCACCGCCGTCGAGGCCCTCTACGGCCAGGCGGTGCTGCTCACCCGCCGCCCGCTGCGCTCCAGCGAGAGCGCCCTGCTCAACCGGTCGTTCATCAGCCTGCTCGACCACGCCATGCTCGGCCAGGAGCCGGCCGGCCCGCAGAAGGAGTCCTGACCGATGGACCGACTGGACACCACCGAGGCCGTGATGGCGGCCCTGCGGGAGAACGACACCCGCCCCTACGGCCGCCAGCGGACCGTCACCGCCGAGGAACTCGTCGACGCCGCCGAGCAGTTCGACGACACCGCGACCAGGGCGCTGGCGCTGCTGGAGCTGATGGAGGCCTACCAGTACGACGGCGAGCGGACCAAGTCCCCGGTGGTCTTCGCCCGGGTGCTCAAGCTCTGGGAGCGCGAACCGGACGCCTTCGGCGAGTGGGCCGGCCAGCAGGTCTTCTGGCGCTTCAAGTGGGTCGCCTCCTCGCTGGTCGCCACCCCCGACGTCCCGCTCGACGGGATCCGCCGCTGGCACACCGAGATGCGCGACCGCTACCGCGCCGCCGGCCACGGCCTCCAGCCCTACTACGCCCAGCGCTACCACCTGGCCGCGCACACCGGCGTCGGCGAGGCGGACGCCTTCGACCTGTGGGCCGCCCGGCCGCGGACCGCGCTGAGCGACTGCGCCGCCTGCGAGATCCGCTCCCAGGCCGTCCACCACGTGCGCGCCGGCGACGACCGGCGCGCACTGGAGGCCTGGCGGCCGGTGCTGGGCGGCGAGAGCACCTGCGCCGAGGAGCCCTACCTCAGCCACGCCTACGCACTGCTCCCGATGCTGCGCCTGGGCCGGTTGGACGAGGCCCGCTCCAGCCACCTGGTCGGCTACCGGTTCGCCCGCGGCAAGGCCGGGATGGCCCGGGTGATCGGCCTGCACCTGGAGTTCTGCGCCCTCTCCGGCAACGAGCCGCGCGGCCTGGAGATCCTCTCCGAGAACCGCGACCTGTTCACCGCCACCGGCGACCCGCTGGGCCGGCTCGGCTTCCTCACCGGCGTCGAGGTGCTGGTCGCCCTGCTCGCCGAGCGCGGCCACGGCGGGCTGACCGTCAGCGGCCCGCCCGGGGGCAGCTGGACGGTGGACACCCTGCTGGCCCTCGTCCGCACCGAGGCGGACGAACTGGCCGCCCGCTTCGACGCCCGCAACGGCACCGGCCGGATCGGCGAGGGCCGCCGCGAGCGCCTCGCCCGGCGGCCGCTGCTCGCCGAGCCGCTCGCCCTCGGCGTCCGGGCCGCCGCGGCCCAGCTGGTGGAGAGCACGCCGCCCGCGCCGCGCCGCGCGGTCGAAACGGCGCCGGAGGACTTCGCCGACCTGGTCGCCCGCGCCCGCGAGCTGGACACCGTCGCACACCCCGACGCCGACCGGCTCTGGCGGACCGTCACCGAACGCTTCGAGGCGGACGGCTACGTCCACCAGGAGGGCACCGCGGCCGGCACCGCCGGGCGGCTGCGGGCCGAGATCGCCGAACAGCGGGCGGTGGAGGCCCTCGACCGGGACGACTGGACCGGAGGCAAGGCCGAACTCCTCCGCGCCGCCGACCTGTTCGAGCAGGAGGGGATGCCCGGCCGGGCCCTGGCGCTGCGCACCCGTGCACTGGTCGTGGAGCTCGGCGACGTCGACGGGGTGACGACGGACTGGCCCGCCCTGGACGACGCGCTGCTCCGCTCCGCCGAGCTGGCGGCCGCGCGGGCGATCGATCCGGACGACCACCTGGTCATCCTCCAGGCCCGGGCCTTCTCCGCGCACTTCGACCTGGTGCACGCCCTGCCGAATCCGCCGGCCGAGTCGGCCCAGCGGTTCGAGGCAGCCGTGGCGCGCTACGACGAGGAGAGCGTCGCGCACGGCGCGGCCCGGCGCAGTGCGACCGCCCGCCAGTACGCGGCCGACGCGGCCGCCCGGCAGGGGCGTCTCGCGGAGGCGTCGGCGCTGCTGGAGCAGACCCTGGAGCTGCTGGACGAGGCGGGGCTGCCCTGGCACACCCCGCGGGTGCTCGGCCTGCTCGGGCAGGTGCTGCTCCAGTCGGGCGAGGCGGCCGGGGCGGTCACGGTGCTCCACCGGGCGCTCGCCGAGGCCGTCCAGTGGGCGGACGACTCCTACCCGTTCGGTCCGACGTACATGATGCTCGGCCACGCGGGCGTGCACCTCGGGGACACCGCCGCGGCCGTCCGGGCGTTCTCCGAGGCCGCGGCACGGTTCGACCGCAAGGGCGCGGCGGGCGCGGCGGACGCCGCCCAGGTCCGGCTGCAGCTGGCCGACCTGCTGCGGGACGCCGGCCGGCCGGCCGACGCGGTGGCCGTCCTGGAGTCGGTGCTGCTGGACGCGGGCCCGGAGACGGACGAGCGGATGCTGGCGCAGGTCCGGCTGGACCTCGCCCGCGGGCTGTTCGAGCTGGAGGAGTACCGGGACTCGGCGGAGGAGTACCTCCGGCTCGCCGACCTCGTGGGCGGCTGGGAGGACGACCGGAACACCCACACCATGGTCGCCTCCGAGGCGGTCATCGCGCTGGCCAACGCGGAGCTCTGGGAGGCCGCCCACGCGGCCCGCGAGCGGGCGCTCGCCGCGCACGCCGAGGCCGCCCGGACGGACCAGGTCGCGGCCATGCTGCGGGAGTTCGCCCGGCTGACGATGCGGGCCGAGGGCCCGGACGGGCTGGAGTCCGCCCTCGCGCGGCTGGCCGAGGCGGACGCCGTGCGGCAGCGCGCCGAGGAGAGCGGCGACGACGGGTACACCGGCTGGTACCTGCGCGGCGCCGCCCACTACGAGCGGGCCCGCGTCTACGCGGTGGCCGGCCGCCACGAGGAGGCGCTGGCCTCGGCGGAGCGGGCGATCACCGGGTACGAGGCGGGTGGTGTGCCGGCGGAGACGCCGCGGGCCGAGGCGGTCCGGCTGGCCGCGCTGATCGAGGGCACCGACCTCGGCCGCACCGCCGCCGCCCGGGACCGGCTCACCACGGCGATCGAGCGCTGCCGCAGGGCGGGCCTGTCCGAGGCGGCGGAGATCCTGGCCGACCTGCGCGGCCGGCTGGAGCAGTAGGGCGTGTCCGGCCCCGCGCGGGGGCCGGACCAGGGGCGGGCCCGCCGGTTGCGGCGGGCCCGCCCCGCGCCGTGCGGAGGATCAGCAGGGGCCGTCGTCGGACCAGACGCCCCACTGGCCGCTCGCGGACGGGTTCTCGTTCAGGGTCCACCACTTGGCGTGGTACCTGTGGCCGCTGTAGGAGACCTTGTTGCCGTTGGTGTAGGTGGTGGTGGCGCTCCACGCCGGGTCGCTGCAGACGCCCGGCGGCGGGCTGGTCGGCGGCGTGGTGGGCGGGGTCGTGGGCGGCGTGGTGGGCGGGGTGGCGCCCGCGAACTTCACGGTGAACCTGGTGAAGTCCCAGTCGTTCTGGGCCACGCTGGAGCACGAGCCGGACAGGCCGGGGTCGACCGTCCCCGGGCACTGGCGGTCGCGGTTGACCGACCAGTAGGTGTACCGGGCCAGCTTGTGCGCGGTGGCGAAGTCCAGCACGGTCTGGAAGTCCGCCTGGCGGAAGTACTCGGCCGCGTCGGTGCGCCCGTTCATCAGCGAGACGCCCTCGTGCGCGTAGGCGTTGGCCTCGCTCCAGCCGAAGGTGGTCTGCAGGATCCGGTTGAACGCGACCAGCGCGTCGGTCTGCGCGGTGGCGCCGTTGAAGCCGCCGTCGAAGGGCATGATCGAGTAGTTGTCGGGCGTGAAGCCCTGCGACTTGGCCTCGTTGAGCATCTGCTGGCCGAACCAGCCGGTGCCCGCGCCCGTGCCGGCGGTGGTGATCGAGACGTACAGGCCCGGGTTGTTCTGCTGCAGGATGCGGGCGGCGCCGATCTCGTTGTGGATGGCGGCCGTGTTCTCGTACTCCGGCTCCTCCAGGTCGAAGTCGATCGCCTTCAACTGGTACTTGGTGATGACCTTCTGGTACCCGGCGGCGGTGGCCTCCGGGGTGCCGCAGCCCTGGCCGAGCTTGTTGCCGCCGTAGCCGCCGACCGAGATCGAGACGTCGCCGCCCTTGGCCCGGATGGTCTGGATGACCGCCGGCATGACGGTGTCGGTGTCGATCGGGGAGGTGCCGCCCCAGGCCGGCGTACAGCCGCCCTTGTCCAGGATGAAGGCCAGTTGGAAGGCCTTCTGCCCGGTGGCGTCCATCACCGCGGCGGCGTCCGGCGGGCTGTTGTCCTCGGGCATCAGGTACGGCGCCGAGGCGTACCAGTTGCTGCCCAGACCGGCGTTGGCGGTCTCGGCGGCGGCGCTGGCGGAGCCGGTTCCGGCCAGGGCCGCGAGGCCGCCGGCCAGCAGGCCGAGCACCCCGGCCACGGCCGCGGTGGTCCGGTGGCGTCTGCGGTGCGGGTGGACGGTGGAGTGCTGTGGGGGAAGGGCGCGTTCCATCGGAACCTCTCCAGGAAACGGCAGGGGAAGGCCCGTCCGCGCCAAGGTGGGGGCGGCGCAGCGGGCTCAACAGCCGCACGGCAGGGCGAAGTTGCGGGCGGCCTCCACTGGTATAGACCTGTCTGGAAACGCCGTCAACCCTGGGATGGTCAAGCCTTGGCCGGCGCGGACCGTCCGGCCCGTGCGGTCAGTGCGTGCCACCCTCGCCCTGCGCCGCGCCGCCGCTGCGGGCGGTCATCACCCAGGCAGCCGCCGCGGCCGCCGCGAGCAGCACCCCGGCCGCCCCCAGCGCGTGCTGGGCGCCGAGCCCGGCGGCCTGTCCGGAGCCGTCGCCGGCCAGGTAGACGCCGCCGACGAGGGCGACGCCCAGCGTGCCGCCGAGTTGCTGGACGGCGTTGAGGAGCCCCGCCGCCGAGCCGGTCTCCTGCGGGGAGACGCGGCGCAGCGCGGCGGTGAAGAACGGCGGGGTGAACAGGCCCACACCGAGGCCGGCCAGGGCGAGGGCGAACGGCAGGCCGACCGGGTAGTGGCCGGCGGGCGCGCACCGGTAAGCGAGGACCGCGGCCGACAGGCCGGCGGCGAGGGTGGCGACTCCGGCGTGCAGGACGCGGTCGCCGTAGCGGGGGACGAGACGGCTGCCGGCCGCCCAGGAGGCGACGGCCAGACCGGCGGACCACGGCAGCAGGGTGAGTCCGGCGGTGAGCGGGCCGGTGCGCAGGCCGAGCTCCAGGTGCAGCACCACGGTGATCATGACGCCGTTCATGACGGCGAAGAACAGGGTGGAGGTGGCCAGCGCGGCGGGAAAGACGCGGCCGCGCAGCAGGGAGGGCTCGACCAGCGGCGTACGGCCGGCGGCGGCCGCACGCCGCTGGTGGGCGGCGAAGACGGCCAGGACGAGCGCGCCGAGCCCGGCGGCGGCCCAGGCGCCGTCGTCCGGCGCGCCGGTGCCCGCGGCGAGCGGGCACACCAGCAGCGCGGTACCGGCCATCGCCAGCGCGGTGCCGACCGGATCGAGGCGGGGGCGGGCCGGGGCGCGGTCCTCGCGCAGCCGCGGGGCGATGGCCAGGACGGCGGCCGCGAGCGGCAGGTTGACCAGGAACACCGCCCGCCAGGAGGTGCCGAACAGGTCGGCGTGGGTGAGCAGGCCGCCCAGGGCGGGGCCGAGGACCGCGGACAGGCCCATCACCGGGCCGATGGTGCCCAGCGCCCTGGGGAGTTCGTCGCCGTCGAACATGGTGCGGATCAGTCCGAAGGTCTGCGGGATGATCAGGGCCGCGGCGGCGCCCTGCACCGCGCGCATGCCGATGAGGACGGCGGCGTCGGGGGCGAGCGCGCAGGCCAGCGAGGTGAGGGCGAACGCGGTGACGCCGATCCGGAAGACGCGGCGGCGGCCGGCGATGTCGCCGAGGCGGGCGGCGGTCAGCAGGCCCAGGGCGAAGGCGAGGGTGTAGGCGGCGCTGTACCAGGGGATCGTGGCGGCGGCGCCGCCGAGGTCGGCGTGGATGACGGGCCCGGCGACCTGGACGATGGTGGCGTCGAGGAGGTTCATGGCCTCGGCGGTGAGCAGCGCGATCAGGGCGGTCCACCGCCAGCGGTAGGCGGGCGGGGCGTCGTGGGCGGTGCTGTCGTTGCGGGTGTCGGCCGTGCCGTCGGCGGTGCCGGCGGGCGCGGTGGAGTGCTCGGCCATGAGGTCCCCCGGTGGGTGGCGAGATGCGGTGTGCGGATCTTCGGAGCCGCGGCCGGCCGGGTGTCCGCGGCGGCCGGCCCCGGCTGGGAACCACCCTGGCCCCGCCCGGCCGGCCGGTTCCACTCCCGGCCGCCAGATCGATGATTTCATCCAACTGGGGCGGCTATTTTGAGGAATATGATCGAACCGGACGACCTCGACCGCGGCCTGATCCACGCCCTCCACGTGGACGCGCGTGCCCCGTTCACCCTCATCGCCGACGTCCTCGGCTCCTCGACCCAGACCGTGGTGCGCCGCTACCGCCGCCTGCACGCCGAGGGCGGCCTGCGGGTGGTCGCCCTGCCGAGCCCGCGCAGCGCCCGCACGCACCAGTGGTTCGTCCGGCTGACCGCCGCCACCCGGACCGCCCACGACATCGCGGTCGCGCTGGCCCGCCGGCCCGACACCTCGTGGGTCCGGCTGACCTCCGGCGGGACCGAGATCGTCGCGATCATCCACACCGCGCCCAGCGGCCCGGACGCCCACTCCCTGCTGCTGCGCGACATCCCGCGGACCGCCGGCATCACCGCGGTCTCCGCGCACTACCTGCTGCACACCTACCTCGGCGGGCCCACCGCGTGGCGCGGCCGGGTCGGCGTGCTCACCCCCGAGCAGGAGGCCCGGCTGCGCGCCCACGACGCCCCGGCCGGGGCCGGGGCCGAGGGCGAGGAGCCGTACACGCTCACCGACGCCGATCTCCGCCTGCTGGCCGTGCTGCGCGAGGACGCCCGGACCAGCTACGCGGAGCTGGCCGCCGCGACCGGCTCCACGCCCGCCACGGTCACCCGGCGGCTGGCCGAACTGCGCTCGCGCGGCGCGCTGTTCTTCGACGTCGACATCGAACCGGCCGTCCTCGGCGCCACCGTGTCCGCGCTGCTGTGGATGCAGGTCGCCCCCAGCCGTCTCGACGAGGTCGCCACCGAGCTGGCCGGGCACGAGGAGCTCGCCGTCGTCGCCGCCACCACCGGCCCCACCAACCTGGTCGCCCACGCGCTGTGCCGCGATGCGGAGGCCCTGCACCACTACCTGACCCGACGGGTCGCGCTGGACGCCATCACCCGCATCGAGACCGCCCCGGTCCTGCGCACCTACAAGGCCGCCGCGACCCTGCGCGGCTGACCGCAGGGGGCGGCCACCCGCCGCCTTTCGCGGTCGGGACCGCGTCCCGCCATCGATTCGGAATCGGAGAATCCGATTCCGAATTCACCGCCCGGAGTCCAGATGTCGATGGCGGTCGAAGTTGGTCTAGACAAGCTGTTCATGTGTCGTATACGTTTCCGAACGCGAGATCTCGTCAGTAACTGAACAGCCGCTCGTACCCCCCTGCCGCAGTGTGGAGGAACAAATGGTCAAGGCAATTCTCAACCTGGTTGACGCCGCCTTCTCGCGTGGGCTCAAGGAAGAGGCCGCGGACGCGCAGTGCGCGTGCCCGGCCGGCACCAGCTCGTGGTGCTCGGGCAGCACGCTCTTCGTTCGCACGTGCTGCTCCTGGAACTGCGCCGTCGCCCCGACGTGTGACGTCTACGGGATCACCAACGCCTGCTGAATCCCGTCCTGACGAAACCTTCGTCCTGACGGAACCGGCAAGCTGAGAAACAAGTCCGCCGGCGCCCCCGCCCGACCAGGGCGGGGGCGCCGGTGACGGGGGAGCCATGACTGCATACCTGTTGCTCGGCGCCCGCTGCGTGCTCGCGGCGGTGTTCGCCGTCTCCGCCCTGGCCAAGTTCCGCGCGCCGCGCGACTTCGCGTCCGCGCTGCGCGCGATGGCCGTCGTCCCCGAACGGCTGACCGGCGTGACCGTCGTCGCGGTACCGGTCGCCGAGCTGGGGCTCGGCCTCCTGGTCTGGGCGCCCAAACCCATTGCGACCTGGGCTTTTGCCCTGGCCGGCGGGCTGATCGCACTGTTCGCGGCGGTGCTGGTCTCGGTGCTCCGGCGTGGACTGGACGTCTCCTGCTCCTGTTTCGGGGCGTCCGGTGTGCCCGTGAACCGGGCCCATGTGGTGCGCAACCTGGTCCTGCTCGCCATCGCCGGGACCGGTCTGGCGGCGAGCGCCGCCACCGGTTCGGACGGCCTCGCGGTCGCCGGAGTGGCGCTCGCCCTGCTCGTCGCGGCCTTCGCCAGCATCCTGATCATCGCCACCGACACGCTGGTCGAACTCTTCTCGACCGCCCGCTGACCCATTCCCGGCGGATCCTCCCGACCACCCTCCTGCCGTTTTGTACGGCCGCGTGCTGGAACGAGGCAAAGATTCCCATGACCACGATCTCCGTCATTCTCGTCGGCTGTCTCTCGGTAGTCAATCTGGTACTCACCCTGGCGCTTGCGAAGAAAATAACCCAGATGTCCCACGGGAATTCCCACGGAAACTCGCACGGGAATTCCAGCGGTTCCTCCGGGGGAATTCTGACGGGCGTCTCGATTCCGGAGAACAAGCTGCCGGACGGCGCCCTGATGCCCCGATTCCAGGCCGTCTCGATATCGGACGGTCCGGTATCCGGAAATGACCTGACCGGTGACCGGGCAGTAGTCGGATTCTTCTCGACGAGCTGCGGGCCGTGCCTGGAGCAGGCCCCGGACTTCGTCAAGGCCGTAGCCGGGTACCCCGGCGGGCGGGACCAGGTGCTGGCCGTGGTCAAGGGGAGCGGCGCGGTCGGCGACAAGCTCGTCGAGCTGCTCGAACCGGTCGCCCGGGTGGTGGTCGAGCCCGCCGGCGCCGGCGAGGGGTCCGTGGCGGAGGCGTTCGGCATCGTCCGCTGGCCCAGCTACGTGGACATCGACGCCGAGAGCCGGATCACCAACCGGCTGGTCTCCGGCGACCTCACCATCGCGCCCGCCGCGCTGTGACCGGCCCGATGACCAGCCCCCCGACCAGCCCACCGGGCGGCGCCCCGACCGGCCCTCCGGTCGGCGCCAAGGCCGCAGGCCCGGGCCCCGCCCCCGGCGACGGACCGGCCCGCCACCGGCCCGCCACCCCGGCCGAGGGCCGCCTGGCGCTGAGCTCCGGCCTCGCGGCCTGCGCGCTCGCCTGGCGGGCGGGCCCGTCCGCCCTGGTGCTGTCGCTGCTCTGCAGCCTGGTCGTCGGCCTGCTGCCGGCCGGTACCGCACTGCTGGTCAGCGACCTGTTCGACGGCCTGGCGGGAGTCGGGGGAGCCCCGGCCGGTGCCCCGGTCGGCACCTGCGTGCTGCTGATCGCGGCGAGCCTCGGCCTGGCGCTCACCCCCTCGCTCGGCGAGTACGCCCGGGCCCGCAGCAGCCGGGCCATCCGGCTGCGCGTGCAGGAGGAGCTGTTCGACGCCGTCAACCGCCTGCCCGGCCTGCGCAACTTCGAGGACCCGCGCTTCCAGGACGAGCTGCGGCTCGCCCAGCAGGCCGGCGGCATCGCCCCCGACCTGCTGGTCGGCTCGGCGTTCAGCAGCCTGCAGGCGCTGCTGACGGTCGGCGGCTTCCTCGTCACCCTGTTCGTCGTCAACCCGCTGCTCGGCGGGCTCACCCTGCTGCTGACGCTGCCGCTGGTCCGGGTGCAGCTGGCCGCCGGGCGGCGGCGCGCGGCCGTCCTGCGCGAGACCATGCCGCGCAACCGCCGGCAGATGTTCTACGGCAGCCTGGTCGCGGACGTGGACGCGGTGAAGGAGATCCGGCTCTTCGGCCTCCAGGACTTCATCAAGCAGCGGGCCCGTACCGAACTCGTCGCCGTCGCCGCGGCCGAGAACCGGACCGACCGGCGGAACCTCTCCTGGCGGCTGCCCGCCTCGCTGCTCGGGGTCGCCGTGTACGGGCTCGGCCTGGTCTGGGCCGTCCAGGCCGCCCGGCACGGCGAACTGTCGATCGGCCAGGTGTCGGTCTGCCTGGCGGCCGTGGCCGGCATCCAGGCCGGGGTGGGCCAGCTCGCGAGCACCGGCTCGTCCGCCTACCAGGCGGCCATCACCTTCGCCCACTACCGCGCGCTGAGCAACGCCGAACCGGACCTCGTCCTGCCCGTGGTGCCGCTGACCCCGGGGAGGCTCGGCGGGACGATCGAGTTCCAGGACGTCTGGTTCCGCTACCACGAGGACGCGCCGTGGACCCTGCGCGGCGTCGACCTGACCATCCCGGCCGGCTCGGTCACCGCCCTGGTCGGCCTCAACGGCGCCGGCAAGAGCACCCTGGTCAAGCTGCTCTGCCGGCTCTACGACCCCGGGCGCGGCCGCATCCTCTGGGACGGCGTCGACATCCGGGAGTTCACCCCCGAGGCCTACCGGGAGCGGATCGGCGTGGTCTTCCAGGACTACTGCCGCTACGACCTCACCGCGGGCGAGAACATCGGCCTCGGCCGACTCGCCCACCTCCAGGACGCCGAGCGGCTCACCGCGGCCGCCCGCGCGGCCGGCGTGCACGAGCGGATCGGCCGACTGGACGGCGGCTACGACGCACTGCTCAGCCGGATCTTCATGCCGGAGGGCGCGGGTACCGGCTGGGGCCACTCGCTCTCCGGTGGCGAATGGCAACGGCTGGCCGTGGCACGGGCGTTCATGCGGGCGGACGCGGACCTGATGATCCTCGACGAGCCCAGCGCCGGACTGGACGCGGCCGCCGAGCAGGAGGTCCACGACAGCCTGCGCGAACTGCGCCGGGGGGCGACCAGTGTGGTCATCTCCCACCGGCTGGCCGCCGTCCGCGACGCCGACCGGATCGTCGTCCTCGGCGGCGGACAGGTCATCGAGGAGGGCACCCACGAGCGGCTGATGGCGCTCGGCGGGCGCTACGCGGAGCTGTTCACGCTCCAGGCCTCGGGCTACCAGGACGCGGTGCCCGGCCTCGGCCCGGTGCCCGGCGCGGTGCCAGGGCTCGGCCCGGTGCCCGGACAGCCGGTCCACCAGCGGTAACACCCGTCCGTGGTAACAGAGGGAGTTCCGTCATGCAGCTGCTCCTCACCGTCGGCGGCGCCCTGGCCGTACTGCTGGTGGCCGCCGCCGTCCTGGCCCGGTCCGTGCTGTCGGTGATCGTGGTCGCGGGGTGGAGTATGGCCCCCACGCTCCGGCCCGGCCAGCGGGTGCTGGTCCTGAGCCGGCGGTTCGCCCGGCTGCGGCCGGGCCGGATCGTGGTGGTCTCCCGCGAGGCCCTCGACCTCCCGGCCGACGCCGCCGACCAGGCCGACCCCTCCGGCCCCCGCCGGCACCGCCTGCTGGTGAAGCGCCTCGCCGCGCTGCCCGGGGATCCGGTGCCGGAGTCGGTCCGCGCCGCCGTCCCCGACCCCGCCGTCCCCGGCGGCCAGGTGGTCCTGATCGGCGACAACCCGGCGTTCAGCACCGACTCCCGGCTCTGGGGCGCCGTCCCCGCGCACAGCGTGGTGGGCGTGGTGCTGGACGGCGTCAAACTTCGCTCCCGGGCCGTGCCCCGGCGCGGCTGAGGGCCGCGGGCTCCGGCCACCGGAGGGGCCGTCAGCTGGGCGGTTAGAGTGACGGGGTGAGCGAGGAACAGCAGCCGGTGACCGTCTGGGCGCAGCTGTGCGCCCACCCCCGGCGGTTCCCGTTCACCCTCCGCGCGCTGCGCTGCTGGGGCTACCTGGTCGGCGGCGCGGTACTCGGCCCGCTGCTGTGGGCCCTGCTGACCGTCCTGCTGCTGGCGGGCCTCGGCCTGTCGGTGCTCGGCCTCGGCCTGCTGGTGCTGCTGGCCGTCGCGCTGTCCGGCCTCCCGGTCGGCGCCCTGGAACGCCGCCGCCTGCGCCTGGTCGAGCCGGTGCCGGTGGCCGACCCGCACCGCCCGCTGCCCGGCGCCGGCCGCCGGGCCTGGCTGCGCACCCGGCTGCGGGAGCGGGCGACCTGGCGCGCACTCGGCTACACCGCCCTCCTCGGACCGGTACTCGGCGCCGCCGACCTCGGCTTCACCGTCCTGCTGGCGGGCTCGGCCACCCTGGTCACCACCCCGGTCGTGGTCTGGGCCCTCGCCCCCGAGACGGTGATGCTGATCCCCGGCCGGGCCATCCCCGGACCGGTCGAGGCGCTGCCCGCGACCGCCGTCGGCCTGGCCGGCCTGCTGCTCTGCGGCTACGCGGGCGCCCTGCTCACCACCGCCCACGTCCGGCTCGCCCGGTTCCTGCTCGGCCCCCGGGACGAGGACCTCGGCCGCCAGGTCGTCGAACTCACCCGCTCCCGGGCCCGGCTGGCCGACGCCTTCGAGGCCGAGCGGCGCCGGATCGAACGCGACCTGCACGACGGCGCCCAACAGCAGCTCGTCGCCCTCAGCATGACCCTGGGCCTGGCCGAGTACGAGCTGCGCGCCGCCGAACCGGCCGGCCCGGCGGCCGAGCTGGTCGCCCGGGCCCGCGGTGAGGCCCGGCAGGCGCTGGAGCAGCTGCGCAGCCTGGTCCGGGGCATCCACCCGCAGGTGCTCACCGACCACGGGCTGGCCGCCGCGGTGGCCGAGGTCGCGCTGCGCCACCCCGTCCCGGTGGAGGTCGACATCGACCTGCCGGCCCGGTTGCCGGGCCTGGTCGAGACGACGGCGTACTTCACCGTCACCGAGGCGCTCACCAACGCGGCCAAGCACAGCGGCGCGAGCGCGATCTCCGTGCTGGGCCGGGTCGAGCACGGCCGACTGGTCGTCCAGGTGACGGACGACGGCCGCGGCGGGGCCGACCCGGCCGCCGGGGCCGGACTGCAGGGGCTGGCCGACCGGGTGGCGATTCTGAGAGGCAGGCTCATGGTGACCAGTCCGATCGGCGGGCCGACCAGGCTCCGGGTGGAGGTGCCGTGCTCCGGATCGTGATCGCCGAGGACGCCGTACTGCTCCGCGCCGGGCTGGTCGAACTGCTCACCCGCGGCGGGCACCGGGTGATCGCCGCCGTCGGCGACGCGGCCGAGCTGGCCGCCGCGGTGGACGCCGACCGGCCCGACGCCGTGATCACCGACGTCCGGATGCCGCCGGACTACCACGACGAGGGACTGCGGGCCGCCCTCGACCTGCGCGAGCGGCACCGGGGCCTGCCGGTGCTGGTGCTCACCCAGTACGTGGCCACCCCGTACGCCACCCGGCTGCTCGGCGCGGCCGGGGCCCAGCCCGCCGGGCTCGGCTACCTGCTCAAGGACCGGGTCGGTGACGTGGCCGACTTCCTGGACGCGCTGCGCCGGGTGGCGGCGGGCGAGACGGTGATCGACCCCGAGGTGGTCCGGGTGCTGCTCCGCCAGCAGTCCGGCGACCGGCCGCTGAGCAGGCTCACCCCGCGCGAGCGGGAGGTGCTCGCGCTGATGGCGGAGGGGCTGAACAACCAGGCCCTCGCCCAGCGGCTGACCATCACCGAGGCCTCGGTGGTCAAGCACTGCGGGAACATCTTCATGAAGCTGGACCTCGACCCGACCGAGGGCAACCGCCGGGTGCTGGCGGTCCTGGCCCATCTGCGGGGCGAGTAGGGCCTGGTATCGGCCCGGGTTCAGCGGCGCGCGGCGGGCGCCTGCGCCGGGTCGAGCAGCTCGGCGAGGCGGCGGGCGGACGCCTCCCAGGACCACTCCCGCGCCACCCGGCGCCGCCCGGCCGCGCCCATCGCGGCCCGCCCGGGGTCGCGCAGGATCCGGGTGAGCGCCGCCGCGACGGCCGCATGGTCGCGGCCGTCGACGACCGAGCCGGTCACACCGTCGAGGACGGTGTCGGGCGCGCCGCCGGAGTCGCCGACGACGACCGGCAGGCCGGCGGCCGCGGCCTCCAGGAAGACGATGCCCAGGCCCTCCGCCTCCAGGCCCGCGCGCCTCGTCCGGCAGGGCATCGCGAAGACGTCCGCGGCCGCGTAGAACGCGGGGGTCCGGGCGTGCTCCCGGCCGCCGGCGAACACCACCGAGCCGGGCTCGGTGTGACGCCGGGCCAGGTCGCGCAGCCGCCGCTCGTCCGGGCCCTGGCCGACGAGCACCAGGACGGCCTGCGGGACGGCCCGCCGGATCAGCGGCAGGGCGCGGATCAGGGTGTCCTGGCCCTTGCGGGGGACGAGCCGGGCGACGCACAGGATCACCGGTCCGTCGTGCCCGGCCGTCTCCGGCGGGGCCGGCTCCGCCAGGGGGTGGAAGCGGTCGGTGTCCACGCCCGGGACCAGCCGCTCCAGCCGGGCCAGGGGGCCGAGCGCCGGGGCGATCCGGTCGCGGGTGTACCCGCCGAGGTAGGTGACCACGTCGACGCCGTCGCCGATCCGCCGCAGCAGCCGGCGGGCCCCGGGGGTGCGGGCCCACCAGATCTCGTGGCCGTGGGTGGTGGCGACCATCCGCCGGATCGCGCCGCCGCTCTGTCGGCGCAGCCCGGGAGCCATCGCGGCGAGCGGTGCGGCGGCGCCGAACCAGACCCGGTCGCAGCCGTGCGCGCGGGCGATCTCGGCGGCCCGCCGGGTGACCCGGCCGGTGGGCAGCAGCATCCCGGCCGGGTCGCGGACCACCGGGAACGGCAGCCCCGCGTCGTGGCCGGCCGCGCCGGGCTCGGCCGAGGTGTAGACGACGACCTCGTCCGCGGGGAGGCGGGTGGCCAGGGCGTGGACGAAGGTCTCTATGCCGCCCTGGCGGGGCGGGAAGTCGTTGGTGATGACGAGCGTGGTGGCCATGGGGTCGGTTCAGCCTCGGTTCGCGGTTCGGTGGAGCGGACGGGGTCGGTGACGGGTTCGGTGGGGCGGACGGGGCGGACGGGGCGGACGGGCTGTTCGGCGGGGCCCGGGTGGCGGGCCCGGGCGTGCAGGACCAGCACGAGCGGCAGCGCGAGGTAGCCGAACCGCCCGGCGGGCGCCAGCAGGAAGGCCAGACAGAGTCCGAGCGCGAGCCGGTCGGCGGCGGCGACGGCGTCCCGCGGCGGGCGCAGCAGCAGGGACGCGGCGACGGCGAGCCCGGCGAGCAGCAGCAGGGCGACGGCGACGTACCAGCCGCCCGGGCCGGCCTGGGCGAGCAGCCGTCCGGGCAGCGGGCTGCCGGCCGGGGTCGGCAGCCCGCCGCGCCCGGTGGGGAAGGCGAACACCTGCTCCAGCAGCGGCCCGGGAGAACGCAGCGCCCCCGGCAGCACCAGCGCGGCCGTGCCCGCCAGGGCCGCCGAGGTGCAGCGCACCGCCGCCCGCCGGCCCGCGGTCGCCGCGAGCAGGGCGGCGACCACCGCGACGGCCGGCCAGGCCGTCCACTTGAGCGCGCAGGCGGCGGCCAGCGCCAGCCCGGCGGCGGTCGGCCGCGCGCCCTTCGCGGCGGCCCGCAGGCGGCCCCCGGCCGGTGCGGCGAGGGCGAGCGCCAGGCAGCAGAGGCCGGTCAGCGGCAGGTCCACCCCGCTGACGCAGAGCGGCAGCGCGACCAGCGGCGAGGCGATCAGCGCGGCGGGCGCGGGCCGTCGCCGGGCCGTCGGCAGCAGACAGCCGAGGAAGGCCGCCGCACACCACAGCCGGGCGTCGCCGAGCAGCCGCACCACCCACCCGTCCGTCCCGAGCAGGGCCCGCGGCAGCCCGAACAGGGCCATGCCGGGCAGGTACGGCGTGTACTCCTGCACCGTGCGCGGCTCGGCCAGGTAGGGCGTGCCGTGCTGGAGCAGCTGTGCGCCCGAGCGCTCGATCACGCCGACCTCGCTCTGCCCCTGCCCGGCCAGGACCAGGGCGAGCAGCGGCACGACGACGGCCCCGGCGAGCGCGAGGACGACGGAGACCGCCCGTCCGCGCCGCCCCGGCAGGGCGAGCACGGCGGCCGCCGCCGCCAGGTATCCGGCGGTGGCGCACAGGCCCCAGAGCCGGTGCGGCCCCAGTGTGGAGACCACCGGGAAGGCGCCCGCCCACCCGGCTGCGAGTAGCCAGCCGACGCACCAGGCGGCCCGGCGGCGGTGCGTCAACAGGCCTTGCGGGGAGGGTTGTTCGGGACTCGGGCGGGCCGGGCTTCGACGAGGGGTGATCAGCACACGACCATTCCAGCCGCGCGGCCCGGCGCGGTCATGACGGTCAGGTCGAGACCTCGTGGTCGGGTTTTCCCTACCCCGGCGCGCCCGGACCGCCCCGCCCCCGACCGCCCGGACCGCCCGGCCGCACTGGCCGCCGCCCGGCTGGGAGACTCGGGGAATGGCTGAGATCGAGATCGACGGCGCGCCGCCCGGGGCCGGGCAGCTCGCCGCGCTGGGGCTGCTGAACTACGGGCACTTCACCACCCTGCGGGTCGAGGACGGCCGGGTGCGCGGCCTGGCGCTGCACCTGGACCGCCTGGCCCGGGACGGCCGGCTGCTGTTCGGGGCCGAGCCGGACCGGGCCCTGGTGCGCGAGCGGGTGCGGGCCGTCCTGCCGCCCGACGGCGGCCCGGTGGTCGTCCGGGTGACGGCGTACGACCCGGCGCTCGGCGTGGAGCGCCCCGGCGCGGCGGCCGCCCCGAGCCTGCTGGTCACCACCCGGGCGGCCGCGGCGGTCGCCCCCGGCCCGCTGCGGGTCCGCACCACGGCGTACACCCGTGAGCTGCCCGAGGTGAAGCACACCGGCCTCTTCGGCCTGGTCCGCCAGCGGAGACTGGCCCAACTGGACGGCTACGACGACGCGTTGCTGGTCGACACGGCCGGCCGGGTGACCGAGGGCGCCACCTGGAACATCGGCTTCCACGACGGCCGGCGGCTGGTCTGGCCGGAGGGCGACCAACTGCCCGGCGTCACCGCCGCCCTGCTCGCGGCCGCCCACACCGGCCCGCAGTGCCGCGAGCCCGTCCGGGCCGCCGACCCGGGCCGGTTCGCGGCGGCCTTCGCCCTCAACGCGGGGGTCGGCGTCCGCCCGATCGCCGCCATCGACGGCACCGCCTTCGACCCGGACCACCCCGTACTGGCCGTCCTCCGGCAGGAGTACCAGCGGATCGCGGCGGACGAGGTCTGACCCGCCCCTGGGGGCCCGGACGGCGAGCCCCCGGACGCTGGTGGGGATAACCCCACCCCCGGTCCGCCAGCGGCCTCCATGGTTGGGCGCGCGGGGCCTTCCTAGGCTGGAACACGTCGACGACCAGCGACGATCCACGAAGGAAGGCCCACCATGGCACCCCGCCACGACCGCCCCCGGACCGAGCAGTACGGGCGCCCCGCCCACGCCGCCATCGAGCTGCGGTCGGTGCAGCGCAGCTACGGCCGCGGCGGTGAGACCGTGCACGCCCTGCGCGGAGTCGACCTGGCACTCGGCCACGGCACCTTCACCGCCGTGATGGGCCCCTCCGGCTCCGGGAAGAGCACCTTCCTGCAGTGCGCGGCCGGCCTGGACCGCCCGAGCTCCGGCGAGGTGTACCTCGGCGGCGAGGAGATCACCCGGCTGAGCGAGAACCGGCTCACCAAGCTTCGCCGCAGCCGGATCGGCTTCATCTTCCAGTCCTTCAACCTGCTGCCCTCGCTGACGGTGCTGCAGAACGTGCTGCTCCCGCAGCGCCTCGCCGGCGAGCGCCAGGACCGCTCCCGGGCCAAGGAGCTGCTCGCCCAGGTCGGCCTCGGCGAGCACGGCGGCCGGCGCCCCGGGCAGCTCTCCGGCGGCCAGCAGCAGCGCGTCGCGATCGCCCGTGCGCTGATCACCCGCCCGGACGTGGTGTTCGCGGACGAGCCGACCGGCGCCCTGGACACCCGTACCGCGCACGAGGTGCTCGGCCTGCTGCGGCACGCGGTGGACACCATGGGCGCGACCGTCGTCATGGTCACCCACGACCCGGTGGCCGCCTCGGTCGCCGACCGGGTGGTCTTCCTCGCCGACGGCGCCCTCGCGGGCGAGCTGCACCAGCCCGACCCGAAGACCGTCGCCGACCGGATGGTCTCGCTGGCCACGCGCCCGATGGGAGTGGCGGCGTGAGCAACGGACTCGCCCGCTCCTCGGTGCGGTTCCGGCCCGCGTCCTTCGCGGGCACCTTCATCGCGCTGTTCTTCGGCGCGGCCGTCATCATGGCCTGCGGCACCCTGCTGCAGACCGGCCTCACCGCGAGCGTCCCGCCCGTGCGGTACGCGGACACCCCGGTGGTGGTCGCCGCCGACCCGACCGTCAGCATCACCCGGAAGGTCGGCGAGGACACCGAGGCCGTGGAGCAGAGCCTCCCCGAGCGGGCCCGGGTGGACGCGGCACTGGCCGGGCGGATCGCCGCCGCGCCCGGTGTCGCGGCCGCCCGCCCCGACACCGCCTTCCCGATCGCCCCCGGCCAGGCCACCCCCGGCCTCACCGGGCGCGCCATCGCCTCCCTCGGCATCGCCGGCGGCGCCGACCGGCTGACCGAGGGCCGGGCCCCCGGGGCCGGCGAGGTCGTGCTGGACACCGCCACCGCCCGGGCCGCCCACCTCGCCCCGGGCGCGAGCATCACCCTGACCGCCCCCGGCGGCACCGGCTCCTACCGGATCTCCGGCCTGGCCGCCCCGCAGCAGGCCGGCCCCACCGCCTGGTTCGCCGACACCGCGGCCGGGCAGCTCTCCGGCCACCCCGGCCGGGTGGACGCCATCGCCGTCCAGCCCCGCGAGGGCGTCGACCGCAAGGCGCTCGCCGACCAGGTCCGCCAGGCCGTCGGCGGCGAGGCCGAGGTGCTGACCGGCGACGCCCGCGGCGGCGTCGAACAGCCCGCGCTCGTCGAGAGCCGCACCATGCTCACCGCGCTCGGCGGCTCCTTCGGCGGCGTCGCCACCATGACCGCGGTGTTCGTCGTGATGAGCACCGTCGCCCTGGCCACCGGCCAGCGGGCCCGCGAGTTCGCCCTGCTGCGCGCCATCGGCGCCACCCCCCGCCAGATCCGCCGCACCATCGCCACCGAGGCGATGCTGGTCGCACCCGTGGCCGGCGCCCTCGGCATCCTGCCCGGCCTCGCGCTGGCCCGCTGGTGGTTCGGCGAGCTGTCCTCGCGCGGCGCCGTCCCCCCGTCGGTCGCCCTGTCCGTGGGACCGGTCCCGATGCTCGCCGCCGTCGGCGGCTGCACCCTCGCCGCGCTCGGCGCCGGCTTCCTGGCGGCCCGCCGCCCGTCCCGGATGCGGCCGAGCCAGGCGCTCGGCGAGGCCGCCGTGGAGGCCGGCCGCCCCGGCAAGGTCCGTACCGTCCTCGGCCTGGTCGCGATCGCCGGCGCCGTCGCACTGGCCGGCCTCGCCGCCGGCCTGGACGGCGCCAACGCAGCCAACACCGCACTCGGCGTGGTGATGTGCTTCCTGCTGGCCGTCGGACTGCTCGGCCCCTGGGTGGCCGGGATCGCCTCCCGGGTGCTCGGCGCCCCGCTGCGGGCCGGGGCCGGCGCGCCCGGCTCGCTGGCCGCCGACAACACCCGGGCCAACGCCCGCCGACTGGCCTCCGCGATCACCCCGATCATCATGGTCACCGCCTTCTGCGGCACCCTGCTGTTCATGCAGAGCACCATCACGCACGCCACCGGCGAGCAGGTGCGCAGCGGAATCACCGCCGACCACGTGATCTCCTCGACCGGCCCCGGCCTGGCCGCCGCCACCGCAGACCAGGCCGGCCGAGTGCCCGGCGTGGACGCCGCCGTCGGCGTGCTGCGCACCGCCGCGGTCTACCAGGACGGCTCGATGCTCTCCCAGGCCACCGCGCTGGGCGTGGCCGGCGACCCGGCCAAGCTGCCCCGGGTGCTCGACCTCGGCGTGAAGAGCGGCGCGCTCGCCGACCTCGGCCGCTCGGCCGACACCGTGGCCCTGGACGCGGGCCTCGCCGACGCCCTCGGCGTGAAGATCGGCGAGGGCGTCCCGCTCTGGCTCGGCGACGGCGCCAAGGTCCGCCCGACGCTGGTCGCCACCTACGAGCGCGGCCTCGGCTTCGGCCAGGTGCTGCTGCCCCGGGCCGCCGTCGCGGCGCACGTCACGGCCGCCTACGACAGCCAGGTGCTGGTCGCCGACGCGGCCGGCGCCGACCGGGCCGCGGTCGCTGCCAAGCTGGCCGGCCTCCCCGGCGCCGCCGTCACCGACCGGGCCGGATTCGCCGCGCAGTCCGACCACCAGCAGGAGATCGGCGCCTGGGCCAACACGGTGATGGCCGGCGTGCTCGGCGGCTTCGCGGCCGTCACCGCCGCCAACACCCTGGTGATGATGGTGCTGGACCGGCGCCGCGAGGTGGCGCTGCTGCGCCTGGCCGGCACCACCCGGCGCCAGGTCCGCGGGATGATGCGCTGGGAGGCGCTGCTGGTCGCCGCGACCGGCCTGCTGGTCGGCGGTGTGATCGCCTGGATCACGCTGGTGCCGATCACCCGGGGGATCGCCAGGACCGCGCCGCACATCCCGGTCGGCACGGCCCTGCCGCTGGCCGCCGGCGCCGTACTGCTCTGCGTGGCCGCGACCGGCCTGCCGGCCCGCGCGCTGCTGCGGGCCCGCCCGGTGGAGGCGGGCGGCGGACGGCAGTAGCGGCGCGGGGGCGGGCCGCACCGAGGACCGGTCGGAACCAACCGGTCGCATCCGGGACAGCTCGGGGCAGCCCGGACCAGCTCGGACCAGTCCGGATCAGTTCGGATCAGAGCGGATCAGCCGGGACAAGGCAGGACCGGTCAGGCCCGAACGGGCGATACGCCGAGGCGTATCGCCCGTTCGGGCTATCCAGCCGTGCTGAGCAGCGGCAATGGGGTGGCCGAGGGAGGCAAAACCGTTTATTGGCACTGATCGTGATGTCGGATCAGCTACGCTCTCGGCCGCGCAATCCCCGCTGCTGGACCTTTCCGGTGAGGCACCCCTACGGTGCCGAGCCGTCCGGTTTGCTGCGCCCTCCCGCCCCGCGAGCAGAGAGAAGACCGACATGAGCAGTCCCCCCGCGGTCGCCCACGCGCCCCGCTGGCCACTGATCCTGCTGCGGACCACCGCGACCTCGCTCGCCCTGCTGGCCGTCCTCCAGGCCATGCTGGCCGGAAGCTTCCTCAACGGGAACTACGAGTCGCTCGAGGCCCACGAGGGCACGGCGATGACGCTGGCCACCGTGGTGCTCGCCCAGTTGGCGGTGGCGGTACCGGTCCGCTGGGTCGGCCGCGGCCCGCTCTGGCCGCTCTGGGGGTCGGCGCTGCTCGCCGTGGCGGTGACGATGCAGATCGTCTTCGGGTACGAGCGGTCGCTGGGCCTGCACGTGACGCTCGGCGTGCTGCTGGTCAGCGGCATCCTGTTCGGGCTGGTCGGCGCCTGGCGGCAGCCGCTGCCCGCGAAGGGCGGCGCCCCGTCGGCGGCGGACGCCGGCGGCCGGCTGCCCAGGCCGGGCGGGCACGTCGAGGTGGTCAAGTGAACCGCCGCCGGTTCCTGGGCATCGGTGCGGCCGTGGTCGGCGCGGGCGCGGTCGGCGCGGTCGCCGTCCCCTCGGCGGCGCGGCTGCTCGCCGAGGGCCGGCCGGGCCGGCTGCTGCCCAGCCAGCTCGACCTCCCCGCGCCGTTCCAGGTCGACCTGCCGGTGCCCGCCGTACTGAAGCCCGTCCGCACCGACGCGACGACGGACTACTACGAGATCACCCAGCAGCTCGCCCGGCTGGAGATCCTGCCCGGCCTGCGCACCGAGGCCTGGACGTACGGCGGCACCTTCCCCGGTCCGACGGTGGTCGCCAGGTCGGGGCGGCAGGTGGCGGTGCACCACCGCAACGAGCTGCCGGTGCCCTCCGTGGTCCACCTGCACGGCGGGCACACCCCGGCGGCCAGCGACGGCTACCCGATCGACCTGGTGCTGCCGGTCGGCTCCAACGCCTCCGCCATGGCGGAGGCGGGCGGCATGCCGGGGATGGAGCACCACGCCGAGGCGTCCCCCGGAAGCACCGTCGTCGGCGACCGGACGTACACCTATCCCGGTACGCAGCGGGCCGCCACCCTCTGGTACCACGACCACCGGATGGGGTACACCGGCCCCGGCGTCTGGCGCGGCCTGGCCGGGTTCCACCTCCTGCACGACGACGAGGAGGCGGCGCTGCCGCTGCCGCGCGGCGAGCGCGACATTCCGCTGATGCTCGCCGACCGCTCCTTCGCCGAGGACGGCTCCTTCCGCTACCCGGCCGCCGACGCGGACGGGCCCGGCGTCACCACCGACTACATGAACGGTGTGCTCGGCGACGTCATCCTGGTCAACGGCGCGCCCTGGCCGAGGCTGACCGTCGACCGGGCCCGGTACCGGCTGCGGTTCCTCAACGCCTCCAACGCCCGGCTGTACCGGCTCGAACTGGACCCGCAGCCCTCCGGCGGCGACGCCCTGGTGCAGATCGGCGGCGACGGCGGCCTGCTGGAGAGCCCGATCGGGCACGACGCGCTGGAGGTGGCCCCGGCCGAACGCTTCGACGTGGTCGTCGACTTCGCCCGCTACGAGCCGGGGACGTCAGTACGGCTGGTGAACCGCTTCGGCAGCGATCGGGCCGCCGAGGTGATGCGCTTCGACGTCTCCACCCGGACGGTCTCCGACGACTCGGCCGTGCCGGACCGGCTCTCCACCATCGAGCGGCTCGACCCCGGCGCGGCCGTCACCACCCGCACCTTCTCCTTCAAGCGCAGCCGCAGCGACGGCTGGACGATCAACAACCAGCCGTACCAGCCCGGTCGGGCGCTGGCCCGGCCGGCCCTCGGCACCACCGAGATCTGGCGGTTCTTCACCGACCTGCACCACCCCGTCCACCTGCACCTGGACCACTTCCAGGTGCTGTCGCGCAACGGCAAGGACCCGGGCCCGTACGACGCCGGGTGGAAGGACACCGTGGACCTGCGGCCGGCCGAGGCGGTGGAGGTGCTGGTGCGGTTCACCGACTACCGGGGGACGTACATGCTGCACTGCCACAACCTGGAGCACGAGGACATGGCGATGATGGCGGACTTCGTCGTGGAGTGAGCCCGCCGCGCGGCTCTCCCGACCGGACCCGCTCACTCGTTCGGCCCTGGGGCCCGTCTTCAAGCCCCCGTTGTCCGCCCGGCCGGCCCGCAGGCGGGGGCTTGAAGACCGGCCCTGGCGTCGGCGGGCGCCCCGTGCGCCCGTCGGCGCCTCGAAGTGCCGGGCCGCCGCGGGTGCCCTAGCGTCACCAGCAGGCCGTATCCAGGCCCTGCCCCGCCGACGCCGACCCGGGAGCCGAGCATGACCAGTCCTGTAGAGCGCCGCCGGCGCGGCCGGGCCGCCCGTGAGCGGGTCCCGCGCTCCGCCCACGGCCGTTGGATCCCGGCCGCGGACCGCCCCGACCCGGTCTCCGTCCTGGAACGGCAGGGCACCGACCGGGTCACCGAACTGCTGCCGATCCGCTACGGCCGGATGGCCGAGTCCCCCTTCGCCTTCCTGCGCGGCTCGGCCGCCGTGATGGCCGCCGACCTCGGGGCCGGCCCGGACACCGGACTGACCGTCCAACTCTGCGGCGACGCCCACCTGGTGAACTTCGGGGTGTACGCCTCGCCGGAGCGCGCCCTGCTGTTCGACGTCAACGACTTCGACGAGACCTACCCGGGCCCGTTCGAATGGGACGTCAAGCGGCTCGCCGCCAGCGTCGCCGTCGCCGCCCGCGACAACGGCCAGGACGAGGAACGCGTCCGCCGGGCCGCGCTCGCCGCGGCGGAGGGGTACACGACCGCGATGCGCACGCTGGCCGAGGCCGGCGAACTCGACGTCTGGTACGCCCGGATCGACTCCGCCGACATCCTGGCGCTGGTCCGCAAGGCCAAGCAGCGCAAGCGACTCGAGTCCGGCCTCGCCCGCGCCCGGCGCCGCACCAGCATGCAGGCCTTCGGCAAGCTCACCGAGATCCGCGACGGCCGCCGGCGGATCATCGACGACCCGCCGCTGATCGAGCCGCTCGCCAAGACCGACCTGCGCGACGTCGGCAAGATCTTCAGCGACTACCGCAGCACGCTGGCCGAGGACCGCCGGGTCCTGCTCGACCGCTACCGGTTCGTCGACGCCGCCCGGAAGGTGGTGGGCGTCGGCAGCGTCGGCACCCGCTGCTTCATCCTCCTGCTGGAGGGCCGCGACGAACAGGACCCGCTCTTCCTCCAGATCAAGGAGGTCGGCCGGTCCGTCCTGGAGGACCACCTCCCGGACGCCCGCCCCGAGGCCGAGGCGCCGATCGCCCACGGCGGCCGCCGGGTCGTCACCGGCCAGCACCTGATGCAGGCCGCCAGCGACATCTTCCTCGGCTGGACCAGCGGCCCGGCCGGGCGGCACTTCTACGGCCGCCAGCTGCGCGACATGAAGGGCTCCGCGGAGGTCTCCGAGATGACCCCGTCGGGGCTGCGCGCCTACGCCGACCTCTGCGGCCGCACCCTGGCCCGCGCGCACGCCCGCTCCGGGGACCGCCTCGCGATCGACGGCTACCTCGGTGGCGCGGACACCTTCGCCGAGGCGATCGCCGACTTCGCCGTCCTGTACGCCGACCAGACCCTGGTCGACCACGCCGCGCTGGAGGCGGCCATCGACGACGGGCCGCTCAAGGCGCGGCGCGGCGTCTGAACGGGCGTCCGGGCCGGGGTGACGGCCTGCGGGGGAGACGGCCCGCGGGGAGGGCCGGCCGGATCATCGGCCGGCCCTCCCCGCAGTGGGCCCGAGGCGATCAGGCGGGGCCCGGGACGAGCAGGTGCAGGGCGGCCCGGGCGACGGTGACGTCGACCGGGAGCGGTGCGATGAACTCGCCGTCCGCGTAGGCGGTGATGCCCGGCGACTCGATGCGCAGCGAGGCCGTGCGGTGGGTGGTGACCTCGGGGTGGTGGATGTGGGTGCCCTTGAAGACGGTGGGGAAGAAGCGGGCGACCCGCAGCCGGGGCATGGCGGCGACGAGGGTGACGTCGAACAGGCCGTCGGCCGGGTCGGCGCCGGGGCAGATGAGCATGCCGCCGCCGTAGCTGCGGGTGTTGCCGACCGCGGCGAGGGTGAGGTCGCGCTCGATCACCGTGCCGTCGTCCAGCACCAGGCGGAACGGGAGCGGCCGCAGGTTGGCGAACTCGACGAGGATGGCGAGGTTGTAGCGCATCCGCCCGCGCGGCCAGCGCAGCCGGTTGGTGCGGTCGCTGACCAGGGAGTCGAAGCCCGCGGCGAGGACGGAGCCGAACCAGCGGGTGGAGCCGTCGGCGGCGCTCACCCGGCCGAGGTCCACGGTGGTGGTGTGCCCGGCCGCGACCACCTCGGCGGCCTCCTCGGGGGAGCGGCGCGGCAGGCCGTACGCGCGGGCGTGGTCGTTGCCGGTGCCGGCCGGGATGACGCCGAGCGGGGTGGCGGTGCCGGCCACCGCCTGGAGGGCGAGGTTGATCATGCCGTCGCCGCCGACCACCACCAGGGCGTCGATGCCCGGTCCCTCCTTCGTCACACCGCGGCCCGCCCCGGCCCCGGCCACGGCCTCGCGGGCCAGTCGCAGGGTGTCCTCCGCCGAGGCCCCGGCCAGCGGCAGGGCCTCGATGCCGAGTGCGCGCAGCCGGGCGGTGGCCCGGCGGGCGGCGGCCCCGGCCTGGCCGCCGCCCGCCGCCGGGTTGGTCAGCACGACCACCCTGGCGATCGGTCTCGGGCCGCTCACGGGATCAGCTTGCCGGGGTTGAGGATGCCCGCCGGGTCGACGGCGGCCTTGACCGCGCGCAGGATCCGGACGCCCAACTCGCCCACCTCGTCGGTCATCCACGGCCGGTGGTCGGCGCCGACGGCGTGGTGGTGGGTGATGGTGCCGCCGTTCGCCATGATCGCGTCCCCGGCCGCGCGCTTGGCGGCGGCCCACTGGGCCAGCGGGTCCTCGCCCATCGCCGCCACCACGGTGAAGTAGAGCGAGGCGCCGGTCGGGTAGACGTGCGAGATGTGGCACAGCACCAGCGCGCCGGGCAGCGCGGTGGTCAGCGCGGCGGTGACGGCGAACCGGAGGAACGGCAGCTGCCGCCAGTCGGTGGCCGTCTCCAGGGTCTCGCAGAGCGCGCCCGCGTTCAGCAGCGAGTCGCGCAGGTACGGCGCGTTGAACCGGCCGTGCTCCCAGGCGCGGGCCGGCGCCTCGCCGAGCGAGCTGCCGCCGGCCGCCAGCAGGGCCGCCCGGGTGAGCTGCTGCCGGGCGGCGACCTGCTCGGCGCCGCCCTCGAACACGGTGACCGCGAGGCACCCGCTCACCGCCGGCTCCCCGCCGATCCGCTCGGTCAGGGCCAGGTTGATCGCCGTCTCGGCCTCGTCGGACAGCCGGATCACGGTCGGTCCGGTGCCCTGCTGCTCGACCGCCCGCAGCGCCTGCGCGCCGGCCGTGAAGTCCGGGAAGCTCCACGCCTCGTAGGCCTTCGCGGCGGGGACGGGGTGCACCCGCACCCGGACGGCGGTGATCACGCCGAGAGTGCCCTCCGAGCCGAGGAACAGCTCGCGCAGGTCCGGCCCGGCGGCCGAGGCGGGGGCCCGGCCGAGGTCCAGCACGCCGGAGGGGGTGACGACGCGCAGGCCGCGCACCATCTCGTCGAAGCGCCCGTAGCCGGCGGAGTCCTGGCCGGAGGAGCGGGTGGCCGCGAAGCCGCCGATGGTGGCGAAGCGGAAGCTCTGCGGGTAGTGGCCGAGTTCGAAGCCGCGCTCGGCGAGCAGCGCCTCCGCGGCCGGGCCGGTGAGGCCGGCGCCGAGGACGGCCTCGCCGGAGGTCTCGTCCAGGTCGAGCAGCCCGTCGAAGCGGCGCAGGTCGAGCGAGACGACGGCCGCGAAGCCCTCCCGGAGCGGCTCCAGCCCGCCGACCACACTCGTGCCGCCGCCGAACGGGACCACGGCGATGCGGCGTTCGGCGCAGAGCGCGAGCAGCGCGGCGACCTCGTCCTCGGTGCCGGGCAGCACGACCGCGTCCGGGGCGTCCTGGGGCCGGTGGCTGCGGCGGCGCAGCAGGTCCGGCGTGGACTTGCCGCCGGCCCGGGGGAGGCGGTCGGCGTCGGCCGCGCTGACGTGCGCGTCGCCGACGACGGCGGCCAGCGCCTTCAGGTCCGCGTCCGTGAGCAGCGAGGGCTGCAGTACCGCCTCGGCGGCGCTCGGGCCGGGGGCGGGGGCGCCGGTCACGCCGAGGGCGGCGGCCAACAGCGCCTTGACCTCGACGGACAGCTCCTTGGCGAGGGCCGGGTCGCCCCAGGCGTCCCACTTCATCGGGGGGAGCGGAAGCGCGGCGCCGGCCGGTCCCGCTTGCGTCTCAGGTGCCATGCGTTACAGTTTCACACATCATGTCAAGTAGTAACGCCGAGCAGCCGGCGCCCCAGGAACCGCGCAGCACCGACGACGCCATCCTCGACGCCGCCGCCGAGCTGATCGTCCATCTCGGCGTGCGCCGAACCCAGTTGGCCGAGATCGCGCGCCGCGCCGGGGTCAGCCGGCCCACCGTCTACCGGCGCTGGCCGGACGTCCGGGCGGTCATCGGCGCGCTGCTCACCCGGGAGATCCGCACCACCCAGGAGCAGGTCGAACTGGCCGGGCAGGACCGCGAGGCCTTCGTCGACGGGGTCGTCGAGGTCGCCGTCCGGCTGCGCGACCACCCGGTGCTCGGCGCGCTGCTGCGCTCGGCCGACTCCGACGCGCTCTTCGAGTACGTCGTGGAGCGGCTCGGCACCAGCCAGCGCGGCCTGCTCGAAGCACTGAGCGCCGGCATCGCCCAGGGGCAGCGGCACGGCTCGATCCGGGCCGGCGAGCCCATCGAACTCGCGGCGATGGTGCTGCTGATCGCCCAGTCCACCGTCCAGTCGCACCGCATGGTCGCCTCCCTGCTGTCCGAGGCGGCCTGGCGGCGCGAACTGGCCAGAGCACTGAACGGATACCTCGCGCCATGACCTCGACCGCCGCACGCCCGCCCGCCGCAGGCGCCCCGCTCGGCCCGTACGCCGGGACGGCCCGACTCGACGCCCGGCGAAGGGGCCTGGAGCTGGACGCGCTCAGCGGCGGGGGAGCCGTCGACCTGCTGGTGATCGGCGGCGGCGTGACCGGTGCCGGCGTCGCCCTGGACGCGGCCTCGCGCGGGCTGCGCACCGTTCTGGTCGAAGCCCGGGACCTCGCCTTCGGGACAAGTCGCTGGAGCTCCAAACTGGTTCACGGCGGTCTGCGCTACCTCGCCTCCGGCCGGATCGGCGTGGCCCGGGAGAGCGCGGTCGAGCGCGGTGTGCTGATGACCACCACCGCCCCGCACCTGGTCCGCGCGCTGCCGCAACTCGTACCGCTGCTGCCGGAGTTGCTGAGCCCGGCGCAGGCCGCGCTGGTGCGGGTCGGCTTCCACGCGGGGGACGCGCTGCGGCTCGGCGCCCGCACCCCCGGCACGGTGCTGCCCCGGATGCGCCGGGTCGACGCCGACCGGGCCCGCCGGCTCGCGCCCGCGCTCAAGGCCGACGGCCTGCGCGGCGCCCTGGTCGCGCACGACGGCCAACTCGTCGACGACGCGCGGCTGGTGGTGGCACTCGCCCGGACGGCCGCGCAGTACGGCGCCACCGTGCTCACCCGGGTGCGGGCGGAGGAGGTCACCGGTGGCTCGGCCCGGCTCACCGACACCCTCACCGGCCAGTCGCTCACCCTCGCCGCGCACGCCGTCGTCAACGCCACCGGTGTGTGGGCGGGCGAGGTGGACCGGTCGATCCGGCTGCGGCCCAGCCGGGGCACCCACCTGATCCTCGACGCGGCCGCCCTCGGCCACCCGACGGCCGCGCTCACCGTGCCCGTGCCCGGCTCCACCAGCCGGTTCGTCTTCGCCCTGCCGCAGCAGCTCGGCCGGGTCGCCGTCGGACTGACGGACGAGGACGCGCCCGGCCCGATCCCGGACGAGCCGGTGCCGACCGACGCCGAGCTCGACTTCCTCCTGGACACCGTCAACGGGGCCCTGCAGACCGCGCTGACCAGGGCGGACGTCCGCGGCGCCTACGCCGGGCTGCGGCCGCTGATCGACACCGGCGGCGGCAGCACGGCCGACATCTCGCGCCGGCACGCGGTGCTGGAGTCCCCGTCCGGCGTGGTCACGGTGGTCGGCGGCAAGCTCACCACCTACCGGCGGATGGCCGAGGACGCGGTGGACACCGCCGTCCGGCTGCGCGGCCTGCCGGCCAGGGCCTGCTGGACGGCGCGACTGCCCCTGGTCGGCGCGCCCGCGCACCGCGACAGCCGGCCGGTCCCGGCCGGGACGCCCGCCTCGCTGGCCGCCCGGCACGGCGGGGCGTCCCGGGAGGTGCTCGCGGTGGGGGAGGCGCTGGTGCCGGCCGCCGCCGACCGGATCGCCGAGGGGATCGACGTCACCCGTGCCGAGATCGCCTACGCCGTCACGCGCGAGGGGGCGTTGGACGCCTCGGACGTGCTCGACCGCCGGACCAGGATCGGGCTGGTGGCCGAGGACGCGGAGCACGCCCGCGCGGCCGTGGAGGAGATCGTGGCGGGCTGCCGGAAGGCGTAGGCCGACCCGGCCCGGTCGGGCGCGGATCAGCGCCCGGTGTGCTCCGGCATCGGCCGGACCGCGCCGCCCAGGTCCAGTACGCAGGCCAGCGGGCGCTCCGGCGCGCCGGTCCGCTCCAACCGCACCGAGAGCGGCAGCGGTGGCTCCTGCGACACCTCGGCGGACAGCGTGAGCGGGTAGCCGCCGTGCCCGCGGACCCGGTGGAAGGCGCACTCCTTGCCGTCCACGAGCACCTCCGTCTCGGTGATCCAGCCGGAGCGGACGTTCACGGTGACGGAGTGGCCGGCCTGGTCGAGGTGGAAGCTGTGCCGCTGGCGCATCGGGACCTCCCGCAGGGGGCGGGCGCGCCGACGGCCGCCCGCCCCGCCAGTCTAGGTCGCGGTGTGCGGCCCGGCCCGCCGGTCAGACCAGCCGTCCGCCGCCGTCCACGTGCAGCACCGTGCCGGTCACGAACGGGCTGCCGATCGCGAACAGCACCGCCCGGACGAGGTCCTCCGTGCTGCCCACCCGGCGGGCCGGGTTGCGCTCGGCGACGGAGCGCAGGAACGGCTCCTTGTCCGAGCCCATCCCGTCCCACGAGCCGCTGTCCACGATGCCCGGGGAGACGGCGTTCACCCGCACCGGCGCGATCTCCACCGCGAGCGCCTGTACCAGGAAGGCCAGTGCGCCGTTGGTGGTGGCCATCACCGTGCGGGCCGGGGCCGGGCGCCAGGCGGCGACGCCGGAGAAGAAGGTGAACGAGCCGCCCTCCGGGCCGCCGGTCGCGACCTGCCCGGCGAGGTGCTTGGCGAGCAGCATCGGGCCGATCACCTTGGCCGCGAACGCCCGCTGCACATCGGCGAGTTCCAACTCGGCGAGCGGGCCGTTGGCGGGCATCGCGGCGGTGGAGACCAGGTGGTCGAAGCGGCCGGTGGCGGCGGCCAGCGCGGCGATCGACGCCTCGTCCGCGAGGTCCACCGGCACCACCTCGGCCGGGCCGGCCAGCTCCCCGGCGGTCCACTCCAGCTTGCGCGGGTCGGGGCCCGCCAGGACCAGCTCGGCCCCGGCCGCGGAGGCGGCGCGGGCGAGCGCGCGGCCGGTGTTCGAACCGGCGCCGACCACGACGACACGGCGGCCCCCGAGCGCGGCGGGCACGGCGGGGGAGGAGGGGGAAAGAGTGGTCATCGGGGGCTCCAGAGGTCGAGTGGTGTTGCTCCGACCCTGCGCCCACCAGCGGTGATGCGTCCAAGGCTTGTTTTCTCCGCCGGCCATAAACTCCCTGCATGACCACGCTGCGACAGCTCGAATACCTGGTGACCGTCGTCGACACCGGCTCCTTCACCCGGGCCGCCGAACTGCTGCACGTCACCCAGCCCGCGCTCTCCCACCAGGTCCGGGCGCTGGAGCGGTCCGTCGGCGGCACCCTGCTGGAGCGCCTGCCGCGCGCCGTGCGGCTGACGCCGATGGGCCGGGCGGTCCTCCCGCACGCCCGCGCCGCCCTCGCCGACGCCGAACGGCTGCGCACCGCCGCCCGGCTCGCGGCCGGACTGGACTGCGGTGAACTGGAGCTCGCCACGGTCTACTCGGTCAGTCTCGGCATCCTCCCGCCGGTCCTGCGGGCCTGGCGCCGCGAGCACCCGCAGGTGCGGATCCGGCTGCGCGAGTACGCGCACAACGACGAGCTGCGCGCGGCGATGGCCGCCGGGCAGGCGGACGTGGCGGTCGGCACCCCGCCGCCGGACTGGGAGGGGCCGATCCGGGAGCTGGGCGTCGAGGAGTTCGTCCTGGCGCTGCCCGCCGAGGACGCCGAGGGCGGGGAGGGCGGGGAGGCGGACCGCCGGGCGGTGCCGCTCGCCGAGCTGGCGGAGCGTCCCTGGGTGCACTACGCGCCGGGCAACGGCCTCGCCGAACTGGTCGACGGCGTCTGCGCGGAGGCCGGATTCCGGCCGCGGGCCGCCGTGCGGACCGAGCAGACCGCGGCCGCGCCGCTGCTCGCCGCCGCCGGGCTGGGGCCCGCGCTGGTGCCCGCGAACATCGTCCCCCCGGGCTTCGACGGACTGGTCCGCCGCCCCGAACCGCCGGTGCGGCGCCCACTGGTCGCGTACACCCGAACCCGGCCCGACCCGCTCACGGCGGCCTTCGTCGACCTGTTGGCCCGACAGGCCTGTCTGCTGCCGCCGCACGTCTCGGCCCTGTTGGGCGCGTCCCGGGACTGATGGGGCGCGCCCCGGCGGGTGGTGCCGGTTGTGGGCGGATGCGTTCTGGTGATCTCTACAGTGTTGTAGATTCATTGCCAGGGAGAGCAACCGAGGAGGGCATCGTGGGAGTTTCGCTGGCCAAGGGCGGCAATGTCTCGCTGACCAAGGAGGCGCCGGGGCTGACCGCCGTCATCGTCGGACTCGGCTGGGACGTGCGCACCACCACCGGGGCCGACTACGACCTGGACGCGAGCGCGCTGCTCTGCACCGCGCTCGGCAAGGTGGTCTCGGACCAGCACTTCGTCTTCTTCAACAACCTGCACAGCCCCGACGGTTCGGTCGAGCACAGCGGCGACAACCTGACCGGCGGCGGCGACGGGGACGACGAGCAGATCAGGGTCGACCTGGCCGCCGTGCCGGCCGACGTGGCCAAGGTGGTCTTCCCGGTGTCGATCTACGACGCCGACGCCCGGCTGCAGAGCTTCGGCCAGGTCCGCAACGCCTTCATCCGGGTGGTCGACCAGGCCAACGGCCGGGAGATCGCCCGCTACGACCTCACCGAGGACGCCTCGACCGAGACGGCCATGGTCTTCGGCGAGCTCTACCGCAACGGCGCGGAGTGGAAGTTCCGTGCCATCGGCCAGGGTTACGCCTCCGGCCTGCGCGGCATCGCGACCGACTACGGCGTGAACGTCTAGTACGTCCGGTACGTCCGGTAGGGCCGGCGCGTTCGGTGCGCCTGGGCGCGGCGCCTCACCGCGGCGTCGCGACCAGGCCCATCTCGTAGGCCGTGATGACGAGTTGGACCCGGTCGCGGGCGTTCAACTTGGTGAACAGCCGGGCCACGTGGGACTTCGCGGTGGCCACCGAGATGACGAGTTCGTCGGCGATCTCGCTGTTCGACCGGCCCCGGCCGACCAGGGTGAGCACCTCCCGTTCGCGCTCGGTGATGCCCTCGACCGACCGCGGCGGGCGCTGCGCGGTGGGCGCCGGCCGGTCGAGCAGGTCGGCGATCAGCCGGCGGGTGACGCCCGGCGCGATCAGGGCGTCCCCGGCCGCGACCACCCGGACCGCCGCGAGGATGTCGTCCACCGCCATGTCCTTGACGACGAATCCGCTGGCGCCGGCCCGCAGCGCACCGTAGACGTACTCGTCCTCGTCGAACGTGGTCAGGACCAGGACACGGGTGGCGGGGCAGGACCCGGCGATCAGCCGGGTGGCCTCGATGCCGTCCATGCCGGGCATCCGGATGTCCATCAGCACCACGTCCGGGCCGGTCTCCCGGGCCAGTTGTACCGCCTCGGCGCCCGAGGCCGCCTCGCCGACCACCTCCAGGTCGGGGTGGTCGGTCATGATCACGCGCAGGCCGGAGCGGACCAGCGGCTGGTCGTCGGCGAGCAGGACGCGGATGCTCATCGCCCGCCCGCCCCGGCTCCGGCGCTGACGCCGGCTCCAACTGCGGTTGCGGCTGCGGCTCCGACGGGTTCGGGCAGCGGCAGCCGGGCCGACACCCGGAAGCCGCCCTCGGGCCGGGGCCCGGCGCTGAACCGGCCGTGCAGCAGGCTGACCCGCTCCCGCATGCCGGTGATGCCGAAGCCCGACCCCCCGAAGCCGGGACCCCCGGTCGCAGACAGGCCGCGCCCGTCGTCGACAACCTCCACCGACAGCTCCTCCACCCCGTAGTCGACGGCCACCCGGCAGTGCCCGGTGCCCGCGTGGCGGACCACGTTGGTCACCGCCTCCTGCACGATACGGTAGGCCGACAAATCGATGTCGGCCGGCAGTCGGCGCTGCTCACCGGCCCAGTGCAGCTCGACCCGGACCCCCGCGTCCGCGGTCGCCGCCACCAGCCGTTCGAGGTCCGCGAGGCCCGGCGTCGGCCCGAGCGGCGCCTGCGCCGAGCCGGGGTGCGGATCCGCCTGACGCAGGGCCACCAGGGTGCGCCGAAGGCCCGACAGGGTCTCCCGGCTGGTGGCCTCGATGGCCCGCAGTGCCTCGCGGGCCTCCGCGGGCTGGGTCTCGATGACCCGGCCGCCGACCCCGGCCTGGATCGCGATGATGCCGATGCTGTGCGCGACCATGTCGTGCAACTCCCGTGCGATCCGCAGCCGTTCGGCCGTCACCGCCTCGGCCACCTCCTGCGAGCGCAGGGCCGTCGCGTGCTCACGGCGCTCCCGGACCAGCAGGCCGACCATGACGGAGGTCGCCATCGCCAGCAGCGCCACCACCCCCATGCCGAGCATGGCGTCCGGCCCGGTGTACAGGCCGAGGGCCAGGACCTGCAGCAGCACCGTCACCGAGACGGCGGCGGTGCGTACCGACCGGGACCGGGTGGCGACGGTGACGCCCAGGACGAAGTCCACCACCAGGAAGGGGACGAACCGGGTCGGCGCGTTGCCCGGGGCGAGCTCCAGCACGCCGAGGGCGGCGAGTTGGGTCAGCGCCAGCGCCACCGGCGGGCTGCGCCGCAGCACTCCGAGCAGCAGGCCGAACGCGAGTACCGCCCCGGCGGCGTGCAGCCCGCCGGGCGCGCGGGGTGCTCCGGTGAGCAACACCGCTACCAGGAAGGCGTACAGCAGGCCCCCGCCCCAGGTCATCAGCCTGTTTCTCGTCATTCCGCGAGCCTATCGGCCCGACGCCGGCCGGACATTGGCCCACGGGCGTACACCCCCGGGATGGTCCGTCCGCGCGATCTGCAGCCCCCGGGCAGACGCGCCGCACCCCGTCCGGGCGGAAGGGTGGGGCCCGTGATCGAAGTCAACGAACTCTCCAGGACATACGGCGACAAGACCGCCGTCGACCAACTGTCCTTCACCGTCCGACCCGGGCAGGTCACCGGGTTCCTCGGACCGAACGGCGCCGGCAAGACCACCACGATGCGGATGATCCTCGGGCTGGAGACGCCCACCGGCGGCACCGCCACCGTCAGCGGCGTCCCGTTCCGCAGCCACCCGCGCGGACTGCGGCACGCCGGGGCGCTGCTCGACGCCGGGCACGTCCACGGCGGCCGGAGCGCCGAGGCGCACCTCGCCGCGCTGGCCCGCAGCAACGGCATCGGGCGCCGCCGGGTGGCGGAGGTGCTGGAGGAGGTGGGCCTGGCCGAGGCGGGGCGACGCCGGATCGGCGGGTTCTCGCTGGGGATGAAGCAGCGGCTCGGCATCGCCGCCGCACTGCTCGGCGATCCGCCGGTGCTGATGTTCGACGAACCGGTCAACGGCATGGACCCGGAGGGGGTGCTCTGGGCGCGCCGGCTCTTCCGCCGGCTGGCCGCCGAGGGCCGTACCGTATTCCTCTCCAGCCATCTGATGTCGGAGATGGAGCAGACCGCCGACCAGCTCGTGGTGATCGGCCGGGGCCGGATGATCGCCGCCGAGTCGGTGCGGAGCTTCGCGGCACGCGGCGACCACCGGTCGAGCGTGCTGGTCGGCACCCCGCAGGCCGCCGAACTGACGGTGCTGCTGACCGCGGCCGGCGCGACCGTCGAACCGGAGGGCTCGGCCGGCGCCGAGCGGCTGGTCGTGACCGGGACGGCCGCCGACCGGATCGGTGCGCTCGCCCTCGAGCACCGGATCGTGCTGCACGAACTCTCCACCCGCAGCGCCTCCCTGGAGGAGGCCTTTATGGAACTGACCGCCGACAGCGTCGAGTACCAGTCAGGACGGACCCGATGAGCACGCTCGCCGCCCCTTCCGCTCCGCCGCTCTCCCGGGCGGCCGAACCGCCCGCCCGCTTCGGGGACCTCGTCGCCGCCGAGTGGATCAAGATGCGGTCGCTGCGCTCCACCCCCTGGGCGCTCGCCCTCGTCACGCTCGTCGTCGTCGGGTCCTCCGTGGTGGCCTCGACGGCGGACCGCGCCCGGCTGGCGGGCCTCGATCCCGGCGCCCGGCGCGACGACGGCTTCCAGGTCTTCGACGCCTACCCGATGGCCGGCTATCTGACGCTGATGCTCGTGGCCGGCTGCGTCGGCGGGCTCGCCGTGGTCGGCGAGTACGGCAGCGGGCTGATCCGGACCACGACGGTGGCGGTGCCCGCCCGCGGGTCGGTGCTGCTCGCCAAGGCGGCGGTGGTCGCCGCGGTCTGGACGGCGGTCGGCACGGTCGTCTCGATCGGCTCCTTCGCCGTCTCCCAGGCCGTCCTGAGCGGCTGCCACGCCGACGTCTCGCCCGGCGACCCCGGGGTGGCGCGGGCCGTGCTGGTGTCCGCGTTGCTGGCGCCGGTCTGCGCGCTGGTCGGACTCGGCCTGGGGGCCCTGGTCCGGCACGCCGCCGGGGCCACGGCCACCACCACCTTCGTCCTGTTGCTGCTGCCGCCGTTCTTCTCCACCTCGCAGCGCTGGTCCGCCGACATCAACCACGCGATGGTGGCCTCGGCCTGGAAGCGCCTGGTCCAGCACTGGTCACCGCCGCCCGGGAGCGGCAGCGGCTTCGACTACGCCACCGTCACCGGCTCCTGGATCGTCCTCGCGCTCTGGCCGGCGGCCGCGATCCTGCTCGGGCTGGTGGCCGTGCGGCGCCGGGACGTGTGAGCGGGCGCCTCGTCGCGGTGGGTGCGTGGGCGCGCCTCATCGCGATGGGTGCGTGGGTGCTGCGGGCCGCGCGCCGGAGCCGACGAGCCGCCGAGGTCACCGGGGGTACCGGGGTCAGGTCAGCGGTGCCGGACCGGGGCCGCCGAGGAGGCCTGTCGGGGTGCCGGGGGAGCGCTGAGCGCCTGGCCGCCGAACCCGCCGCCGCCGGTGACCTGGTGCTGCCACCAGGCGGTCATGCCGGCCTCGTCGATGGCCGACCAGTCCGGCGCATGCGGCCCGACCTGGGCGGTGCCGAGCCGGCGGCCGAGGGCCACCAGCTCCCGCCCGACCTGGCCGCGCTCGCGGTCGTAGGAGTCGAGCAGTTCCGCCCAGGAGCCGCCCTCGCGCCAGGCGTTCTCGAACGCCCAGGCGTCCTGGACGGCCTTGACCGCGCCGCTGGTGTTGTGCGGGCGGACCACGGTGGCCGCGTCCCCGGCGAGCAGCAGCCGGCCCGCGGCGCGGCGCGGGGTCTCCAGGTCGTAGATCGGCTGGACGAAGGTTCGCTCGGCGGGGGTCAGCCCGAGCACCCCCGCCCAGTAGGGCGGCAGCTGCTCCTCGGCGAGCCGCCTGCCGTGGCTGAGCAGCTCGTCGGTGAGCTCGCCGGGCGGGATGCTGGTGGGGTTGTCCAGGCGCCGCCCGAGCTCGGCCGGCGGGGCGCCGTAGAGGACCCAGTTGACCTGGGTGGAGCCCGGGGTCAGCCCCGGGATGCGGTAGATCACGCACTGGCCGCCGGGGAAGCAGGCCGTGATCGCCTCCGTCTCCGGCCAGACGCCCGCGCCGCCGGGCAGCTCCGCCAGGTGCTCGGAGGGGAAGCTGCCGCGCCAGCAGATGTACCCGGCGTACTCGGGCCGCGCCTCCGGGCAGACGGCCTCGCGGACCATCGAGCGGTAGCCGTCGGCGCCGATGACCAGGTCGTACGACTCCCGGCGGCCGTCGGCGCCCTCCACCCAGGCGCCGGCCTGGTCGCCGCCCGCGCCGGCGACCGTCTCGGCGAGCCGGAAGGCGACGGTGTCGGGGGTGCGCTCGCGCAGGGCCTGCCAGAGCACGCCCCAGTGGTAGGAGTGGAAGGGCATCGGCTGCACCCAGAGCAGTCGGCCGCGCGGGCCGGCCGCGCCGTCGCGGGCCACCCAGTGGCGCTCGGTGAGCCGGTGGCGGCGGATGCCGTCGTCGAGGTGGCCGGCCTGGGCCAGTTCGGCGAAGCGGTCGTCGTGGACGCAGAGCCCGACGCCGCGGTCCTCCAGCCGGCCGGGGGTGCGTTCGAGCACCACCACCTGCTCGGCGCCGTTGCGGGCGGCCGCCCGAGCGAAGGCGCAGCCGGCGATGCTGCCGCCGACCACGGCGATCGATCCGCCGCGTATGCCGTCCGTGTCACCGCGCATGACCGTGCCCTCCCCGAAGCGACTACTGCGGTATGACCATACGCGTAATAGGTGGCGTGCTGACGGCCGGTCAGCGAAATCCGCCGGACCCTCGCGGCCCCTCTCCCGGTCGGCCTCCCCGTCGGTGCCCGCCGGGCGCCTTATGCAACTGGTTGCATAACCCTGGGGGAGTCCCCTACCGTTTGGTGGCAACGAGCCGCCCGCCGCACCAGGAGCACCGATGAGCAACGACCCCCAGGAGCTCCGGCCCACCCCGCAGGCCCAGCAGGCCGAGAGCCCCTACCCCCGGCTGCTGAGCCCGTTGGACCTCGGCTTCACCACTCTCCCCAACCGCGTGATCATGGGCTCCATGCACGTCGGCCTGGAGGAGGCCCGCGGCGGCTTCGACCGCATGGCCGCGTTCTACGCCGAGCGCGCCCGGGGCGGCGTCGGCCTCATCGTGACCGGCGGCATCGCCCCCAACGAGGCCGGCCGCCCCTGGTCCGGCGGTGCCATGCTCACCACCGAGGCGGAGGCGGACCGCCACCGCGTGGTCACCGACGCCGTCCACGCCGCCGGCGGCCTCATCGCGATGCAGATCCTGCACTTCGGCCGCTACGCCTACCACCAGGACCTGGTCGCCCCCAGCGCCCTGCAGGCCCCGATCAGCCCGTTCGTGCCGCACGCGCTCACCCCCGAGCAGGTCGAGCAGACCATCGAGGACTTCGTCCGCTGCGCCGACCTCGCCCGCCGTGCCGGGTACGACGGGGTCGAGATCATGGGCTCCGAGGGCTACCTGATCAACGAGTTCATCGCCGCCGCCACCAACCGGCGCGAGGACGAGTGGGGCGGCGCGTACGAGCAGCGGATGCGCTTCCCCGTCGAGATCGTCCGCCGGGTCCGCGAGCGGGTCGGCCCCGACTTCATCCTGATCTACCGCCTCTCCATGCTCGACCTCGTCCCCGGCGGCTCCACCCTCGACGAGGTCGTCCAGCTCGCCAAGGCCGTCGAGGCGGCCGGCGCGACCATCATCAACACCGGCATCGGCTGGCACGAGGCGCGCATCCCCACCATCGCCACCTCCGTCCCGCGCGGCGCCTACGCCTGGGTCACCAGGAAGCTGATGGGCTCGGTCGCCGTCCCGCTCGTCGCCGTCAACCGCATCAACACCCCCGAGATCGCCGAGCAGCTGCTCGCCGAGGGCAGCGCCGACCTGGTCTCGCTGGCCCGCCCGCTCCTCGCCGACGCCGACTTCGTCGCCAAGGCCCAAGGCGGCCGCGCCGACTCCATCAACACCTGCATCGGCTGCAACCAGGCCTGCCTGGACCACACCTTCAGCGGCAAGATCACCTCCTGCCTGGTCAACCCGCGCGCCTGCCACGAGACCGAGCTGGTGCTCGCCCCGACCCGGCTGAGCAAGCGGATCGGCGTGGTCGGCGCCGGACCGGCCGGCCTCGCCTTCGCCGTCTCCGCCGCCGAACGCGGCCACGCCGTCACCCTGTTCGACGCCGCCGAGACGATCGGCGGGCAGTTGAACATCGCCCGGCGGATCCCCGGCAAGGAGGAGTTCAACGAGACGCTGCGCTACTACCGCACCCGGCTGGCCGAGTTGGGCGTCACCCAGCGCCTCGGCGCCACGGCGGACGCCGCACAGCTCGCCGCCGAGGCCTTCGACGAGATCGTCCTCGCCACCGGCGTCACCCCGCGCACCCCCGCCGACCTCCCCGGCATCGACCACCCCAGCGTGCTCGGCTACCTGGACGTGCTGCGCGACGGCGCGCCGGTCGGCAGGCGGGTCGCCATCCTCGGCGCCGGCGGCATCGGCTTCGACGTCGCCGAGTACCTGACCGACCAGGGCGACGCGGCCAGCCTCAACCCGCCCGTGTTCCACCGCAAGTGGGGCATCGACCCCGAGTACCGCGAGCGCGGCGGCCTCGCCCGCCCCGAGCGGCCCGAGTCCCCGCGCAGCGTCCACCTGCTCCAGCGCAAGACCACCAAGGTCGGCGCCGGCCTCGGCAAGACCACCGGCTGGATCCACCGCACCGAGCTCAAGCACCGCGGCGTCGTGATGCAGGCGGGGGTCACGTACGACCTCATCGACGACGCCGGGCTGCACATCACCGTGGACGGCGAGCGCCAACTGCTGCCCGTCGACACCGTCGTCCTGTGCACCGGCCAGGAGCCGCGCCGCGACCTGGACACGGCGCTGCGCGGCCTCGGCCTCACCCCGCACCTGATCGGCGGCGCCGACGTGGCCGCCGAACTGGACGCCAAGCAGGCCATCAAGCAGGGCACCGAACTGGCGGCCGCCCTCTGACGCCGTTCGGCCTCTCGGGTGGGTCGGGCCCTAGGATCGACGCATGTCGCTGCCACACGCCATCCTCACCGCCCTCCTGGAGAAGCCGTCCTCGGGGCTGGAGCTGACCCGGCGGTTCGACAAGTCGATCGGCTTCTTCTGGTCCGCCACCCACCAGCAGATCTACCGCGAGCTGAGTCGGCTGGAGGCCGGCGGCCTGATCCGCGCACTCGCGGCCACCGGCCCGGTGCGCGGCCAGAAGAAGGAGTACGAGGTGCTGCCGGCCGGCCGCGCGGAGCTGGAGCGCTGGACGGCCGGCGGCGACGAGCCCAAGACGATCCGCGAACCACTGCTGCTGCGCCTGCGCGCGGCGGCGGTGGTCGGCGCGAGCGGCCTGGACGCCGAACTGGAGCGCCATCTCGCCCTGCACCGCGCGCAGCTGGCCCGCTACCTGGAGATCGAGCAGCGCGACTTCCCGCCCGAGAAGGCGGCGGACGAGAACCGCCTCCAGCACGCCGTACTGCGGGCCGGCCTCGGGCTGGAGGCCTTCTGGGTGGAGTGGCTCACCGAGACGCTGGCCGCGCTGCCGCCGTCGGACCAGTCCTGACCTGCGGATTCTCCTCCCCTCGGGCGGGTCGGCAGGCCGGGTGGGACACTGGGTGCCTGTCTCCCGTCCCCTCCTCCCGCGTTCCCGTCCCTGCCCGAACCATCGACCGGGGGCCCGCATGTCGTCACACCCGAGGCCTCTCCTCGCCCTGACCGCCGCCGCCGTCGTCACCGTGGCCACCCTCGGGGCGACCGGATTCGCCGGCCCGCCGACCGCGACGGCCATCGAACTCCGGGCCGCCGCCCCGGCCGCGGACCTGCCCACCACGGAGCAGCTCCGGACGGCCCTGCTCACCGTCGCCGAACTCGGCCCGAACTTCACCGAGGTACCCGCCTCCGAGGCCGCGTCCCCCGGTGCGACCCCGTCACCGGTGAGCGGCTGCGAGGCCCTCAGCGCCCTCCTCAACCGGCACGACACCGGCGTCTCCCCCCAACAGCCTCACGCCGAGGTCGAGTTCGACGGCGAAGACGCCAATCCGATGATCACCGAGTCGCTCACCGCCGAGGATCAGGCCCAACTCACCACCGACTTCGCGGCCTTCAGCGATGCGTTCAACACCTGCCACACCCTGACCTTCAACAGCGGCACCGACTCCGAGGTCAGCTTCACCGTCACCCCCCTCGCCCTCGGCGACCGCCCCGACGCCCCCGCCGTCCGCCTCGACGGCACCCTCGCCGGCGTCCAACTCAACGGCTACCTCGCCCTGGAACGCCTCGGCAGCGTCGCCCTCGCCTACGGCTTCTTCCAGCGCGACAGCGGCTCCTCCCAACTCGCCTCCCTCTACTACCGCGCGGCCCTCGCCAAAGCCGAACGCACCCTCGGCAGCACCGCGGGCAGCACCACCGCCCCCACGGCCCCGGCCGGGGTGACGGTCGGATTCCCCTCGGGCGCAGTCCCCTCGGGCACAGTCCCGTCGGGCGCAGTCCAGTGAGGTGAGCCGGCCACCCGACTGTGGTCGGGTGGCCGGCCTGGCCGGTGGTGGGGGAGTTCAGGTGGTCCTGAAGGTGCGGCCGGGGAGGGCGCGCCAGGGGCTCCACGGGGCGCCGTTGGTCTGCCCGCTGCCCGCTGCCCGTGCTGGAACCGGTGGCACCCGGCACGTAGCCTCGGCCGGGTGAGAGGCACGAGGTGCGTGCCCGTGGTGGATCCGCAGGTGAGGAGTGACGGTGGAGCAGCAGAGGACCGAGCAGGGGCTCGTCGTGGTGAGCGAGAACGGTGTCGGCCGGTACGGGCAGCGGGTGCTGGCGGGGCGGCACGAGTTGACGGCCGACGAGCCCGCGCCGGCGGGGGAGGACAGTGGGCCGAACCCGTATGACCTGCTGTTGGCCGCGCTCGGGAGCTGCACCTCGATGACGGTGCGGATGTACGCCGAGCGCAAGGGCTGGCCGCTGGAGAAGGTCACCGTCGCGCTGCGGCACCAGCGGGTGCACGCGGAGGACTGCGCCGAGTGCGAGAGCGGCCACGGGCTGGTCGACCTCATCACCCGGGAGATCCGGTTCGACGGGCCGCTGGACGCCGAGCAGCGCCGGCGGCTGCTGGACATCGCCGAGAAGTGCCCGGTGCACCGGACGCTGACCGCGGGTCTGGTCGTCAGCACCACGGAGACGCCGTCCGCGGACGTGCGGTCCTGACGGGCAGGGGGCGCCGGAGGAGGTCCGCCCCACCGAGGCCGGGCGTCCGGCGGTGGTGTCCGAAAGCCGGATGATCATGGCCGATCTCGGGCAGCATGGGAGGGGCGGCGCTGCGGCGCCGCCGTCCGGTCGGGTGGACGCCCGACCGGTGTCCGGCGTGCACCATCCGTACACCTACAGGGGGTCAGGTGGAGGAGCAGCAGGACCGTGCGGCCGCCGAGCGCGGCGATCTCAAGGCGATGATCCGGCTGGGCTGGTTGCTGGAGGAGCGCGGGGACTCCGGCGGGGCCGAGGAGTGGTACCGGCGGGCCGCCGCCGGCGGGGACCCGGACGGGATGGCGCGGCTGGGCCAGCTGTTCCGCGACCGGGGCGAGCCGGAGGCGGCCGAGGAGTGGATGGGCAGGGCCGCTGAGGCGGGGAACGTGAACGCGATGGGAGGCATGGGCTACCTCCTCGAGCAGCGCGGCGACCTCGCCGGCGCCCGGAGCTGGTACCACCGGGCGGTCGAACACGGCGACACCTACGCGATGTGGAAGATCGGGTGCCTGCTGGTGCAGGAGAGCCGTCTGGACGCGGCGCGGGAGTGGCTGCGCAGGGCGGCCGACACCGCGGGCTACTCCGTGGTGCGGGGAAACGCGCTGAGGGATCTGGCGCGCCTGGCGATGCAGCGCGGTGACCTGGTCGAGGCGGAGGAGCTGGTGCGGAGCGCCGCCACGATCGTGTCGCAGGCGAGTGACGCTCCGCAGAACGACGCGGTCGAGCTGGTGGCCGAGCTGCTGACCCTGCTGGCGTCCCTGCTGATGGAGCGCGGCGAACCGGAGGAGGCGGAGGGGATGCTGCGCTGGGCCGTCGGCGTCGGGCACCTCCCCGCGGTCTTCGGCATGGCCGGCCTGCGGGAGCAGCAGGGGGACCTGGCCGGCGCCGAGGAGTGGCACCGCCAGGCGGCGGAGGCCGGGGACGTCCGCTCGATGATGATGCTGGCCACCCTGCTGCAGGAGCGCGGGGACGACGCCGGGGCCGAGCCGTGGTACCGGTCGGCGGCCGGGGCGGGGGCGCCGCTGGCGATGGACCTGCTGGGCAGGCTGCTGGAGAAGCGGCAGGACTTCGCCGAGGCGGAGCGGTGGTACCGGGAGGCGGTGAGCGCCGGGATCCCGCAGACGGTGCTGCGGCTGGCCGTCGTGCTGGAACGGCGCGGCGCGCTTGCGGAGGCGGAGCAGTGGTTCCGCACGGCGGCGGACGGCGGGGACGCGCTCGCCATGTTCCGGCTGGGTGAGCTGGCGGAGCGGCGCGAGGATCCGGACGAGGCGGAGCGGTGGTACCTGCGGTCCGCCGAGGCGGGCAGCGAGTTCGGCATGTTCCAGGTGGGGCGGTTGCAGTGGAACCGCCGGGACCTGGAGGGGGCGGAACTCTGGCTGCGCAGGAGCGCCGCCTGCGGCAACGCGTCGGCGATGGCGATGCTCGGGCTGCTGCTGGCCGAACTCGGCGAGACGGCCCAGGCGGAACACTGGTGCCGGCTGGCGGTCGGTGCCGGCTACGCCAACGCGCTGATCGATCTGAAGGCCGTGACGGACGCGCGGCGTTGGGGATGACGGACGAGAAGGGGAGTGCGATGAAGGCACGCATCCGGTTGACCGGGGACGGGGCTCCGGCGGAGCTGGTCGAGCTGGCGGCCTGGCTGTCGCGGGAGGACGAACTCCGCGGGCGGACGGCGATCGAGAAGCCCGAGACGCGCCCCGACCAGATGGGCGGGCTCGCCGACATCCTGATCGTGGCCCTCGGGGCCCAGGGCGCCGGCACCGTGCTGGCCGCCTCGGTGGCGGTGTGGATCAGGCACCGCCGCCCGTCCGCGGACATCGAGGTGACCGGACCCGACGGACGGAGCGTCAGGATCTCGGTACGGGACGCCCCGGGTCTGGACGTGGAAGCCGTGCTGCGCCATGCCCTGGAGGAGCACCCGGGCCGTCCGGGTCCGGACGGGGAAGCCGTGCTGCGCCATGCCCTGGAGGAGTGACCGGACAGCGCGGACGGCCTGGAGAGCCCGGACGGCCCGGCCCCGCCGCGTACCCGGGCCCGCGGCGGACCCCGGGCCCGCTGCGGGACCCGGCCGGGAGCGGTGAATGCGCCTGCCGGACCCGCCGCGCTCCAGGGCCCTGCTGCTGGGTTCCAGCACCTACGCCGACCCCGACCTGCCCGAGCTCCCCGCGGTGGTCAACAACATCGAGGACCTGGCGGCGGTGCTCACCAGCCCGTGGGGCACGTCCCTCGCGCGCGAGCACTGCGTGCCGGCGCCGAACCGGCCCGACCTCGCGGGAATCGGCGCCCTGTTGGTGGCCGCGGCCGCGCAGGCGGATGACCTGCTGCTGGTCTACTACGCCGGACACGGCCTGGTCGGACCGGACGGCGAGCTGTACCTGTCGCTGCCCGGCACCTCCAGCGACCCCGAGCTGATCGCCTGGACGGGGCTGCCGTTCAGCCTGCTGCGCCGCACCCTGGCCACCGCCCGGGCGGTGAACCGGGTGCTGATCCTGGACTGCTGCTTCTCCGGGATGGCGATCGACACGATGGCCTCGGCCACCTCGGTGGTCGCCGGCCAGCTGGAGGCCGCCGGGACCTGCACCCTGGCCTCCTCGCCGGCGAACCGGCCCTCCATCGCGCCTTCCGAGGCGCGCCACACGGCCTACACCGGTGAGCTCCTGAACCTCCTGGAGCACGGGTCGACGCAGTCGGCGGAGTACCTCACGCTGCTGGCCATCCACGAGCACCTCGCCAGGGTGCTGCCGAGCAAGGGGCATCCGCGCCCCGAGCAGCGCAACACCAGCACGGTGGGCCGGCTCGCCCTGGTCCGCAACCGGGTGTTCACCGGCCCTCCCGACCCGGACGCGCTGGTCGCGGAGGGCGAGCGGCTCGAGAGGATCGGCGACAGCGCCGGCGCCGAGTACCGGTACCGGGCGGCCGCCGAGGCCGGGCGGCCCGACGCGATGCTCCGGCTGTCGCGGCTGCTCGAACGGCGCGGAGCGCGGACCCAGGCGGGAATCTGGCGCGAGCGGGCCGCCGACGCGGGCGACCTGACCGCCATGAACGAGGCGGGGGTCCGCGCCTGGCACACCGGGAACCTCGCGCAGGCCGAGAAGTGGTTCAGGAAGGCCGCCGCGGCCGGAATGGCCGAGGCGCAGAAGAACCTCGCGACGCTGCTGCGGCAACAGGGCCGGGCCTGAGGGCCCGCAGGGGGGCGGGAGCCGGACCCCACCGCTACCGGAACCAGGCCCCGGGCCGTGCGCCATCCGGCGGACGGCGGCCGTCCGCACGGGTGTCCTGCCATCCCCGTCCGCCTGCCGCTGGTACGAACGTCCGGACAGTCCAGGGGGGAACCCAGAGACGAGGTAGCGCAGCGCCATGTCCCACCACCTCAGCGGCCCGAACCTCCGGTCCCCGCAGGGCGACGCCCGGCTCGACCTCACCGACCTGTTCGCGTTCCCGGCCTCCGACGCCTCCGGGCGCACGGTGCTCATCATGAACGTGAACCCCTACGCCCCCACCGGGGCGGCCGAGTTCCACCCCGAGGCGGTCTACCGCATCAACATCGACAACAACGGCGACAACCGTGCCGACGTCGCCTACTCCTTCGTCTTCTCCGACCCCGAGGCCGGTGCGCAGACCGTCACCGTCCACCGCGCCACCGGCGCCGCCGCGCAGAAGCACGAGGCGGGCGGGGAGGTCCTGTTCGACAACGTCCCGGTCGCGTTCGGCGACGCGCCCGACGTCGTCGAGGCCGACGGCCGCAAGCTCTCCGTCGGCCTGCGCAGCGACCCCTTCTTCGCCGACCTCGAAGGCATCGTCGACAACTTCACCTGGACCGGCAGGGACGCGATGGCCGATGCCAACATCTTCGGCATCGCCCTCGAAGTCCCCGACGACGACCTCGGCCCGGACCCCGTGATCGGCGTCTGGGCGCGCGTCAGCCTCCACCAGGACGGCCGGCTCGTCTCCGTCGACCGGGGTGCCCACCCCTCGCTGACCGCCTACTTCAACGCCGAGGAGGTCAAGGACGCCTACAACGCCGGCGAGCCCGCCGACGACTGGGAGCGGTACCGCGAGCCCTGGACGGCGGTGCTCCAGCACACCGGGGACTACACCACGGACGCCGCCACCGAGGCGCTGAAGATCATCCTCCCGGACATCCTGCGCTACGACCGCTCCCGGCTGGCCGCCTACCCCAACGGCCGGACGCTGTCGGACGACGTGACCTCCGCCCGGCTCGCCATGGTCTCCGGCGGCAAGATCACCAGCGACCACATCCCCCCGCACACCGACCTGCTCCCCACCTTCCCCCACCTCGGCCACCCGCACCCGGCAAGCTAGGTCCTGTGTGGGACCTGTGCGGACCTCGCCAACGAGGGTTCCACAGCGGGCGGTTGGGGTACGGAACAGATCTGCGCCCCAACCGCGGCGCACGCCCGAGCGGATCCACGGGGGGGCACTGTGAAGGCCGCGCTGATCGTCATCGTGATCGCACTCGCGGTCTACGGCCTGATATCGGGCATGACGGGCAAGCGCAGGCGCCGGCGCGGCAGATGGGGCGGCGGCGACAGCGGCGGCTTCGACGGCGGCGGCTGGGGCGACGGCGGCGGAGGCGGCGACGGGGGAGGCGACGGAGGCGGAGGCGGCGACGGGGGAGGCGACGGAGGCGGTGGCTGACCGGCGGCCGGGCGGAGCTCAGCGCTCCGAGTCGCCGTGGGCCCACTGCGCCCTCGGCGTCGGCAGATCGGCGTCCTCCTGGACCAGCGCACCGGCCTGATCGGGCGTCAGGGGGCGGGCGAACAGGTAGCCCTGGCCCAGCGGGCAGCCCATCGCGGCCAGCAGGTCCCGCTGGTCGATGTTCTCGATGCCCTCGGCGATGACCTGGACGCCCAGCGTGTCGGCGATCCGGGTGATGCCCTCGACCAGGGCGTACTGCTGCTGGGACATCCCCAGGCCGTCGATGAAGGACTTGTCGATCTTCAGGATCGAGATCGGGAACTCCCGCAGGTAGCTCAGCGAGGAGTACCCCGTCCCGAAGTCGTCGATGGCGATGCCGACGCCCAGCTCGCCGAGCGTGCGCATGTCCGTGTGCACGCGCTCGTCGCGGCGCATCAGCACCGACTCGGTCAGCTCCAGCACCAGCGAGTCGGGGTCGATCCCGGAGGCCCGCACCGCGCCGCGCACCACGTCCACGAAGCCCGCGTCCCGGAACTGCCGTGCCGAGACGTTCACGTTGACGCGCAGCGGCGGGCGCCCGTCGGCCCGGCGGCGCTCGGAGCTCGACCGCTGCCATTCGGCCGCCTCCTGGGCCGCGCGCTCCAGGACCCAGGCGCCGAGCGGGACGATCTGGCCGCTCTCCTCGGCGAGCGCGATGAACTCGTCGGGCAGGACCATGCCGCGCCGGTCGTGCGGCCAGCGGACCAGGGCCTCGAAGGCGACCAGCCCGCCCGTCGCCAGGTCGACGATCGGCTGGTAGTACAACTTGAAGGCGGATTCGGCGATCGCGGCGTCCAGGTTCTCGTTCAGCTCGTGCCGCTCCACCAGCCCGGCCTGCAGGGCCGGCTGGTAGTGGCACCACTGCCGCTTGCCGGCCGACTTCGCCGAGTACAGGGCCAGGTCGGCGTGGGTGAGCAGCTCCGCCGCGTCCACGCTGTCCTCCGTCGTGGCCACACCGATGCTCGCCGTCACCCGGACCGCGCCCGCGCTCAGCTTGAACGGCTCCGCGAAGGCGCTCAGCACGCTGTCCGCGATGGCGCCGACGTCCGCCGGCTGCACCGCGTCCTCCACCAGCACCGCGAACTCGTCGCCGCCCAGGCGGGCCGCGGTGTCGGAGGTCCGCAGCGCGGTGGAGACCCGCAGCGAGACGGCGACCAGCAGCTCGTCCCCGACCGCGTGGCCCTGGGTGTCGTTGACCACCTTGAAGTCGTCCAGGTCGAGGAAGAGTACGCCGGTGACCGCGCCGCTGCGCTCGCCGCGGGAGAGCGCGTGGCCCACCCGGTCCTGGAACAGGACGCGGTTGGCCAGGCCGGTGAGGGAGTCGTGGAAGGCGCGGTGGGTGAGCTCGCGCTCCATCTGGCGCTGCTCGGTGACGTCGCGCAGGGTGAGCACCAGCCCGCCGACCGTCGGATCGCCGCGCAGGTCGTTGCAGCGGACCTCGGCCTCGATCGGGGTGCGGTCGTGGCGCAGCAGCCGCCAGTGTTCGCGCTGCTGGTCCCGGCCGTCGGCGGAGCCGTCCAGGCTGCGCATCCTGGCCAGCGCACTGCCCACCGCCCGGCTGTCCTCGGGCGGGACCAGGTCCGTGATCAGCGCGCCGTCCAGGTCGGGGTAGCCGAGGACCCGCTCGGCGGAGGAGGAGGCGTAGCGGACGCCGTCGTCGGCGTTGAGGATCAGGATGACGTCGCTGGCGCTCTGCACCAGGGTGCGGAAGTAGGCCTCGCTGTTGCGGCGGGTGATCTCCTGGCTCAGCATGACGCGTTCGACGGCCAGCGCGGCCTGGGCGGCGAGGATCTCCAGCGAGCTCCAGAGGCTGGTGAGCTCCTGCTCGGTGCCGGTGACGATGAGGGCGCCGATCAGCGGGTCGCCGGAGGGGCGTTCGGCCAGGGTGAGCGGGCAGATCAGGGCCGAGGGCATGCCGTCGAGCCGGGTGGCGAGGTCGTTGCCGATCTCCTCGACGGGGAGTAAGCGGGTCTCCCGGTAGGCGGCGAGGGCGAGCGCCTCGTCGGAGTCGTTGGTGACGCCGAGGGCGTGCTGGGTGGCGCCGCGCTCGGCGTGCCGCACGTGCAGGACGCCGGCTTCGGTGACCGCGAGCAGGGCGACGTGGCCGGGCTCGGTGGGCATCAGGGTGGAGGCGGCGGCCTGGACGGCGTCGGCGACCTCCTCGACGCTGACGGCCGCGGTGAGGGAGGCGCCGGCCTCGCGCAGGGCCCGTTCGCGGGCGATGGCCTGCCGTCGGGCGTTGACGACGAGGGCGAGCCGGGCCAGCACGAGCAGGAAGAGCAGGGCGGAGAAGGCCCCGATCACCCCGGCGTTGTTGGTGTTCCCGTTCACCGACTCGATGATCAGGATGGCCGGCGCGATCAGCGAGGCCGCCGTGAGCAGCGCCAGCCGGCCGGCGCTGAGGTCCGGCTGCTGGCTGGGGATGGGTCTGGTCAGCTCGACCATCGAGGGGTGCAGGGCGGCCGCGCCCCAGGCGGTGTAGAAGGCGGCCCAGCCGAGGTCCACGGCGGTGCCGATGTGCCAGTTGCCGTGCAGCTGGATCAGCCCGTACAGGACGTCGGAGACCAGGATGCCGATCGTGCCGAAGGTGAGCAGCTGGAGCGAGCGGCTGCTGCCCCCGCGCGGCACCAGCAGGCGCAGCAGCAGGGCCAGTACGACCACGTCGCCGAGCGGGTAGGCGATCGAGACGGCCCGCTGGAACCAGGTGAGGTCGGGGTTGCGGGCGTACGGGAGGATCAGGTAGATCCAGGCCAGCAGCGCCAGGCCCATGGTGAGGATGAGCGCGTCGAGCAGGCTCGCGCGGTCCTGATGCGCCGTGCGCCAGCGGATGAACCCCAACACGCCTGCCGCGTACAGCAGGTACTCGGCGAGGTAGAAGCCGTCGGCCACCGAGGGGAAGGGGTTGCCCAGGTGCAGGAACTGCATCTGGATGACCTGGACGACCTCGCCCGCCGTGAAGCAGAAGTTGGCGGCCGCCAACAGGTACCAGAACAGCGGGTGTGACGGGCGGTTGAGACGGACGCCGACCACGATGGCCGCAACGCCACCCAGGCCGATGCCGGTCCACCAGATGATCCGCTGGGTCGGGTTGATGTAGTAGATGCAGGTGAACAGCACCATCCACAACAGGTAACAGATCATCAGGCGGTGTCGCCGACGGGTCAACGAGGCTACCTCCTCCGCGACATCACCACGCCGGTCGGGCGGGGACTCCGGGTGAGGGGCGGTTCTTGGCGGGTTCGCCGGGCTCGGGCCCGCGCCGGTCCGGTGGATTCCGGTCCGGTGCTCGGGATGGGCCATGAGTGCGTATAGTCGGAAATGTCGCACCTCCCAGCATTCTGCCGCCACACCACGAGGTCAAGCCGGTGGATGACGCAGCCGACAGCGCACAGGGCGCACGACCGGATGTGAGATCCGGACGTCACGCCGTGCTTCAGAACAACTACGGTCAGTATGCGATCTGGCCGATCGGGCCCACCGTTCCGGGTGGCTGGCGGACCGAGTTCGGGCCAGCCGGGCTCGCCGAGTGCCGGGCCTACGTGGAACGGACCTGGCGGTGGAGCGGGCTCGGACTGGGGCCCGCCGAGGCCGGGTCCGGCGCCGGTTCGATCACCCGGCCCGGGTTCGCCGACACCGTGCACGGGCTGTTCCGGGCCCGGGCCGCCCACGACCCCGAGGCGTCGGCCGTGCTCGCCGAGGACGGCGAGCTCAGCTACCGCGAGCTGGACCGGCGCAGTGACCGCCTGGCGGGCTTACTCCGGGCCCGCGGCGTCGGGCGGGAACAGGTCGTACCGGTCTGCCTGGAGCGCGGGACCGACCTGGTGGTGGCCTGGCTCGCCGTGCTCAAGGCCGGCGGGGCGTTCCTGCCGCTCAACCCGGCACACCCCGAGCGGCGGCTGGCCCAGCTCGTCGAGGACTGCGGGGCCCGCCTGGTGGTGGCCCCGGGCGGACGGCGGTTCGCCGGGGCGGAGGCGGTCGACGCCGCCGCCGACCCGGCCTCCCCTTCGCCTGATCCGGCGCAGGAGCCGGACCCAGCGCAGGAGCCGGACCCGGACCCGGCCGCGCCCGACGACCTCGCCTACCTGATCTACACCTCGGGCACCACCGGCACACCCAAAGGCGTACCGGTCACCCACCGCTCCCTGGTCTTCACCCTGGACCGGGTGATCAACGCCTACGGGCTCACCCCGCACGACCGCGTCCTGCAACTCGCCGCCCTGGGCTTCGACACCTCGCTGGAACAGGTCTTCGCCACCCTGGTCAGCGGCGCCGCCCTCGTCCTCGGCGGCACCCGGACCTGGGCTCCGACCGAACTGGTCCGCCGGATGCCCGAGCTCGGGCTGACCGTCGCCGACCTCACGCCCGCGTACTGGCACCACGTGCTCGCGCTGCTCCCCGAGGGCGGCCCCGCCCCCGAAGGGCTGCGCCTGGTCGTCGTCGGCGGGGACACCGTGCACGCCGACGACTGCCGCACCTGCCTGGACCGGCTGCCCGGGGTGCGGCTGGTCAACGCCTACGGGGTCACCGAGGCCGCCGTCACCTCCACGCTCTGCGAGCTCACACCCGCCGTCCTGGGCGGCGCGGCCGCCGGCCCGGCCGCCCCGGTGCCGATCGGCAAACCCCTGCCGGGCGTACGGGTGCACGTCCTGGACCGCCGGCTCAGGCCGGTCCGCCCGGAGGAGAAGGGCGAGATCTACCTCGGCGGCCCGGGCCTGGCCCGCGGCTACTGGCGCCGGCCCGGGCTCACCGCGGAAACCTTCCTGCCCGACCCCTACGCGCCCGCACCCGGCGAACGGATGTACCGCACCGGGGACGCCGGCCGCTGGCGGCCCGACGGCAACCTGGAGATCCTCGGGCGCTTCGACGACCAGGTGAAGGTCCGCGGCTACCGGGTCGACCCCGGCGAGATCGAGTCCGTACTCGCCGCCCACCCCGACGTCCGGCTCGCCCGGGTCGCCGCCGACGGCAGCGGCGACGGCGCACACGTCCTCACCGCCTACTACACACTCGTCGACCGGGCCGCCTCCGGCGCCCGCGCCCGGCGCTCGAAGATCCGCGACTACCTGGCGGAACGGCTGCCGGACTTCATGGTCCCGGCCGAGTTCGTCCTGCTCGACACCATGCCGCTGACCGCCGCCGGGAAGATCGACCGCCGACGGCTGCCGCGCACCGAACCCCTGGTCGAGCGGCGCGACGGCACCGGGCGCCAGGAGGGCCGGGCCGGCCCCGTCGGCAACGGCAACGCCGTCGAGGGCGGCGTCGCACACCTCTGGTCCGAACTGCTCGGCATCGAGGACGTCGGCCCCGGCGACGACTTCTTCGCCCTCGGCGGCAACTCGCTGCTCGCCATGGAGATGATCGCCCGGGCCCGGATCATGTTCGGCGTCGACGTCACCTGGATCCGCTTCCTCACCCGCTCCCTGCTGCGCGACTCCACCCTGCGCGCCTTCGCCGCCGCCACCCACGCCGCACGCTCCGGCGGCCGCAGCGGCCTCGGCGAGGCCACCGTCGACTGGGCCGCCGAAGCCGAACCCGGCACCCCCCTGCAGCAGTCCTGGCGACCGCCGCCCTCACGGGCCGAACCGGACGAGATCCTGCTCACCGGCGCCACCGGCTTCTGCGGCGCCCACCTGCTGAACACCCTGCTGCGCACCACCCGGGCACGCATCCACTGCCTGGTCCGCTCGCCCGACGAGGAACACGCCATGGAGCGGATCCGCGCCGCCCAACAGCGGTTCCTGCGCCACGACCTGTCGGACGCCCGGGTCGTCCCGCTGGTGGGAGACCTCACCGAGCCGCTGCTCGGGCTGACCAAGCAGCGCTTCGAGGCCCTGGCCGGCCGCCTGGACGCCATCCACCACCTCGGCGGGCAGGTCAACTTCATCTACCCGTACCACCAGTTGAGGGCCGCGAACGTCGGCGGGACCCGCGAGATCGTCCGGCTCGCCGGGCACTCCCGCGGCATCCCCGTGCACTACCTCTCCACCCTCGCGGTGCTCGCCGGGTTCGGCCCGGCCGGCGTCACCGAGGTGACGGAGCGGACCCCGCTGGCCTACCCCGAGAAACTGTCCGTCGGGTACGTGGAGAGCAAGTGGGTGGCGGAGGAACTGCTGCGCAACGCGTCCGCCGCCGGACTGCCGGTCACCGTGCTGCGCACCAACGACGTGACCGGAGACCTCTCGACCGGGGTGATGAACACCGGGACGGAGATGTGCGCGCTGATCAAGTACATCGCGGAGAGCGGCACCTGCCCCGACGTGCGGCTGCTGCTGGACTTCGTCCCGGCGGACCGGTTCAGCCAGGCCATCGCCCATATCGCCGCCCACGCACCGGCGATGGGCGAGGTGTACCACGTGACCTCGCCGCGGCCGGCGATGCTGGCCGACCTGGCGGAGCGGCTGCGGGCGCGCGGCTACGCGGTGGACGAACTCCCTTACGGGGAATGGGTGCAGGGGCTGGTGCGGTTCGCCGCCGGGCACCCGACGCACCCGATGACCCCGTTCGTGCCGCTGTTCGTGGACCGCTGCCCGGGGACGGAGCTGTCGATCAGCGAGATGTACTTCCGGCCGACGTTCCCGCTCTTCGACCGCTCCAACACCGAACGGGCGCTGGTCGGAAGCGGGATAGAACTCCCGGCGGTGGACTGCGAGTTGCTGGACCTCTACCTCGGGCAGCTGGAGACCGAGGGGTTCCTCGCCGCGTCCACCGGGGCGGTGCGGCGGTGAGCGGGAGCCGGGCGGACGACCAGGTCGCGGCCCCTGCCGGGGCCGTCGGCCGTACTGGAGCCTTCGGCCCTGCCGGGGTCTTCGGCGCGGTCGACGTCGCCCGGGCACCCGCCGACGCCCCGGCGGCCTTCGGGGCCGACCTCGGGCCGGACGCCCTGCTGGCCGCGTACCGGTGCGGCCTCTTCCCGATGCCGGCCGCCGACGACTACGCCAGCGCCTTCAACGAGGCCCGGTTCGAGGAGGCGGTCGCGGCGGGGGAGGTGGCCCTGCTGCCCGGGTCCGGCGACGACCCGTACGCGCTGGCCTGGTGGTCCCCCGACCCGCGCCCGGTGATCGACCCGGGCGGCGTCCGCCTCGGCCGCCACCTCGCCCGCCGGCTGCGCAACCGCCTGGAATGGTGGACCAGCGCGGACCGGGCGTTCGGCGAGGTGCTGACCGCCTGCGCCGCCGGGCGCCAACCGCCCTGGCTCACCGAGGGGTTGCGCTCGTCGCTGGGCCTGCTGCACGAGCGCGGCGCGGCCCACAGCGTCGAGGTCTGGGAGGGCGGGGAACTGGTCGGCGGTGTCTTCGGCGTCGCCGTGGGGCCGGTACTGAGCCTCGACTCCATGTTCCACCGCCGCCCGGACGCCGCCCGGGTGGCCGTCGCCGACCTCGCCGCCAGGTTCCGGGCCGCGGGCGGCCTGCTCCTCGACGCCCAGTGGGACGGCCCGCACATCCGCAGCCTCGGTGCCGCCCCGATCCCGCGCTCCCGCTACCTCGCGGAACTCGCCACCCCGGCGGAGGTCGGCCAACTCCCGCTCGGAGCACTGCCGGTGGCCCGACTGGGCTGAGCGCGGGCCGCTCCTGTCCGCCCGGCCGCTGTTCAGCCGGCGGCGCCGCGGTGCTCCTCCAGCAGGGCGAGCAGCCGGGCCACCTCGCGGTCCACCACGACGTGCTTGTCGTCGACGTAGGGGAGTTGGACCTTGCGGCCGTCGTGGCGGTGGGCGTAGGTGAAGAACTCCGGTGCGCCCCTGCCCATGTGGGCGTTCGGGTTGGGCTCCTTGCGGAACTCCCTGATCTCGGACCAGGCGAGGTGCCGGCGGCGGACCATCCCGCGGACCTTGACGCCCTCGGCGGTGACCACCGTGGCGGCCCGGGCCGCGGCGACGACCACGAGGAGGCAGAGCCCCAGGATCAGCAGGGAGCCGAACCCCTTGGTGGAGGGCGCGAACTCCTTGTCCGACCACAGCGGCAGCAGCGCACCGAAGGACAACAGCAGGATGGTGAACGCCAGTCCCCCGATCCGCGCGGTCGCCACCCGGTACTCGTGCGGAAGTCTCAAGCTCTCGGCGCTCATGCGTCCCACCCCTGGTGAAGGTCGTCCCCTGTGACCGATCGGTGTCGCAGTGTAGGGGCGGGCGGCCGCCCGCCGACAGGGAGCGCGGAGGGCGGCCGGAGGTTTGTCCGGAACCGGCCGCGGGAACCGTGCCCGGCATGTTGTCGGTGGTGGTGGCACCCTGGGGCCCGTCTTCACACCCCCGCCTGCGGGGCGGCGAGCCGGTGTTCGTACGAGGCCCGGACGCGTTGCACGACGCGGCGAGCACGATGAAGGTGGCCGTGCTGGCGGCCCTGTACCGCAGCGGGACGGACCTCGACGCCGAGGTGCCGGTGGTGAACCGGTTCGTGTCGGCGGTCGGCGGGGAGTACGGCAACGACCGTGCGTGGGACAGCGATCCGCAGCCGTGGGCGCTGCTCGGCGGGGTGGCGCCGCTGCGCGTGCTCGCCGAGCGGATGATCACGCACTCGTCGAACCTGGCCACCAACCTCTGCCTGGCGCAGGTGGGGCACGGCGCGGTGGCCGAGGTGTGGCGCCGGGCGGGGGCGACGCACAGTGCCACCCCGCGGGGGATCGAGGACTACCCGGCACGGGACCGGGGCGTGCACAACCGGGTGAGCGCGCTGGACCTCGTCCGGCTGCTGCGGTCGCTGGCGGGGGAGCCGGAGCTGCTGGCGCTGCTGGAGCGCAACGTCTTCCGGGTCGACCTGGCGGCCGGGCTGCCGCCGGGCACGCGGATCGCCTTCAAGAACGGGTGGATCCCGGGTGCGCGGCACAGCGTGGGCCTGGTGTACCCGGGAGACTGCCCGCCGTACCTGATCGCGGTCTGCTACACCGGCCCGCTGGCCTCCGGCGAGGACGAGGCGGACCCGGCGGCCCGGCTGCTGGCCCGGATCTCGGCGGCGGTCTGGGCGCGGCGGGCGGAGCTGCACGGACCCGGGCCGGGTGGGTGACGGGTGACGGGTGACGGGTGACAGATGACGGAAATCGATATCCGTCATTCGTCACCCGTCAGCTGTCATCCACTACCCGCCGGCGGCCGTCAGTACGGCTTCACCAGCACGTGCGCGGCCCCGGGGATCCCCACCTTCAGCAGCTCGTCCTCCTCCGGGGTGGTCGGCGTGCCGGTCTCCTGCTTGAGCACGGCGCGGGACAGCGCCTGCACCCACATCGCGCGCGGGCGGCGGCGCTCCTCCCAGGCGGTGAGGGCGGCGGCGACGTCTTCGGCGGCGTCCAGGCTCTGGGCGAGCACGAGCGCGTCCTCGACGGCCATCGCCGCGCCCTGGGCGAGGTGCGGGGTACTCGCGTGCGCGGCGTCACCGGCCAGGACCACCCGGCCGACGTGCCACGGCTCCTCCACCGTGACCTGCGAGATCCGCGAGTAGACCACCGCGGCCGGGTCGGTGACCTGCGCCAGCGCCTCGGCGATCGGGCCGCCGAAGCCGGCCAGCCGCTCGGCGAGCTGCTCGTGGGCCCGCTCCGGATCCGGCCGGAAGTCCTCGGGCTCGGCGAACACCGAGCCGAGGTACATCAGGTCGTCGGTGATCGGGGTCAGCAGCGCCTTGGCCTGGAGGTTGCCGGCGGACATCACCACGCCCTGCACCTCGGGCAGCCGCGGCAGGGTCACCCGCCAGTTGGCGAAGCCGGTGTACTCGGGCGTGTAGGCGTCCCCGTACAGCCGGCCGCGCAGCGGCGATCCGATGCCGTCGAAGCCGACCACCAGGTCGTAGCGGCCGTGCCGGCCGTCGGACAGCGTGACGTCCACGCCCTCGCCGTCGTCGGCGAGTTCGGCGATCGTCGTGCCGAAGCGGACGGTCGCACCGGCGGCGGTGGCGGCCGCGCTCAGCACCTTGGCCAGGGCCGGACGGGGTATGCCGTTGTTGGAGGGGGCGTCACCCATCCGGGGCTGCGGGATCTTGGCGAGGGTGGCGCCGGCCGGGTCGCAGATGGTCAGCACCTCCCACTCGAAGCCGGCCGCCAGGCAGGCGTCCAGCACGCCGATCTCGCGCATCACGTGCAGCGCGTTGGACGGCTGGATGATGCCGACGCCGAGGGCCTCCAACTCGTCGCGCAGTTCGGCGACATCGACCTGGTGGCCGCTCCGGGCCAGGGCGGTGGCCAGGGTGAGGCCGCCGATGCCGCCGCCGTGGATCAGGACGCGCAGGGGTGGGGTCATGACGTGGTTCTCCAAAAGGCGAGAGGCAGGAGGCGGGGGGAGAGGGAAGCGGAGTGCGTCAGACGGTGGCGGTCCGCACGTCGGACAGGTCCATCAGGTGGTCGACCAGGGCCAGCAGGAGGTCCCGGCCGAAATTGCGCTCGCGCACGTCGCCGAGCAGCATCGGGACCTGCGGGTCGAGGTCCAGCGCCGCCCGGATCTCCTCCGGGGTACGGGTGTTGTGCCCGTGGAAGCAGTTGATCGCGACCACGAACGGGATGCCCCGGCTCTCGAAGAAGTCGATCGACGCGAAGCTGGTGTCCAGCCGGCGGGTGTCGGCGATGACGATCCCGCCGAGCGCGCCGTTCACCAGGTCGTTCCACATGAACCAGAAGCGCTCCTGCCCGGGCGTGCCGAACAGGTAGACCACGAGCTCCGGGCTGACCGTGATCCGGCCGAAGTCCAGGGCGACGGTGGTGGTGTCCTTGCTGTCCACCCCGGAGAGGTCGTCCACGCCGACGCTGGCGCGGGTCAGGTACTCCTCGGTGCGCAGCGGGGCGACCTCGCTGACCGAGGCGACCAGGGTGGTCTTGCCGACGCCGAAGCCGCCGGCGATCAGGATCTTGACGGCGGCGGGGGCACTGGGGGGAGGGGGAGTCGGTGCCATGGTTCAGAGTCTCCGGAGTCCTTCGCGTACGGCCGTCAGCAGGCCGAGGTCCACGCCCCCGCTGGCCCGGGCCACCGAGAGCGGGGCCCGGGCCAGCAGCAGGCCCTGGGAGATCAGGTCACCCAAGAGGATCTTGGTGACCGAGACCGGCAGGTCGAGGCCGGCCGCCACCTCGGCGACGGCGGCCGGGCGCAGGCAGTGTTCCAGGATCATCCGGTGCTCGGGCTGCAGCGCACGCGGCCCGGACCGGGTGCCCCGGGCCAGGGCGGCGCGGGCCTCGTCCTCGACGGTGGTCAGCAGGGTGATCAGCGTGAGGTCGTCGCGCTCGGGCGCGGTGCGGCCCCGGGTGATGGTGTAGGGGCGCACCATGGACCCGGAGCCGTCGTCCCCGTCCTCGTCGGGCAGCTCGCTCCAGTGGGGGATCAACGGAGCATCACCCGCGGTTGCGGGCGGCGAAGGCGTCGAACTCGCTGCGCGCCGGGGTGGTCAGCTTCTGGCCGACCTGCTGGACCAGGGTGTGCATCGCCACGGACATCACCTCGGCGTCCACCTCCTGCGAGGCGACCACGGCCAGGTGGGTGCCCTGGGCGGCGGCGATGATGAACAGCCAGACCTCGGCGAGCTCCACGATCACCTGGTGCACCGGGCCGCCGTCGAACAGCTGGCCGACGCCCCGGGCGAGGCTCTGCTGGCCGGTGGCGACGGCCGCCAGGCGTTCGGCGTCGGCCCGGTCGATGCTCCGGGAGTGGCTGACGACCAGGCCGTCGTCGGAGAGCAGCACGGCGTTTCTGGTCCCGGCCACCGAGTCGACGAGTCCGTCCAGCAGCCAGTCCAGGTCCTGGTGGGTGGCGATCGTACGGTTCATGACTGGTCATCCGTCCTAGTGGTTCGGGGGGCCGCGCCGGGAAGGGCCCAGGGGGAGGGGGCCGACGCGGGGGTCGGGGGGCCGCCGGGCGCGGTGGGGCGCGACCGGTGCTCACCGGGGTCGTGGCCGCCGTCCGGGCCGCCGCCCTGGCTGCGGGCGGCACGGGACTGGCGCTGGAAGGCGCCGATCGCCGCGCCGGAGCGGCGGACCGGGCGTTGGAACGGGCTCACCGGGGTGCCCGGAAGGTGCGGCGCGGCGGGCGTTCCGGTGGCCGCGGCGGGCTCGTCCGGGCGCGGCGGCGGGATGCGCAGCTCCGCGGCCAGGCTGGCCTGGCGGACCCGCTGCGGGAGCGGCTGCTGCCCGCCCTCCGGCGTGCTGACCGGCACGGTGGAGGTGTACTCGCGCCGCTCCCGGCGCTCGGCCAGCCGGTAGTTGTCGGCCGGGCGGTACTGCTCGTCCGCGTAGGGGGACGCGGCCGGGGTGACCTTGGCGTAGGCGATGTCCGGGTAGGCGGGGGCGTCGGTCCCGGTGCCCTGGGGGGCGGCCTCGTGCGGTGCGGTGCCGTACGGCGAGCCCTCGTACGAGGTGTCGGCGAAGGGCACGGGCTGGTGTCCGGCCCCTTCGTGCGGGGCGTCCTCGTGCAAGTCGCTCTCGTGCGGGTCGCCCTCGTAGCGGGCGCCCTCGTACGAGCCGCCCGGGTACGGCGTCCCGGGCCCGGGGTACGGGGTGCGGCCGACGGGGGCGCCGCCGAAGAACCCGCCGCCGCCGTGGGCCGTGCCCGGGTACGGCGTACCGTCCGTGGGCGAGCTGTGCTCGACGGCCTGCTCCGCCTCCAGCGGCTGGATGTACTCGACGTGCGCGAACGCCTCGACAGGAGAAGCGGGCGATCCGAGCGCGCCGGGAGAACCGAGCGCGCCAGGCACGAGGCGGTCGCCGGCCAGGCCTGCCGCTCCCGGCCCGTCGAAGGGGAACGCGTCCACGGGGGCGACCGGCGGGGCGGGCGCCGCGACCGGCTCGCCCATCTCGCCCATCCCGCCCATCGCGCCCGCCGCCTCGCCGACGGGCGCGGCCGAGGCCAGCAGCGCCGCCAGCGCCGTCTTGCGGGGCCTGCGGGCCAGCGGGATCGGCTCGACCGCCGGGGCGTCGGGCAGCCCGGCGTCCCCGTCGATCACCAGCTCGTCCGGGACGAGTACGACGACCCTCGTCCCCCCGAAGGCCGACGGCCGGAACTCGACGCCCAGCCCGGAGGCGGCCGCCAGCCGGGCGACCACGTAGAAGCCGAGGCGGACGTCGTCCGCCCGGGCCAGCACGTCCATCCGGGGCGGGCTGCTCATCAGGGCGTTGGCCGCGTCGTACTGGGCCGGGTCCATGCCGAGCCCGCGGTCCTCGATCTCCACGGCGAGCCCGCGGCCGACCATGGCGGCCCGGACCTCGACCGGCGTCGGCGGCTTGGAGAAGGTCGCCGCGTTCTCCATCAGCTCGGCGATGACGTGCGCGACCGGGCCGACCGCCCGCTCGGAGAGCCACGGGTGGCCCTCGACGTCCAGCATGATCCGCCGGTAGTCCTGCACCTCGCCCTGCGCGGCACGCAGCACGTCCAGCAGCGGGACGGGCTTGCGCCAGCGCCGCTGCGGCTGGCCGCCGGCCAGGATGACCAGGTTCTCCTCGTAGCGCCGCAGCCGGGCGGTGAGGTGGTCGAGGTCGAACAGGCCCTCCAGGACCTCCGGGTCCTCGTGCTTGCGCTCCAGCTCGTCCAGCTTGCGCAGCTGCTGACCGATCAGCAGCTGGGTGCGGCGGGCGATGCGCTGGAGCAGCCGCTCGAAGCCGCGGTGCTGTTCGGCCTGCCGGACGGCGGTCTCCAGTGCGGAGGTCCGGGCCAGGTTGAGCGCCTGGCCGAGGCGGGCCAGCTCGTCGGTGCCGTTGCCGTGCGGTCCGGCGGTGATGGCCCTGGTCTCGGCCTCGACGTCGACGTTCTCGCCGTGGCCGAGGCGCTCGACCACCTCGGGCAGGGTGCGCTCCAGCTCCTCGGCCTGGGTGTGCAGCTCGTTGATGCGCCGGCGCAGCGAGCGGGTCAGGCGCCAGGTGGTGAGGACCACCGCGATGACGGCGATCAGGCCGATGGCGCTGGTCAGCACGACCTTGAGGAGCAGCGAGAGGAACGAGCCCTTGCCGACCTCGACGATGCCGTCGGTGCGGGTCTCCAGGACCTTCACCAGCTGCGGGTTGAGCTGGTCGAGGGCCTGTCGCCACTGGTCCTGGGCGGGCGGGAGCTTGACGGTGCCGCCGGTGTCGGGTGTCATCGGCCGGGTCAGCGCCTGCTCGACGGAGGCCTTGGCCTGCCAGGCGGGGCTGGCCATCAACTCCTGCCAGGCGGGCGCCTCGGCGCCGGGCAGGTACGGCGCGACCTGCACGGTGAACAGGTGGTCCTGCGCCCCGATGGCCTGCTGGACCTGCTGGAGGTCGGCCGTGCCGAGCCGCCCGGAGGGCCAGCCGCGGGCCAGGATGGCGTCCTCGCGGGCCAGCATCTCCTTCGCCCAGAAGCCGTTCACCAGGGTCTTGGAGATCCAGGTGACCTCGCCGTTGTCGACGTGGCTGAGCGCGGTGAACAGCCGCAGGTCGACGGCGATCAGATCGGTGTAGTACGTGAAGACGGTCTGCTGGTCGACGGCGCCGCGGTCGATCGCGGCGCGCTGTTCGGCGAGCCTGCCCATCGCCTGCCGTGCCTCGGCGACGGCGGTGCGCACCTCGGAGGGCGCGTTGTCGGCGGTCGCACCGGAGAGCGCCTGGAAGGCGCGGACGGCATCGTCGGTCAGCTGCCGCTGGCGGCGCAGCGCCTCGGTGACGCTGCCGGGCCGGGCGAGCGACTCGGCGCTGAGCCGGCGCTCCTCCTGGAGGTTGTAGTAGACGATGTTGGACGGCTGTCCGGCCTTCTGGGCCAGCAGGCCCTGGCCCGCCTGGCGTTGGAAGTCGATGAAGGTCTGGCCCGTGGTGACCGCCCAGAGGACGGCGAGGGCGAGGCTGGGGACGACGGCCAGGACGAGCAGCGCCGTCCGCAGTGACAGGCGTGGACGCCTGCGGGGGGCCTTCGGCGTCGGGGGCCGCCGATTCGCACGCGCGCGCAGAGCTGACTCCTTGGGGCTGCGGGTCGGCCTGGTCGGGTCGACCCGTCCGGTGGCACGGGCTTTGACGAGGCGATACTAGTCATACGGTGTTATGGGAGTGAAAATCCGTTCGCTGCCTGGACGGCGTACACACACCGCCTGAACACAACGTCACACGCCGGTTGATGGTTGGTGATCGAAGCGTCCCCGCGGTTTGCGTCGCCGCTTGGTGACCCGGAGTCAGTGCAGGTGGGGGCGGGTGCACGGGGGTACGGACGAGTGTGCTCAGACGGTGAACGAGTACCGCTCGGGACGGTCGGGCTGCCCGATCAGGCCGTCAGCAGACGGGCCAGTGTCCCTGTCAACTCTGCCCCGAGAATTTCCCCCGCGCCCTCGACATCGCCACGGCGGACCGCCTCGACCAGGTCCGCGTGGGCCTCGTACCCGTGGTCCGGATCCCCCGCCCGCAGCCCCAGCAGCCCCACCAGTTCGACCAGGCGCTCCCGCAGCACCGGGACGAACTCCGCGAAGAGGTCGGACAGCACGGGGTTGTGCGCGGCGTCGACCACGGCGGCGTGCAGCGCGATGTCCGCCTCCACGAAGACGGTGTCCCCGGCCGCGCCCGCCTCCCGACGGGCGGTCAGCGCCCGGTCGAGCGCCACGAGGTCCGCCTCGCCGCGCCGGGCCGCCGCCAGCCGGGCCGCCTGCACCTCGACGATCGTCCGGACCTCGTAGACGTGCGCCAGCTCGGCCCTGCGCAGCCGCGCCGACCAGTCCTCGCTGGGCCGGTCCGCCGTCACGTACACCCCGGCGCCCTGCCGGCTCTGCACCATCCCGGCCCCCGCCAGCGCGCGCAGGGCCTCCCGGATGGTCGACCGGCCGACGCCCAGCTCCTTCGCCAGCGCCACCTCGCCCGGCAGCTTGCCGCCGACCGGCCACTGGCCGGCCGTGATCTGCTCCTCGATCCGCCGGGTCGCCTGGTCGACGAGGGGGGACGGCCGGAGGGGGCCGAGTGGAGGCATCGCGCTCACCTGCCAGGTTGTCTGAGGAGTTGGCTCGTGGTTACTGTACCCGGCATGAAGCCGTGGAGCCTCCTTCTTGGTCGCCGCAGCGGGGCCTGACCGAACCGGCACCCCGCTGCGGGGCGCCGTGCTGCCGGTTCGTCCTGCGCCGAACCGTACGAAGGACCTGGCCACCATGCAGTCGCCCAACCGCTCCGCCGCACGCTTCCCCACCCTGCGCACCCCCGCCGGCGCCGTCCCGGCCGCCGCCCCCGCCTGGAACCCCCAGCGCGGCAGCGCCATGCCCCACCACCGCTACCGGCCCGCCCACGAGCGCGTCCCGCTGCCGCCCTTCCCCGGCGACCGGCCGCGGGAGTGGCCCGGCCGCCGGATCGAGCAGGCCCCGCTGTGGGTCCCCGTCGACCTGCGCGACGGCAACCAGGCGCTCGCCGAGCCGATGGACCCGGCACGCAAGCGGCGGATGTTCGACCTCTTCCTGGCCATGGGCTACAAGGAGATCGAGGTCGGCTACCCCTCCGCCAGCCGGACCGACTTCGACTTCGTCCGCCAGCTGGCCACCGAGCCGGGCGCCGTCCCCGAGGACGTCGCCGTCGTCGTCTTCACCGCCGCCCGCGAGGACCTGATCGACCGGACCTTCCAGTCCGTCGAGGGCCTGCCGAACGTCGTGATCCACCTCTACACCGCCACCGCCCCGGCCTGGCGGGACGTCGTCCTCGGCCGCGGCCGCGAGGAGGTGCGCACCCTGATCACCGCGGCGGCCGAGCACATGGCCCGGCGCGCCGACGGCCGCCCGGGCGTGCGGTTCGAGTTCTCACCCGAGGTGTTCAACCTGACCGAGCCGGACTACGTGCTGGAGGTCTGCAACGGGATCACCGCGCTCTGGGACGCCGACCCCGACCGGCCGGTGATCCACAACCTGCCGGCCACCGTCGAGGTCGCCACGCCCAACGTCTACGCCGACCAGATCGAGTACATGCACCGGCACCTGGACCGGCGCGGGTCGGTGATCCTCTCCGTCCACCCGCACAACGACCGCGGCACGGGCGTGGCCTGCGCCGAGCTCGCCGTCCTGGCGGGCGCCCAGCGGGTCGAGGGCTGCCTGTTCGGCAACGGCGAGCGGACCGGGAACGTCGACCTGGTGACCCTCGCCCTCAACCTGCACACCCAGGGCGTCGACCCGATGATCGACTTCTCCGACATCGACGAGATCCGGCGGACGGTCGAGCACTGCAACCGCCTGGCCGTCCACGAGCGCCACCCCTATGTCGGGGACCTCGTGCACACCGCCTTCTCGGGCACCCACCAGGACGCCATCAAGAAGGGGTTCGCCCGCCACGCCAAGGTGGCGGCCGACCTCGGCGTCCCGGCCTCCGAGGCGCCGTGGGCCGTCCCCTACCTGCCGATCGACCCGGCCGACCTCGGGCGGGACTACGAGGCGGTGATCCGGGTCAACAGCCAGTCCGGCAAGGGCGGCATCGCCTACCTGCTGCAGACCGGACACGGGCTGGAGCTGCCCCGGCGGCTGCAGATCGAGTTCTCCCGGGTGGTGCAGGACGCGACCGACGACAGCGGGCGCGAGGTCGGTGCGGACGAGCTGTACGCGCTGTTCCGGGCCGCCTACCTGGACCAGGCGGTACCCGCCGCCTGGCGGACCGGGGAGGACGACGGCCACTGGGCGGAGGTCGAGCTCGGCGGCGTGACCCACCGGGGCACGGGCAACGGCCCGCTGGACGCGGTGACGGCGGCGCTGGCCGCCGGGGGCACGGCGGTCGACATCCTGCAGTTCAGCGAGCACGCCGTCCGCACCGGCCGCGACAGCGACGCCGTCGCGTACGTCGAGGCGCGGGTCGGCGGCGAGGTGGTCTGGGGCGTCGGGCGGGACTCCTCGGTCCTGGCGGCGGGCGTCCGGGCGGTGCTGAGCGCCGTCGGGCGGGCGCAGTCCGGACCGGCTCCGCGGTAGCACCCGGCCGGGCCCCGGTCGGTGCCGCAGGCCGGCACCGGCAGCTGTCGGCCGCTGTCGGCCGGGAGCCGACGGGGGAGCCGACCGGGGAGCCGGTCCGGCCGGTTCCTGTGAGGCGGGACCGAAACGGCCAGTAGCGCGCCGCAGTTGGCGGACTTCCGCTGTGCCTTCTTCCAGTACGACCCTCCGCCGGGGTGAAGGAGACTGCCAGCAGGAGAGCCCGCGGCGCCCCAAGTGCGCGGGCCGGAGCCAGGCCTGACGAGGCAGACGGAAGGACGGCACGATGAGCACGGAGCTGTACGACGAGATCGGCGAGGCGTTCGAGGGCTTCAAGACCCTCCCCCTGACCCGCTACGGGGAGGTGCCCGGCTTCCTCGCCCTCGTCGGCGACGTGAGCGGCAGGTCGGTCCTCGACCTGGCGTCCGGAACCGGCTTCTACAGCCGGGAGTTCAAGCGTCGCGGCGCATCCCGCGTCCTCGGCGTCGACATCTCCGGCGCGATGGTCGACGCGGCCCGGGCCCTGGAGGCCGACGCCCCGCTGGGCGTGGAGTACGAGATCGGCGACGTCGCCGAGCTGCGCACCTTCGAAGAGCGCTTCGACATCGGGGTCGCGGTCCAGCTGTTCAACTACGCCGAGGACGTCGCCACCATCGAGCGGATGTGCCGCAACATCCACCGCAGCCTGGTGGACGGGGCAGAGTTCTTCGTCTTCGGGCAGAGCCCCGACTTCCGTTTCGACGGGCCGTCCCTGGCCAAGTACGGCTTCCTCTGCGAACGGGCCGGCGAGGAGTCCGAGATCGGGCCGCGGGTGAGGATCACCGCGCTCCTCGACCCGCCGATCTCCTTCGTCGCCAACCCGCCGAGCCGCGAGGTCTACGAGAAGTGTCTGCGGGCGGCCGGATTCAGCGAGCTCACCTGGGTCCAGCTGGACGTCTCGGAGGCCGGCGTGCGCGAGTTCGGCGAGGGCTTCTGGGCGGACTTCCGCGCCAACCGCCCGCTGGAGATGCTGCGGTGCCGCGCCTGACCTGAGCCCGGCACGCCGGCGGCCCGCCGCCCCGACCGTGAGGCCGGGGCGGCGGGCCACCGGCACTGCTCCTGGTAGCGCCTCGTCAGATGCCGAAGCCGGCGGCCCAGCGGACCGGGCCGGACGGCAGCGGGTGGCGGTCGTCCAGGCTCAGTGCCATCCACGCCTCGTCGGGCGCGTCGATGGTGAGCTCGACCCCGTGGGCGGATGCCCGCTGGAAGCCGAACCGCGGGTAGTACGTCGGGTGCCCGAGGAGGACGACGAACCGCTCGCCCCGCTCCCGCGCGGCGTCGAGCCCGGCCCGGACGGCGGCGGAACCGGCGCCGATCCGCTGGTGGTCGGGGTGGACGGAGACGGGCCCCATCGCGAGGGCGGGGACGTCACCGATGTACGCCCGGGTGAGGACGACGTGGCCGACCACGGTGCCCGCGATGTCGGTGGCGACGACGGACAGGCCGTCGATCCAGCCCTCGTCGGCGCGCAGCGCGTCGAGGACACCGAGCTCGAAGGAGGTCTCGAAGGCCGCGAGGGTGATGGCACGGACGGCGGGGATGTCCGCGGCGGTCTCGGCGCGGGTGATCCAGCAGGAGGAGGTGTAAGCGGAGGAGGACGAGGAAGACGAGGACGACATGGGAGAACCCCTGGGTGAAAGGGGCCCCGGCACGGCACGGGCACACCCGGCGGCCGCACGAAGGCGGCTCAGGGGGGTGTGGAAACGGTCAGACCAGGGCCCGGGACATGAGGACGGTCCGGGCGCTGCGCGAAGCAGCGGTCATCACCGCGGGCACAAAATCACTTCCCTGTCTTCTGTCGGCATCCTGGTCGAGCACGGATGCCCGGACCGTAACACGCCCCCGACCCGGGGTGCCTCCGGTTTTTCCCCGCCCGGTACACGGCCGTACGCGGGAAGCGCGCGGGCGGTACAGCGGCCGGACGTACAGCGGCCGCACACCTCGTGGCGGACGGCCGGTACAGGATGATGGCGCGTCAGAGGGTGGGGTCCCCGGCCGCAACTTCGAGCTCGCGCTCGCCCTCACCCCCGGGACCGGCACCGTGCTGCGCATCGAGATCTCCGACGCGCGCGGCGACCGCCTCCCGCCCTCCCCGCCTCCCGTGCCCCCGACTCCCAGACCGGGCGCGGCCTCACCCTCATCGACCACCTGGCCGACCGCTGGGGCACCATTCCCCGCCACCCCAACGCCAAGACCGTCTGGGCCGAACCGGACCTCCCGCGCGCCGATGCCGCCTGACCGCCCCGCGACCCGCGCCGCAGCGCTCACCCTCCTCCCGCTCGCCCTTCTGCTCGCTCTCACCTTCTGGGCCTGCCCTCTCCACCCCCGCCACGCCTCCCCGCCGGCGCCCGCCCCCCGCAGCGCCACCGCCCCGACCCCGCCCCCTGAAGACGGAGTGGGAAGTCGGACCAGCCGACTTCCCACTCCGCGCACTCCGGGTCCTCCTGCGGGGCGCCGGTGTGGCCGCGGCCGTGTGTCCGGGCGGGTGTCACCGCCGAGGCGGGGGAGTGGCCACCGCCCTGGCGCCGCCGCCACTCAGGGCGACGAGGGTGATCACTGCGGCGGGTGCTCCGGTGCGTTTCACCTGTTCCTCCAAGGGGTGGGTGCGAGGAGGGGAGCCCCGAGGAATCCCGTCCCGATCGAATGCGAACAGTGTGTGTCCGCCCGGTGGGCCACTCGCGCAGCACTGGCAGGAACGATTCGGCAGCTCTCCGGCGGCCACCGCCTCGGCGGGAAGGCCGCGGGAGTGGGAAGTCGGCGGGTCCGACTTCCCACTCCGTGGCACCTGCGCAATTTGTGTCCCCGGCAGCCAATACGCAGAGTGATCAGCGATGCTGATCCCCATGCGGCGTCAAGATGTTCTGACCTTGTGGGACAGCCCCTTCATCAACTTCCGGGACTTCGCCTTCCCGGACGGCGAGGGACACGGCTACCGCTGGGTGGACATCAAGCGCTTCCACCTCCCGGGAGACCCGCCCGGCGACCGGGGCCTGCTGGCGGCCCTGATCGCCCACCCGGAGTTCCGCGACACCTACGACGGCGCCGGCATCTGGACCGAGCCGCGCCACGGCCAGTGGTGGTCCGACCGCATCACCCCGGCCGCGTACGAGGCGGTCGACGCCCCGCGGGCCGCCAGACTCATCCGCGGCTGGGTCGCCAACGGCACCTCCACCCCCACCGGCCTCGACGTGCGGCTGACCGCGGACATCTACACCCCGATCCGCAACGCCACCAGCCGCTACCTCCTCGGCGAACTGCCCGAGGAAGCACGCCATGACTACGGTCCGATCCACACCGAGTTCCACGAACTGGTGCTCATCGACCGCCGGATGGGCGTGCTCACCCTCCTGGTCGCCGCCGACGACTGAACCGCGCGCGGACGGCCGCCGGTCCGCCGGTCCGCGGCTCCGACGGTCCGTCGGACTCTAGGATGATCCGATGGACATGGCGGCGGTGGCGATCGCGGTGACCGGCGTGGCGGGGACCCGCGGCCCCGGCGAGACCCTGCACTCGGCGGGGGACGCGCAGCGGGAACTGTGGTCGCTGATCAAGGTCATGCGGCACGCGATGCGTCAGGACCTGGGCGTGGCGGGGGAGTTCTAGCGAGCGGCGGCGCGGGCCCGGATCCTCCGGCCGCCGCGATACCGGTGAGGAGCTGGTCCGCCTGCCGGGGCGTCAGGGGGAAAGGGGGAGTACCCACTCCTTTCCACTCTCAACTTATAGCCCACCAGGGGGCTTGCGGCAAGGCCCTGCCGATGGCGCAGAATCACCGCTCGAAGCTGTGGTTCGGGGAAACGGGAGTACAAGATGCGCGTGTTGCTGTCGGCCTATGATTCGCGCGGGGGCGTCGAGCCGCTGGTCGGACTCGCGGTGCGGCTGCGGGAGCTCGGCGCCGAGGTGCGGGTGTGCGCGCCGCCGGACGAGGAGTTCGCGAAGCGACTGGCCGGAGTCGGCGTCGAGATGGTGGCGACCGGTGCGTCGGTGCGCGACCTGGTGACCGGGCGGACTCCGCCGTCGCCGGGCGGGGTGCCCCGGCGCGCGGCCGAGTTGACCGCCGCGTTCTACGACAAGGCCATCGAGGCGGCCCAGGGGTGCGACGTGCTGCTCGCAACCGGCCTGGTGCCGGCCGTGGCCGGTGTGCGGGCGGCCGCCGAGAAGCTGGGAGTCCGCTACGTGTACGCGAGTTACCAGCCGGTCAGCCTGCCGTCGCCGCACCACCCGCCGATGCCGCGGCCGGGCCGGCCGCTCGCCCCGGACGTGACCGACAACCGGGTGCTGTGGGACCAGGACGTCCGGGACGCGCAGGAGGTGTTCGGCGAGGCGGTCAACACCCACCGGGCGTCGGTCGGCCTGCCGCCGGTGGACAACGTCCGCGACTACGCGTTCACCGACCGGCCGTGGCTGGCCACCGACCCGGTGCTGGCCCCCTGGCAGCAGCCGGCGGAGCTCGACGTGCTGCAGACCGGCGCGTGGGTCCTGCCGGACGAACGCCCGCTCCCTGCCGACCTGGTGGCGTTCCTGGAGGCCGGTCCGGCCCCGGTGTACGTGGGCTTCGGCAGCATTCCCATGCGCGATCCGCAGGAGGTCGCCCGGGTGGTCGTCGAGGCGATCCGCGCTCAGGGCCGCCGCGCCGTCGTCTCCCGGGGCTGGGCCGACCTGGCGCTGGCCGGTGACCAGGACGACTGCTTCGTCGTCGGCGAGGTCAACCACCAGGCGCTGTTCCGCCGGGTGGCGGCCGTCGTGCACCACGGCGGCGCGGGCACCACGACGACGGCCACCTGGGCCGGCGCGCCCCAGGTGGTGGTCCCCCAGGGGGCGGACCAGCCGTACTTCGCCGGCCGCGTGGCCGACCTGGGCATCGGCGCGGCCCACGACGGTCCGACACCGACCGTCGAGTCCCTGTCGGCCGCGCTCAAGGCGGCGCTGACCCCCGAGACCCGCGACCGGGCGAGCGCCGTGGCGGGCGCGTTCCGCACCGACGGGGCGGCGGTGGCCGCGGAGCTGCTGCTCGACGCCGTCGACCGGTAGGGCCTGCCCTGGCGGCCGCCGACGGCCGGGTGAACCGGCCGCGGCCGTCGGGCCGGGGGCGGAACTCCGGGCCTGGTCCTGCGCGTTGTAGGCCAGAAGTGCGGCACCCGCATCGCACGGCGGTGCGCTCGGAGTTCCGGCGCCGACCCGGGGGACGGCCCGGGACGGCGGCGCGGCCGGAGGGAGCTGGTCCGATGGCGGTCCTTCCGGTGCTGGTCATCGGGTCGTTCGTGCTGGTGTGCCTCCTCTTCGTGCTCGGCGCGCCGACCACCTGGTGCCGGGACTGCAAGCACCAGCGCACCGAGCACGAGGACGGCACGGGCCCGTGCGGCGGGGAGGACTTCGACGTCGGCGAGCTGTCCCCGAACGGGAGGACCTGCCCGTGCGACCGCTACCGCGAGCGCCGCTGGGGAGGGCGGCGCGGGTGAGCGCCGCCGGGCTCCCGGCGTGATCAACCGCCGGTGGCCGGGCAGTGGTCGGCGACGCAGAACGAGCCCAGCACCGTCCGGTGGACGTGCTGGAGTGCCGGCCAGTCGTCGGGCGGCCCCGCCACCAGCAGCGCGTACACGGTGCCGTCGAAGGCGGTGAGGGCGTGGTCGACGGCGCGGCGGGTACCGTACTCGGCCGAGTCGTAGGAGTACTCGAGCTCGGCGCCGCCGGCGGTCTCCTCCAGTCGGATCCTGCGGTAACCCGGGTACCTCACCGTGTTCTTGGCCAGGTCGGCGTCCGTGGCGGCGACGGCCGCGTACGGGGTCCGCTCGGCCATGGTGATGACCTGGACGAGGCGGGCGCCGTCGGCGGACTTGTACAGGACGGACTTCCCCTCGCCGCTGCGCTGCCAGCCCTGGGGCACGGCGAGGGTGAATCCGGCGGGGTCCCGGACGAGGGAGAAGGGCGGGGTGGGGTCGGCCGTCGGTGTCGGCGTCGCGGCGGGTTGCGCCGGTGTCGGGGCGGGCTGCGCCGGCACCGGGTCGGGCCGGGTCGGGGCCGATCCGGCGGCGGAGCTGACGGCAGGGGCGGCCGGGCCGTCCGAGAGGGTGGTCGTCGCGGGGCCGTCCCCGGAGCCGCGGTGCAGCAGCAGCCAGCCGCCGCCCGCGAGCGCGGCGCAGAGCGCCACGGCGGCCGCCGCCAGGAGGGCCGGGCGGGCGCGGGCCCCACCGGGAGGGGGCGCGGCGGCGCCCGGCGGGTGCGCGGGCGGCCCGGTCACCCACTGCTGGCGTTCCGCGTCCCATTCCGCCACTGCGTCCCCCGTGTCCCGGCGTCCCCTGCGTCCCCTGCGTCCCCTGCGTTCCTGTGTCCCGTGTGGTCCGTGTGGTCCGTGTGCCCCCGGTGTCCCCGTCGGCGCCTCAGCCGAGCAGCTGGGTGATCGCCTGGATGACGGTGAGGGTCGAGGCGAGGCCGGACACCGCCGTGACCGATCCGGTCAGCAGGCTCCGCAGCCGGTCGAGTCGCCCGGGTTCCACCCGGCCGGTCTGCTCGATCGCCGTCTGCACCTCGGCGAGCCGCTGGTCCACCTCGTCGATGTCGTCGCCCTCGGTCCGGGCGAGCACCGGCAGGTGGCTGCGCAGGGTCGTGACCGCGCGCAGCAGCTCCAGCATCTCGGCGCCGACCTGTACGGAGTCGTTGACGGCCCGCGCGTTCCGGCCGACGGCGACCGGGGTGTCCCGCAGGGTGTTGACGATGACGCTGCCGGGCACCGGGGCGGGCGTCCGGCCCTCGGGCCAGCCTGCCGGCGCCGGCGGCGGGGGCGTCTGGCCGGTCCGGTGGGACCGGTCCTCCGCGACGGCTCCGTCGCCGACCGCGATCGCCCCGCCCGTGACGTGGTTGGCGGTGATGCCGCCGGACACCTGCGGGGTGCCGCTCCGCGTGCCCGGCGCCTGCTGCTCGTCGTCGTCTTTCCCGGTCACCGGGCCCCCTTGGTGGTGTGTCGTCATGTCGTCCCGCCTCCTGCGGTACCGCGGGGGCGGGGCGAGGAGCTGTGCCGGGCCGAGGCTCCCGACCCGGTCGCGACGGCGCCGCCGCTCATCGCCCCGATGTAGACCCCGCCGTCGTGGACCTGCACGATGTACTGCTCGAAACGGCCGGTCTCGTAGCCCTCGTTGCGCAGCGAGTCGCGCACGCCGTCGATGATCCGCTCCTGGATCGTCTTCACGTACCGGCTGATGTCCAGCTCCTGGAAGAGCGAGACGGTCGGGGCGGCGGCGAGCTCCCGCAGCGAGACGGCGGGGCCGGCGGCCGGCCCGAGCGACCCGAACGGCCGCCCGCCGCCGAGCCGCAGCAGCGCCCGGATCGCGGCCGGACCGGCCACGGCCGCGGAGACCGCCGAGCGCCCTGCCCCGGCGACGCCCGCGTGGTCGCCCTGGGCGACGGCGTCGGCCAGCCGCGCGTAGTCGGCCCGGATCGGGTTCAGGACGTGCGGCACGACCTCCAGGACCAGCAGCCGGCCCTGGGTGTGCACGCGGATCAGGACCGACAGCACGACGTGCTCGTCCCAGGCGCCGACCCTGATCCGCAGGAAGTGCCGGCGCCGCTCCGCGCCCTCGTTCACCGCGTGCTGCAGGTGGGCGGCGACGGAGGCCGGGTCGCGCAGCACGTCCTCGCGGCGCGGGCCGACGGGCAGGTAGACGAACTCCTCGATCTCCAGGTCCTTCAGCCGGTCCCGGCTGGTGTCGGCCGCCGAGCGCCGCAGCGCCTCCAGCCGCGGCACGATGAGGTCCAGGACCGCCCGGGCGGTGAGCTCCTGGTCCGCCGCGGACGGTGCCGGCGCCGGCTTGGGACCGGACTCAGGCGCACCCCGGGCGCGCTTGAGCTCCAGGGCGAAGGACCACGGCTGGTACGGCTTGCCCGCGCCGAGGAACGGGTGGGCCGAGTCGTACACCGTCAGCTGGGAGAACTGCTCGTGGTCGATCGCGGCGCCGACGGCGCGGTAGCGGGGCGAGGCCGGCAGCTCGGCGCGCGGCCTGGTCGGGAACGTCGTGCGGCCCAGGTCGTGGCGGATGGTCCGGGCGACCACGCGGCGGTGGACCCAGACCGGGATGCTCAGCAGCACCGGGAAGACCACCCCGTCGACGTGCCCGGAGGGCAGCGCGGTCAGGGCGAGGAACAGGTAGCCGAGTTGCGCCAGTCCGGCGAGCACGGCGAAGGCCTCGGTCCACGACGACCGGGGCAGGTCCGATCCGGGCGCGGCGACGGTGACCGGGTAGAGGGCCCGGTCCCGTTGGGCGGGCGTCTTCCCGTACCAGGACAGCAGGCAGACCAGCGCGAAGAGGAACGCGAAGGAGGAGACCGGCAGGTGGTCGACGGACAGCGACTCGGCGACCGACCGCTCCAACTGCTGCAGCGGCGTCGACCCGGGGCGGACCGGCGGCAGCAGCATGGGGGCGAGCAGGAACGCCACCCAGACGGCCAGGAGCACCGCTCCCGTCCGGATCTCGGCCGCCCGTGCCCGCAGCGCGTGCGCCAGGACCGGTACGAGGTCGAACCCGAGGGACGGCGCAACCGTACGGTTCCCGTGCTCCACCAGCTCGCTGATGACGCGCCGCCGGTACTCGGGGTCGAGATACACGCCCGCACACAGCAGCCGGGTGGCCTCCGACGCGGCATGCGGCCTGCTGGGAGGTCTCGTCGGCGGCCCCGTGGGCGGACCCGTGGGCGGCCTCGTGGGCGGCGGAGGATGGGCCGCAGGCCGGAGCGGCGGCGGGGCCGCGTCGGACCCGCCGGATGGGATCGCCATCCACCCCCCCGGTGGCTAGGGCCAACTCCCTTCGAGTATGGGGCTCTTGGCGCGTCCTGGCCATCCTTTGACCAACCGGCCGCAGAAACCGACGGCCGCCCGCCCCTCGCGGGGGCGGACGGCCGGTGCCTCCGCTGGGTGCCGCCTGGCTTACCACTGCACTTGACGTACTTCGATTGCAGTGGTTTGCTTGGCGCACTTCAGTACGAGGAGGGAGAGCGGGATGCGGCAGAATCCGGCCCGGCGGGCCGCGCTGCTCGACGGCGCCATCGAGGTCCTCGCCCGGGACGGCGCGCGCGGTCTGACCCTGCGCGCCGTCGACAAGGAGGCGGCGGTCCCGATCGGCACCGCGTCCAACTACTTCCGCAATCGCGACGACCTGCTCGTCCAGGCCGGCGCCCGCGTCTACGAGCAGCTCAGGCCCGAAGAGGGCGCGATCACCGAGATGTTCGACCAGGCCCTGGACGCCGCCTCGTACGGCGCGATGCTGCGGGGGAGCGTCGACAGGGTCTCGGCCTTCCGGTCCGGGTACCTGGCGCTGCTGGAGCTGCGGTTGGAGGCCACCAGGAGGCCGGAGCTGCGGACGCTGCTCACCGAGCGGGTCCGCTCCGACATCGACGAGAACGTCGCCCGGCACGAGGCCGCCGGCCTGCCGGGCGGCGCGACCGCCGTCCTGTTGATGTACCTGGCCATGAACTGGCTGGTCGTCGAGCAGCTCACCCTGCCGGACGTCCTCACGGACGCCGAGCGCGACGAACTGGTCGCGCAGGCGGTGGAGCGCATCGTCGGCCCGTTCCCCACCACCGCCGAGTAGCACCGACCAAGTAGCACCCGCCAGGTAGCACCCGCCGCGTAGTACCCACCACGTAGCACCCCGGTGGCGCCCGGATCCGGGCCGCACACCTCTCACCACGGTCCGACGACCGATCCCCGGAAGGACATTACTTGCGCAAGCTGGTCTACTTCATCGCCTCAACGCTCGACGGCTTCATCGCCGGGCCGGACGGCTCCGACCCCACCGGCCCCGGCGGCTTCTGGTCCCCCTCCGGGGACTACATCCAGTACCTGATCGAGGAGTACCCCGAGACCCTGCCCGGCCCGGCCCGGGCCGCGCTCGGCGTCACCGCCGAAGGCACCCGTTTCGACACGGTGGTCGAAGGCCGCAAGAGCTATGAGGTCGGCCTCGCGGCCGGCGTGACCGACGCCTACCCCCACCTCAGGCACCTGGTCTTCTCCCGGACGCTCGCCGGGAGCCCGGACGCCGGCGTCGAGCTCGTGGCCGGCGACCCGGTGGCGCGGGTGCGGGCGCTGAAGGAGGAGGAGGGCAAGGACATCTGGCTGGTCGGCGGCGGCGAGCTGGCCGGTGCGCTGTACGGCGAGATCGACCGGCTGATCGTCAAGTTCAGCCCGCTGAGCATCGGTTCGGGTATACCCCTGTTCGGGCGGGCCGCGGACTTCGCGCCCAGCGCCTGGGAGCTCGCCGGCCACACCGTCCTCGACGGCGGCGCGGTCTTCCTCACCTATGAGCGGGGCGCCGGCACTCCGCAGTCCGCCGACCGGTAGCGGCGGGGGGCACGCGCGGGGTTCCCGCCCGAGGGCCTCGCCCCGGTCCTGTTACGCGGGGCCGAGGTCCCAGGACTGCTCGGCGGCCCAGGCCTCGACGGTGTGCCAGCCGGTCTCCGGGTACCGCGCGTGCAGGGCGTCGACGTCCACGTCCAGGCCGGTCTCCTGGAAGTAGCGGAACATCGCGGCCAGGTCCTCCGAGTAGCCGGCGACGACGGACAGCGGCACCTCCTCGAAGCGGATGTCGCGGCCGCTCGCCGCGCAGATGGCGGCCGCGATCTGCTCGGGGGTGCGCCACTGGGAGGCGATGTCGATCCGCCGTCCGGCGAACTCCTCGGGGCGGGACAGCGCAAGGGCGGCGAAGGCGCCGATGTCGGCGGCGGCGATGAGCGGCATCGGCCGGTCGGCCGGCATCGGCAGGTGGAGGACGCCTTCGCGCAGCGACCGCAGGGTCCACCCGTTGGCGTAGTTCTCCATGAAGGCGCCGGGGCCGATCACCGTCCACGGCACGTCGAGGGCGGCCAGGTGCTGCTCCAGCCGCCACTTGGTCTCGAAGTGCGGGATGCCCGTCGACCGGTCGGCGTTGGTGGCCGAGGTGAGGACGATGTGCCGCACCCCGCCGGCCGCGGCCGCGTCGAGCAGGGCCTCGCCCTGGCGGACCTCGGTGTCGAGGTCGCTGCCGAACGGCGTGGACATCGCGAACAGTGCTCCGGCGCCGCCGAGGGCGGCGGCCAGCGAGGCGGGGTCGTCGAAGTCCGCCCGGACGACCTCGGCGCCGAGCGCGTGCAGGGCGGCGGCGGCCGGTCCGGCGGGGTCGCGGGTGAGGGCGCGGACCGGGAGGCCGAGGCGCAGCAGTGCGCGGGCGGTGGCGCCGCCCTGGGCGCCGGTGGCTCCGGTGACGGCGACCGGGGCGGGGGAGATCGTTGATATCTGCGTCATGCAGATAAATGTAGACGGGATTGCCTGCGTGGCGCAACTGTTTAATTCGAGACCGTATAGGGTGTGAGTACAACGGAGACACCGAGGGAGCGAGGCCCCGCCCATGGCACGTGACGACCTGCTGGCGCAGCTGTGGCCCGAATCCCGCCGCTACCTCGCCTCGTACGTCCTCTTCAACCAGGCCGTCGCCGACCACCTCGGCATGCACCCCACCGACCTGCAGTGCCTCAACCTCCTCGGCCTCGAAGGCGGGCCGGTCACCACCGGGCGGATCGCCGACATGACCGGCCTGACCAGCGGCTCGGCGACCAGGCTGGTCGACCGGCTGGAGAAGGCCGGCCTGGTCACCCGGCGGCGGGACGACCGGGACCGCCGACGCGTCCTGGTCGAGGTGGTGCCCGAGGCGCTGGAGCGGTTCGGTGCCGTCTGGCGGGATCTGGGTGCCGACTGGGAGGAGATGTTCCGGGAGGACGACGAGGCCGACCTCGCCGTCCTGCTGCGGCACATGCGCCGCACCGTCGAGCTGGGCCGCCGCCAGATGGCCCGGCTGGCCGAGTCTCCGGGGACGGTCGGCTCGTCACGGCCGACCGGCTGACCCGTCGGCGGGGGGCGGACGGGCCCGAGGGGCGGGGTGCGGGTTCCCGGCTCCCCGGGTGGTGCCTGCTTCGGGCGTCAGGACGCCGCGTAGAGCGTGGCGGCGGTCGGCAGCCCCGCGCGATGGGCGAGCGCGGCCGCCTCGCCGCGTGAGGCGACGCCCAACTTGGCCAGGATGTTGGCGACATGGAACTTCACCGTGGACTCGCTGATGTGCAGGGCGAGGGCGATTTCCCGGTTGCGGCGGCCCTGGGCGAGCTGGTCGAGGACCTCCAACTCCCTTGGCTGAAGACCGTCCAGGGGGTCGGCGGAGACCGGTACGCCCGGCGCGTTGAGCGGCAGGTCGACGGTGACGGTGGTGCCCCAGCCGGGGACGGCGTCCACGGTCAGCCGGCCCTCCAGTGCGGTGACCCGGTCCGCCGTCCGGTGCACGGCGAGCGCCTCGACGGCGAGTAGGCCTGGTCCGTCGTCGCGCACCACCGCGCGCAGGGTGTCCGCCACCAGCTGCCAACTCACGTGTAGGCGGCTCAGGTTGTCCTGCTCCAGCATGGCCAGGACGGTGGAGCGGACGGCCGCCCGGGCGGTGTGCGCGATGTCGGCGGGGATCCGCGGGGTGCCGGATCCCGTCCTGGTGACCGTGGTTGTGGTTGCGGTTGCGGCGACGGTTGCGGTGGTCCCGGCCGCCGCGGGCGGCAGCAGGTCGAGCCGGACGGGGCCGTGCCGCAGCAGCGGGCGCAGCTCGTCGGCGAGGCGGGCGAACGCGGTGTCAACGGGCTCCTCGCTCAACTCCCGGTCGAGGTCGGCGCCGGCCCGCAGCTCCAGCAGGGACGAGACGGCGAGCTCGGTGGCGCTGTTGCGGGCGGCGGCGTCGTCCAGCGCGGCGGAGCGCAGGGTGGCGAGGATCGCGGACAGCGCCGAGGCGTGTGTGCCCGTCAGTTCGGCGATCGCCCGGGCCCGGGCCATCGCCGAGGCGCGGGAGGCGACCGCGTGCTGCGGCGCGGCGTCGGTGGCGCGGTGGTGAGTGTGGGCGGTGACCAGCTCCCACAGCTGCTGGAGGACGGCGAGCGCCGACTCGGGCAGCGGCCCGTCGGCCGCCCGGACCAGGACGAGCAGCGCGCCGTTGGTACCCGCGGGCGCCGCCGAGACGGCGACGGCCGGGCGGGTGGAGCCGGCCAGCACCGCCTCGCCCTGCCAGGGCCGCCCCGGCCGGACCGACTCCGCCAACCGGCCCAGCTCCAGGCTGGTGATCCGCCCGGTCGCGTCGGCGCGGCCGTACGAGCCCGTGGGGGAGTGCGTGCAGACGCCGCTGAGCTGGGCGATCGCGGTGTGCGGGACGAGGTCGGCGAGCACCTCGGAGAGCCGCCGCATGATGGCGGGCCGCGGCGCCCGCAGCACCTCCACCGCCCGCGCCAGCGCGTCCTCGGGGCCTGCCCAGCCGGGGAGGGGGAGCCCGGCGCCGGGTGCCGTCCCTGCCGTTGTGCCGTCCGCCATGCGATCCCCCCGGTCATCCGCCATGCCCTTCAGCCTAGGGCCTCTCTTTCGGACCTCGCCGGGTGGTGACGCCGGAGCACGCACGCCCCCGGCCTTCGGCCGGGAGGTGCCCCCACCGCATGGACTCCCTCCTCCGCACCGCCGATGCACGCACGCCAACGCCGCCCCCTGATCCGACGTGACCCGAAAGAGAGGCCAGCCGGGCGGTTCGCACGCAGCCCTGGCCGTTCGGCCAGGTCGAACCGGCCGAACGGGCAGCCGGTGGCCGGCCGTGCGGACGCCAGGCTGGAGACGTCAAGGAAGCGAACTCCCCGACGAGCAAAGGACTGTGGGATTCATGACGAAGGCCATCGGCTACACCGGGTACGGCAGCGCGGACGTGCTGCACCCGATCGTGATCGACCTGCCCGCCCCCGGCCCCGGCCAGGTGCGGATCGCCGTCCGCACGGTGGGTGTCAACCCGGTGGACCACAAGGTGCGCAGCGGTGGGATGACCGCGCTGATCCCGGTGGAGTTCCCCTATGTGCCGGGGTACGAGGCGGCGGGCGTGGTCGAGGCGGTCGGCGAGGGCGTCACGGACGTGCGGCCGGGCGAGGAGGTGTTCGGCCGGACCGTCGCCGGCGCGTACGCCGAACACGCGTTGCTGGGCACCACCGAGCTGGCCCGCCGGCCGGCCACGCTGAGCTGGGAGGAGGCCGCCGCGATACCGGTGGCCGCCGAGACGGCCTGGCGGGCGCTGGACCTGCTGGGCGTGCAGAGCGGGCAGACGCTGCTGGTGCACGGCGCGGCGGGCGGGGTCGGCACGGTGCTGCTGCAGTTCGCCCGCGCGCGGGGGATCCGGGTGATCGGCACGGCGAGCGAGGCCAACCACGCCCGGCTGCGTGAGCTGGGCGCGATCCCGGTGACGTACGGTGACGGGCTCGCCGAGCGGGTGCGGGCCGCCGCTCCCGAGGGGGTCGACCGGGCCCTGGACGCGGCGGGTCAGGGCGGGGTCCTCCCGCTGTCCATCGAGCTGACCGGTGGCGCGGAGAACGTGCTCACCATCTCCGACTGGGTGGGCTCCGCCGAGTACGGGGTGCGGTTCAGCGGGGGCCGGGAGGTCGTCCACTACAGCCGCCCGGCGCTCGACGCGGCGCTCGAACTGCACGCGGCGGGCACACTGCGGCTGCCGCTGCACCGGGTGCTCCCGCTGGCGGAGGCGGCGGAGGCGCACCGGGTGAGCGAGCAGGGGCACGTCCGAGGGAAGGTCGTGCTGGTCGTGGGCTGAGCCGTCAGGGGTATCCGCCTCACCCGAATGGAGTAATTCCGGAGGTGGATCCCCAGTGCTGGCGGGGTTGGGCCGTTCGGCCGATATGCGCTCCCTCGTTCGATTACGGAGGGTTGACCGGGTGTGGGCGGCGCGGCGCCGCCCACCTGACCCGGTCAGGAGGACTGGATGGACAGGCGCGCGGTGGTCGGCGAGTTTCTGGGAACTCTGCTGCTGGTACTGCTGGCGGTGGGTGCCGCGGTGGTGGCGGGAGAGGCGATCGGCTCGGTGGGCATCGCGCTGGCCTTCGGCTTCGTGCTGCTCGCGCTGGCGTACGCACTCGGGCCGATCTCCGGCTGCCATGTCAACCCGGCGGTGACGCTCGGGTTCCTGCTGGCCCGCCGGATCGACGGGCGGACGGCGGTGTCGTACTGGATCGCGCAGTTCCTCGGCGGGATCGCGGGCGCGGCGCTGGTCCTCGTGCTGGCCGGGCAGATACCCGGCCTGCAGACCCACGGGAAGCTCGGCACCAACGGGTGGGGCGACCGCTCCCAGGTGCACATCAACGCGGCCGGTGCGTTCCTGACCGAGGTGATCCTGACCTTCCTGCTGGTGTACGTGGTCCTCGCGGTCACCCACCGGCTGGCCGTCACCGGCTTCGACGGACTGCCGATCGGGATGGCGCTGGTGGTCGTGCACCTGGTCGGCATCCCGCTGACCGGCACGTCCGTGAACCCGGCCCGCAGCCTGGGCCCGGCGCTGTTCGCGGGCGGCGGGGCGCTGTCGCAGCTCTGGCTGTTCCTGCTGGCCCCGCTGGTCGGCGGCGCCCTCGCGGCCGGGGTGCACCTGCTCACGCATCCGCAGCCGAACCTGCCGCCGGCCGAGGCGGTGGCGACGGACGTCCGGGCGGCGGCCGCCGAGCACTGAGCGACCCCGGGGGCGGGATTCGAAGGCCCGGTGCGGCGTCCAACTCGGCGTCGTGCCGGGAATTCTGACGGGTACTCGGTATCGTCGGCGCCGTGAAAACCGATGTGGGAGCCGGGCGACTGGCCGGCAAGTCGTGTGTGGTCACGGGTGCGGCGAGCGGCATCGGCCGGGCGGTGGCCGAACGCTTCGCGCGGGAGGGCGCCCTGGTCGTCGCGACGGACATCGACGCGGACGGACTGCGGCGGCTGGCGGAGCAACTGCCGCAGTCCGTCAGCACGGTGGTCGGCGACGTCGCGCAACCGGACGACGCCCGCCGGATGATCCGGGCCGCCGTCGAACGCCACGGTCGCCTGGACGTGCTGGTGGCCAACGCGGGCGTGATCCCGCTGATGGAGATCACCGAGGCCGAGGCCGAGGACTGGGACCGGGTGATGGCCGTCGACGGCCGCGGGATGTTCCTGACCTGCAAGTATGCGGTCGAGGCGATGAGTGGCGGGCCTGGTGGTTCCGGCGGGTCCGGCGGGTCCGGTGGTTCCGGCGGTGCGATCGTCTGCCTGTCCTCCATCTCCGGTGAGGCCGGGCAGCGCGGTCAGGCGGTGTACGGGCCCGCGAAGTTCGTCGCCTCCGGGTTGGCCAAGCACCTGGCCGTGGAGTGGGCGGACCGCGGGATCCGGGTCAACGCCGTCGCCCCCGGGACGATCACCACCGAGCGGGTGGGCCGCCTGCGGGACGAGCCGGGCGGGCCCGAGTACCTGGAGGCGATCGAGAAGCTGCACCCGATGGGGCGGCTGGGCACGCCGGCCGAGGTGGCGGCCGCCGTGCTGTTCCTGGCCTCGGACGAGGCCTCGTTCATCACCGGGGTGGTTCTTCCGGTGGACGGCGGGTACCTGGCGCAATAGGGGGCACGGGACTTGTGGTGTGCAGGGCCGGGCGGGTCGGTCACGGCGCTGCGGCGGGGCGGCCTCCCAGCTCCGCGGGCTCCCCGGAGAAGCCGACCTCGCCCCGGTGTAGCACGTGGACCACGGCCGCACCGGCCAGGCTCCGGGGGAGCGACTGCGCGGTCACCACGACCGTCCGGCCCCCGGCGTCCGCCTCCGCCAGCAGGTGGGCGTGCAGTCGGGCGGCGAGGGCGGGGGCCAGGCCGCGGTCCGGCTCGTCGAGCAGGAGGAGGCGCGGTCGGGCGCTCAACGCCCGGGACACCGCCACGAGTTGCTGCTGACCTCCGGAGAGCGTGCCGGCCGGGCGGGTGAGCAGGGGAGTCAGCTCCGGAAAGAGGTCCAGGGCCTCGGAGTGGCCGCCCCGGCTCCCGGTCCTCCCGGCGGCCTCCGCTGCGCCCGCAGCGAGGTCGAGGTGCTCGGCCACGGTCAGGGAGGCGAAGGCCGCGCGTTCCGCCGGGACGAGGGCCAGCCCGAGCCGTACCCGCTGACGCGCTCCGAGCGCCGTGACGTCCCGCCCCCGCCACATCACCCGCCCGGCCGACAGCCGTACGACGCCGGCCAGGGCGTGCAGCACGCTGGTCCGGCCGGCGCCGTTGCGGCCGAGGAGCAGGGTGACGCGGCCGGCCGGGAAGGCCAGGTCCACGCCGTGCAGCGCCTCGAGGGGGCCGTAGCGGACACGGGCGTCGAGCAGGGCGGCTTCGATGGGCACGGGGGTTCCGGTTCGGGGTGGTGGGGCGGCGGCTGCTAGCGGGGCACTGTCATCGGTTCGTCGTCATCGGGAATCTGAAATCTGTCAGTTGTCATTCGTCAGTTGCTATGCGTCAGCTGTCAGCTGTCAGCTGTCAGCCGTCAGATGTCGGCCGTCAGGTGTCACCCACCTCCGGAGCCGCCCCGCCCCAGGCCCGGGCGACCCGTGCGTCGGCCAGCACCGCGGCCGTCGGGCCGCACGCCACCACCTGGCCGTCGGCCATCGCGTAGACCGTGTCGGCCAGCTCGGCGACCAGGTCGACGTCGTGCTCCACCAGCAGCAGCGCCATGCCCCGGTCGGCGAGGCCGCGCAGGACGGAGGCCAGGCGGCCGGTCTGCACGGTGTCCAGACCGGCCGCCGGCTCGTCCAGCAGCAGGACGCGCGGGCGGCCCGCGAGTGCCCGGGCCAGTTCCACCAGGCGCAGCACCCCGGTCGGCTGGTCGCCGGCGGGCTGCGCCGCCAGCCGCTGCAGGCCGAGCAGCGCCAGGGCGCGTGCGGTGTCCGCGTCCTCCGCCCGAACGTCGCGGCCCCGACCCTGGTGCCGCCCCCGGTGCCGCTGCTCGGCGCCGATCCGGACGTTGTCCGCCACCGAGAGGGTCGGGAAGACGGCGATCTGCTGGAACGTCCGGGCCAGGCCCAGTCGCACCCGGGTGTGCGCGGCCAGCCGGGTGACATCCCGGCCGCCGAGCAGCACCCGGCCGGCGTCCGGGCGGACCGTCCCGGCCAGGCAGTCGAACAGGGTGCTCTTGCCGGCCCCGTTCGGCCCGATCAGGGCGGTGATCCGCCCCGGCGGCGCGCTCAGGTCCACCCCGGCCACCGCGGCGATCCCGCCGTAGCGCCGGACGACGCCCCGGGCGGTCAGCCGGGCGGTGCGGGGGCCGACGCGGTTCACGGTCCGCCCCCGTCGGACGGGCCAGGCCGGCGGGCGTCGACCAGGGCCCGGGCGCGGCGGCCGGCGGGGGTGAGGCGGACCGGCGGGAGAGATCGCGGCTGCGGCGGGGAGCGGCGGGGGAGTCGCACGGCCAGACCCGCGATCCCGCCCGGGAGCCGGCCGATCGCCGCCGCGAGGACGCCGACCGCCACCGCCGAGACCCCTGCGAGGGTGCCCGCGTCCAGGCCGATCAGCAGGGCGGCGGCCAGCACCGCGCCGAGCGCGCTGTCCGCGCCGGCCACCACCACGGCCGCGAACCAGAGCAGCCCGCGCACCGGGTCGAAGGCAGCCGGGTCGAAGGCCCGCCCGGCCAACCCCATCAGCCCGCCCCCGAGCGCGGCCAGCGCGGCGCCCACCACGAAGGCGAACAGCTTCAGCCCCGGTACGTCCACACCCGCCGCGACCGCACCCGGCTCGTGGTCGCGCATCGCCGTCAGCGCCCGTCCGAGCCGTCCCCGGTGCAGCCTGCGCACCACGACCAGGCCCGCCCCCAGCAGTACCAGTTCGGCCAGGTAGAAGGCGCGGTCGCCCGCCAGGAAGGCCGGCCGGTCGAGGCTGAGCCCGGAGGTCGCGTACGGCTGCTGGAAGACGAACCGGCTCATCGCCGTGCCGACCGCGAAGGTCACCAGGGCCAGGGCCGGCCCCCGGCGGCGGATCGCCGGCCAGCCGGTCAGCAGCCCGAGCGGGGCGGTGGCCAGGACCGCGAGCAGCAGGGCCGGCGCGGCGGGCAGCGCCGGGACGCCCGGGATCCGCCCCGACATCAGCAGCCCCGTGCCGAGCGCGCCCATCCCCGCGTACCCGGCCTGGCCGAGCGAGATCTGGCCCCCGTAACCGGTCACCACCACGATCGAGAGCAGGATCAGGGCGAGGGCCGGTACCGGCAGCGCGCCGCGCAGGTCGTCGGCTCGGAAGCCGAGCGGCAGCAGGAGCAGCACCAGGCCGACCGCCAGGGCCGCCCGCCCGCCGCCGGTCGGCCCGCGCCGGCCCGCCGTCCGGCCGCCCGCCCCCCACCCGTCGACCCCGCTCCGCTCGCCGCCCGGGATCCGGGGCCCCGCCCACAGGGCGGCGACGAGCAGCGCGATCACGAACAGGTTGGCCTGCACCGCCTGGACCAGCGGCAGCAGCTGGCCCGCGGGGCGCAGCCGGGTCAGTTCGGCCTGCGCGATGCCGAGACCGAGGCCCGTCGCCACCGCCACCGGAATGCTCCGCAGCCGGGCCGCCACCGCGACCGCCATGGTCTCCATCACCAGCAGCGGCAGCCCGTACGGGTCGAGCAGCAGGTACGGCGCGAGCGCGATGCCGACCAGTCCGGCGGTGAACGAGCCGAACGCCCAGCCGGCCGCCGACACCCGGTCGGCGTCCACTCCGGCGAGTACGGCGAGCCTGCGGTCGTCCACCACCGCGCGCAGCCGCAGGCCGAAGCGGGTGAAGCGGCCGATCGCGGCCACCGCGAGGCAGAGGACGAGGATCGCGCCGAGCTGCGCCACGGTGTCGGGCCGCAGGGTGTGGCCGCCGGGCAGCGCGATCGGCGCGCCGCCGAACGGCGAGGGGGCGCCGCTCACCGGCGCCGCGCCCCAGAGCAGCACCACCATGCCGATGAGCAGCACGAACACCCCGAGGCCGGCCACCATCGTCTCGGCCGGACCGGCGCCGCGGCGCTGTAGCGGGCGGTACACCAGGACGTCCATCAGCACCCCGAGTGCGGGCGCGACCAGCAGCAGGCAGACCGCCACGGCCGGCCAGACCGGCCAGTGGCGCACCACGACCAGGTCGCGCAGCAGGTAGGCGACGGCCATGGCCTGGGCGCCCTGGGCGATGTTGAGCACGCCGGTCGCGCGGTGGCAGACCACCAGGCCGACACCGCTGAGCGCGGCCGCGCTGCCGACGGTGAGCCCGGCGAGGGCGAGGTCTAGGGTGAGGCCGAGGGCCGACATGTCGGTCATGGGGGTGCGCCGTCCGTCGCCGCCGCCGGCCCGCTCGGGGCGGTGTCGTCCGGGCTCGTGCTGCTCGGGTTCGTGGCGTTCGGGTTCGTGGCGTTCGGGTTCGTGGCGTTCGGGCGCGTGCCGTCCGCGGTCGTGGCGTTCGGGTTCGTGTCGTTCATCCGGTCGGCCGCCTCAGCAGTTCGGCGGGGCGGATTCGCCCGCAGGAGTGGGTCCGTCGGGGAGCGGCGGCTCGCAGATCCGGCAGGCGGTCAGCCCCCTGGACCGGACGGCGTCGGCGTCGACCGGCTCGGCGCGGGGCTTGTCGGTGATCAGCGGACAGCCCGGGCGGTGGTAGAGCGTGCCCTCGGGCAGGGCCAGTCGGTCGGCGGCGAGCGGGGGCGCGGCGGGGTGGCCCGGGTGGCCCGGGCCGGGGGCGCCGTCGGAGTCCGGCGCGGTCCGCTCGTCCGGCCCGGCGGCGGCACCCGCGTCGGCCGGTTCGACCAGCAGGGCGTACAGCTGCTCGATCCGCAGATCCGTCGGATCGCCCCGCGGCGTCTGGGACTTGGAGCGGGCGGAGGCGCGCAGGGCGACCATGACCGTGCCCGCCACCACCAGCGCGGCGCCCGGGATGGTGGAGGACGCGAGATAGGGGATCTGCTGCTCGACGAACTGCTCGCCGGAGACCCCGTACCAGCCCAGTACGCACAGGACGGCCCCGGCCGCCGCAAGGGCCCAGCCGAGCCACTCGCGTGTCTCCCGAGCCGCTCGGAGCTCCGGCCCGGGCGTCCGCTTCACCGCGTGACGAGGGCTCTCGTCCTCGGATTGCGATTCGTCCATGGATCCGCCTTCATGGTGTCACCTGCGACGTTTCCAGGAACGGCCTGGAACAGCATCCGGGACGGATCCGGGAAGGCACCCGGGGCAGCACTCCTGGAAGCGCCCGGGAAGGCGCTCGTGACGGCGCCCGGCGAGAGGAACACCATGCATGTGACGCAGCGCGGCACCCGTCACGGCGGCGGCCTGGTCCGGCGGTCCGCGAGCGTGCTGCTCGTGGTGCTGCTGGCGGGCGCGGCGGCCGGATGCGGCAGCAGCGGCTCCGGCTCCACGGCCACGTCCTCGGCCCTGGCGTCCGCGGCGGCGTCGGTCTCCGCCGCCGTCTCCAGCCTTGCCTCCGCGGCGGCCTCCGCGGCGGCGTCGGGCACGGCCTCGGCAAGTGCCACCGGTACCGCGCCCGCCGATCCGGCGGCCGCCAAGGCGGAGGTCACCGCCAACTGGGAGAAGTTCTTCGACCCGGCCACCCCGATCGCCGACAAGGCCAAGCTGCTCCAGAACGGGGACGTGCTGCTCCCGGTGCTCCAGGGCTTCTCGCAGGACCCGAGGATCGGCCAGGTGCAGGCCAAGGTGACGGACGTGGCGTTCACCTCGGCGACCCAGGCCACCGTCACCTATTCGCTCTCCCTCCAGGGCGCCGTGGTCGAGCCGGCCGCCAGCGGCCAGGCCGTGCTGGAGAACGGGACGTGGAAGGTCGCCCGCTCCACGCTCTGCGGCCTGCTCACCCAGGCCGGCGGTGCCGGCGGGACGCCGATTCCCGGATGCGGCTGACGGCCTCGCAGGCCGGGGGGGGGGGGGCGCGCCCCCCCCCCCCGCGGGGCGGGGGCGCCGCCCCGGGGGGGGCCGGGCGGGGGGCCCCCCCGCGCCCCCCCCCCCGCGCGGGGGGGCCCCCCCCCCCCCCCGGCGGGGGGCGCCCGGGCCGGCCGGCCGGTCGGCTGCTCGCCGCAGCCCTCGCGCCGGCGGTCGCGCTCCTCCTGCTGCTCATGACGGGCTGCGGTACCCGGCTGCCCGACTCCGCGTTCATCGGGCGCCCGACCCCCGGCGGCGGGACCGGTCCGGGGCCCGGCTCCGGCGGCAACCCCGCCTCCGACACCGGGGTCACCGCGACCGAGATCCGGATCGGCATCGTCACCTCGCTGACCAGCCCCGTCGGCAGCGAGGTGTTCAGCGGGCCGCGCTACGGTGCGCAGGCCTTCTTCCAGGCCCTCAACGACCGGGGCGGCCTGCACGGACGCACCGTCCGTCTGGTCGCCTGCGACGACGGCGGCAGCGGCATCGGCAACCAGGACTGCGTGCACCGGCTGATCGACCAGGAGCGCGTCTTCGCGTTCGTCTCCGGCAGCGTGCTGGACTACGCGGGCGCGCCCTACGTGAGCGGCCAGGGCGTGCCGGACGTCGGCGGCCAGCCGATCGGCACGGCGTACGACCGCTGGCCGCACCTCTACGGCATCTACGGCAGCAGCGCGCCGCGCGACGGCCACGCGGTCGGCTGGAACGGCACGCTCTACCAGACCACCGAGGTGTTCCGTTACTTCAAGGAGCGGCTGGGCGCGGGCAGTGCCGCCGTGGTCGCGTACAACCAGGCCGACTCCGCCCGCTACGCCGCCCGGCTGAAGGCCGGACTGGAAGCGGAGGGCTACCGGGTGCTGGTGCAGACGGTGGACTTCGCGCTGCCGAACTTCCAGGCGGTGGCGGCGGCCGTGCGTGCCGACGGTTCGCAGCTGCTGTTCGACGCCATGGACACCCGGGGCAACGCGGCCCTCTGCCGGGCACTGGACGAGGCCGGGGCGCAGGTGTCGGCGAAGGTGACCAACGTGCAGAACTGGTCCCAGACCGTCGGGACGGACTACCAGGCCTCATCCGTCTGCCGCAACGCGCTGTGGGCGACCGCGTCGAGCCTCAACTACGAGGACGTGACGTACCCGGCGGTGCGGGAGTTCCGGACGGCGATGGCCCGCTACCAGCCGGACCGGGAGCCGCTGCTGTCGGCCTGGGAGCTGGAGGGCTGGGCGGGCGCCCAGTGGCTCGCCGACGCGATGGACCCGTGCGGCCCCGAGCTCACCCGGGCCTGTGTGGAGCGCTTCATGAACAGGACCGAGCCGTACGACGCGCACGGGCTGATCCTGCCGGCCGCCTTCGTGCCACAGCCTCCGCCGACCGGGCTCACCCGGGCCTGTCTGAACGCCGCCCGCTGGGAGGACGCCGCCGAGTCGGGCAGGGGCGGCTGGGTGACCCAGGTGGCGTCGATGACGACCACCTGCTTCGACGTGCCGCAACTGCCGTACCGGCCGTAGCCGGGGACTGCCCGGCCGTCGGCACCGTCGGCACCGTGGGGGCGGGCCGCGGGCCGCGGGCCGCGGGGACGTGGGCGGGTACGGGGTGGGGCGGGCGATCGATCACGGGCCCCGCCGTCCGCCGTCCGGTAGCCGTTCCACCGCGACCATCGCCGCGTCGTCGTCCAGCCGACCGCCGACGTGGGCGAGCAGGTCGCGGCGGAGGCACTGCAGGAGGGCGGCCGGGCGCTCGTCGTGCCAGGCGGCGACCCGCTCGGTGAGCGGGTAGAAGCGCCGCCGGGTGTCGCGGGCCTCGATGACGCCGTCGGTGTAGACCAACAGGCGGTCGCCGGGGAGGAACGGGTACTCCTCCACCTCGTACTCGGTCGGCGCGAGGTCGCCGAGCCCGAGCGGCGGGGCGGGGTTGCGGGCCGCCAGCGCGGTGATGCCCCCGGTGTGCAGCAGGAGCGGGGGCGGATGGCCGCAGTCGATCAGCCGGACCACCGAACCGTCGTCCGGGATGTCGAGGATGACCGCGGTGATGAACGACTCGCCGCCGTCGCCGCTCGGCCCGCCCCCGCCCGGATCGGCGTCGTGCCCCTGCACCGCCAGCTGGGCGAGGTCCCAGCAGACGCTGCCGTCCAGGTAGACGGCGAGCTCGGGCAGTGAGGCGTGCAGATGGGCGGCCGCGCGGAAGGCACCGAGCAGGAGGGCGGCGTCGCCGAGCGAGGAGAGTCCCTTGCCGCGGACGTCGCCGACCAGCAGCCGGGTACCGGTGGCGGTCCTGGCCGCCGCGTACAGGTCGCCGCCGACCTGGGCCTCGGCCTCGGCCGCGAGGTAGACGGAGGCCAGGTGCAGCGGCCCGATCCGGTCCGGCAGCGGGCGCAGCAGGACGCGTTGGGCCGCCTCGGAGACCGAGCGGACCTGGGCCAGCTCCTGTTCGTGCCGGTCGCGCAGCACGCGCAGGCCGACGATCAGCGCCGAGACCACGATCTGGGCGGCGATCTGCGCCTCGTGGTTGGCGGTGGTCAGCCCGTCGCGCACGCCGCCGATGACGACGAGGGCGGCGATCGAGAGGAGGGCGACGGCGACGGTGGCCCGGGTGCCGGCGAAGGAGGCGGTGATCGCGGGGGCGACGATGAGCAGCGGGCCGAGGTGGATCTCCGGTGGCGACAGGATGTCGACGACGGCGATCACGACGATCAGTGCGAGCGGCAGCGCCGTCAGTGCGCGGCGGTCGGGCCGCCACGTCCGGCGCGGGTCACGGGGGTGCTGCCGAAGTGGCACCTCTCCTCTGTACACCGTCCGGGTGGTGGAACGCATTCCGGCGGGAGAGGCCCGCGGGGCCGAGAGGCGGCGGCCCGGGGCGCGGGGGAGCCTCGGCCGAGAGGTCCGCGCGGTTCGGGCCGAGAGGTCCGGTCTCGGGCGGTCCGGTCTCGGGCGGTCCGGTCTCGGGCGGTTCAGTCCTGGGCGCCGTAACGGGCGAGGTAGTCGGCGAAGCGGGCGACGTCCTCGTCCGACCAGTCGGTGAACCGTGCGGTGAAGGAGATCCGGCGCTGCTCGTTGGCTTCGCGCAGCAGGGTCAGCCCGGCCTCGGTGGCGCGCAGGATCTGGCCGCGCTGGTCCTCCGGGTCGGTCTCGCGGCGCAGCAGCCCCAGCTTCTCCAGGGCGCCGACCTGGCGGCTGACGGTGGACTTGTCGAGCATGAAGTACGAGGCGACGTCGGCGGCCCGGCAGCCCCCGCGCTCGTTGATCAGGTCGAGGATGCTGTAGGTGACCAGGGAGAGGTCCGGGTGCAGCTGCGACGCCTTGTGCCGCGCCCGCCGGGCGAAGGCGGTCAGCTCGCGCTGGATGGTGTCGATCGACGTCTCACGACCGGGCACGGCGCACCTACCTCCTCGAATATTTGTTGCATCATACAACAACTTGCCCCGGTGCCCGGCTGCCGCTCGTCCGCTCAGCGGGCCGAGGCCTGCCAGGCGCGGGCAGCGGCGATTCGACGGGTCGCACTCGGGTGAGTGGCGAACAGTAGCTCAAGCACCCGGGGCGGGTCGACATCGGACACATTGGCCAGTGCCAGTCTGCGCTGCATTGCGATGAACTGCTCGGCGTCCGAGGTGAGTTCGAGTGCGTGGCGGTCCGCCCGGGCCTCGATCCGCCGGCTCACCGCGCACTGTACCGGTCCGGACAGCGCCCCCAGGAGCGCCGCGCACGCGGCCATCAGGGGGAGCGAGCGCGGATCGGCCGCGTCCGTCGCGCCGGCGGCGGACAGCAGCGGCTCCCAGCCGGTGAGCAGGCCGAGCGCGCACACCACCGCGGCTGCGCCCGCCGCGCCCAGCACGGTGCCGGTCAGCACGTCCCGGTGCTTGACGTGGCCCAGCTCGTGCGCCACCACCAGCTCCACCTCGCGCGGCTCGGCCGTGGAGAGCAGGGTGTCGTACGCGACGATCCGGCGGGTCGCGCCGAGTCCGGACACGTAAGCGTTCAGCGCCGTCGTGCGCCGCGAGGCGTCGGCCACCAGGACGTCCCGGACGCGGACCCGGTCGCGCTCGGCCAGCGCCAGCAGCGCCTCGCGCAGCGGGCCGGGCGGCATCGGCGTGAAGCGGTTGAACACCGGCTCGACGACGAGCGGGAAGAGGAAGGAGAGGGCCGCGGTGAGCAGCGCCGCCGCGCCCGCCGCCGGAATCCACCAGCGGTCCGGCGACCAGGCGGTCAGTGCGTACAGGCCGGACGCGACCGGCAGTGCCAGCGCCAGCGTGAGCGCCAGTCCGCGCAGCACGTCCACTGCCCAGCCGCCCCAGCCCTGGGTCACCAGTCCGTACCGGGTCCGGACGGTGCGTGCGCCCGCCCCGAAGGGCAGCTGCGCGGCCTGGCCGAGGACGACGAGGGCGGCCGCGCCGGCGAGCACCTCGGCGCTCCGGGAGCCGCCGAACCAGCCGCCGACCGCGGTGACCAGGTCGGCGCCGAGCGGGGTCAGTCCGAGCAGCAGGGTGAGGGCCAGGCCGAGCACCCGCCCGCCGAGGGCCCACGGCAGTTGCTCGCGGCGCAGCGCCCGGCCGCGGGCGCGCTCGGCGGGGGTGAAGTCGGGGGCGGTGAAGTCGGCGGCGGTGCCGGTGCTGGCTTCCATGGGTTCCTGGCGTCCCGGTGGTCGACTGGCGGGGAGGGGTGACTGACAGAATAGGAAATCTGTCATCTGTTGTCTGTTCTCTGACGGTCGTTGGCTGTCCGCTGTCCGCTGCGCGCCGCCGTTCGCTGCGCGCCGCCGTCCGCCGACCGTCAGGGACCAGCATCTCAGCCCTCGGCGGACCGGGTGGCGCTCTGGGTACCCGCGCGCAGGAGCTGGTGGCCCAGGTCGACCAGCGCACGGCCGACGGCGAACTCGTCCCCGACCGCCGGAGCCGGATCGTCGCGCGGGTTGCGGCGGGCCAGGGCATCGCTCTGCAGGACGGCACCGTCGGCGTCCAGCACGGCGTGCACCCGGGTGGTGTCGCGTTCCTCGACCACGTGCAGGTTCAGCTGCCAGTCCTTGGTGCGGACGGTGCCCGGGCCCGGGCCGCCCCCGTCACCACCGGTACCACTGAATCCGCCGGTGTCGTCCTTGCCGTCCATGCCATCCATGCCGTTCACGACCCACCACCTCCAGCGCGGTTGCCACCCCCCTCCACGCTGCGCGCGGGCGCCGCCGCCGCGCCAGGGACACGATGGCCGGATCGGGCGGCGGGGTTGGGCCGGTCGGGCCTGTCCGGTACCCGCCGCCACCCGGGCCCGGGCCCTGGGGTTCTGTGGAGGCGGGGCGAAGGCCGTGTCCAGGGGTGACGTAGGCTGACCGCTCTTGGACCGACCCCCGGGGGGAATCTCAATGCGCCGTGTCGCGGCCGCCGTCGCACTGTTGCTCGGGCTGATACCCGTGGCCGCCTGCGGACCGGACGACCCCGCGCCGGCTCCGGCCGCGCCCGCCGCGGACGGCGCCAAGCCCTCGGCGGGCGCCGCCGCCTCCACCGCCCCCTCCGCAGCGGCGTCCGGCAGCCCCGCCGCGCCCCGGCCGGACGGCAGCATCACGGTGGCGTTCGCGGGCGACGTCCACTTCGAAGGCCGGACGGAGCCGCGGCTCGGGGTGAAGGCGCCGGAGCAGCCGCTCGGGCCGATCTCCAAGACCCTCTCGGACGCCGACCTCGCCGTGCTCAACCTGGAGACCGCGATCACCGACCGCGGCGCCCCCGAGCCGAAGACCTACACCTTCCGGACCTCGCCCAAGGCGCTCACCGCGCTGCGCGACTCCGGCGTCGACGTCGTCTCGATGGCCAACAACCACGCCGTGGACTTCGGCGCCGACGGCCTCGCCGACTCCCTCGCCGCCAAGGACTCCTCGCCGATCCCGATCGTCGGCTTCGGCCGCAACGCCAAGGAGGCGTACGCCCCGTACGTCACGACGGTGCGCGGGGTGAAGGTCGCGGTGGTGGCGGCGAGCCAGGTCGAGGACCTCACCAACCAGAAGTGGCGCGCGAGCGCGACCAAGCCGGGAATCGCGTCGGCCCTGGACGCGGCGGCGCTGGTGAAGGCGGTCGAGGCGGCCAAGCAGCAGGCGCCGGTGGTGCTCGTCTACCTGCACTGGGGCGACGAGGGCAAGGCCTGTCCGACCAGCGCCCAGACCGCCATCGCGAAGAAGCTCGCGGGCGTCGGGGCGACGGCCGTCGTCGGCACCCACGCGCACACCATGCTCGGCTCGGGGATGCTCGGCAACACCTACGTCGGGTACGGCTTCGGCAACTTCCTCTGGTACGGCACCTCCAACTACGCCTTCTCCAACGAGACCGGTGTTACCACCCTCACCCTGAACGCCGCCGGCAAGGTGACCGGCGAGGCGTTCACCCCGGCGACGGTCGACGACCAGGGCGTCCCCGTCCCGCAGAGCGGCGCCGCCGCCGAGGCCGCCCTGAAGCGACGAGACGGCCTCCGGGGCTGCACCGGCCTGGCCCCCGCCCCCGCCGCGCACTGACCGCCCGCACCTCCTGTACCGGCCGCACCTCCTGTACCCCCGGCCGCTCCCGCACCTCCCGCGGTGTGCGCGGCCGCCATCCGAGGACATGGCGGCACCGTGCGACCGGTCGGTGGACAGCGGACCTGTCAGTGGGGGCGCGGATACTGCAGCCATGCGTGCGAGCCGACTGGTGTCCCTACTCCTGCTCCTCCAGACCCGCGGCAGGATGACCGCGCAGCAGCTGGCGGAGGAGTTGGAGGTGTCGGTCCGCACCATCTACCGGGATGTGGAGTCCCTGCACGCGGCGGGCATCCCGCTGTACGGCGACGCCGGCCCGGCCGGCGGCTACCGGCTCCTCGACGGCTACCGCACCCGGCTGACCGGCCTCAGCGCCGACGAGGCCCGGGCGCTCTTCCTCGGTGCGCTGCCCGGTCCAGCCGCCGAACTCGGCCTCGGGGCGGTGGCCGCGGCGGCCCAGCTGAAGGTCCGGGCCGCGTTGCCCGCGGAGCTCCGCGAGCACATGGCGCGCAGCCAGGAGCGGTTCCACCTCGACACCCCCGGCTGGTACAGCGAGGGCGAGGAGGTTCCGCACCTGCCGGCCGTCGCGGACGCGGTGTGGAGCCGGCGGCCGATCAGGATCCGCTACCGCCGCTGGCGGGCGCCGACCGAGGTCGAGCGGCACCTCGCGCCGTACGGCCTCGTGCTCAAGGCCGGCCGCTGGTACCTGGTGGCCTGCGGCGGCCCCGCCGTACACACCTACCGGGTCGACCAGATCCTCGAAGTCGAGCTGCTGGAGGGGGATTTCGAGCGCGCGGAGGGATTCGACCTGGGCGCCTACTGGCGGGAGTACGTCGCCGACTTCCATGCGCGGCTGCACCAGGACCAGGCTCTCGTCCGGCTCTCCCCACGTGGTGTCGAACGCCTGCCCGGGCTGCTGGGCCGGGCAGGCGCCGAGGCCGTGGCCGCGGGCGTGCGGCCCGACCGGGACGGCTGGAGCCGTGCGGTCGTCCCGATCGAGTCGGTCGACCATGCGCACACCGAGTTCCTGAAGCTCGGCGCGGAGTTGGAGGTCCTGGAGCCCGTGGAACTGCGCGACCGGATGGCCGCCTCCGCCAGGGCGCTCGCCGGGCTGTACCGGTGACCAGCCTGCCCCGTGCGGTCAGCCCGACCCGGTGCCGACCGCCGACGCGCCGCACCCGGCGGGCTGGACCGGCTGGACGGGGTGGACGGGCTCGGCGGGCAGCTCGGCGGGCAGCGGCTCGCGGCGCAGGGCCCGCCGGCCTGCCGCCGCGACGGCTGCCACGGCGCTGATCGAGGCGAGGACGGCGAACCCGTACCGGCTGTCGGAGTGGTCGGTGATCGCGGAGACGGCCAGCATCACCACCACCGTGGCGGCCAGCCCGCTCGCCTGGGCGACGCCGAAGACCCGCCCGATCCGGTGCTCCTCGACCGAGGTCATCAGCAGGGTGCGCGAGGCGATCCGCGCCTGGCCGAAGAGGAAGGCCCCGAGCGCCACGAACACCACCAACCCGGTGACCCCGAAGAGTGGTTGCAGCACCATCACCAGACTGGCGGCGAGGAAGCCGACCACCGCGATCCGCAGATCGCGAATACGCCGACCGAGCGCCCGGTAGGCCACGGCGGCGAGGAGGAATCCCGCGCCCCCGGCGGCGTCGGCCGCCCCGAACACGGCCGCCCCGCGGTGCAGTTCCCCGATCACCAGGACCGGAAGCAGCGCGTTGAAGACGGTGACGACGACGCTGCCCTGCGCGTACAGCACGATCAGACGCGCCACCGGGCCCCGCGAACTCCCCGAGGCGGGCGCGGCAGGCGGGGCGGTCGGGGCAGGCGGAGGAGTCGAGGGAGCCGAGGGAGCCGAGGAGGGCGCGGTCGAGCGGTCTCCCAGGGCGGCCACGCACACCGCGGACACCAGGAAGGTCGCCGCGTTGAACACGAAGAGCGGGGTGGCTCCGAAGAGTTGGAGCGCGAAGCCGCCGACCGAGGCCGAGAGCAGCATCCCGGCCTGGGTGGCGACCTCGTAGTCGGCGGTGAACCGGCGCAGTTCGGCGGGCCGCACCCGCTCCTTGACCAGGCCCGCACTGGCGGGGCCGAAGAGCGCGCTGACGACGGCGAGTGCGAAGTTGCCCGCGTAGACGGCGGCACTGCCCGGTCCGACCACGGCCGACCAGACCGGGACCGCCAACGCCGCGGCGGCGCTGGCCAGGTCGCACCCCAGCCAGAGCCGCCGCCGGTCGAACCGGTCCGCCACCCGTCCGAGGAACGGTGACAGCGCCGCCTGCGGGACGGCCACGGCGATGAACAGCTAGCCGACCGAGAGCATCGTCCCCTCCGCCCCGACCATCAGCAGCGCCGCCGCGATCAGTTGGATGTTGTTGCCCAACGCGGTGATGAGCGCGGCGGGGATCAGCAGGCGCTCGGTGGCGGGGGCGGTGCGGTCGGGCTTGGTGCGCAAAGGATCCTCGTCGGGAGTCGGCGGCCGGCGGTCAACGGGCCTGGTGTGGACCGCGACTGCCAGTCTCGCGAGAATCCCTGACACCTTCTGTCAGTGTCTGCGGGGCGATGGGCGGGCGGTCACCGCACCCGCCGTGACCGCCCGCCCATCGCCCCGCCTGCATTCAGCCCTTGTGGTCGGACTCGCCCTGCTTCCAGTAGCCCTTGGCCTGGACGTCCTCGCCGGAGTAGCCGCGGTCGGTGAGCAGATGGCGGCGGATCGTGGTGACGGAGGAGGCCTCGCCGGCGAGCCACGCCGAGGCCGAGGAGGGGAGATCGGCGCCGAGGACGGCGGCGGTCAGCAGCCGGCCCTTGGGGTGCCCGGCGGGCCGGGGGAGCCAGCTGGTTGTCAGGTCGGCGCGAGTGTTGAGCGGGAGGGTGTCGGCGGCATCGGCGATCTCGAAGTAGGCGGACACCCGGACGGAGGAGGGGAGTCGGTCGAGGATGGTGAGGGCCGCCGGGAGGGCGCTCTCGTCGGCGGCGAGCACGACGTGGGTGGCGCTGTCGAGGGTTTGGAACCGCCCGCGGGGGCCGCCGAGACGGGCGCTGTCGCCGGGGCGGGCGACAGCGGCCCAGCGGGAGACCGGGCCGTTGCCGTGCAGGACGACGTCGATGTCCGCCTCGGAGTGCACGGGTCGGTGGTGGCGGATGGTGTAGGCCCGGGAGTGGCCGTCCGGAATCGCCAACTTCACCCACTGGGTTGGGTGTTCGATGCCGAGGTCGGTCAGGGTGGGGCCGAAGAGGGTGAGCCGGACAAGGTTCGAGGTCAGCGGCGTGACCGCGGTGACGCGGACGTCGTGGGTCGGGCGGGGTCGGCGGAACATGGCGGCTCCAGGGAGGCGGCCCGGGGGACTCACGGGCGCGGAACGGGGAGTGCTGAAGGGGTGGGCAGCACGGGGGGCTGACGAAGCGTCAGCGGTCGAGCTGCCGGTCGAGCAGCGCGTCGACGAAGGCCCGGTCGAGCGGGCGGCGCAGTACGAGGGCGCGGTGGTAGAGCGGGGCGAGCAGGGCGTCGAGGACGGCCTCGGCCTCGGCGGCGGAGACCGAGAGGCAGCGGCCGGTCTGTTCGACGTCCCGGGCGTGCAGCTCGTCCAGGAATCCGGAGTGCAGCAACTCGGCGGTACGGCTGTCGAGTTGGGCGTGTCCGAGGAGAGCCAGCAGGACACGGCCGGCCGGCTCCTCGCCGAGGAATCGGGCGAAGAGGTGGACGTAGGCGCGGAGTTGGTCCACGCCGGGCTGGGTGTCCTCGGGCCAGGCGAGGGCCGGTCCGGCGTCCAGGGCCAGGTTGTCGAAGAGGATGTCGACCTTGGACTTCCACCAACGGTAGATGGTCTGCTTGGCGACCCCGGCCGCGGCGGCGATGCCCTCGATGGTGAGGCCCTCGAAGCCGTGTTCCACCAGCAGGTCGTCGGCCGCGTTCAGCACGGCCAGGCGCGCGGCCTCACTGCGGCGGCTACTGCCACCGGTCGGGGCGGGGCGCTGCTGCTGGGCGGCGATGGTGCTGAGGTCCTTACGGGCGGGCCGGGTGACCGTCCGGCCGGAGCTGCTGGTCGGGGCCATCCTCTCACGCCTCCCGGGGGTGGGCGGTGGCCGGGCGCCGGGCCAGGCCGGCCGCGGCGCCGAGGGCCAGGGCGGCGACCAGTGCGCTGAAGACCAGTCCGGCCGTGCGCAATCCGGCGAGCTGGATCAGCACGCCGACGCCGACCACCGGCACCGAGAGCATCGTGTACAGGATGGCGAAGAAGGTGGACACCGCCTCGCCGCGCTGCTGTGGTGCCACGCCGGTGTTGATGGCTCCCAGGCCGGTGCCGACGGCGGTGCCGGTGGCCAGGCCGTTGACGCAGGCGCCGAGCAGGAGCGGGGTCAGGGACTCGGTGAGCAGGGCGGTCGCGATGAGGGCGGCGGCCGCGACCAGTCCGGCGCAGGCGGTCGGCAGGGCCCGGGGCGCGGGCAGGACGCGGGCCAGCAGTTGGCCGACGGCGGTGGCGGCGAAGGCGAGGCAGACGACCAGGCCGGTCAGTGCGCGGTTGTGGATGTCGAGGACGGTGGCCAGGAAGAGTCCGCTGACGGCGGTGAGCACACCCAGGACGGCGAACCCGGAGCCGCCGGCCAGTGCGGCACGCAGGAAGGCGGGCCGGATGGCGGCGGGGACGCGCAGCGGCTGGAGGCGCAGCCGGAACCGGGAGCCCGCCTGCCCTGCGGCCGCCTCCTCCGGACCGGATCCGCCGCGGGGCACCGTCTCGGGGACGGCGAGCAGCCCGAGCAGCGCGGCGGCGGTCAGGGCGAGCATCACCGTCCAGGGCAGCCGCAGGGGCGAGCCCGCCCACTGGGCGAGCGCCCCGGCGATCAGGGTGCCGCAGGCCAGGCCGCCCATGTTCGCGGCGAGGGCGAGGGTCTGGGCGTGTTGGCGGCGGTCGGGCGCGGCGAGGTCGAGCAGGGCGGCGGTGGCGCTGCCGGTGATCAGGGCGGCGGAGAGGCCGGAGACCACCCGGGCGGTGAGCAGCCAGGGCAGTGAGTCGGCGGCCTCGAAGAGGCCGGCGGCGGCCGCGGCGAGCAGTAGCGCACCGGCCAGGACCGGGCGGCGCCCGATCCGGTCGGAGAGGCGGCCGAGGGTGAGCAGTCCGGCGACGACGCCGAGCGCGTAGACGGCGAAGACCACCGTGACGGTGAACGGGGTGAAGCCGAAGGCGTGTTGGTAGAGGGGGTAGAGCGGGGTCGGGACGGTGGTGCCGGCCATGGTGACCCAGAGCGCGAGCGCGACGGCTGCGCGGGCGACCAGTGTGGGGCGGGTGGCGGAGGGCATAGGGGTGCTCCTCTGGTGGTGAAAATAGACGCAACGTTGCGTTGCGGCTGAAGCTCCCGCACCGTAACACTGGACGCAACGTTGCGTCTACATTTGAGGGTCGAATCCGGCGCGCTCCCGGTCCCGGACTCGGAGTGGCGGCCCGGATCGACGAGTTGACGGCCACTCGGGCTCTCGGCCGAACCGAACAATTGTGTTAGGTTAGGCTTGCCTAATGCTTCTGCACGGCCGGGCCGTCCGCCGTCTGGCACCCGCCGCTCCACCCGCAACGCCCCGCACCCCGCCCGGCCCCACCACGGCCCGGCGGCCACTCGCAGACTGGGAGAATCCAGGTGACCACGGCGCACCATGCCCCCGCCACGGCGCACCACGCCCCGGCCGGGACGGACCACACCGTCATCGGCGCGGCCAGCGGGCTGCTGGGTCAGTACCGGGCCGGGTCCGACGAGGCGTTCTTCGCCTCCCCGAGCCGCACGCTGCTCGCCGAGGGCGTGCGCGCCAGGGTCCCGCAGGACGCCCGCCCGCTGCCGGTCCGGGTCGCCGAGACGCTCGCCCGGGCCCGCCGCGACGGGGTCGAGCACCCGCTGGTGATCGGCGCGGTGGCGTTCGACCACGACAGCCGCGCCGAACTGGCCGTACCCGCACAGGTCCGCCGGTGCGGCGCGCTGCGCGACGACCCGCTGATCGCGCTGCCCGCCCCGGCCGCCGAGCGGGTGGACTGGCAGGTCCGCCCGATACCCGAGCCGACCGAGTACGGCGCCGGTGTCGCCGAGGCCGTCCGGCGCCTCCAAGGCGGCGAGTTGAGCAAGGTGGTGCTCTCCCGGACGCTGGAGCTGTCCGCCGCCGGCCCGCTCGACCTGCCCGCGATCCTCCAGCGGCTGGCCCGCCGCGACCCCGGCGGCTACGCCTTCGCGGTACCCGCCGGTGGCGGCCGGACGCTGATCGGCGCCAGCCCCGAACTGCTGCTCTCCCGCCACGGCACGGCCGTGCTGGCCAACCCGCTGGCCGGCTCGGTCCCGCGCAGCGCGGACCTCGGCGAGGACGTCCGCCGCGCCGCCGCCCTGCTGGAGTCGCCCAAGGACCTGAACGAGCACGCCTTCGTGGTGGACGCCATTCGTACGGCGCTGGCCCCGTACTGCCGGGACCTGGACGTGCCCGAGCGGCCGACCCTGGTCCGTACCGCCGCGATGTGGCACCTGGCCACCACCATCACCGGCGTGCTGGTCGACCCGTCCGTGTCCGCGCTGGAGCTGGCCACCGCGATGCACCCGACGCCCGCCGTGTGCGGTGCGCCGACGCCGCTCGCCCGCACGGTGATCGGCGAGATCGAGCCCTTCGACCGCGGCCTGTACGCCGGCATGGTCGGCTGGGGTGACGCGGACGGCGACGGCGAGTGGGTGGTCACCATCCGCTGCGCCGAGGCCGACGAGCGAACACTGCGGCTCTACGCGGGTGCGGGCGTGGTCGCCGAGTCCCGGCCGGAGTCCGAACTCGCCGAGACCAGCGCGAAGTTCCGCACCTTCCTGGACGCCGCCGGAGTGCCGCGCTAGCCGGCGCGGACGGCTCGCGGGCCTCCGTGTCCGTAGCGGCGGGCCGGCGGACGCGAACCGCCTGAGCGGGTGGGACGGGCCGCGCAGGCCTTGTGTGCAGGGCGGTCGAGGGCGGTCCAGCCCCGACCTCCGGTGCTGACCGGCGCGGCCGCAGGGCGGCGGGCGGTCCCGGTCGCGGTCACGGCCGTCCGCCGCCCGGATGGCCCAGGGTCCTGCTGCGGTCGGGTTGGTTCCCGGCTGCGATCGGGTGACTTCTGGCGAGTCTGGAAGTCGGCTTATATGACAAATGGGCACCCATGAGCCCATGACCAACACCAGAAAGTTCGTGGCAGCCGCAGGCCTCGGCGTCGTGCTGGCCCTCTCCTCCGCCGGCACCGCCCTGGCGGGCTGCGAGGGTCCCGACCGCGCGCCCGTCACCTCGGGGATGCCCAACGCCTTCAGCGGCGGCGGCGGTACCACCTGTATCAACGAGGGCGGCGCCTATGCGAGTGGCGTGGTCGCCGGCTCGCCCGGTGTCCTGTCCGGCAACCAGATCCAGATCCCGATCAGCATCCCGATCAACATCTGCGGCAACAGCGTCAACCTCGTCGGAATCGGCAACGGCACCGGCGGCGGCAACAACGGTGGCGGAGGGAACAACTGATCCGTAGCCGCCTTCCCGAACCCTGACACCGACTTCGACGGAAGGGCTGCAACCCGCCGGGTCGCAGCCCTTCCGCTCGTCCGGGGCGGAGTGGGCAGTGCGCGGACCAGGGAAAATCGTGGTGCCTTGATCGTTTGCCGCCTAGGGTCTGCGTATGACTCTCGCTTACGATGCGACCGGAGACGGTCCCGCGCTGGTACTCCTCCACTCCGGGGTGTGTGACCGGAGGATGTGGGATCCGCAGTGGTCGGCCCTGGCCGATGCCGGATACCGGGTGGTGCGTTGTGACTTCCGGGGCTTCGGTGAAACCCCTCTGCCGGACCGGCGGCACAACGATGCCGAGGACGTGCTGGACTTGATGGACGCGCTCGGCATCGACAGGGCGGCGCTGGTCGGCTCCTCGTTCGGCGGGCGTGTCGCCCTGGAGATCGCCGCCCGCCATCCGGACCGGGTGTCCGCCATGGCCCTGTTGTGCGCCGGGCTGCCGGGGCACGAGCCCACCGATGTGCTGCGCGCATTCGGCGAGCGGGAGGACGCCTTGCTGGAGGCGGGCGATGTCGCCGGCGCCGTGGAGCTGAACGTGGACACCTGGCTGGGGCCGGACGCGCAGGAGGCGGTCCGGGACGAGCTGCGCGGGATGCAGCGGCACGCCTTCGACGTGCAACTGGCCGCCCCTGAGGGCGCCGGGCGGATCGCGGTGGAGATCGACCTGTCGGCGATCAAGGCGCCCTGTCTCGCCGTCTCGGGCGGTCGCGACCTGGTGGACTTCCGGCAGATCGCGGCCCGACTGCCGAATCTCCTCGCCGACGCCCGGCACCTCGAACTGCCCTGGGCCGGCCATCTCCCCGGTCTTGAGCGGCCTGCGGCCGTCGCGGACCTGCTGACCGGCTTCCTGCGCGAGACGGTCCCCGTCGGCTGAGCGGTCCTCGATCGCGGCAACTCGAGATCGCCGGTCGGCGGCGGGTTGCGGCGCGGTGGGCGGGCCGGTGTGGTCTGCTGGGGGCGCCGCGCCCGCGTCCGTCGCCCCTTGGAGGGTCCACCGGTGCTCCGCCGCTCCGCCGCCGTCGTACTCGCCCTGCTCCTCGGACCGGCCGCCGCCGTGGGCTGCTCCTCCGCCGCGCCGTCCGCCGCCACCGGGACGGCCGCCACCGGGACGGCTGCGACCGGGCCCTCCGCAGGCGCGTCGGCCGCCTCCGGACCGGAGGTCGCGGTACGGGCGACCGTCACCGACGGGCTGGCCGCGCCCTGGGGCCTGGCGGTGCTGCCCGACGGGGACCTGCTGGTCTCCGAGCGGGACAGCGCACAGATCGTCCGGGTCGCGGCGAAGGACGGCGCCAAGACCGTGGCGGGCACCGTGCCGGGGGTGACCGCAGGTGGCGAGGGCGGGCTGCTCGGGATCGCCCTGTCGCCCGGGTTCGCCACCGACCACCTGGTGTACGCGTACTTCAGCACCGCCACCGACAACCGGATCGTCCGCTTCGGCTACGACCCGGCGCAGCCTTCCGGCCAGCAACTCGGCACTCCCGAGGTGCTGTTGACCGGAATTCCACACGGACCCCGGCACAACGGCGGCCGGATCGCCTTCGGCCCCGACGGCCTGCTCTACGCGGGCACGGGCGACAGCAGCAACAGCGCGCTCGCCCAGGACAAGGGCTCGCTCGGCGGCAAGATCCTGCGGCTGGCGCCGGACGGCTCCCCCGCCCCCGGCAACCCGTTCCCCGACTCGCCGGTCTACTCCTACGGTCACCGCAACGTCCAGGGGCTCGCCTGGGACCCCCAAGGCCGGCTCTGGGCCTCCGAGTTCGGCCAGGACAGCTGGGACGAGCTGAACCTGATCAAGCCCGGCGGCGACTACGGCTGGCCGGTGGTCGAAGGCATCGCCACCAACCCGGACTACCTCAACCCGGTGGCGCAGTGGCGCACCGCCGACGCCTCCCCGAGCGGCATCGCCTACGCCGACGGCGCGATCTGGATGGCCGCCCTGCGCGGCACCCGGCTCTGGCGCATCCCGCTCGACGGCGACCATCTGGCCTCCGCACCACAGGAGTTCCTCAACGGCGCCTACGGCCGCCTGCGCACCGTCGTCGCGGACCGGGACGGCACCCTGCTGGTGGTCACCAACAACACCGACGGCCGCGGCGACCCGCAGCCCGGCGACGACCGCATCCTGCGCCTCTCCCCGGTGTAGGCCCGCCGCCGACAGGGTCGGGGGACGGGGAGGCCCGGGGCGGGGTCACGCCCCGGGCCGGGACCGGGCGCGCCCACCCTGCCGGCGCCCGGCCGGACGCGCGGGTGCCGGGTCGGGGCCGACCGCCGCCTCCAACTCGGCGCAGGCCCGCACCACCTCGGCCGAGTTCCCCCGGCCCGCCCGGGTCAGCGCCAGTCCCACCCGCCTGGTCCGCTCGGCGGCCAGTCGGACGGCGGTGCGGTGCGCGATCCAGGCGCGCAGCACCGCGGCGGTCCCGCTCACCAGGAAGGCCGGGGCCATCAGGGGCGAGGTGGTGGTGATCAGGTCGAGCGGTCCCATCGGATTCTCCTGCCGGTCGGGGCCGCCAACTGCGGCGGCCGGGCTGCCGGGATCCAGGCTGTCGAAGGGTTGGAGTTTCCCACTAGGCTCGGAAAACTCCGGGAAACTCCCCGGGAGCGCGAGTAGTTGGGCGGGATGCGATGCCTGGGGGGCGTCCGCCGAAGGGCGGGCAGGAGCGGTACGAGGAACTGGAGGCGCTGGCGGCCTGGTTCCAGCAGGCGCTCCTCGGCACGGGGTACCGGTCGCCGAACGCGTTCGTGCAGGCAGGACTGTTCGACAAGGGCCTGGTCTACGGCGTGCACAACGCCGCCCGACTGTTCCCGCTGGCCGCGATGCGAGCCCTCGCCCTCGCCCTGGACCGCGACCCGGCCGAGGTCGAGCCGGTCTGGCGGCGCGCCAAGCAGGCCCTGGAACTGGCGGCCGCCGCTCAACGCGCGGCCGGAAGCCCGAGGTTGGAGTCCTGGGACCGGCTACCGCAACCGGGCCCGGTGCTGGGCAACCTGCTGGAGGCCCAGGCGGCCGTGGTGGACCGGCTGCCCTACGACATCCTCGACGTGGCCGAGCCGCCGCTCTCCGCGATCTACGTGCGCCAGCAGGTCCGGGCCCAGTCGGTGCGCGAGCCGGGCGAGGGCGACAAGGAGGCGCGCGGCGGTTCGGCGGGGGGTTCGGCCGGGGGGCTCGGCACCGCCGCGCAGGAGGGCGGGGCCGGCGGCGCCAAGTCCCCCGACTGGGACGCGGTTCTGCCGGCCTCCGAGGTGCTGGACCGCCATGTGCACCTGCTGGTGACCGGGGAGCCGGGCGCCGGCAAGTCCACCCTGGCCAACCACCTCACCTGGCTGCTCGCCCGGATCTGGCTGCGCGAGGAGAGCACCGCCGCCGCCCCCACCGCCGAGCCCCTCGTCCCGCTGCGGATCGCCGCCCGCACCCTGGTCGGCGAGGGCGGTTCGTGGAGCGCGGCCCTGTGCGGGGCGGCCCGCCGCAGTCTGGGCCACAGCCTGGTCGCCGATCCGGAGCCCGGCCTGTTCACCGGACGGGTCCAGGGCGCCCGTTGGCTGGTCCTGGTGGACGGCCTGGACGAGGTGACGGACCGGCAGGAGCGGGCCGGGATCATCCGCACCGTCGCGCAGCACGCCCGCGCCGACAGCGCCTACCGCTTCCTGGTCACCACCCGCCCGCTCCCGGAGGCCGAACTCGCACCGCTGCGCGGCGCCGGCTTCGCGGGCTACCGGATGGAGCCCTTCGACGAGGCGGAGCTGCGGGACTTCGCGACCCAGTGGTTCCGCGCCCAGGTCGAGGACGAGGAGGACGCCGCCGCGGCCGTCGCCCGCTTCGTCGAGGAGGCGGCGGACGGCCGGCTGCGCGAACTGGTCCGCAACCCGCTGCTCGCGACCATCGCGGCGATCGGCGCGACCCTCGAGCCGACCAGGGCGCTGCCCAGCAACCGGCTGAGCCTGTACCGGCGCTTCTTCGAGTACCTGCTGCGCCGCGGCGATGGCGCGGCCGAGTGGCACGAGGAGCTGCTGGAGGCGCTGGGGCGCTACCGGATCGAGCAGGACGGGTCGTTGGGCGCGGCGGCGCGGGACTGGCTGAAGGGGCGGGCCGTCCTCTCCGACCGGGAGCTGCGCGATCTCCTGCTGGGGTCGGGCCTGTTGGTCGCCCAGGCCGACGACTTCCGGTTCCTGCACCAGTCGTTCGCGGAGTTCCTGGCGGCGCGGTCGTACGCGGCGCAGGTCCCGGCGGACTTCCCGAACCTCGCGGAGTGGGTGCGGCGGGCGACGAGCGAGGCCGAGCAGACGCTCGCGCTGTTCACCTTCCGGCTGTGGGCGGAGCGGGAGGGGTGCGAGGGTGATCTGATCATCGACCACCTGCTGGACGGTGTGCGGACGGACCAGTACGTCCTGGCCGCTCTGCTGGTGGCGGAGGGGGTCGTGGTCGGCCCGGATCGCCGGGCCCGGCTGGTGGAACGGCTGGTGGAGTGCGGCCGCTGCGATCCGGACGACGTCGAAGAGGCCATCAGGGCGCTGGCCGATGTGAGCGGTGATCCCGCCGCGGTCGAGCGGCTGCGTCAGCTGGCCGGCTCGGTGGGGCTCCCGATCGGTCTGCGGTTGGAGGCCGTGGCCGCGCTGGCCCGCTGCCTTCCGGCGGCGGAGGCCGAGGAACTCCTTCGCTCCCTGCTGCCGGACGTCAAGGGCCTGCTTCCCCGGGCGGCCCGGATCTCCCGGACCATCAGCTCGGCTGCGCGGCGGGCCGTACGGCAGCATGCCGACCGGATCGACAGGTCGTGGAGTGCGGCCTGGGTGCAGGCCTTCACCGCGCAGACGCTGGAGATCCTCGGCGAGACCGCCTCGGTCGCCGAGCTGTGCCGCGGGGTGCTCGCCGATCCGCTGGCCTTGCCGGACATCCGGGAGACCGCGGTGGAGGCCTGGCTGCGTGCCGAACCGTCCGACGCGCCTGGAGAGATCGCCCTGCTCGCCCTCGGTATGCCCGGCCGGTACGGCGCTGCCGCGATCAAGACGGCCGCGGTGCTGGAGAGGCTCGGCGAGGCCGCCGCCGCAGCCCGGGTGACCGGGGGGCTGCTCGACTCCGCCGCCCTCGACGGCTATCACCTCTGGCAGGTGGCGGAGTTGTGGGCGAAGGCGCCGGGCCCTGACGGTGCGGCCCCGCTCGTCCGAGCCGTCGACCGTGTCGCCTCGGCCGACGGATTCACCTCCTGGTACACCACGGCCCTCCTGAAGGCGGCGGCGGAGCTCGGTGAGAACCGCATGGTTGCCGAGTGGGCGCGAGCCCACGCGGCCGCCGACCGGATGCAGCCGGTGGCCGCGTCGAGGGTCATCGCGCTGTTGCTCGCCGCCGAGGGGCCGGGTGCCTCCACGGAGGTCCTGGCGATGTTCGACCAGGGCGAGCGGGTCGGTCCCTTCGATCGCGCCACCTGTGCGCAGGAGCTGCTGCAGGGCGGTTCCCCGCAGGCCGCCCGGGTCTTCGCGGAACGCGCCCTGCGTACGCCCAACGGGAGTGCGGGCTTCTACGAGGATGCCGTCACCGTGTTGCTGAAGGTCTCCGCCGCCGATGCCCTGGCGTTCCTGGAAGGGGAGTCGACGAGTGCGCGGGCCCACCACCCGACCTGGATCGCCGGGGTCCTGGAGGGGCTCGCGGCCCAGGAGGGCGATCTGCACCACGACCTCGCCAGGGAGCTGGCGCTCCGGCAGCGGGATTCGCCGGAGGCGGAGGGCAAGCAGGTGCTCGACGCGGTCACCGCCCTGATCGCGGTCGACGGCCGCAGCCGGGTCGAGCAGGCCGTGGAGACGGTCGTGAGCCATCCGAAGGTGGGGGTCGGCTCCATGCTCGACCTCGCCCGGGGGCTGGCCTCCATCGGCGAGCGCGCGGCCGCCCGGCGGATCTGGTGGAACGTCCTGGAGCACGCCATGCCACCCAACTCCTACGAGTGGCGCCTCCTCCAGGACATCCAGAACGCCGACGCGATCCCCGATGCCGTCGCGCGGATGACCGAGCTCGTCGAGGCCGGGTCCACCGCCCCCGCCAAGCGGCTGCGCCTGCGGCAGATGCGGGCCTGGCTGCAGGTCGCGGCCGAGGCGTAGGGCCTCGGGTTTCCTGGACAGGTGTCCATGTATGATGGACACCTGTCCAGGAAGCTCGAGGGAAGTGGGTCACCGTGGAGACGACGGCGAATGTCCTGGTCGGCCTGGTGGCCGCCCTGCACGCGTACATCCTCGTCCTGGAGATGTTCCTGTGGGAGAAGCGGCCGGGCCGTGAACTCTCCGGCTTCGACGCGGAGATGGCCCGGGCCACCGCCCCGCTGGCCGCGAACCAGGGCCTCTACAACGGCTTCCTGTCCGCCGGGCTGGTCTGGGGCCTGATCGCCGCCGACCCGACCGGGTTCCGGGCCCAGGTGTTCTTCCTCGCCTGCGTGCTGGTCGCCGGCGTGTACGGCGGGATCACCGCCAACCGGCGCATCCTCCTCGCCCAGGCGCTGCCGGGTGCGCTGGCCCTGGCCGCCGTCCTGCTGGCCCGATGACGGACGGGCGGGAGGGCGACCCCCGGGCGGCCCGGACCAGGGCCAGGCTGCGCGGGGCGCTGCTGGAGGAGTGCGCCCTGCGCCCGTTGGCGGAGGTCAGCGTCGCGGCGCTGGTGCGCCGGGCCGAGGTGGGCCGTGCCACGTTCTACCTGCACTACGCCGATCTGGAGGCGCTGGCCGTCGACGCCTGCGCCGACGTGGTCCGGGAGGCGGTGGACGCGCTGCACGCCTGGCGCGGCGCGCCCGATCCGGCCGTCCCGCCGCCGGCCCTGGTGGCCTTCTTCACCGACCTCGCCCCGCACGCCGGGCTCTACCGGGAGCTGCTGAGCCCGGGTGGCGGCGGCCCGCTCGGGCTCGTCCTGCACCGGGACCTGCGCGCCCGCAGCCGCGCCGAACGCGCGCTGGTCGGCGCACCGGAGCCCGATCTGGTCGCCTCGGCCGTGGCCGCGACCTTCGCCGGGGTGCTCGCGGACTGGCTGCACGGCCTCGTCGAGGCGACCGCACCCGAGCTGGCCCGCCGGGTGTGGCGGCTGCTGATCGCCCTGCACCGGACCGCGCTGGACTGACCCCCGCCCAACCCGCCGTGCGAACCGGGGTGTTGCGCCCCCGCGGCCGCGCCGGAAGGCCTCCACCCGGCTGATCGTTCACTCGTTCGATGGGTTTGGGGGGGTGGCCGAGCCGGGTGAGGCCCCCTGGCCACAGCGTTGTCAGTGTGTCCCGTTACGTTCCTCCCATCACTGACCAGCAGCTGGGAGGAGAGCGGCCGTGGCATGGGTGGAAGCGGGATCGGGCGGCTACCAAGTCGCACTCGACGCGGAGGGAAGGGTGGTCTGCCGCAACGCGGCCGGCCGCCAGTTGAAGTCCGTGCCGTCGAAGCTGGGAGACGACCCGGTGGTCACCGGGCTCAAGCAGCTCACCGAGTGGCTCGCCGCGCACGAGCGCGGCTGCCTGGAGGACGTCGAGCGGTGGATGGTCCGCTCGCTGCCCGTCCCCGCCGCCGTGATCACCGCCGTCTGGGCGGACGAGGCCTGGCAGCTGGTCCTGCGGGACCTCGTGGTGACCGGTCAGGACGGCGCCGTCGCCGGGTTCCTGCGCGGCGCCGACGCCGAGCGCGGCCTCGGCCTGGTCGACCTGGACGGCGACACCGTCCGGCTCACCGACGGCGAGATCCGGATACCGCACCCCGTCCTCCTGGAGGACCTGGAGGAGCTGCGCGAGTTCGCCGTCGAACTCGGCGTCTCCCAGCGGGTCCAGCAGCTCTACCGGGAGGTCTGGCACCGCCCGGCCGACACCGACGGACAGGCCGCGCAGGTCACCGCCTACGCCGGCGGCCGCTACAAGGAGCTGCGCGAACTGCTCGGCCGCTGCACCCGGCTCGGCTACCGCGTGCGCGGCGGCCACGCCGTCCTGCCCGTCGTCGAGGGCGGGGTCGCCCTGGAGGCCCGGGTCTGGGTCGGCGACTACTACGAGTACGACGAGTGCGAGACGGGCGCGCTCAGCTGGACGGGCCCGGACGGCACGGTGCTGCGGCTCGCCGAGGTCGGGCCGGTTGCCTGGTCCGAGGGGATGCGCATGGCCGCGGCGCTGCACGCCGGCCGCACGATCGAAGGGGAGGAAGCCGCATGAGCACCACCGACCGTACGGGCACCGCCGCAGCGCACGAGAGGCTGCTGGACGCCGGCGCGGTGCTGCCCGCCGGCACCCTGCCCGACGTCGGGCGGCCCGACAGCGCGGCGGACGTGCTCACCGCGCGCGGCTACACCCACCCGGCGCTCGACGGGCGCCGCGTCGTCCGCCTGGTCCCCGGTGCGCTCGGCCCCGCCGAGGACCTCGCGGTCGACTTCCTCGGACTGGTCCCCGCGGGCGAGCCCGCCGAGGTCGGCCAGGTCCGCCAGGAGGCGCTCGGCTTCCCCGCCTGGGCGCTCGTCAACGACCCGGCCAACGGGCACCACGCCCTCGCCCTGGTCAAGGAGATGGAACGGCTCGCCCGGCAGGCCAAGTCCAAGCCCGGCAACGCCAAGGACGGCTTCGAGGAGCTCGCCGTGCGCCTCGGGCGCGCCGTGCCGCACTTCCTGCCCACCTACTGCGAGCAGGTCGGCCGGATCTTCATCGAGCACGGCAACCAGACCTACGCCGGCACCTTCTTCGGCCGCGCCCGCGAGGCCGAGCGCACCTACAGCCTCGCGGTGGACGAGGAGCGGCTGCGCGCCGTCTTCCTGGAGTTCGCCCTGGCCGGCGCGCTCACCGTCAAGGCGCTGCGCCAGTACGTCAAGGAGCTCAGCACCCGGCTCGACCCGCTCACCGCCTGGCAGCGCTTCCGCCAGCTGTGCACCGAGCGCTCCGCGGCCGGCATGGCCCCCTACGCCGGGGTCGCCGAGGACGCCCGCGCGCTGATCAGGGCCGCCGGTCTCGACCGCGCCGAACACGAGCAGTCCCTGCTCGCCGAACTGCTCGCCTCACCCGCCGTCGACCGGGCGCCCGGCGCCTTCTGGAAGACCTGGCACGGCGCCGTCATCGAGCTCGCCAAGCGCGACGAGGCCGTCCGCGCCCGCCTCCTGGAGATCTTCCCCGACCCGGCCGGCACCTCGGACGACGAGGCCCAGGACGCCGGCTGGCTCGCCGTCCTCGCCGAGAGCGGCGCCGAGCTGCTGCTCACCGGCCCCCGCCCCGAGGGCGCCGAGCCCGCCGCCACCTGGCTGCAGCGCTGGTGCGCCCACGTCGGCCGCGGCTGGCGCTCCCGCCACGCCTGCGCCGCCACCTACGCCCTCGCCGGGCGGATGACCGAGCGGCTGCGGGCCGACGACGTCCCGGTCGACCTCTTCGGCGGCCGCCGGCGCGGCAAGACCCAGCTGGAGGTGCTCGACCTGCTGCTCGCGGAGGGCGTCCCGGTCGCCGACCCGGCCGGCACCCACTCCTTCGACCTCACCGACTGGGTCAAGGAGGGCCGCCCCGACAGCCCGACGCTGGCCGCCATCGCCGCCGACCCGCGCCTGCGGCCCACCCTGCGCGCCGCCGTGCCGCCCGCCTGGAAGAGCGCCGCCGCCGCCAAGACCCTGCCCGCCCTCCCGGTGCTGCGCGAGCTCTTCGTCGAATGGGCCGACCAGCGCACCGACGAACTCCTCGCCGCCCGCGGCCTGTCCGGCGCCGCCGACCTGCTGCAGGAGCTGCGCTCCCACCGCAGCGCCATCGGCGCCGAGAACCCGGCCGCCGCCGAGCGGATCGCCGGCCTCGACGTCGCCGGCCTGCTCGCCCGCGCCCTGCGCACCGGCATCCTCGACGAACTCGGCTGGCCCGCCCTGGAGGAGGCGCTCGGACGACTCGGCGCCACGACCGACCGGACGCCCGGCAACCCGCCCGCCCAGAACCTCCCCGAGGGCCTGCTGATCGAGGACGCCTGGCCCCACCTCATCCTGGCCCGCCAGGGCGAGGTCCTCGTGGTGGGCCCGGAGGGGATCCTGCTGGAGCACACCCTGCGCCACCCCAGGCTGGAGGAGTGGCAGCGCCCCCGACTGCGCTACACCGACGGTGAACTCCTGGTCGTCTGGTACCAGGACGGCAAGCAGCACGCCTACTGGTCCAGCCGGCCCGCCGAGACCTTCGAACTCGGCGGCGAGTCCGTCGCCCACTACTACGGCGGCCGCGACGAGCCCGACGACCCGTCCGTCCCGCTGCCCGGCGGCGGCCGCACCACCGGAGAGCGCCCGCTGCACGCCGGCGACACCCGGCTGCCCGGCGAACACCGGGTGCTCGGCGACGGCACCGGCTTCTGGGCGCAGCGCCACGACCGGGGCGGCGTCCTCGTCGAACTCGACCCCGCCACCGGCGCCCTCGGCCGCGCGGCCGAGCCGCCCCGGATCGCCGCCACCGCCGGCGCCGGCCGGCTCGACCTCCACCGCACCCGGCTGCTGCCGCTCCAGCCCGGCCTGGAGGGCACCCCGCTCGGCACCGACGGCGCCGCGCTCGGCAGCTGGGTCCGCGTCGACGGAGCCCGCGTCACCACCGGCACCGCCGACGGCCGCACCCTCACCCTGACCGGCACCGGCGAGCACGCCCGGCGCTACCCGGTCGGCCGGCTCGGCCTGCCCGGCCTGCCCGCCGACGCCCACCCGATGGTCGCCGAGGAGCGCGGCAACGGCCTGTCCCTCGTCCTGCCCGAAGCCGGGGGCGACGGCGGCAGCGACCGCACCTGCCGGATCCGCCCCTGCCGCCCGGGCGGCCTGCACGCCGCCGGCACCGCGCTCGTCCCCCCGCTGGACCAGTGGCACGCGCTGCGCCCGCGGGACGAGGAGGGCTCGCGGATCCTGCGCTCCGTCACCGACGAGCAGGCCGCCCGGCTCATCGACGCCGCCTGGCCGGTGGACGCCGAACCGGTCCCCGCGGACGAGCAGCGCTGGCTCACCGTCCAGGGCGTCCGCCGCCCGATCCCGCACACCAAGGAGGCCAAGTACGGGGTGCAGGTCCAGGCGGTCGGCGCCGCCCTCGACGGCCTCGGCCACCCGCTGCTGCTCGCCGGGGTCGCCGGGCTCGCCCGGGCCGCCGCCGACCTGCTCGACGACGCCGCCCGGTTCGTCCCCCAGCCCGAGGCCGAGGCCCGCCCCAAGGCCGGCGCCGCCCGGCAGGGCGCCGCCCACCGGCCCGAGCACGGCCGCGACCACGAACTGCGCGCCGCCGTCGGCGTGCTGCTGCCCGACCTCGGCGGCTTCGGCCGCTCCTGGGAGCACGGCGACACCTGGCGGGTGGTCAACAACCTGCGTACCGTCACCGCCGTCCTCGCCAGCCCGCCCGCCGTCGCCGAGGGCACCGAGGGCTGGTCCACCCCGCTCACCCTCGACCTCCAGGGGGACGACGGCCACCACGGCTGGCTGCACCTGCTCGGCCGGCTCGGCACCCTCGCCTACGCCGCCACCGCCCCGCTCACCCGGCCCGAGCAGCGGGCCTCGCTCGCCCTGCTGCTCACCGAACTGGCCCGCGCCCCGCTCGCCGACCCGTACGGCACCCTCCGCGAGATCACCCTCACCGAGCCGCTCAACGCCGCCGGCCACGAGCACAAGCACCAGGAGCGCGACGGACAGGTCCTGCGGCTGGGCAACCGCACCGTGGTCATCCTCGGCTGCCGCCACCACCAGGACGACCGGGTGCACTGGCTCGCCGTCGACCACGACCCGAGCGGCGCCTTCGGCCCGGTCGCCCACTTCGCCACCGCCGAGGAGCGGATCGCCGCCGAGCCCTTCACCGCCGAACGGGCCGCCCGGCTCGCCGAGGCCGTGCGCCTGCCCGGCGGCTTCGCCTGGGACGCCGCCCACGCCGCCGCCTTCGGCGAGCAGACCGGCATCGGCCGCACCCGCGCCACCCTGCTGCTCAGCCCCACCAACACCCTGTTCCAGTGGTACGGCGCCGTCCTGCCCGCCGACCGGCTCAAGGAGTACGGCCTCAAGTCCACCGAGGCCAAGGCCGCCCGCGACTGGCTGCGCGAACGCAACCGGGCGGACCTCGCCGCCGTCTGGGCCGCTCTGGTGCCCGCCGACCCCGCGCAGATCCGGACCGCGGGCCCCGACCTCGCGGCCGGCGTCCAGGCCTGGACGGAGCGGATCGGACAGCTCGTCACCCTGCCCGCGGAGGAGCAGGCCACCGTCAGCGGCGCCGACATCCGCCACATCGAGACGGTGCTCAACCCCGGCCGCACCGCCTGGCTCAGCCGCACCACCGGGTACCGGATGCGCACCGACGAGGACCGCGGCACCGAACGGCTGCTGCCCGACGACCCCGACGCCGTGCCCGCCAACGGCGTCCTGGGCGGCGTGGTCGACGCCCTGCGCTGGCTCGCCTACCACCTGCCGAACGAGAGCCCGCTGCGCCCGCTGCTGCCGCAGGCCGCCGCCGCGCTGCGCCGGCGCCTCGCCGACCCGGGCCTGCTGCTGGACTACGACCTCCACCACGACATCAAGGGCCGACCGCTCGGCCCGGTGCTGCGCACCCGCTTCGGCCTGCCCGCCGAGGGCGGCGCCGATGCCGGGGGGCTGGTCCACTGCGGGGAGGCGCTGGTCCTCGTGCCCTGGCACGACGGCGTCGAGACGGCCTGGCTGCGGCCCGCCGGGCTCACCGGAGCCGACGACCCGCTGCTCGAACTGCTCGAAGGCCTCTCCGCCGGCTACTGGTTCGGCAGCCAGCGGCGCGGTATCGAGGCCATCCTCGGCGGCGACCTGGCCCGCCTGGTGGCCGCACCCGAGCCCGGTACCGAGACCGGCTGGGCGCACAACCCGCAGCTCAGCGTGCCCGACCTGGTCGCCGAGGTGGCCAAGACGCACGGCCTCGGCGAGGACGCCGCCGCGCTCTACCTCCAACTGCTCGCCCTGCCGGACCCGACCGACCGCAACACCGCCCGCTGGACGGGCTGGAAGCCCGCCCGCCTGAAGCGGGCCCGCGCCGAACTCGCCGCCACCGACCTGGTGCTGGAGGCCAAGCGGGCCCGGGCCGGCCGCAGCCTCTTCCTGCCTGGCGGCTGGCAGGAGGCCAAGGCCCCCGGCCTGCCCACCGAGACCTGGAAGGCCGGCCTGTACCAGCTGGCGACCCACCAGGCCGTCCTGCCGCACCTGCCCGTCCCGGAGCTGTTCGCCCGGGCCTGGCAGCGGATCGGCGAGGGTGACACCCCCGGCTACGAAGAGCTCCAGACCAGCAAGCGCAGGAAGGCCCGCCGATGAGCACCGCCGAGACCACCAGCACCGGCACTGGCACTGGCACCACCAGCACCGGCACCACCAGCACTGGCACCACCACCGGCACCGCCGCCCGGCAGTCCGTCCCGCCGGAGGAGAGGTACGCCGCCGAACTGGAGTTCCTGGCCGCCCACGACTCCGGCCCCCGCCCGCCCGGCTGGCGGCTCACCCCGCGCGCCGTCGTCACCTTCGTGATGGGCAGCGACGGAGAGAAGCTCAAGGCCGGGCGGAAGAGCCTGGCCGTCGAGCAGAAGTTCGTCGGCGAGCGGGCGCTGGTCGAGCGCTGCGTCGTCACCCTCGCCGGGGAGCGCGGCCTGCTGCTGGTCGGCGAGCCCGGCACGGCCAAGTCGATGCTCTCCGAACTGCTCGCCGCCGCCGTCTGCGGCAGCAGCGCGCTCACCGTCCAGGGCACCGCGGGGACGACCGAGGACCAGCTCAAGTACGGCTGGAACTACGCCCTGCTGCTGGCCAAGGGCCCCAGCCGGGACGCCCTGGTGCCCTCGCCGGTGCTCACCGCGATGACCACCGGCGCCGTCGCCCGGGTCGAGGAGGTGACCCGCTGCCTGCCGGAGGTGCAGGACGCCCTCGTCTCGCTGCTCTCCGAGCGCCGCATCGCGGTACCCGAGCTGGCCGGCACCCCGGACGCCCAGCTGCACGCGGCGGCCGGGTTCACCCTGATCGCCACCGCCAACCTGCGGGACAAGGGCGTCAGCGAGATGTCCGCGGCCCTCAAGCGGCGGTTCAACTTCGAGACGGTCGGGCCGATCGGCAGCCTGGCGGCCGAGGTCGAGCTGGTCCGCCGCCAGTCCACCGCCGCCGTCGCCCGGGCCGGCGCCCCGTACGCCGTGGACGACGCGGTACTGGAGGCCCTGGTCACCGCCTTCCGGGACTTGCGCACCGGCCGCTCCACCGAGGGCTGGGACGTCGAGCGCCCGTCCACCGTGATGAGCACCGCCGAGGCCGTCTCGGTGGCCACCGCCCTCGGGGTCGGCGCCGCCTACCTGTCCGACGGCGGCGACCTCCTCGGGCGGCTGCCCGGCCAGCTGATCGGCGTCGTCCGCAAGGACGACCCGGCCGACGCCGCCCGCCTGCTCGGCTACTGGGACGGCCCGGTGCGCCGTCGCGCCGAGCAGGGCGCCGCCACCTGGCGCACCCTGTGGGACCAGCGCTCGGCTCTGGAGGCGTGAGGCGATGAGCAGCGCGGTGATCACCGACGGCTCCTCCCGGGAGGCGGTCGAGGCGCAGGCGGCCGAACTGGCCGCCACCGGGCTGGCGCGTCCCGGGCCCTACCTGATCGGGGTACGGCACCACGCGCCGTCGCTCAGCGCCGTGGTGCCCGCGCTGCTCGACGCGGCCCGGCCCGAGGTCCTGCTGGTCGAGCTGCCCGCCGAGTTCCAGCCCTGGCTGGAACTGCTGGCGGCCGAGGACACCAGGGCGCCCGTCGCCCTCGCCGCCGCACCCGGTGCGGACGGTCCGTCGCAGGACGGCCCGTCGCCGGACGCGGTGGGCGAGGGCGCCGCCGGGCTCGCCTTCTACCCGTTCGCCGACTTCTCGCCCGAGCTCGCCGCGCTGCGGTGGGCCCGCCGAAACGGCGTCGAGGCCATCGCCTGCGACCTGCCGCTCGCCCACCGGGCACGGGCCCGCCGCACGCCCGGAGGGCCCGCACCGGCACAGGACGAGCAGCCGGGCGTGGCCGACGCGCTGCGCCACCGGCTCACCGGGCGCGCGGACGACGACGACCTGTGGGACCGGTTGGTCGAGACCGCCGCCCCCGGCTCCCCGCCGGAGGCCGTCCGGCGGGCCGCCCTGCTGGTCGGCTGGGCGATGCGGCGCGACGCGGCGCAGGGCGCCGGGGTCGACCCGTACGACCTGCGGCGGGAGGCCTGGATGCGCACCCGGATCCGGGCCGCGGCGGTGGGCGGTCGCCGGGTCGCCGCCGTGATCGGGGCGTTCCACGCACCGGCGCTGCTCGACGCCCTCACCGAGCCGGACCAGCCGGACCGGTCGGATCAGGCGGAAGCCCTGTCGGCCGGCGGCGGCCACGTCGTCTCGCTGATCCCCTACACCTACCCGCTGCTGGACGCCCGCTCCGGCTACCCGGCCGGTATCCGCGACCCCGAGTGGCAGCACACCGTGCTCGACGCGGCCGGCGACCCGGAGCGGCTCTCCGAGGCGCTGGCACTCACCGCCGTCCGGATCTGCGAGGCCCTGCGCACCCAGGACCACCCCGCCGGACCGGCCGACGCCCGCGAGATCGTCCGGCTCGCCGGAGACCTCGCCCGACTGCGCGGACTCGCCGCCCCGGGCCGGGGCGAGCTGATCGAGGCGGTCCAGACCGTGTTGGCCCAGGGCGAACCACTCGGCCGGGGCCGGGCGGTGGCCCGCGCGCTGGAACGCGTCCTGGTCGGCACCCGCACCGGCCGGCCCACCCCGGCGGCGCCGCGCAGCGGCCTCGCCCCGGCCACCGAGGCCCTGCTCGCCGAGCTGGGCCTGCCCGACCCGGGGGACCCGGCGACACGCGAGCTGCGCCTCGACCCGCTGCGCTCCCGCCTCGACCGCCGCCGCGATCTGCTCCTGCACCGGCTCGCCGTCTGCGGCGTCCCCTACGCGGAGTCGATCAGCGGTACCGGAGCGGGCGGCACCGAGACGCTCGGCACCCGCTGGCGCGCGGAGTGGACCCCGGCCGTCGCCGCGATGCTGACGGTGGCCGGCACCCGTGGTGTCACCCCGGCCCAGGCCGCCGAGGGCGCCCTGCGCGAGCAGCTGCGCCGCGAACAGCAGGCGGACGGCCCGACGGCCCGCCAGGTCCTCCAGGGCCTCGCCGACGCCGCCGCCTGCGGCCTCCCCGCCCTCGCCGACACCCGGCTGGACCAGCTCGCCGCCACCCTTCCCGAGAGCGGAACGCTGCCCGAACTCCTCGACGGACTCGCCCTGTTGGACCGGCTGGTGGCCGGCCACGTGCCGGGCCTCGCCCCGGAGCGGGCAGGTACCGAGGCCGACGGGGCCGGCGGAGCCGACGGGACCGACGAGGCCGGCGCTGGCCCGCGGGCCGCGGCGCTGGCGGCCGCCGGCGAGCTGCTGACGGTGGCGGCCGTACGGCAGTTGGAGGGCCTGGGCGGCTCCGACGATCCGCAGGACGCCCGGGCGCTGGTCGATCTGGCCCGGCGTGCGGACGAGTCCGGAGGGCTGCGGCTCGGCCACACCCTGGCCGAACTCGCCGACGGCGGAAGCCCGCTGGTCCGCGGAGCGGCGGGGGCGGTGCGGGTACTGCTCGGGCACCAGCCGCCGACGGTGTTCGGGGAGCGGGCGGCCTCCTGGGTCGACGGCGCCACCGGCCCGCAGACGCGGCAGGCGCTCGGGCGCTCGCTGGTCGGTCTGCTCACGGCGGCGGAGGGGCTGTTCGCCACCGCGCCCGAGGTGCTCGAACCGGTACTGGAGCGGGTCACCACGCTGTCCGACGAGGCGTTCCTCGACCGGCTGCCCGCCCTGCGCGGCGGCTTCGACACCCTGAGCCCGGCCGCCCGGGAGCGCCTGCTGACCCTGGTCGAGGAGCGCCTCGGCACCCGGCTGGGCGCCCTGCCGGACACGGTCGACCCCGCCCTGCTCACCGGCTGGGCCCGCGCGGACCTCGCCGCCCGTGCCGCGCTCGGCCGACGCGGGCTGCTGCCGGCGACGCCCGGCCCCGCCGCTACCGCCGGCACCCCCGTCGGCACCCCCGGCCTGGCGCAGGACCATCGGCCGGCGCAGGCCGCCGTCCCCGCGCAGGCCGCCGCCCCCGGGGAGGCGTCCGACCGCGTCCTCGCCCCCGCCGAGCGGTGGCGGCTGCTGCTCGGCCGACCGGGTGCCGGCACCGGTGGCCGGTCCTCCCGGCTCGCCATCGCACTGGACGAGCTCTACGGCACCGGCCGCGGCGAGGGCTCCGGCCCCGGCCTGGACGGCCGCGGCGGCCCCGGCGGCAACCGGGGCGGCCGCGAGGCCCCCTACCCGGGTGTGCGGGAGTGGGCGGAGGAGCTGGCCGTGCTGTTCGGGCCGGGCATCCGCGAGGAGGTGCTGGCCGCCGCCGTCGCACAGGGCCGGACGGACGCGCTGGACGCGATCGACCCGAGCGCGGTCCGCCCGTCCGTCGACCTGCTGCGGACCGTCCTGGAGCACGCGGGCGGCCTGCCCGAGGCCCGCATCGCCGGGCTGCGCCCGCTGGTCCGCCGCCTGGTGGACGAGCTGACCAGGGAGCTGGCGACGAGGCTGCGCCCGGCCCTGACCGGGATCAGCGTGCCGCGTCCGAGCCGCCGCCCGGGCGGCGGCCTGGACCTGCACCGGACGATCCGGGCCAACCTCGCCACCGCCCGCCCCGCCCGGCCGGGCGAGCCGGAGGCGGGCACACTGATCGTCCCCGAGCGGCCGGTGTTCCGGACGAGGGCCCGCAAGGCCTCCGACTGGCGGCTGATCCTGGTGGTCGACGTCTCCGGGTCGATGGAGTCGTCCACGGTCTGGGCGGCGCTGACGGCCTCGATCCTGGCCGGGGTGCCCTCGCTGAGCACCCACTTCGTCGCCTTCTCCACCGAGATCGTCGACCTGACCGAGCGGGTGGAGGACCCGCTCGGCCTGCTGCTGGAGGTCAGGATCGGCGGCGGCACGCACATCGCGGCCGGGCTGAAGTACGCCCGGGAGCTGGTGACGGTGCCGTCCCGCACGCTGGTCGCGGTGATCAGCGACTTCGAGGAAGGCGGTCCGATCGGCGGGCTGCTCACGCAGACCCGGGCGCTGGTCGACTCGGGCTGCCATCTGATCGGCTGCGCCGCCTTGGACGACACCGGGGTGGCACGGTATTCGACGGCGGTCGCGAGCAGCCTGGTCGCGGCGGGGATGCCCGTGGCGGCGCTCAGTCCGCTGGAACTGGCCCGATGGGTGGGGGAGAAGGTCCGATGACGGCGGCGACGGTGGAGCAGAGGACGGACCGGCCCGGTGGCGACTGGCCCGCCGTGCGGCCGGAGGTGGTCGCCGAGGTGGTGGCCGGGCTGTCGGCCCGGCTGCAGAAGCGGCTGGACGGCGCGGCCGCCAAGCTGGCCGTCCGGCCGGTGAGCCGCTCCGGTGACGAGTGGCGGATCGAGGTGGACGAGGAGACGGCGCTCGTCCTGCACGCGCCGGGCGGCGTGGTCGCGGCGGCGCAGGACGTCCGCTGCGGCTGCCTGCTCGCGCCCGCCTGTGTGCACCGGGCGGCGGCGGTGACGGTCTGCCGGCTGGCCGAGCCGGGGGAGGGCGCCGAGGAGAGCGCGGAGGGGGCCGCGCCGGCGGGGGCACCCTCCGCCGCAGCTGAGGCAGCAGCCGCGCCACCGGCCGGGGCAGGTGCCGGGGTCACGGCGGGGGCCGGGGCCGAGCCGACGGCTCCGAGCGCCGAACTCGCCCCCGCAGAGCGGGAGTCCGCCCACCACCTGCACCGGGCTGCGGCCGCCGTGCTGGCCGCAGGGGTCAGCGGAGCTGGTGCCGTTCTCCAGGCGGAGCTGCTGCGGGCCGCCCACCGCGCCCGGCTCGCCGGGCTCCACCGCCCGGCCGCCGCGGCCGTGGCGGTGGTGACCAGAGTGCGCGCGGCCCGTTCCGGGGAGCCGGACCACCGGCTCGCGGACCTGGCCGCCGGACTGCGCGAGCTGCTCGACCTCACGTCGACCCTGACCTCGTTGCCGACCCCGGCCCCTGCCACCGCCCCGGCCCCGACCACTGCCACCGCCCCGGCGGGGCACGCCGACCGTCCCGACCTCGCCGGACTGCGCGGCGTCGCCCGCCAGGCGTACCAGGAGGCGGGCGGCCTGCGGCTGTACGGGCTGTTCGCGGAGCCGGTGCTGACGGCCACACACGCGGGCGTGCTCAGCTGGGCGGTGGACTCCACCGGGCGACTGAGCACCGTCGCGGAGGTCATGCCGCACGGGGACGCGACAGCGGCGGCGCCGCAGGCCGTCGGGGCGGGCAACCGGGCGGTCCGGCTGGGCGACGCCTCGCTCGGTCACCGCGAGTTCAGCCGCGCCGGGCTGGCCGTCCAGGGGGCGACCAGGTCCGCCAACGGGCGGCTGGGCGCGGGCGCCTCGGTCCGGGCGGTACGCGCGGCGGGGGCCGGTTGGACGGCGGAGCCCCTCGCCGCGCTGTGGGCCGAACCGGTGGCCGCGCAGGTCGACCGGGCCCTGGCGGCGGCGGCCCTGCCGTACGAGAGCCGCCCGGCCGGGAGCGACCTGCTGTTCCTGGACGTCACGCTGCTCGGGGCGGCCCCGTCCGGGCCCGGTGGCGGTCAGCGGCTGCTCGCCGCCTGTGGCGGACGCGTGGTCGCCCTGCTCGCGGGGCACGAGCACCCCGGGCTGGCCTTCCGCGGAAACCTGGCGCTGCTGGCGACCGGGCCGGGACTGCGGCTGCGGGTGATCGGGCGGCTGGAGCGCGCGGCCCGCCCCGAGCTGCGGCTGCTCGCGATCGGCGAGCCGCCCGAGCTGCGCGAGCCGTCCCAGCCGTCCGAGCCGTTCCAGCCGTCCGAGGTGCCAGGGATACCCGAGGCGGCGCCGACCGCCCCGGCCCTGGCGCTGCCGGCCGACCGGGCGGGCCGGGTCAACCTCGGTCTGGAGCGGATGCAGACCGCCGACCTGACCCCGGGCCCTGGGGGCGAGCAGTCGGCCCCGCCGTCGGTGGGGAGCGGTCCCGAGGCCCCGGTGCACCTGCTGACCCGCCGGGTGGAACAGGCGGTCACCAGCGGCCGGCGGGCCCTGGCACTCGGGGCGGGGACGACCGTGGCCGATGCGGCGCAGCTGCGGTCGGCGGGCCTGGCCACGGGGGCGGCACTGCTGGACGGTCTGCGCGCGGCCGCGGCGGACCAGCCGCGGGATGTGTTCGGCCGGGTGGTGGCCGAGGACCACGGCGCCTTCACGGCGGCCTGGCTGGCCGCAGCCTGCTACGGGGAGGAGCTGGCCTCGGCACTCTGCGCGGGAGGCTGGGGCGAGCCCGAACCGCAGGAGGCCGAACTATAAGGAGAACTATTTGCACAGGCAGCTAATCCGCGCCGACTGGCATACTTGAGTGAACGGGGAAGTCGAAAGCCCCGGGGAACAGCAGGCAACAACGGGGAACACGGGAACGGAGGGGCCGGCCATGGGCATCCACGACGAGGCCGCCGAGGTCCGCGCCTGCGGATGGCGCACGCTCGCCGCCCTGCACGGCCTCATCGACGCCGCGCTGGAGAAGGCGCTCCAGGCCGAGCTCCGGCTCTCGGTGGTCGAGTACACCGTGCTGGACGCGCTGTCCCGGCAGGACGGCTGGCACATGCGGATGCAGCAGCTCGCCCGCGCGGCCGCGCTGAGCAGCAGTGCCACCACCCGCCTGGTGACCAGGCTGGAGGACCGGGGGCTGCTCAGCCGCTACCTGTGCGCGGACGACCGGCGCGGCATCTACACCGAGCTGACCCCACAGGGACGCGAGCTGCTCACGGCCGCCCGCCCGGTGCACGACGCCACCCTGGAGGCCACCCTCGCGAAGGCCACCGAGCTCCCGGAGCTGGCACCACTGGTCCGGGCCCTCGACGAGCTCAAGCCGACCACCACCCCCGCAACTACCGAGCCCGCAACGGTGACCACAACGACCACCGCCTGACGGGTCCCAGAGGTCAGAGACCACGGCTTCCCCGGTTCATCCGGACTTGCCTAGCCGAGTCGTGAAGCGACCTTCTGATGGTGTTACGGTCGCGCTGCGCCGGTCGGCCCGGCCGAGCCGGGGACAACGAGGGGGCCAAGTGCCGTGACGGGTACGCGAACCTCTCCGATCCTGGGCCTGGAGACGACTCCGGCATTCCAGGGCGGCTGCGGACGGGCTCCGGGTCGCGCTCGAAGTCCTGGTCAGGTTTCCGGCCAAGCCGAACAATCACCGGATCGTCTAGCCCGGTAGGAAAACAGGTTGCCGCAGGCAGCGGGCTGGATCACTATTGCCCGCATGGACCTGTGAGATGCCACGTACTGACAACTGAACCTGTCGCGCGCACGACCTCGGAGCCTGAGTACCCGGCTGCCGTAGCGGTCGATCGCGCCCGCGTGTGCATTTTCCAGATGCTGGGAGCCGTAGCCCTGGGCTGCGAGAGCTCCCGCTCAGCCATGAAAGCAACCCATCATCATGCATATTGACCGCAAGGCCCAGTGGGTCGTGCGCCAGTCCGGCCTGCCCACCATCGTCCGCCGCTGCCCTGACTGCTCCAGCACGCGGCACCACCCCTCCGGCAAGATCCGGGTCAACGCGAACGGCAAGCTGCTCGACGTCTGGCTGCTGCTGAGCTGCGACGGCTGTGCCCGGACCTCGAAGGCGCCGGTCCACGAGCGCGTGCACGTCTCGGCGCTCAAGCCCGCCCGGCGGGAGGCGTATGAGGCCAACTCGCCGGCGATGGTCTGTGAGTTGGCGATGAGCGCGTCGCTCGCCACCAAGAACGGCTACCGCCTGGACTGGGCCGGTACCTGGGCGCTGGAGACCGACACGCCCAACCCGGCGCTCGACGGGCCGGGCCCGCTCACGGTCCGGGTGGCCTTCGAACTGCCCGCACTGGTCCGGCTGGAGCGGCTGCTGATGCTCGGCCTCGGGCTCAGCCGCCCCGGGATACGCCGCCTGGTCGCGGCCGGACGCGTGCAGCTGCCGGTGCCCGTGGACGGCAAGGTGCACCAGGACTTCGAGTTCACCGTTGCCGGGGCTGCTCCGGCCGGCCTCGGCCGCCTGGTGGAAGCCCCGCGCCCGGTCGCCCAGCAGGTACGCCAGGACATGCTGGCGCTGGCGGCCGAGCGCTGATCGCGGCTGATCGCAGCTGCGATCAGCCGACTGCGCCTTGTGGATCCGGGTGCGTCCGGAAGGGCTCGGACGCACCCGGATACCGGTGGCTCAGGCGCGTCGGCGGTGGTCTCGGCGAATTCACCCTGCTCAGACCTGCACTGCGTCCACGAGCTTGCACTGCGTCCACGTCCACGAGCCAGACGGATCATCACGCCGCAGCTGTTCACACCGGTCACCAACCGGGCTTGTTGGGCCGGCCTGCGCACCAGCGGTCCCTCGCCGCATCGGCAGGTACGGCAACCGTCCGGCATGGCGTCGAGTACGAGCAGGTGGTGTTGGAGGTGGTGGTTCCAGTAACCCAAGGCATCGCTCCACCGCATTGCCGCGCAGTATCCGGGCCGACCGCCTGTGACCGCTGAACCTCCTGGAATCGATCATCTAGTGTCCTGAGCCTGAAGTTCGATGCATATATGTAGTCTTGCTGGCGTGGCGCGTATGGGGCGGCCGATGGCCGAGCTGACGTTGACCGACGACGAGCGCGAGACGCTGGTGCGCTGGTCTCGACGGGCGACGTCCGCGCAGGCGCTGTCCCAGCGGTGCAGGATCGTGCTGGGCTGTGCGGAGGGGAAGTCGAATCAGCAGGTGGCTACCGAACTCGGCATCTGGCCACAGACGGTGGGCAAGTGGCGTCGGCCCTTCCTGGAGTCCCGCCCGGACGGCCTGTCCGAGCCGGATGTGTGAACGGTGAGGGTACGCTGCGCTGTCCGAAGGAATCGCGCACGGGATCGGCAGTTCCTAGACTGGTTGGGTGAGCGGCAGAAAGGATTGCCGACAGACTGACTGCTACAGCCGTGTTTTTTGATCCGCAGCGTGTTAACGAGGCGAGCGGCATGGCCTATGACATGCAGATCTCGGGGATCGATACGTGGGACGAGCTCGTGCGGCAAGATCTGGGGATCGTGATTGATCCGCTCGTCTTCCGTCTCGGACAGTTCTTCCTCGCAGGCAAACCGAATGACGACTCCGAGGCGGCTGAGCGCTGGGGGGCGATTGAGACCGACGTCGGCGCTCTGGTGAGTTTCTTCGACCTGGTCGTGATGCACAAACAAGTGCCAGCCTTCAACTACTATTCAACGTTCGACGCATGGCACGACCACCGCGACTCCCTGGGGGACCTCCTCAACACGCATGGCGACAAGACCCTGATACATGTGGATGTCGAGTTCGGCATGTACCGGGAGGTGAAGAAAGCTGCCATCCATCAGCTCAGCAGCCGGCTCGCTACGGGGCCCCTGGTGCACGAGTCGGTCGGCCAAGAGATCCTCTCCACGCTTGCGGCGGTCCACTACCAGTGGGAGCCCAGCCTGGAGGGGCTGGAAGAGCTGCAACCGCAGCTCGCCTACAACGCCGACCAGGCCAAGATCGCGCGGTTCCTGCTCGGTCAGCTGGTCTTCGCAGGCTACGCTCAGCTGACCGGGGCACCTCAGGTCCTCGCCCCGAAACGCAGCAGGATGCTGACCGCCGTCGGTCTCGGAGTCGAGGATGCGAGGCCATCCGCGGAGGCTGCTATCTATAACGAGTTGAGCCGGCGATTCCGCGAAGCAGGGGAAGGGTGGCGCGACAGGGAGTTGCCCTGGACTCCGTCGTTCCTGCCCTTCCTGCTGAAGGATATGAGGCGGTTTAACGAAGGCCCGGACGTCCTGCTTGATCGCGCCAAGGAACTGCGAGACAAGAAGGCGATCCAGAACTACCGCCTCCTCCGGGAGGAGGCGGCGGCTTCCGAGGAGGCGGAGAATTCTGCCGAGGCACGCAAGGAGCTGAGCGCCGCGGCGGACGCAGTGGCGAAGTCGTTGGACTCGACTCGTGAGGAGATGCATCTCCTGCGGCAAATTGCGGTCGAGGTGTTGCCGCAGGCCGTGGGCGGAGCGGTGGTGGGAGGCCTTACTTCGGGTGCACTGGGCGCCGTTGCTGGCGGGCTTGTTGGGCTCGTTGGTAAGGAGGTGCTCAAGGGGGTGAACGGCCGGCTGTGGGGGTGGGTCATCGACCAGTTGCCGTATCGCAGCGCGCGCAAGTTGCTGGCCCGGTCGGCGATAGCGGAGCATGACCTGGGAGCGCAGTTGGTGCCGCAGCTCAGAACGGTATGGGAGACGGGACGGGGGGCAACCTGAACTTCGCACGCGGCAGTAGTCCCGGTCGGGGCTTGTCCGGGCGATTTTTTGGGCAACGAGACCTGACGTCGTGAATCCCTAGTTGCTCTGCGCCGGGAATTCGATCAAGATATGAAGCGAGTCGCTGCAGGATCTCGTCCGCGTCCTTCGTCCAGACGAAGGGCTTCGGGTCCTCATTCCACTGCGCGATCCAAGCTCGGATGTCCCGCTCCAGGGCCTGGAGGTTCTTGTGGACTCCTCGCCGTATCCGCTTGTCTGTCAGCAGCCCGAACCATCGCTCGACCTGGTTGAGCCAGGACGAGTACGTCGGGGTGAAGTGCATGTGGAAGCGGGGGTGGGCCTCCAGCCACTTGCGGACCGCCGGCGCCTTGTGGGTTCCGTAGTTGTCGCAGATCAGGTGAACATCGAGCTGGGCGGGGACCTCTTTGTCCAGCTTGGCGAGGAACTTCTTGAACTCCGCGGCCCGGTGGCGGCGGTGGATGGAGCTGATCACCTCGCCGGTGGCCGCATCGAGAGCGGCGAACAGGGTGGTGATGCCGTGGCGGACCTAGTCGTGGGTGCGGCGCTCGGGCATGCCCGGCATCATCGGCAGCACCGGCGCCGACCGGTCCAGCGCTTGAATATGGGATTTCTCGTCCACGCAGAGAACCAACGCCTTCTCCGGCGGGTCGAGGTAGAGGCCCACGATGTCGCGGACCTTGTCGATGAACTGGGGGTCGTTGGACAGCTTGAAGGTGTCCACTTGGTGCGGCTTGAGGCCGAACGTTCGCCAGACCCGTCCCACAGTAGACCTGCTCAGCCCGCTTTCGGCCGCCATGGATGCCCGCGACCAGTGTGTGGCGTCCTTCGGGGTGCGCTCCAGGGTGGCGACGACGATCGCTTCGACCTGCTCGTCGGAGATCTTCCGAGGGGCTCCCGGGCGTGGCTCGTCGGACAGGCCGCCCAGGCGGGACTCCAGGAAGCGCCGACGCCACTTGCCCACCGTCTGTGGCCAGATGCCGAGTTCGGTAGCCACCTGCTGATTCGACTTCCCCTCCGCACAGCCCAGCACGATCCTGCACCGCTGGGACAGCGCCTGCGCGGACGTCGCCCGTCGAGACCAGCGCACCAGCGTCTCGCGCTCGTCGTCGGTCAACGTCAGCTTGGCCATCGGCCGCCCCATACGCGCCACGCCAGCAAGACTACATATATGCATCGAACTTCAGGCTCAGGACACTAGCGGCGTGCGGCGAGGGCGTTCGAGTGGACGCGGTGGAGTAGGGCGAGCAGTAGCTCCTTGCTGGAGCCGCGCTCCCGGACGTCGCAGAGCAGCACCGGCACTGCGGCGTCGAGGTCGAGGGCGCGTCGGACGTCCTCGGGGGTGGACTCGCGGCGGCCGTGGAAGCAGTTGACCCCGATCGCGAACGGGATGCCGCGCTGTTCGAAGAAGTCCACGGCGGCGAAGCTGGACTCCAGCCGCCGGGTGTCGGCCAGCACGATCGCGCCGAGTGCGCCGAGCGCGAGGTCGTCCCACATGAACCAGAAGCGGAACTGGCCCGGGGTGCCGAACAGGTAGAGCACCAGGTCCTCACGGATGGTGATCCGACCGAAGTCCATCGCGACCGTGGTGGTGTCCTTCCCCTGGACGCCGTCGAGGCTGTCGACCCCGATGCTGGCGCGGGTCATCCGCTCCTCGGTCTGCAGCGGTTCGATCTCGCTGACCGAGCCGACCATGGTGGTCTTGCCGACGCCGAAGCCGCCGGCCACGAGAATCTTGACCGCGCCCGGCACCAGGCTCTGCATCGTCAATTCGGGTCTCCTGGAGGGGAACTGGAAGAGTTGTCGCGAGGGCGGGGTGGAGGTCCGGGCGCGGGGCCGGTCACAGCCGGCGGACGCCCTCGATCACGGCCTGGATCAGCGAGATGTCGGGTGCCTCGGTGAGCTGGACGGGCGCCCGGGTGAGGATCAGCCGCGCCTGCGCCAGGTCGTCCAGCAGCACCTTGACCACGCTCACCGGCAGGTCGAGGATCGCCGCGATCTCGGCCACGGCCAGCGGGTGTTCGCGGCACAGGTGGAGGATCGCGGCCGGCTCGGGGGGCAGCCGGGTGGTGTCCGTGCACGGGTCGGCGGTGGCCACCAGGGTGATCAGCGCGAAGCCGTCACGGACCGGGCCGGTGCGCCCGTTGGTGATGGTGTAGGGGCGGACCAGATGGCCCGCCTCCTTGTCGAAGAACCAGGCCTCCTCGAGGTCGGTGGTCACGCACCGCCACCCGCGCCGGCCTGGTCGGCATCGCTGCGCGGCGCCGCGGTGAGGTACTGGCCGACCTGCTTGACCAGCATGTTGATCTCGTAGGCCATCAGCCCGGCGTCGACCAGCTCGCTGGTCAGCACGGCGAGCCGGGCGCCCTGTCCGGCGGTGGTGACGAACAGGAACAGCCGGTCCATCTCGATCACCGTCTGCCGGACCCGACCACCGTCGAAGCGGTGGCCGGCGCCGCGGGCGAGGCTCTGCAGTCCGGAGGCGACGGCCGAGAGGTGTTCGGCGTCGGCGCGGTCCAGGCCCTGGGAGAGGCCGACCAGCAGGCCGTCCTCGGAGAGGACGACGGCGTGGCGGGTCTCCGGGACTCGCGCCACCAGCTGGTCCAGCAGCCAGTTGAGGTCGCGCCGGGTGTCGGTGTGCTGCGTCATCACTGCTGTTCCTTAGCTGCGGAAGGTGCGGCCGGGACAGGGGAGTAGACCGGTGCGTCCGAGTCCTGGTACGCCGCGCGGGCGGTTCGGGTGCCGTGCTGGATGGCGGCCATGGTGGCGCGGGAGCGCTGTGGTGAGGGGTCCTCCTCGGTGGGCCGGCCACTCGCCGGGCCGCCCGTGGAAGCCGGGGTCGGAGCCGGCGCCGGCGCCGGGGCGAAGGCGGCCGGGGGAGGCGGCGCGGAGCCGGGTGCGGCCTCCCGCAGCTGCTCGGCGAGGCTGGCGTTGCGGACCCGCCGGGGCAGGACGCGCGGGGTGCGCAGCTCGCCGTCCGGGCCGTGCTCCGCCTGGTCCCCCTGGGCGCGTTCGTGCGTGGGCGCCCCGGGATCGGCCGTTCGCTGCGCCGCCGGACCGGCCCCGGGGTTGCCACCCGAGCCGTCGTACAGACCGGAGTTCGGACCGGGGTTCAGACCGGGGCTCAGGCCGCCCGGGGTGTGCGCTCCCCCGTTCGGGGTGTCGTACGGCAGGCGTGGTGCGGGCCTGGGGACGACCACGGCGCCGGGAATCCCGGGGATCGGTGAACCCACGGGCAAACCGTCGTGGGCGGGTGCCGCGCCGGGCGGGCGGGTGGCGAGCAGCTCACCGATGAGCGCACCGCCGCCGTCCGCCCCCGGCGCCCCGCCGCCCGCCGAACGGCTGTCGATCGGACCGCCGCCCGCCGGACCGCCGTCGATCGGCCCGCCGAGCATCCCGGCCAGGGCGCCCGACAGCTCCTCGCCGATCCTGCCGGTCTCGCCGATCCCGTAAACCCCGCCGAGCCCGCCGAGCTCGCCGAACCCGCCAGCCCCACTGTTCCCGCCGTTCCCGCCGTTCCCGCCGTCCACGACCGGCTCCGGCTGCGGCACCGGTGTGCGGGTGACCCGGGCGCCGGACGGCAGCCCGTGCACCGAGGAGGCCTGCTCCGCCTGCTCCAGCAGCACGGCCGGCACGAGCACCACGGCCCGGGCGCCGCCGTACGGGGAGGGCCGCAGGGAGACCTGGATGGCGTGCCGGGCGGCGAGCCGCGCCACCACGAACAGGCCGAGCCGCAGGTCGTCGCCGAGCACGGAGACGTCCAGCTCCGGCGGGTTGGCCAGGTAGTCGTTGAGGCGCTCGTACTCCTCCTCGGTCATGCCGAGGCCGCGGTCCTCCACCTCGACGGCCAGGCCCTTGGGGACCTCCTGCGCGGAGACCTGCACCTGGGTGTAGGGCGGGGAGAAGGTGGTGCCGTTCTCGATCAGCTCGGCGACCAGGTGGATCACGTCGGCGACGGCCTGCCCGCTGAGCGAGACGCGCGGCACGCCCTGGACGACCACCCGGGAGTAGTTCTCGGTCTCGGACACGGCGCTGCGCAGCACGTTGACCACGGGCACGGCGTTGCGCCAGCGCCGGGCGGGCAGCGCGCCGCCGAGGATGACCAGGTTCTCGGCGTTGCGCCGCATCCGGGTGGCCAGGTGGTCGACGGCGAACAGCTCGCGCAGCAGCTCGGGGTCCTCGTGTTCGCGCTCCAGGGCGTCCAGCATGCTGATCTGACGGTGGATCAGGATCTGGGTGCGGCGGGCGATGTTGAGGAAGACCTTCTTCGTTCCCTCGCGTCCCTGCGCCTGGTGCACGATGGCGGCGACGGCGGCCTGGCGGACGGCGGCCAGCCCGTCGGCGGTCTGCTGCAGCTCGTCGCCGGCCCGCCGCGCGGGAGCCCACGCGGGCGGCGCGGCGAGGGTCTCGCCGGACCGCAGCCGGCCGACCACCTCGGGGATCTCGTGCCGGGCGAGCGCGAGGGTGTCGGAGCGCAGGGCGGCCAGTCGGGCCGGCAGCGTCCGGGCGGTCCGCACTCCGCTTGCCAGGCTCCAGAGCAGCACCACCGCGACGGCGGCGCTGACGGCCAGCACGGTGTCGCGGTGTCCGGAGCCGCGCAGCAGGTAGGCGGCGTAGCCCCAGGCGGCGGCCAGGCCCAGGCAGGGAGCCAGCACGAGGGCGAGGAGCGAGCTGCGGAGGGAGCCGGACCGGCCGGCGCGGTGGCCCGTGCGGGGGGCCGATATGCCTGGCATCTGATTCCTTGTTGCAGAGCCGAACGGCGGGGTCGCCCGTGCGCGTCCGGCCGAGGCTCAGGGCCGCCACGGCCGGTGGTGCCGGGGATGCCCGGCGAGTTGACGCGGTGTCAGTGCCCGCGCGGGGGTGCAGCGCGGCCGCCGACTGCGTGCACGCTACCAGCCCAAGGTGGCCCTATCGCAACATCAACTGACGATAAGTAAGCGGTTGGTGACTCGGAGATCGCCCCCGTGGCGCACCCCCGTCTGCGGGATCGTCCCAGGTCGGCGCGGCCTTCCGGGGGGCGCTGACGGCTTTCCGGGGGCGCCGGCCGGTCTCCGGAAAGCCGTCAGGGACAGGTCAAGATCCGTGCGCTGAAGGGGTCGGTCGCCGAGCTGCTGGTCGACGGGTGTTCAGCCCGCCAGGGGGATGCTCAGCAGCGTCGCCCGCATCGAGCGCTCGGCGTCGGCCTCCGCCTGGGCCTCGCGCTGGGCCAGTTCGGACCAGGCCCACCCGGCCAGGCCGGACAGCTCCACCGACCACTGCTTGCCGTAGGTGCCCGCCGCCACCTGGCCCAGTCGCAGCCGCTGGACGTCCGAGGTGCCGGCCGGCGGGTAGAGGTGGGTGGCATCGCGCAGGTAGCGCTCGATGTGGAACTCGGCCTGCAGGCCCCGGGCGGCATGGATCTCCATCGCGTTGCGGGCGGAGTCCAGGGTGTACTCGGTGTTGATCAGCTTGGCGTTCATCAACTCGGCGTCGCAGGCCTTGCCGTGGTCCAGCAGGTGCGAGGCGTGGTACGCGGCGAGCTTCGCGGTCATCAGCCGGGACTGCATCTCGCCGAGCTTCAGCGCGATGTTGGACAGGTGGGACAGCGGCTTCCCGTAGAGCATGCGGGACTCGGCGAAGCGCACGGTGTCCTCGACGATCGCGACGTGGATGCCGAGGGCGACCGCGGCCAGGTTCAGCCGTCCGTACAGGGTGGAGGAGGAGTAGGCGACGTCCAGGCCCTGGCTCTCCCGGCCCAGCCGGTTGGCGGCGGGGATCCGGCAGTTCTCGAAGACGATCTCACCGAAGCTGAATCCGTGCAGGCCGCTCTGCGAGCCGAGGGTGCCGGTGCGGAAACCCGGGCGGTCGCTCTCCACCAGGAACGCCGAGAGGCCCCTGCTGCCGGGGCCGGTGCGGAACACCACCCCGTGCACGTCGCCGATGTGGGAGTTGCCGACGAACCACTTGCGGCCGTCGAGCACGTACTCGTCGCCCTCCCGCCGTGCGGTGCCGGCCATGCCGAGCACATGGCCGCCGGACTCGGGCTCGGTGACGGCGATGGTCGGCAGCGACTCGCCGGAGGCGAACCGGGGGAGCCACTTGTGGCGCTGGGCGGCCGAGCCGAAGTGGAGGACCTTGGCGACGCCGAGCTGCGAGGCCTGCGCCACCGCGCCCATCGCGCCACTGACCCGGGACAGTTCCTCGACGATGACGGTTTTGGCGAGGTGGCCGAGGCCCAGCCCGCCGTACTCCCGTGGAATGGTGACGCCGATCCAGCCGCGGCGGGCGATCGCCCGGGAGAGTTCGAACTCGACCTGACGGTCGGTCTCCATTCTGGCCACGTGCGGACGCACCTCCTTCTCCGCGAACTCACGGACCTCCGCGCGAAGGCTTTCGTGTCGCTCGTCGGTGAAGTAGTCCATCGCCATGCCTGGATCCTCTCGGTGGGTGTGGTCGTGCCTCCGTCCGTGCAGCCGATCCCGAGCCGACCGCCCGAGAGGGTGGGGCCTGATTAGCGGTCAGTTGCCCGGCGGCAGGCTTCACCTGTGGCAGGGCAGGCGGTTTTCCCCGGTAACCACCCGTCAGTTCGGCAGGGCTCATTGTCGTATGAGGGCTTGTATCCCTCCAGAGTGGATCTTGGAATGGCGCGAACAGGCCGATCCGGAACGGGGGAGGATTGAAACCCCCGGCCGATGGGAAACGATCTTCCCTTGCTTCACCGGCCGTTCGGGTGGTCGTTCACGTGCGACTTTGGCTGTTCATCAGCAAGAGATCTCAGCATGGTCGGAAGCGCCAACCGCCTCGGATGTCTGATTACATGTGCGCCATGACTGATGTGATGAGCACTCAAGGCCAGTTCCCGGGTGCCGCCGGTGAGTCCGAGCGGACCCGCAGGTTGCGCAGCCTGGGTCTCAACGAACCGACCGCGGACGAGGCCTTCGACCGCTTCGCTCACCTCGCCGCCAGCATCACCCGCGCCCCCATCGCGATGGTCAACTTCATCAACGACGAGCGCCAGATGTTCCGGGGGCTCTACATTCCGCCAACCTCGTCCGATTCCGCGGCCGACGGTAGTTCCTCCTGGGCCGACCGCGGCATCGCCTTCGATCTCCCGACCCGGGAAATGCCGCTGAGCCACGGCTTCTGCCCGCACGTCGTCGCCCAGCGCTCCCCGCTCGCCCTCGACGACATCCTCGCCTACCCGCGGTTCGCCGGGAACCCGGTCGTCGACGAACTGGGCGTGCGCTCCTACCTCGGGGCCCCGCTGGTCGACGACACCAGCACCGTCATCGGCACCGTCTGCGTCCTCGACCGCGAACCCCGGCAGTGGGGCCGCGAGCGGCTGCGCGACATCCAGCACCTCGCCGAGGCCCTGCTCTCCGAGATCCGGCTGCGCGACAACCTGCTCGCGCAGCAGCAGGAGATGTTCGCGGCCTTCGACGGCTCGCCGTTCCCGATCATCCTCACCGACGGCCCCGGCCAGGAGATCCGCTACGCCAACGCCCAGCACGCGGACGTCTTCGGAGTCCCGGCGGCGTACGGCTCGGTCGGCCAGGCCTACCCGCAGCTCGCGGCGGCCGGCCTCCAGCAGGCCGTCGCCGAGGCCTTCCACACCGGGCGGACCACCGTCCTCAACGAGGTGCGCATCCAGTCCGTCCGGCCCGACGCCCAGCGGAGCCGGCAGGTCTTCAGCTTCACCTGCAGCCCGATGCGGGCTCCCCGCACCGGCCAGGTCAGCGGCGTCGTCACCGTCGGCATGGACGTCACCGCCCAGTCCCGCACCGAGGAGGAGCTGGGCACCCTCGCCGCGCTGCTGGTCGACCGCCTCCAGCAGAACGGCGCCGCCCCCGGCCGCCAGCGCCTCGGCGCCGGCGAGACCAGCCCCGTCCTGCCGGGTTGAGCCCCGGCCCGCACCCTCCGCCGTGGCGGGGAGCCTCTCACCCCCGAGGAGAGGATCCCCGCCACTGTGCTGTCCGCAGGGGGCGGGGTGCCGCGGCTGTCCGCAGCGGGCAGGACCGGCACCGGAGGGAACCGTCAACAGACCGGTGCCCGAGGGGTGCCGGACGGGTGAACCGCCCCGGGTGCCCGCCGGACCGGGCCGCCGGGCGGCGCACACGGTGGTAGGCATGGGCCGCATGGAGTGGTTCGCGGCGCCCGAGTACTGGCTGAGCAGGCTGCTCGTCCAACGGCTGCTCGCCGCCCTCTACCTGATCGGGTTCCTCGCCGCCGCCGCCCAGTTCCGGGCCCTGATCGGCGCCCAGGGCATGCTGCCGGTACCCCGCTTCACCGCCAGGGTCCAGTGGCGCCACGCACCCGGCCTGTTCCACCTCCACTACTCCGACCGCTTCTTCGCCGCCGTCTGCTGGACCGGCGCCGCGCTGTCGGCCGCGCTGGTGGGCGGCGTGGGGGACGTCGTCCCGCTCTGGGCGGCGATGCCGCTCTGGGCCGTGCTCTGGGTGCTCTACCTGTCGATCGTCAACGTCGGCCAGACCTGGTACTCCTTCGGATGGGAGTCGCTGCTGCTGGAAGCGGGCTTCCTGGCCGTCTTCCTGGGCAACGAGGACACCGCCCCGCCCGTCCTGGTGCTCTGGCTGCTGCGCTGGCTGGTCTTCCGCGTCGAGTTCGGAGCCGGCCTGATCAAACTGCGCGGCGACAGCTGCTGGCGCGACCTGACCTGCCTGCGCTTTCATCACGAGACCCAGCCGATGCCCGGCCCGCTGAGCTGGTTCTTCCACCACCTGCCCGCCCCGCTGCACCGGGTGGAGGCCGCCGCCAACCACTTCACCCAGCTCGTCGTCCCGGCCGGCCTCCTCCTTCCGCAACCCGTCGCCGGCTACGCGGCCTGGATCGTCATCGCCACCCAGCTGTGGCTGGTCGCCTCCGGCAACTTCGCCTGGCTCAACTGGCTGACCATCACCCTCGCCATCTCCGCCGTCGACACCGCGCGGCTGGGCGCCCCGGCGCCGCCCGCCTACCCGGGTACCCCGGTCTGGTACCTGGTCGTCGTCATCGCCCTCACCGCCGCCGTCGCCGTCCTCAGCTACTGGCCGGTGCGCAACATGGTCTCCCGCGGGCAGGTCATGAACCGCTCCTTCAACCGCCTGCACCTGGTCAACACCTACGGAGCCTTCGGCAGCGTCAACCGGATCCGCCAGGAGGTCGTGGTCGAGGGCACCGAGGAGGCGGTCCTCACCCCGCACACGGCCTGGAAGGAGTACGGCTTCAAGGGCAAACCCGGCGACGTACGCCGTCTGCCGCGCCAGTACGCCCCCTACCACCTGCGGCTGGACTGGCTGATGTGGTTCGCCGGCATCTCACCCGCGTATGCCCGGCCCTGGTTCCTGCCGTTCGTCGCCCGCCTGCTGGTCAACGACCCCGCCACCCTCCGACTGCTGCGCCACAACCCGTTCCCCGGCTCCCCGCCGACCCACGTCCGGGCGACCCTCCACCTCTACCGGTTCACCGATTGGCGCGAACTGCGCGAAACCCGCGCGTGGTGGCACCGGACCGAGCTGTACGAGTACCTCGCGCCGGTCAACCTGGACACCCTCACCCGATCCGGGTACCGACCACCACTCGGGCGGCGGATCCGAACGGTGCCGATCAGCCGTCCGAAGGGTGAACGGCGCCACCCGCCCGGCCCTCCCGAGTAGCGGCCAGGCGGGCGGTATGGCACGCCACACCGGTCCGTCAGGCGGTGGGTGCGTGCAAGGCTCGAACGGGCACCCGTATTCTTGGCCTCCACAACCGGTAGGCCGACCGCGCGCGCCCAGCCCTCCCGCCGGGGTCCGCGCACAACCGGTCCGCCGTCCCCCTCGCCGCCAGCCCCGCCGCCGTCGCCCAGAACCGGACCTCACATGACAGTGCTTCACTCGCGCAACGCCGACGCCGCCGACGCAGCCTCTGCCACGGACGCCGCGGACGCCACGAACCCGGAGCAGGCCCGCGGCCAGGAGGCCACGGCCGAACCCGACCTCCGCGAGGACCTCGGCCGGTACGCCGAACTCGGCGCCTTCACCCTCACCGCCGAGACCCACGCCTGGTACGCGGCCGTCGAGACCGTCGCCACCCCGGAGGACGCCCGCGCCGCCTCCACCGTCCTGGCCGAACTGCGCGGCCGCGACCTCCAGCAGACCTGGGAGGCCGTCACCAGCCTCGCCGCGGACGCCAAGCTGGAGGAGCCCGGCACCGTCGCCAAGGCGGCGCTGCTGGTCGAGCTGCTCCAGCGGGTCCACCGGACCTCCGCGACGCTGATCGGTGCTGCGTACGACGCCGACCTCGACGCCCTCGCCGCCGCCACGGCGGACCGCGGCTGGCGTCGTGAGCGCGGCGTCAAGCTGTCGTTCCTGCGGGTGCGGGCCCTGCGCAAGCAGGCCGCCGCGCTGGTGGTCGGCGGCCGCAAGGTCCGGCCCGAGGATCTGCACGAGGCGCTCTCCTCCGCCGAGATCGAGCGCCGCGCCTGGGCCGTCCTCGCCCCCGAGGGCACCCTGCCCGTCGCGCCCGCCGACGGCGCCCTGGTGGAGCGCACGGCGACCGCGTTCGAGGCGATCAACACCGGCCTGCGGGACCTCGCCCGGCTGCTGCCCGAGCACGACCTGGACGGGCTGCCGTTCGGCGAGCTGATCGATCTGGTGGAGCGGCTGGCCGCGGACGAGGGCACCCTCTACCGGCTGCCGACCATCCGCACCCTGCGCACCTCGCTGGAGGAGGCCGGGCTGACCGACCTGCTCGGCGAGCTGACGGCGTCCCGCGCCGACCGCCGCGCCGCCGAGGCCGCGTACGGCGCCCGCCAGGCGCTCGCGGGCGGGCAGCGGGACGGGCTCGCGGGGGCCGAGACCGCGACCGCCGAGACCGTCGCTGTCACCGAGACCGTCGCGCCGGAGGCGGCGGTCACAGAGGCGGACGTCACGGAGGAGGCGGCCACCGAGACCGAGAGCACCGAGACCGTCGAGGTCGCCGAGGCTGCCGACGCCGAGGCTGACGCGGTCACCGCCGTCGACGTCGAGGCCGAGGCCGAGGTCGAGATCGCCGTCGATGTGGCGGTCGATGTGGCGGTCGACGAGCCGGTGGTCGAGGAGCCCGTCGCCGAGGCGCCGATCGTCGTCACGCTGCCGGCTCCGTCCCCGGCCGCCGACGACCTGGTGGCCGCTGCGGTCGTCGCCGTGTCGGTGCCGGAAGAGGTTGCTGTCGAGGTTGAGGCCGAGGCTGAGGTCGAGGTCGTCGAGGACGCTGTCGAGCCGGCCGCCGAGGTGGATGCCCCGGTCGAGGAGACCGAGCCCGAGGCGCCGGCAGCCGAGGCCGAGGTGGCCGAGGTTGAGGCCGGTGCGACCGAGGTCGAGGTCGAGGTGGCCGAGGTCGAGCCCGTCGCCGAGGTCGAGCCGGCCGTCGTCGAAGAGGCTCCGGTCGAGACTGTGGCCGAGGAGGTCCCGGCCGAGGTCGTCGAGGTCGAGGTGGCCGAGGTCGAGCCCGTCGCCGAGGCAGAGGCCGTTGCCACGGTCGAGGCGCCCGTCGTCGAGGAGGCTCCGGTCGAGGCTCTGGAGACCGAGGCCGCCGAGGTCGCCGAGGTCGAGCCCGTCGCCGAGCTCCCGGTGACCGAGGAGCCGCTTGCTCCGGAGGAGACGGTCGCGGACGCCGCCGTCGAGGCTGTCGAGGTCGAGGACGCTCCGGTCGCGGCTGTCGAGGTCGAGCCGGTCGTCGAGGAGGTCCCGGCGGAGGCTGCCGAGGTCGAGCCCGTCGCCGAGGTCGAGGCGCCGGTGGCCGAGGTGTCCGAGCCGGAGGCCGAGCTCGCGCCCGAGGCGGTGGCCGAGCCGGAGCCGGTGGTCGAGGCCGCTGCCGTCGAGCCGGAGGCCGAGCCCGAGCCGGTGGTCGAGGCCGCCGAGCCCGTTGCCGTCGAGCCCGAGCCCGCTGCCGCCGGGCGCCCGGAGAAGCCGGACTTCACGCCCGGCCGCCCGGTGACCGCCTACTCGGCCGAGGAACTGCTCGCCGTCGTCCGCTGGGTGGACGGTGACGGTGTCGACCGCAGCGAGGAGGAGCTGCTGCGCGCGGCGATGAAGGAGCTGGGCTTCGCCCGCCTCGGCCCGCGCATCAAGGAGGCGCTGGGCACGGCCGTCGCCGACGCCCGGAGCTGACCGCCCGGAGCTGACCGGCCGCAGGGCCGAACGGAACACCGCGGGCCCGGTGGATGCACTCGCATCCGCCGGGCCCGCTGCCGTGTCCGGCCGACCGGTCAGCCGGTGGCCTTGGTCCAGGGGGCGCTCGACATCAGCGACTTGACGTTGGCCACGTAGGACGGGTTGGGGATCTCCGGGCTTCCGCTGACGGCGCCGGTGACCGGGTCCGTGACGGTGTTGTAGTGCACCTTGCCCGCGCCCGCGTTGTACGCGGCGATGACCAGGTCGAGCAGCGGCGTCTTGCCGGTGGCCGGGTCGGGCGAGAGGTCGTACTTCCCGCCGAAGGAGGAGTCGCCGTAGTAGGCGACCAGCCAGTCGAGCAGCTGGGCGCCGAGCTGGACGTTGCCGGCCAGGGTGTTGGGGTCGGAGGTGGTGGCGAACTTGCCGTTCATCCAGCTCACCGTCGCGGGCATGATCTGCATCGTGCCGATGCCGCCGTCGCAGGCGAGGATGCCGGACTGCCAGCCGCTCTCCTGCCAGGCGATCGCCTTGACCAGGTTGACGGGCAGTGCCGGGAGCCTGTCGGTGCCGCCGTTGCTGAGGTTCAGCGTGCGGGGCTGGCCGGCGGCGGTCGTGAGCGCGGTACCCACGGCCTCCTTCGGCTCGTTGGGCTGCGGGTAGCTGGGCTTGCAGCTGCTCTGCAGTGGCGGGACGTGCGGGGTCGGCGGCGCGGGTGGCGGCGGCGGTGCGACCGGCCCGGGCTTCTGGGTCGGCGCGGGCGGCGCCGCCGCAGCGGGTACGGGCGCGGGCACGGGGGCGGGCGCTGCCGCGGGGGAGGACGCCTTCTGGGCCGGCTCGGCGGGCTTCGCGCCGGTCGACCTGGCAGCGCTCGGGGTCGCGGTGGGGCTCGGCTTCGCGGACTTGCCGGCCGTGGCACTCGGCGATGCGCTCGCGCTCGGACTCGCGCTCGCCGTCGGCGACGGGGAGGCGGACGGCGTCGCGGAGGGCGTCGGGGACGGCGAGGCATCCGGGCCGGTGGCGGCCGGTGTGGTCGGGCCCGCGCCCGCCGTGGCGTCGGCCGGCTTGCTGCCGCACCCGGTGAGCAGCGCCGTCGAGACGGCCAGCGCGGTCACCGCCACCATTGTTCGTCGTGAGGCACGTCCGTGCATCGTGGTCCAACCCCCGTTCGTCGCCGGACGGCCCGGCGAAAGGGGCATCCTACGACGGGCCGATCACCGCATCGGTGGGCGGGTGGCAGGCCCCGCCGGAGGGCGGGCCGCGGTGGCCCGGCGCAGCTGCGCGGCCAGTACCTCCGGCGCCTCGGCCAGCGAGGGGCCGTACCAGGTGAGATGGCGGCCGCTGACCAGAGCGGCCGGGATCCCGGGGAAGGCCTCCGGTCCGTCCTCCGCCGTGAACCGGTACGGCTCGTCCGGGAGGACCACCAATTCCGGTCCCTGCGCGATCAGTTCAGCGAGTGCGATGGCGGGGTAGCGTTCCGGGTGGCCGGCGTGCAGGAGCGGGACCCCCAGGCGGTGGAGGAGGTCGCCGGCGAAGGTGTCGCCGCCGAGGACCATCCAGGGGCGGCGCCAGATCGGGACGACGGCGCGCAGCGGCAGGGGCAGCGGGCGGACGTCGCGCCAGGCGGCCTCGGACGCGTCGAGCCAGGCCGGGCGGGGCAGGCCGCAGGCCACGGTGAGGAGGCGGTGCAGGGAGTGGAACGCCTGGCCGAGGGTGCGGATGTCGGTGACCCAGACGGCGAGACCGGCGGCGCGCAGCGCGTCCAGGTCGGGGAGGCGGTTCTCCTCGGCGTTGGCGATCACCAGGTCGGGGGCGAGGGCCGCGATCCGGGGGACGTCGGGATTCTTGGTGCCGCCGACGCGGGTGACGGCGAGGTCGGCCGGGTGGCTGCACCAGTCGGTCGCACCGACCAGCAGGCCCGGCGCGGTGGCGGCGACCGCCTCGGTCAGCGACGGCACGAGCGAGACCACCCGCCGGACGGGGGCCGGGCCGAGCGGGACGGAACGCCCCAGGTCGTCCTGGGGCGGCACGGCACGCGCGGGAGGGAGCTCCATGCCCGCAAGCCTACGGCGTGTCGGCAACCTCCCCGGGGGGCGCGCGAATCGCCGGATGCTCCCGATGCCGAAACTCCCGGGAACCCTTCGGTGATGACGGCCGACTATCTGATCCGGGTCCGTAGTGGTGGGCCCCAGCACAACCATTGACCAGGAGATCTTTCATGCGCCCTCGCGTGTTCCACGGTATCGCGGCCGCCGTCGCCCTGTTCGCCACGGCCTGCGGGAGCGACGGTGGGGGGAGCGGCGCCGGGGGGAGCGCCGACGCCGGACCGGCCGCCGCGGCCGGGGCGTACCCGGTGAAGGTGGCGGACTGCGCGGGCAAGGAGACCAGCATCACCGCGGCCCCCCGCAGGATCGTCACCAGCAACGCGGCCGGCCTGGAGATGCTGCTCCAACTCGGCGCCGGGGAGCGCGTGATCGGTACCGGGTTCCCGCCGGGCAAGGGCTCGCTGCCGTCGGCGGTGGCCGAACAGGGCGCCAAGGTGCCGGTCCTGGGCCAGATGGGCATCGCGAAGGAGAAGCTGCTCGGCTCCGGCGCCGACCTCTACGTCGACGCCTTCGGGGCGATGACGATGGGCGGTGTGGGGGACGCGCCGAGCGAGCAGGAGTTCACGGCGGCCGGCATCAGGCACGTGTTCCTGCTCTCCACCGCCTGCGCCGGCACGCCGAAGGCCGTCAAGGGGCCGCGCACCGACCTCGCCGAGGTGGAGAACGACATCCGCAGGCTCGGCGCGGTGACCGGCACGGCCGCGAAGGCCGACGAGCTGGTCGCCGGGATGGAGAAGCAGATCGGCGAGGTGCGCACCGCGACCGCCGCCGTCCCCGCCGACCAGCGGCCCGGCTACCTGTTCTTCGACTACGACGCCGGCACCAAGCAGCCGATCGCCGTCTGCGGCCGGCAGGTCGCCAACGCGGTGATCACCCTGGCCGGTGCGCGCAACGTGTTCGCCGACTGCGACGCCGACTTCAAGCCGGTCTCCTGGGAGGACGTGGTCGCCAGGAACCCGGACTGGATCCAGCTCGGGGTGCGCAACCGGGGCAGTGAGGAGGAGAACCGCAAGGCCTTCGAGGAGGCCGAGAACTTCCTGAAGGGCTTCCCCGCGACCCAGGGGCTCAAGGCCGTCCAGGACGGGCACTTCCTGCGGATCGGCTCCGAGGTGACCACCATCGCGGGGGTGCGCAACGCCGACACCGTTCGGCGGATCGCCGCCACCATCCACCCGACGCTCGTCAAGAACGCGCAGTAGCCGGTGACTTCGGCCACCGCAACCGTCGAGAGGGCCCGCCGGGTACGCACCCTGCGGGCCGGGCCGCTGGCCGCCGGGCTCGCCGTCGCCCTGCTCCTCGCACTGACCGCCGCCGTCTCCCTCGGCTCGGTCGACATCCCGCCCGGCGAGGTCTGGTCGGTGGTCGCCCGCCGGCTCACCGGCCGGGCCCCCGCGCCCGGCACCCGGGACCTCATCATCTGGCAACTGCGGTTCCCCCGTGCCCTGCTGGCGGCCACAGTCGGCGCCGGTCTCGGCCTGGTCGGCACCGCCGTGCAGGCCCTGGTACGGAACCCGCTCGCCGACCCCTACCTGCTGGGCATCTCCTCCGGCGCCTCGCTCGGAGCCGTCGCGATGATCGTCCTCGGTGCCGGGCTCGGCCTGGAGCTGACCTTCGGCAGCGCGATCGGGCTGACCATCTCGCTGGCCGCCTTCCTCGGCGCGCTCGGGGCGTTCTCCCTGGTCTGGGTGCTCGCCCGGCGCGGCGGCGGCTTCTCCCCGCTGCGCCTGGTACTGGCCGGCATCGGCATCGGGCAGTTCCTCACCGGCTTCACCAGCTACCTGGTCCTGCAGACCAGCGACGAACAGCAGACCAGGGGCGTACTGTTCTGGCTGATGGGCAGCCTCGGCGGCGCCGTCTGGAGCCAACTCGTCGTCCCCGCAGTCGCGGTGGCCCTCGGACTGGCCCTGCTCCAGGCCCGCGCCCGGGGGCTCAACGCCGTGCTGATGGGCGACGAGACGGCGGCCGGGCTCGGCGTCGACGTCACCAGGCTGCGCCGCGAGGTCTTCGTCGTCACCAGCGTGCTGACCGGCGTCCTGGTCGCCGTCTCCGGGGCCATCGGATTCGTCGGGCTGATGGTGCCGCACGTCTGCCGACTGCTCGTCGGCGGCGACCACCGGCGGCTGCTGCCGCTGTCCGCCCTCACCGGGGCCGTCCTGCTGGTGGTGGTCGACACCATCGCCCGCACCGCCCTGGACACCCAGGAGCTGCCGATCGGCGTCGTCACCGCCCTGCTCGGTGCACCCACCCTGCTCTACCTGCTGGACCGACGTCTGGAGCGGAATTGAGGATCGCGGTCGAGGATCTGAGCGTCACCCTGTCCGGCCGGACGGTGGTGGCGGGCGTCCATCTGGTCGCCAAGGAGGGGGAGATCGCCGGACTCGTCGGCCCGAACGGCAGCGGCAAGTCCAGCCTGCTGCGCACCGTCTACCGGCACCTGAGGCCGAGCGCCGGGCGGGTGCTGCTGGCCGGCCGCGAGCTCGCCGAGCTCACCCCGGCGGAGTCCGCCCGGCACATCGCGGCCCTGCCGCAGGAGCGCGGCGGGGACTTCGAGTTGACCGTCCTCGAGGTGGTGGCGATGGGCCGCACGCCGTACAAGCGGGCGTTCGCCGCGGACGACGCCGAGGACCACCGGCTGGTCGCGGACGCGCTGCAGCGGGTCGGTATGGCGGACGCGGCCGGCCGCCGCTTCGCCCAGCTTTCCGGCGGCGAGCGCCAGCGCGTCCTGCTGGCCCGGGCGCTCGCCCAGCAGCCGGACGTCCTGGTGCTGGACGAGCCGACCAACCACCTGGACGTCCGCCACCAGGTCGAACTGCTCGCCCTGTTGCGGGAGCAGCGCCGCACCACGCTGGTCGCGCTGCACGACCTCAACGCGGCGGCCTCGGTCTGCGACCGGCTGCACGTACTGCACCGCGGCACCCTGGTGGCGTCCGGGGTGCCGCGGGACGTGCTGACGGCGGAGCTGCTCGCCGAGGTGTTCGGGGTGCGGGCGGCGGTGGTCGAACATCCGCTCACCGGTGATCCGTTGATCGCCTTCGACCACCGCACGCCCGCGTCGTCCTCAGACCTGCTGAAGCGTCAGGAGGTTTCGTAGTGGCTGGGCCGGCCGTTGCGCTCGACCAGGCGCCCGACCTTCGCGGCGTCCGAGCTGCGCAGCAACTCCCATTCCCCGTCGGGGCGGTGGAGCACCGAGGAGTGCCAGGGGGTCATCCACGCGTCGGCGGCCTCCAGCAGCCGGATGCCGAACTTGAGGACGCCGACCTTCTGCGGGTGGATGGAGAGGCGGAACGACCGGGGGTGCTGCTCGGCGATCAGGTCGCCCCAGGCGCGGCTGCGCTGGATGACGCCGTAGGCGCGCTGGCGGCAGTCGCGCTGCAGGGCGGACTTGGTGCCCTCGAAGCCGAAGGTGTCCTCGGTGAGGAAGCGGGTGATGCCGCGATAGAGCCGCAGGGTCTCCTCGTCGGTCATGACCTGCTCGCGCAGCTCCTCCTTGGTGGGCGCGTACTGGGCGTGCACCCGGGCCCGCTTCTCGTCGAACGGCAGGTCGCCGAGGACGGCCCGCAGGTCGAAGGTGGAGAGGTGGGTGAGGCCCTCGCGCTCGATCATCGCGGTGAGCTCGTCCGAGTACTGGTCGATGTGGTCGTCCGGGACGTGGATGAGGTCGCCGAAGATGTGACCGTCGGAGCAGATGAGGATCTGCGCGCCGGGCTCGTAGAGCTTGCCGATCTCCTCGCACAGGCGGTTGAGGAAGGTCAGCGAGAGCCGCTCGCCCTCGTCGGGCAGGTGGCTGAGCACCTTGGCGAGGTTGGGCGACTTGCAGGGGAACCCGGGCAGGGTGAACAGGATCGGGTCCCCGGCCGTGATGAAGTCGGCCAGCTGCTCCAGCTGGAGCGGGAAGTCCGCCGGTGTGGCGTCGACCTCCGGGTCGGAGGCCCGGCGGTGCGGGAGCAGGAGGTCGAGGATGTCGGCGCAGAGCCGCTCCAGGGCCTGCGGGTCCTGGGCGACGGCGGCGGCAGCGGTCTGGGAGCCGGTGGACTGGGATTCGGTGGTAACGGTGCCGGCGGGCGGCATGGCGGTCCTCCACGGAACGGTGAGCGGGCTTCAGGGCAGGCAGAGCCACGCCCTGGCACTGGTTGCCAGGACGCTGGGGGTGGTGCCGGGGAGTGTCGGGGCCGGTCAGGCCCGCTTGTCGTAGGCGACCGGCAGTTGGTTGACCCCGCGGGCCAGGACGGCGGGCACCCAGGTGAGCGCGTCGAGCTCCTGGCCGTTCCCGTCGGCGGGGCGCAGCCCGGACAGCCGGGTGACCAGGGTGCCGATGGCGATCTGGAGTTCGGCCCGGGCCAGGGCGGCGCCGGGGCAGTAGTGGATGCCGTGGCCGAAGGCCAGGTGGGCGTTGGGGGAGCGGTCGAAGTCCAGGACGTCGGCGTCCGGGAACTGCTCCCCGTCACGGTTGGCGGCGCAGAGCGAGACGATCACCGAGTCGCCGGCCGGGACGGTCGTCCCGTGCAGGTCGCTGTCCTCGGCGAAGAAGCGCCAGGTGGTGAGCTCGAACGCGGCGTCGTAGCGCAGCAGTTCCTCCACCGCTCGGGTGAGCAGACCCGGGTCGTCGGCGAGGCCGTCGCGCAGCCGGGCGAGCTGCTCGGGGTTGCGCAGCAGGGTGATCAGCATGGTGGTGATCTGGTTGGTGACGGGCTCCTGGCCGGCCACGAGCAGCTGGAACACCATGGAGTCGAGCTCCTCGGGGCTCAACTCGCCCGCGTCGCAGGCGGCGACGAGGCGACCGAGCAGGTCCACGTCGGGCCCGGCCGGGTCGTAGGTCGCGCGCTTGTGGGAGACCACGTCGGCGATGTAGGTCTGCAGCCCGCGCAGCCGGCCCTCGTAGGCCGGACGGCCCGGGTCCTGCGGGCCGACGGGCTGGACGACCTTGCCCCAGTCGCGGTCGAAGCGGACGGCCAACTCCTGGGGCAGGCCGATGGTCTCGGCCAGCACACGGAACGGGTAGTGGGCCGCGAAGCCGGCCACCAGGTCGGTGTCGCCGCTCTCCGGCAGCTCGTCGACGAGGGTGTCGGCGAGCTCCTGCAGCCGCGGGCGCAGGGCCTCCACCCGGCGGGGCGCGAAGGCGTCCAGGACGAGCTTGCGCATCGTGGTGTGCTTCGGCGGGTCCTGGTGCAGCAGGTGGACCTGGAGCTGGGAGTGCTGCGGCTCGGGCATGATCGAGGCGAGCTTGCGCCAACCCTCGTTGCCCAGTGAGTGGTTCTTGCCGAGGCGCGGGTCGTTGAGGGTCTCGTGGGCGGCCTTGTAGCCGGTCACCAGCCAGGCGGCTATCCCGCTGGGGAACTTGACCCGGTGGACCGGGCCGGCCTCGCGCATCCGCTGGTAGAGGGGATAGGGGTCGCTCTTGTACTCCGGGCCGTACAGCGGTACCGGGTCCGGGAGTCGGTCGTAGCCGAATGGGCAGCTGGAGGCTTCGGCCGGATCGCCGGCCGTCGGCTCGTGGACGGTGTCGGTCATGCGGGTGTTTCCTCCGGTCGGGTCTTCGGTGCCATGTGCGGTGGTGCATTGGTGCGATGTGCGGTGGTGCGGTGCGCCCCGGTTACCGGGAACCGGAGGCGCCGGTCGTGCCGGTCGTGCCGGTTTTGCGGGTCGTGCGGTTGGTGCGGTGGTGCAGGGTCAGGAGGGTCACGGCCAGCGCGGCGGCGGTCGTGGCGAGGACGAGCCCCGCCCGGCTGCCCGAGGCGCCGGTGCCGCCGAACACGGTGGCGGCGGTGGCGAGGGCGGGTCCGAGGGCGAAGCCGAGGCTGCGGGAGAGCTGGACGGCGGAGGCGGCCGTGGCCATCTGGGCCGGCGGGGACGCCGTCATCACCAGGGCCTGCACCGGGCCGCCGTTGAGGCCCATGCCGGCCCCGGCGAGCGCGAGCCGCCAGGAGATGTCGATCGGCGCCCAGTCGCCGTCCAGCGGGATGAGCAGCAGCATCCCGAACGCGGTGACGGCGGCGCCGGTGAGCGCGGTCGGCCGGGCGCCCCAGCGGTCCGCGAGCCGTCCGCCGAAGCGGCCGGCGAGCACCATGCCGAGCGGGAAGGCGAGCATGGTCAGCGCGGTGGTGGTGGCGCTGTCCCCGTCGTCCCGGCGCAGGTGCTGCGCGAGCAGGTAGTGGTTGGCGGCGAAGCCGGCCGCGAGGCAGAGCACCGAGGCGTTCACCCCGGCCGTCCCGGAGGCGCGCAGCACGCCCGCGACGGGTCGTCCGCCGGGCCGGCGCAGCCAGAAGGCGGTGAGCGGGGCGGCGGGCAGGGCGAGCAGCAGCCAGAGGGGCGCGTCGGGGGCGAGGGTGAGCGCGAGCATCACGGAGGCCACCGCCGAGCCGATCAGGCCGGCGTCGACGAGCGAGTCCCGGTCGGGCAGCCGAAGCCGGCCGCCGAGCGGCGCGTGGCGCCGGGCGATCAGCAGGGCGGCCAGGCAGACCGGCAGCTTGACCAGGAAGATGGCCCGCCAGCCGGTGTGGTCGAGCAGCAGGCCGCCGATCACCGGTCCGGTGACGGCGCCGAGCGGTCCGAGGGTGGCGGGTACGCTCATCGCCCGTCCGCGCAGTTCGGGCCGGACGGACCGGGCGGCCAGGACCGGCATCAGCACGAACAGCACCGCGCCGAAGGCGCCCTGGGCGAGTCGTGCCGCGATCAGCCAGCTCGCCCACGGGGCGAGCGAGGCGAGCACGCTGCAGCACGCGAAGCAGCTCACCGCCAGCAGCAGCGCGGACCGGGTGCCGACCTGGTCGAGCCACCGTCCGGCGGGCAGCAGCAGGGCGACCAAGGGGAGTTGGTAGCCGAGTACGGCCCACTGGGCGGTGGCGGCGGAGATGTGGAAGCTGTCCGCGATGTCGGGGAGCGCCAGGTTGACGACGTTCATGTCGAGCATCGCCACGAACGAGAGCAGCCCCGCCGCCACGACCAGGCTCCACCGGTCCTCAGGCTGTGCCTGATCACCGGTCAGTCCAGCGGTGGCCAGCGGCTGTTGCGCTGCCATGGATCTTCCTCCGTCCCCGTGCCGTGCCGGACACCGCCAGGGCGGCGGGGTCCGGTACAGCAGTCGGAGGCGCGGCGGCGCCAGTTCCGAACACTTGAAGGATTTTTTCCGGTTGGCCGGATCGTGTCGGTCCTGGCCGGTCCTGATCGCCCACGATCAAGGTGGGCGGGCCGGAATTCCGCGGTGCCGGGCAGGCCCTCGCCCGAATGTCCCCGCCGGGTCGGAAATAGCCCCGCCCCGCCCGGGGTTGCAGCCAGGCGCGACGCACGGTTGCGGAAGGCCCGAGAGGATCATCATGAAGATCGGCATTATTGGTGCGGGGAACATCGGCGGCAACCTGACCCGGCGGCTCACCGCACTGGGGCACGAGGTGTCCGTGGCCAATTCGCGCGGCCCGCACACCCTGACCGCGCTTGCCGAGGAGACCGGCGCCACCCCGGTCACCGTGGCCGAGGCGGCGCGCGGCGCCCAGCTCGTGGTGGTGACGGTACCGCTGAAGAACGTGCCGGACCTGCCGCCGGGGCTGTTCGACGGCGCCGCCGAGAACGTCACCGTGATCGACACCGGGAACTACTACCCGCAGCAGCGGGACGGCCGGATCGCGGACATCGAGGAGGGGCTGACCGAGAGCCGCTGGACGGAGCGGCAGATCGGCCACCCGGTGGTCAAGGCCTTCAACGGCACCTATGCGGAGGACATCCTCGACCGGCCCCGCGCCCAGGGGGACGCGGAGCGCATCGCGCTGCCGGTGGCCGGCGACGACGAGGCGGCCAAGCAGGTCGTGCGCGCCCTGATCGACGAGCTGGGCTTCGACACCGTGGACGCGGGCGGCATCGACGAGTCCTGGCGCCAGCAGCCCGACACCCCCGTCTACGGCCTGCGCGCGGGCGTGGACGAGGTGACCAAGGCCCTGGCCTCGGCCAGCCCCGAGCGGCCCGAGGCGTTCCGCGGCTAGGGCTTGTCTGGCGGCGGGTACGGACGGCGGACCCGGGCTGACCGCTGACGGCTGACGCCGGGCGCGGGCGGCCGGGGTGGAACGGGTGGCGGCGCCATGGCACCGCCACCCGTTCAGCCGTCAGCAGCCCGGCGCCGGCCGCCCGCCGTCAGCAGGCCGCCGCGAGCTCGGCGGACGCCGAAGCGGCGGGCGCCTCGCCGTTCTCCGCGGCACGCAGCCGGGCTATCAGCTCCTCGCGGGCGCGGGCGACCCGGGAGCGGACGGTGCCGACTGGGCAGCCGGCCACCTCGGCGGCCTCGGCGTAGCTCAGCCCCACCACCTGGGTGAGGACGAAGGCCTCCCGGCGCTGGGCCGGGACGCGGTCGAGCAGGTCGCCGAGGGCGATGCCGTCCTCGAAGCCGGCGGCCGGCGGGGTGCTCTGCCGCTCGGCCGCCTCCTGCCAGTCCGGCAGCGCCGCACAGCGCGGCCGGGCGGCGGCGCTGCGGTAGCGGTCGATCACCGTCCGGCGCGCGATGGACAGCAGCCACGTCCGGGCGGAGGAGCGGCCCGCGAAGCCCGGCAGGCTGCGCAGGGCCCGCAGAAAGGTCTCCTGGGCCAGGTCGTCCGCCGACTGCACATCGGTGAGGTGCGCGACGAATCGCCACACGTCCCGCTGGGTCTCGCGGACGAAGGCCTCGACATCCGCCGCCCGGCCCTCGCGCGCGGCCAGGGCCAGCGCGGTCAGCTGGTCGTCATCCATGACGGCCTCCCACCCGGGCGGTCAGGGACGGCTGCGGGTGCGGGACGATGGCCGTATGAGATGCGCCCGATTCCGCTCCGCCCTGTCCAGCCGCCTCGACGGTGAACCGGCAGGCCTGCCGGACCGTCGGCTGGACAGGCACGTGGAGCGGTGCCCGGCCTGCCGCGAGTGGCTGGAGCGGGCGGAGCGGCTGCGCGGACTGCGTCCGGCGGACGGACCCTCGGCGGACTGGTCGGCGGGGCTCCTCGCCCGGCTGGCGGAGGAGCGGCGCACCGGGGACGACGCCCGGGAGGGCGAGGCGGCGCGCGGTACGGCGGGAGGCGCTGCGGGCGGCCCCGGCGGGGCGTCCGGTGATCGGCCGGGTGACGGCCGTCCGGAGCGGTAGGACGGTGGCGGCGGGCGAGGCCGGTGCGCCGTCGTAGTCAGGCATGAGTGGTCCCGGGAGAGTGCTGGGCGCGGTGCAGTCTGCGGACGGCACCGTCGGCATCGGACGGGGCTGCGGCGGGCCGGCGCCGCACACGGCGGCGGGCACGCGGGCCCGGGCCCTGGCGGCGCGGCCGGTTCGAGCCGGTGCGGCGCAGGGCGACCTGCCCGCCACAGCGGTGACCGTGGGCGGTGACCGGGAGCGGGCGCGTCAGCAGGCGGGGACGGGGAAGGGCGGGCCGCGCCGGACGAGGGCGTGCGAGAGCAGCACCAGCCGGGGCGGCCGGGCGCGCCGGGCGACCGGTCTGGGTGCGGCCGGGGGCCGGTAGCCGCGGGGCGTGGCCAGGACGAGGATCGGGAGCAGGGCGCCGGCCAGCGCGGCCAGCAGGTCGAACAGCCGGACCAGCGCCGCCTCGCCGCGCCAGAGCAGCAGCGCGCAGGCGAGGGCGGCGAGCACGTGGGCGGCGAGCATCCCGGCCGACATGCCGTGCGCCGACATGTCGTGCGCGGACATGCCGTGCGCGGACATGCCGTGCGGGGGCGACCCCGCGGGGGAACCCCCCGGCATCCCGTTCATCCCAGGCATCCCAGGCATGTCCGACATGCCTGTCATCCCCGACATCCCGGAGGCCTCCGGCGAGCCCGGCAGCACCGTGCCCAGCGAGGAGGCCGAGTGGTGCATCCCCGCCATGGCGCGGATGCCGCTCACCGGCGGTGTGTCCGGGTCGAGCCCGGCCATCCGGGCCAGCTCGGCGGGCGAGAGGTCGGTCGGCAGGCTCTGCGGGTTGCACAGCAGCAGGCCCGCCCAGTCCGTCCCGGCCAGTCGGCCGAGCCCTCCGCCGCCGGTGGCCGACGTGCCGGCCTGTTGGAACACCAGGTGCAGCACGGTCTGCGCCGCGACCATCCAGAGGCTGATCAGACCGAGGCCGCGCTGCCTGCCCGCGAGCAGCCAGGAGAAGCCGAGGATCAGACCGAACGCCCCCGCCAGCACGGCGGGGGACACTCCGGCGCCGCCCATGGCGACGTGCGCCGTGGCGGCCAGCGCCACGCACAGCGCGGCGAAGACCGCGGCGCGCAGCGAGCGAATCCGGTCGGTCATCACGATGACACTCATCGTCGCACCCGCCCGTGTCACCCCGTACCTCCCCCTCGGGTATTGGCCGGTTCCGCTCCCGTGAGAGCATGCGCGGCCGCCCGGTCGGGCCCGGTCCGCGGGCTGGTCGGGGCGCCGTGGGCGGGCCTGCCGGGCGTCCGGCGGGTGGCCGCCGGGTGCCGTCGCGGTAGAGGCGGTTCGTACGGTTGCCGGCGGCGCCGTTGTCCGTTCCGGCGCGCGACCGCGGGCGGGGCCCGACCGTAGCGTTCGGGCACCGCGCGGCCGACGGCCGTCGGGCCGGTGTGCCGGCATGGGTCGGCATGAGCCGGCATGGGCCGGTGAGGACGGAGAGGCGGCAGAGTGGTGAACTGGCTGATTCACGACTATCGCGAGGACGATCTCGCGGCGGTGGTCCACTTGATCGACACCACGGCGGAGCTCGGCCAGGAGTCGGTGTTCTCGCTCGCCGAGTGCATCAGCGCGCTGACCTCCCGCCAGCCGGCCGTGGTCGCCGTCCACCAGGGCGCGCCGATCGGCGCCGCGCTGGCCTGTGTGGCGGGGGAGCGGGCCTGGGTGATGCGGATCGCCATCGCCCCGGCCTGGCGCGGCCGCGGCCTGGCCAGTTCGCTGCTGCGTGAGCTGGAGCGCCGGCTGGTCTCCTGCCGGGTCCGCCGGATCGCCTACGTCCTGCCCGAGGAGGAACTGCTCGGCGAGGGACTGCACAACGCCGGCTACACCCGCCGCCCGGCGGCCGCGTACTTCGAGAAGGACGAGCCGCAGGCGGGCGCCGCGAGCGGGCTGCTGGAGGAGCTGGGCGGGCGACTGCTGCCCGGCGACCTGTGGGCGAAGGTGGCCGGCATGGAGGCGGAGAAGAACCTGATCGAGCGCCGGGTGGTGCTACCGCTCGCCGAACCGGAGCGGGCGGCCCGGCACGGGGTGCGCCCGCCGCGGGCGATCGCCCTGTTCGGGCCGCCCGGCACCGGCAAGACCACCTTCGCCCGGGCGATCGCCTCCCGGCTCGGCTGGCCGTTCGTGGAGCTGCTGCCGTCCCGGCTGGCGGACGAGGGAAACCTGGCGGCGGCGCTGCGTGACGCGTTCGCCCGGATCGGGCAGCTGGAGCGGGCGCTGGTCTTCATCGACGAGGTGGAGGAGATCGCCCCGGTCCGCACCGAGGGCGCGCACGGCGGCATGCACGGTGTCACCAACGAGCTGCTGAAGCTGATCCCCGGTTTCCGGGAGGGCGAGGAGCGGCTGCTGGTCTGCGCGACCAACTCGATCCGCTCGCTGGATCCGGCCTTTCTGCGCCCGGGCCGCTTCGACTACCTGATCCCGATCGGCACCCCGGACGCGGCCGCCCGGTCCGCCATCTGGTCCCGCTACGCGGCCGGTCGGGCGGACGTGGACCTCGGCGTGCTGGTCGGCGCGAGCGAGCTGTTCACCCCGGCGGACATCGAGCACGCGGCCCGGGTCGCGGCCCAGGCGGCCTTCGAACGGGACCTGGCGGTGTCGGAGGGCGCGGCCCAGGAGGACCGGGCGGACCGGGCGGACCGGGAGGGCCGGGCGGGCGACCTGGACGGCGCGGGTACCGCGGACTACCTGGCGGCCATCGCGCAGGCCCGGCCGACCGTCACCCCGGCGATGATCGAGGAGTTCGGCGCGGACATCACCTCCCACGCCAGGGTCTGAAAACCAGCCATAGTCCTCCCATATGACGATAGTTGCGGTTTGACACGGTCCTGTCGGTGCTCCCTAAATGTGCTCATCCAAGGTGCTCACTCCACGCGGGCGCATGGCGCGACCACGGCGGGGGCGCCGAGGACAGGACGCACGGCGGGAACGCCAGGACACCCGGCGGGAACGCCGACAGGACAGGAGACCCGGTATGGGCACACCCGGCACGGGCACGGTGACCGAGCCCGGACCCCCCGCCGACCTGGCCGACCCGCTGTTCTGGCGGCAGCCCGCGCCCGCCCGCGCCGCCGCCTTCGCCGAACTGCGCCGCCGGCCCGGACCGGTCTTCTTCGGCGACCCGACGGCCAAGGGCCCCGGCCGGGGCTTCCACGCACTGGTCCGGCACGCCGACGTGGTCGAGGCCAGCCGGACCCCAGCCGTCTTCCTCAGCGGACCAGGCGTCACCACCCCCGAACCCGCGCGCTGGGTCCGGCTGCTGTTCGGCGACTCGATGGTCAACCTCGACGACCCCCGGCACGCCCAGCTGCGCCGGATCGTCTCCAAGGCGTTCACCCCGCGCCTGCTCGCCCGGGCCGAGGACGACATCCGCCGGGTGGCCGGCCGTCTGGTCGACCAGGTGGTGGAGCAGCGGCCCACGGACTTCGTCACCGCCGTCGCCGCAGAGCTCCCCTTCCAGGTCATCTGCAACATGATGGGCATCCCCGAGGAGCCCCGCCGCGCCATCCTGGACCAGGTCAACCACGCCTCCGAGCACACCGGTGTCGCCCGCCCGCTGCGCAGCCGGATCCGGATCCCCGGGCGCGGGCTGCGCGCGCTGGCCCGGATGCAGGGCATGGTCGCCGAGCTCGGCCGCGAACGCCGCCGCCGGCCCACCGACGACCTCGTCTCCGCCCTCGTCACCGCCGACGTCGACGGCCGCCGGCTGACCGGGCGGGAGCTCGGCGCCTTCTTCTCCCTGCTGCTGGTCGCCGGCGTCGAGACCACCCGCAACGCGCTCGCCCACGGCCTGCACCTGCTCACCGCCCACCCCGAGCAGCGCGCCCTGCTGCTCGGCGACCTCGACCGCCACCTCGGCGGCGCGGTCGACGAGATCGTCCGGCACTCCACCCCGATCATCCAGTTCCGCCGCACCCTGGCCACCGACCACGAGCTCGGCGGCCCCGGCGGCACGCTGCTGCGGGCGGGCGAGAAGGTGGTGCTGTTCTTCGGCTCGGCCAACCGGGACGAGGCGGTGTTCACCGACCCGGACGCCTTCGACATCACCCGCAGCCCCAACCCCCACCTCGGCTTCGGCGGCGGCGGGCCGCACTACTGCCTGGGCGCGCACCTCGCCCGGCAGGAGATGAAGGTGCTCTACCGGGAGCTGTTCACCCGGCTGCCCGAGGTGCACTCGCTCGGTGAGCCGGAGCTGATCCCCTCCAACTTCGACCACCGGGTGCGGGCGCTGCGGTTCGGCTACTGACGCCTCCGGCCACCCGTCGGCCCGAGCGGCCGGATCCGGGCCGCGCCGGGGCCGTCAGCCGCCCGTCGGGATGCCGTGGTCGGCCTTCACCCGCTTCATCGTCAGGTGCGAGTTGACCTGGGCGATCCCCGGCAGCCCCGACAGCACGTCGGTGATGAACCGCTCGTACGCGGCGATGTCGGCCACCGCGATCCGCAGCAGGTAGTCCGGCTCGCCGAACAGCCGGTGCGCCTCCACCACCTCCGGCAGCCCGGCCACCCGGCGCTCGAACTCCGCCACCGTCTCCCGGTCCTCGTGCCGCATCGTGATCGTCACGAAGGGCTGGAAGCCGCGCCCCAGCGCGGCGCCGTCCAGCAGCGCCCGGTAGCCGCGGATCACCCCGTCCTGTTCGAGCTGCCGGACCCGGCGCAGACAGGGCGAGGGAGTGAGGGAGACCCTGGCGGCCAGCTCCGCGTTGGTCAGGCGGCCGTCCTGCTGGAGCTCGTGGAGGATTCTGCGGTCGATGCGGTCCATAGCGCAACATTCTGCCAAAACCGGGCGCGGGGCAGCCCGAAGTGGCCATCGGCTGCCAGTCCGGTCCGGCTACCTTCAGTAACCAGAACCCTCTGCGCGAACACGACAGGTCACCACCCATGGATACGCACGCCCTCCTCCTCTTCCTGGGGGTCGACCTGCTGCTGGTCTGCACCCCCGGTCCGGACTGGCTCTACATCGCCGCCCGCGGCCTCGGCCAGGGCCGGCGCTCCGCCCTCATCGCCGTCGGCGGCGTCTGCGCCGGCTACGCCGTGCACACCCTGCTCTCCAGCGCCGGCCTCGCCGCCGCGCTGCGCGCCGTCCCCGCGGCCCTGCCCGCACTGCGGATCGTCGGCGCCCTGTACCTGCTGGTGCTGGCCGTGACGATGCTGCTCGCGCTGCGCCGCGGCGGCGCCGCCACCGCGCTGGCCGCGCCGCGTGCGCAGCCCACCGCCACCGTGCTGCGCCAGAGCATGCTCACCGCCCTGCTCAACCCCAAGGGCCTGCTGCTCTACCTCTCCCTGGTACCGCAGTTCGTCGACCCCGCGGCCCGGCTGCCGGTCGGTGGCCAGGTGCTCGCCCTCGGCTCGCTCAACGTCCTGGCCTGCGCCGTCGTCTACGGACTGGTCGCGCACGCCAGCGGGCGGCTCGGCGGGCGGTTCGGCGGCACCCCGCAGGCGGCCCGCCGGATGACCGTCGTCTCGGCGGTGCTGCTGATGCTGGTGGCGGGGGTCACGGCGAGCGCCTGAGATCAGGAGCAGAATGCGCACATGACAGAGCGTTCGATGCCCTCGGTCGACCCGGCCCCCGCGGCCGACCAGCCCACCGCCCAGGCCTGGGCGGCCCTCGGCGGCCGGCCCGACCTGCTGGACCGGGTCTCCTTCCACGGCCCCGACGCCGTGCTGCCCTCCCCGCTGCCGGTGCGCCGCCTCGCCCGGGCGACGGTCGCCGCCTGCTCGCTGGCCGCCGCCGAACTGGCCGCACTGCGGGCGGGCGGGCCCGGGGCGGGTGGCGGCGCCGACCCGCAGGCGGGCGGCGAGCCGGGTGCGGTGGCGGAGGTCCGGGTGGACCAGGGAGCCGTGGCCACCGCCTTCGTGAGCGAGCGCCACCTGCAGATCGACGGCCGCACACCGGTCAGCTTCGCCCCGCTCTCCGGCTTCTGGCAGACCGCCGACGGCTGGGTCCGCACCCACGCCAACTACCCGCACCACCGGGTCCGGCTGCTCACCGCCCTCGGGCTGCCCGCCGACACGGAGGCCGATCAGCTCGGCAGGACGCTGCGCGAGCAACCCGCCGAGTGGATCCAGGAACGCGCTTACGAGGCGGGGGCGCTGGCCGTCGCCGTCGCACCCCCGGCCCCCGGGGTCCGGCACCCGCTGGCGGAGTCCCGGGTGGTCGGCGAGGCACCGGCCCGCCCGCTCGCGGCCGCCGCCCTGCCCGCCGCCGGCGTCCGGGTCCTCGACCTCACCCGGGTGATCGCCGGGCCGGTCGCCACCCGCACCCTCGCCCTGCTCGGCGCGGACGTGCTGCGGGTCGACCCGCCCCGCCTGCCCGAGGCCGAGGACGCCCACGCCGACACCGGCTTCGGCAAGCGCTCCACCCGCCTCGACCTCACCGGACCCGCCGACCGGGCCGCCTTCGAGGACCTGCTGGCCACCGCCGACGTCGTCGTCACCGGCTACCGCCCCGGCGCCCTCGACGGCTTCGGCCTCGCCCCCGAAGCCCTGCTCGAACGCCGCCCCGGCCTGGTCGTGGCCCAGCTCTGCGCCTGGGGCTGGACCGGTCCGTGGGCCGCGCGCCGGGGCTTCGACAGCCTGGTCCAGGCCGGTGTCGGCATCGCCGCCACCCTGGCCGACGCCGACGGCCGCCCCGGCGTCCTGCCCGCCCAGGCCCTCGACCACGGCACCGGCTACCTGCTCGCCGCCGGGGTCCTGCGTGCCCTCACGGACCAGCGCACCGGGCGGCCCGGCGGCCGCCACCTGAGGTTCTCGCTCGCCGGAACGGCGTCCTGGCTGATGTACGACATCGAACCCGCCGGATCGCTCGTCGGATCGCCGGGTGGTGAGCCGTCGAAGGACGAGCCGTACGACGCCGGGCTCCGGCTCGCCGAGACCGACTCCGCGTACGGCCGGCTGCGCTACGCCCTCCCGCCGGTCTCCTACCGGGGCGGCCCCGCGGACTGGTCCCGCCCGCCGGGTCGCTGGGGTACGGACCGGCCGCTCTGGAGCTGACCGGCTGACCAGCCGACCAGCCGACCGCCGGACCGGATGTCAGACCGGGGTGGCAGCATCTGCGGCATGACCGCACACGCGACCGACTACACCTGGATCGACAGCACGGAGTACGCCCCGATCATCGAGGCGTACTGCCTGACCATGGTGGAGGGGATATCGGCCGGGGAGCTGCTGCGCCGCTTCGGGGCCGTCCCCGGCCGGCCGGTCACCGGCGGCCTGGAGGTGCTGCGCGCCTGGGAGTCGTACGAGGACGGCGACCTCGACGAGGACGAGGCGCTCCGCGGGCGCGAGGACGAGGACCTCATGGTCGTCGCCGTCACCGAACTCGACGGCTGGGCGGTGGCGGTCGAGGTGAACGGCTACCTCGGGATCACCTGGGAGCTGCTGCCGGGGCTCGCCGACGGCACCCGGCTGGTCGCGCACCAGCGCAACGTCAACGCGGCGGACCACTTCCACTGGTGGGAGGGGGAGCGGAACCGGCTGAACTTCGAGCCGCTCTTCCCCACGCAGCGGGACGGCACCGACGCGCAGGCGCCGGAGCTGGCGGCGCTGCTGGCACAGGCGGGGTTCGACCTCCGCGGGGAGGACGAGCGCGACATCGCGCTGACCACCGAGGCGGCCTTCGCGCTGGGCGAGGCGCTCACCGGTCTGCGGCTGACCCCGGAGCGCCTGCGGGAGGCGGAGTTCACGCTCGGTTACGCCCCCCGGCCGTAGGCGTCCGGCCGTAGGAAGCCCCCGCCCGTAGGCACCTCACGGCCGGGGGTGCCCCCCGGGCCCGCGGTCAGACACCCGCCGGGATCTGCTTCGCCCGGCCGCGGACCTGGAAGGCCGTCACGATCTCGATCAGGCCGAGGATCAGCAGCCAGCACCCGGCCAGGACGGTCAGCGCGGTGATCGAGCCGACCGGCCAGACCATCAGCAGCACGCCGGCCAGCGTGTTGGCCACACCGGCGAAGGCCTGCCAGCCACGGGCCGGCATGTCCGGGTCGGAGGCCGCGGCGGCGAGCTGGGTGATGCCCCGGAACAGCCAGCCGATGCCGATCCAGATCGCCAGCAGCAGCAGCGACTGCACGGCGCTGCGGAAGCAGAGCAGCCCGAGCAGCACGCAGATCGTGCCGCTGATGAAGGCCAGCACCCGCAGTGCGGTGCTGGCGTGCGTGCCGAACGCCGCGACCAGCTGCATGATCCCGATGATCAGCAGGTAGAGGCCGAACAGCACGCCCACCACCGTGAGCGTCTGCTTCGGCCAGACGAACACGATGATCCCGAGGGCGAGTGAGGCGAGCCCGGCGACCAGCAGCACCTGCCAGGCGGCCTTGGCGAGCATTCCGAGCGGCCCGGGGACCGGGGAACCGTTGGGGGTGATGATCGGGGAGACCACGGCGGCGTACTCCTGGCGACTCGTGACGGGCAGGGGGCGTTCCTCATGGTCGTCGCGGCCGGGCCGCCCCGCGCGCCGGATACCGCCGTTCGGGGGACGCCCCCCGGGCTGGTGGCACCCGAACTGATTGCCCCTCAGTCACCGGAACGACACCTCCCGATCACCTCGCGTCGATACCATCCGGCAATATGACTTCTGAAGGGTGGGGGACCCCTCCGGTCGAGCCGATCAGCCAGCACTACATCGTGTGCGGCGGCAACGCGCTCGCCCACCGGCTGGTCGTCGAACTGGTCGAGCACTACGAAGTCCCGGTGGTGGTGCTCGTCCCGGACCGCACACGCGACCACGCCCCGCGGATCGAGCAGCTGCCCGGCGTCGCCGCCGTGGTCGAGTACAGCAGCGTCACCGAGGAGGCGCTGCGCGCCGTCCGGGTCGAGACCGCGCGCGGCCTCGCCCTGGTCGACGGCAGCGACCAGGAGAACATCCACACCGCGCTCAGCGCCCAGGGCCACAACCCCGGCATCCGGATCGTGCTGCGGATGTTCAACCAGCGCCTCGGCGAGAACATCGAAGGGCTGCTGAAGAACGGTGCCGCGCTCTCCGGCTCCGCCACCGCCGCGCCCGCCCTCGCCGCCGCCGCGCTGTCCCGCCCCAACGCCGTCCAGGTCGGCGACCGCTTCCTGCACATCGCCTTCGACGACGACATCGACTCCGGCCGGATCTGCGTGGTCGCCGACCACATCGACCGCCAGGACCTCAGCCGGATCCGCCTGCTCCCGGACCAGGAGACCGACTCAGCCTCCTTCGTCCGGCTGGCCGGGGAGTTCGGCGACGGCGGCCCGATCCGCCCCGGCGGCGCCCGGCCCGACCCGGAGCCCGAGCCCGACCCGGCGGAGACCGGCGGGGTGGCCGCCCTCCAGGCGCTGCCGAGCGAACCCGTCGTCCGGATCGCCTGGCTGCGCCGCGTGCGCTGGCGGCTGCTCGACACCCTGCGCTTCTTCACCAGCGCCCGGCTGCGACTGGTGCTGATCACCGCGCTCGCCGCCGTGCTCCTCGCCTTCGGCCTGCTCTGGTACCTCAACCGGGACTTCGGCTGGTCGCTCTACGTCTCCCTGCTGGACCTGGCCGGCGCGGCCCAGCCCGACCAGCCGGGCGGCGCGGCCGGCGCCACCGGGACGGGCGGCACCTGGCAGCGGGTCGCCCAGGTGGTGATCACCTTCTGCGGGATCACCTTCGCGCCGGTCGCCACCGCGATCATGGTCGAGGTGCTGGGCTCCGGCCGGCGCGGCCAGCCCCGGAACCCCGGCGCCGGCACCCGGGACCACGTCATCGTGGTTGGCCTCGGCAACGTCGGCACCCGGGTCGCCACCCAACTGCACGGCCTCGGCGTACCGGTGGTCGGCCTGGAACGCGACCCCCAGGCGCGCGGCATCGCCGCCCTGCGGGCCCTCGGCATTCCGGTGGTGGTCGGCGACGGCCCGCTGGAGGACCAGCTGCGCAGGGCCCGGCTCAAGCACAGCCGGGCCCTGGTGGCGGTCAGCGGCGACGACGCCACCAACCTGGAGGCCGCACTGGAGGCCCGCGCCGGAAAGCCCGAAGTGCGGGTGGTGGTAAGGATCTTCGACGACAACTTCGCCGGCCACCTGTACGCCACGCTGGACAACGCGGCGTCCCGCTCGGTGTCCTACCTGGCCGCGCCCGCCTTCGCCGCCGCCCTGATGGGGCGTGAAGTCCTGGGCACGCTCGCGGTGTTCCGGCACGTCCTGCTGATCGCCGAACTGCGGGCCGAGGAGGGCGGCGGCCTGGTCGGCATGAACCGGCACGACATCGAGGACCCGGGCGGGGTGCGGGTGGTCGCCGTCCGGCTGGCCGCCAACCCCGCCGTCCACCTGTGGAACTACGCCGACCGGACCAGGGGCCTGGCACCGGGCGACCGGATCGTGGTCGCCGCCACCCGTAGCGGGCTCGCCCGGCTGAACACCGCGATGGTCAGCGAGGACTGACGGCCGACCGGCCGGAACCGGCCGCCAGTCCGGGCGGGCTGGCCTCGGCTGGCTGCCGGTTCGAGGTCACGTGCCCGCCGGCTGCCTGCCCAAGGGCGCTTCGATCAGCGGTGGTTGAAGGACGGCGGGCGCTTCTCGGCGAAGGCCGCCATGCCCTCCTTCTGGTCGCTGGTGGCGAACGTGGCGTGGAACAGCCGCCGTTCGAACCGGACACCCTCGGCGAGCGTGGTCTCGAAGGCCCGGTTGACGCTCTCCTTCATCATGATGGCGGCGGGGGCGGACATCCCCGCGACCGTCTCGGCGGTGGCCAGCGCCTCGGCCAGCAGCTGGTCCGCCGGGACGATCCGGGAGACCAGGCCGGCCCGCTCGGCCTCCTCGGCGCCCATCATCCGGCCGGTCAGGCACAGCTCCATCGCCTTGGCCTTGCCGACCGCCCGGGTCAGGCGCTGCGAGCCGCCGATGCCCGGGATGACACCGAGCTTGATCTCCGGCTGCCCGAACTTCGCGGTGTCGGCGGCGAGCAGGATGTCGCACAGCATGGCCAGCTCGCAGCCGCCGCCGAGCGCGAAGCCGGCCACCGCCGCGACCACCGGCTTGCGCAGCTCGCCGAGGCGGTCCCACGGGCCCAGCCAGTCGTCCAGGTAGACGGCGGGGAAGTTGTTCCCCTGCATCTCCTTGATGTCCGCCCCGGCCGCGAAGGCCTTCTCCGAGCCCGTGATCACCAGACAGCCGATCTCCGGATCCCGGTCGAACGCGGTGGCCGCCGCGACCACCTCGTTCATCAGCTGCGTGTTGAGCGCGTTCAGCGCCTTCGGGCGGTTCAGGGTGATCAGCCCGACCCGGCCCTTGCGCTCGACGAGGATGGTCTCGTAGGTCTCGGTCATCGCCATTGACTCCCATTCCGCTGCTCGGCGCCACGCCGGGCGCCCTGACCACCCAACGATCTCCGACACGGACCGCCTCGCGCCAGTCTTGCCATGCGAGACGGTCATCACGGGGAGGCCCCCGGCTCCGGGCGCGTGTCGCACCCGGTCCCGGCTGCTGGTCCCGGGTGCCGGTCCGGTCGGCCCGGGGTCAGGCCCGATCCGGGGTCAGGCCCGATCCGGCGTCAGGCCAGGCCGAGCTCGTCGCCCTCGCGCGGCGCGAGGAATCGGGCGACGTCCTCGGCCGTCACGTCGGCCAGGGTGGCGGGGGACCAGCGCGGGCTGCGGTCCTTGTCGACGACCTGGGCGCGGATGCCCTCCACTAGGTCGGGGGCGGCCAGGGCGGCGCAGGAGATGCGGTACTCCTGGTCGAGGACCGCCTCCAGGGAGGTCAGGTCGCGGGCGCGGCGGAGGGCGGCGAGGGTCACCTTGACGGCGGTCGGCGAGTTGCCGAGGAGCTGGCCGGCCGCCTCCTTGGCCTCCTGGACGCCGCTGGCGAGCAGCCGTTCGACGATCTCCTCCACGGTGTCGGCGGAGTAGCAGGCGTCGATCCAGTCCCGCTGCCCGGCGAGGGCCGCGGGCGGTGCGGGTCGGGCGTGGGCGGCCACGGCCCGGGCGACCGCCGCTGCCACATCTGCTGCGCCTGCCGCGTCCGCCCCGGCCGTCAGGTCGAGCGCGGCCAGGTCCGCCAGCAGGGCCGGGACGGCGGCCGAGGGGACGAAGTGGTCGGCGAAGCCGCAGAACAGCGCGTCGCCGGGGCCCATCGACGCCGAGGTGAGCCCGAGGTGGGTGCCCGCCTCGCCCGGCGCGCGGGCGAGCAGACGGCTCCCGCCGACGTCCGGCACCAGGCCGATCCGGGTCTCCGGCATCGCCACGACGGAGCGCTCGGTGACGATCCGCACCGCGCCGTGCGCGGAGAGGCCGACACCGCCGCCCATCGTGATGCCGTCCATCACCGCGACGTACGGCTTCGGGTAGCGGCCGATCAGCGCGTTGAGCTCGTACTCGTCCCGGAAGAAGGCCCGCGACCCGGCTCCGCCCGCCTTGGCGTCGTCGTGGATGGCGCGGATGTCCGCACCCGCACAGAGCCCGCGCTCGCCCTCACCGGTCAGCACCACCACGTCGACGGCGTCGTCGGCCGCCCAGCCGTCCAGCGCCGCGCGAACGGCGCCGATCATGCCGTGGGTCAGCGAGTTGAGCGCCCTCGGCCGATCGAGCACGATCCGCCCGACCCGGCCCTCCGTGAATACCCGCACCTCTGCGCTCATCGGGCCCGCTCCCGTCCTTCGTCCGCCCTGAAGATCCGCGTGACACGCTACTAGGCCGTGTCCGGCGCTGTCCGGCCGTGTCCCGCCACGGGATCCCAGACCCGGGCCCGGCGCGGGCGCCGGTGTCGGAGCGGGGCGCTACGGTGTGCCGCATGGACGAGTACGCGGTGCCCATCCTGCCCAGCCGCGAGCTGGGTGAGACGCTCGAGTTCTACGCCCGCCTCGGCTTCGAGCAGCGAGGCGCGTCACCGGAGCAGTACGGCTACCTGATCATGGTCCGGGGGACGGTGGAGCTGCACTTCCGGCACCACCCCGAGGTGGATCCGCTGGCCACGGCGGGCAGTTGCTACGTGCATGTCGCGGATGCGGACGCCCTCCACCGCGAGTGGGCCCGGATCGGCGTACCGGGCGACCGGGCGACGGGCAGCCGGCTGCAGCCGCCGGTCGACACCGACTACCGGATGCGCGAGTTCGCCCTCGTCGACCGCAGCGGCAACCTGCTGCGGATCGGCAGCCCGCTCCCCTCCGCGACCTGATCACCGCGCCCTGACCGCCCCGGCGTGCCACCGCCGGGGGCGGGACCGGGCGGGCCGCCGGGCCCGTGCGGAAGGGCGGCGCCGTTCTCCGGCGCCGCCCTTCGGTGGTCACACCTGCCGACGCGGTCCGAGCGGTCGGGCCTGCGGGACTGCTACGGCGTCACGCGGCCGACGACCTCGCCGAAGCCGACGAGGCTGCCGTCGGGGCCCGGGGCGGTGGCGGTGATGGTGACCTCGTCGCCGTCCTCCAGGAAGGTGCGGGTGGTGCCGTCGGGCAGCTTGAGCGGCTCCTCGCCGTTCCAGGTGAGCTCGATCAGCGCGCCCCTGGCCTCGCGCTCGGGGCCGCTGACGGTGCCGGAGGCGAACAGGTCGCCGGTGCGCAGCGACGCGCCGTTGGCCGTCATGTGGGCGAGCTGCTGCGCGGCCGTCCAGTACATCGAGGCGAACGGCGGGCGGGAGATCGTGTGCCCGTTCAGGCCGACCTCCAACGCGAGGTCCAGGCCCCAGGGTTCGCCGCCCCGGTCGTCCAGGTAGGGGAGCGGTTCGACGTCCCGGGCGGGCGGGCTGACCCGGGCGTGCTCCAGGGCGTCCAGCGGAACGATCCACGGCGAGAGCGAGGTCGCGAAGGACTTGCCGAGGAACGGGCCGAGCGGCACGTACTCCCAGGCCTGGATGTCGCGTGCGGACCAGTCGTTGACCAGGCAGACGCCGAACACGTGCGTGCGGAAGTCGTCCAGGGTGACGGGCGTGCCGAGCGCGGACGGGGCGCCGACGACGAAGCCGACCTCGGCCTCGATGTCCAGCCGGCGGGTCGGACCGAAGGACGGCACGGCCTCGGCGGGCGCCTTGCGCTGCCCCTGCGGCCGGACGACGGGGGTGCCGGAGACGACGACCGTCCCGGCCCGGCCGTGGTAACCGATCGGCAGGTGCTTCCAGTTGGGGGTGAGCGGCTCCACACCGGGGCGGAAGATCCGGCCCAGGTTGGTGGCGTGGTGCTCGGAGGAGTAGAAGTCGACGTAGTCGGCCACCTCGAACGGCAGGTGCAGCTCCACCTCGGCCAGCGGCACCAGCAGCGGCGAGACGGCGTCCCGGTACGACTCGTCGGTGAGCCACCGGGTGAGCTCCGCGCGGACCTCGGTCCACACCGGACGGCCCGCGCCGAGCAGCGGGTTGAGGGTCTCGGCGTCCAGCAGGACGGACGGCGACCCGGCGGCGCGGGCGGCGGCCCCGGCGTCGAGGACGAAGTCGCCGATGCGCACGCCGATGCGCCGCCGGCCCGGCCGGTCGGCTGCGGTGAAGACGCCGTACGGCAGGTTGTGCACGCCGAACGGCGAGTCCTGCGCGGTGGCGAGCCAGCTGCGGGGGGTGGTCAACGGTCCTCCTGGGACGGGGGCTGGTGCGGTGAACTGGGGGGCAGCAGGCCGAGTCCGGCCAGGTCGTCCAGCGGCTCGGCGATGCTGCAGGTGCCGAACGCGGTGAACGAGTTCCTGATCACCGTAACCTGATGCCCGGTCAGTTCGCCGACCGCCTTGGCGAGGACCTCGCCGGAGCGCTCCGCGAGCACCTCGGCGGCGGCCGTCCGGTCGGTGGCGAGCGCGGCCAGCAGGACGTTCAGGAAGCCGTGGTGCTCGAAGCCGGTGACCGGGTCGGTGTGCCGGACGGCGTTGTGCAGGCCGGCGGTGCACTTGTACGGCAGGCCGCGCTGGGCGCAGCCGGTGAGGAAGGCGGCCAGCTCCTGCTCGTCCGGGAAGGCGCCCGCGACCAGCCCGCCGGTGCGGAACTTCGCCCGGTAGGGGCTGTCGACGAGGACGTCCAGCACCTCGTCCAGCCCGTCGCCGCGCAGGAGTTCGCGCGGCAGCTCGACGGCGGCCGGAACGTCCGGCGGTAGCAGCAGGTCGAGTGCGGCGACGGCCTCGCGGGCGTCGCGGGTGGCCAGTTCGACGCCGGCGATCTCGAACGGCGCGGCGGCCGCCAACGCCGGGCCGAGCTCCGCGCTGCCCCCCGGCAGCACGAGCCCGACCCGGAGAACCGGGTCGGCCGCCCCGGCGGCTCCGGCCAGCTCGCCCAGCCGGCCCGCCCCGCAGAGGAGCGGGCCGACCGCCTCGGCGTACCAGGCGGAGCGGTGCACGCGGTGGGCGGGCACCGCCTCGGCGACCGGCAGGTTCCCCGGCGGGAACACCGCCGCGTCGTCGAAGAGGCCCTGGAAGAGCGCGGGAATGCGGCTCATCGCTTCGGCCCCCGGCCCGCCCAGGTCCACGCGTAGTTGCCGTCCTCGCTGGCCCGGCCGCCCTCGCCCAGCTCCAGCGGACGGAAGGTGTCCACCATCACGGCGAGCTCGTCGAAGAACTCGGCGCCGATGCTGCGCTCGTACGCGCCCGGCTGCGGACCGTGGGTGTGGCCGCCGGGGTGCAGCGAGATCGAACCCTGGGCGATGCCCGAGCCCTTGCGGGCCGCGTAGTCGCCGCCGCAGTAGAACATGACCTCGTCGCTGTCCACGTTGGAGTGGTAGTAGGGCACCGGGATCGACAGCGGGTGGTAGTCCACCTTGCGCGGCACGAAGTTGCAGATGACGAACCCGTTGCCCTCGAACACCTGGTGGGCCGGCGGCGGCTGGTGGATCCGGCCGGTGATCGGCTCGTAGTCGCCGATGTTGAAGACGTACGGGTACAGGCAGCCGTCCCAGCCGACCACGTCGAACGGGTGGTGCGGCACGGTGTAGCGGGTGCCCGCGACGCCGTTCGGGCCGCGGTGCTTGACCAGGACGTCGACGTCCTCGCCGTCGACCAGCAGCGGACCGGACGGGCCGCGCAGGTCCCGCTCGCAGTACGGCGCGTGCTCCAGCAGCTGCCCGTACTTGGAGAGGAAGCGCTTCACCGGGGTGATGTGGCTGTTCGCCTCGATGCAGTAGGCGCGCAGCGGCCCGTCACCGGAGGGCACCCAGCGGTGCGTGGTGGCCCGGGGGATGAGCACGTAGTCGCCCTGGCCGACCTCCAGCGTGCCGAACACCGTCTCGACGGTGCCCGAGCCGGACTCCACGTACACGCACTCGTCGCCGAGCCCGTTGCGGTACAGCTCGCTCGGGGCCCCGGCGGCGACGTACGAGATCCGCACGTCGCCGTTGCCGAGGACCAGCCGGCGGCCGCCGACCACGTCCGTTGACTTCCACTCCTCGCCCGCGAACAGCTCGTGCAGTTTCAGGTGGCGGGGGAGCAGGGGATGGTTGGGCACCGTGGACTGGTCCGGGAGCTCCCACGGCACCGCGTCCACGACGGCCGAGGGGATGCCCCGGTGGTAGAGCAGCGAGGAGTCCGAGGAGAACCCCTCCTCGCCCATCAACTCCTCGTAGTACAGACCGCCTTCGGGTGTGCGGTGCTGCGTGTGCCGCTTGGGCGGGATGCTGCCCAGCTGCCGGTAGTGCGCCATCGTCCTGCTCCTCCTGGGCCGTTCGCCGACTGACCCGTCTGGTCCGCCGCCGGGTGCGCTCCGATCAGGGGTGTCGATCAGAGGTTGCCGCGACGGTCCTGCTCGCGCTCCAGGGATTCGAAGAGCGCCTTGAAGTTGCCCTTCCCGAAGCCGAGCGAGCCATGCCGCTCGATGAACTCGAAGAACACGGTCGGCCGGTCGCCCTGCGGCTTGGTGAAGATCTGCAGCAGGTAGCCGTCCTCGTCGCGGTCGACCAGGATGCCGCGCTTCTTCAGCTCCTCGACGTCGACGCGGACCTTGCCGATCCGGGCGCGCAGCTCCGGGTCGTCGTAGTACGAGTCGGGGGTGGAGAGGAACTCCACGCCGTTGGCGCGCAGGATGTCGACCGTGCTGAGGATGTCGTTGGTGGCGAGCGCCAGGTGCTGGCAGCCGGGGCCGCCGTAGAACTCCAGGTACTCGTCGATCTGCGACTTCTTCTTGGCGACGGCCGGCTCGTTGAGCGGGAACTTCACCCGGTGGTTGCCGCTGGCGACGACCTTGGACATCAGCGCGGAGTACTCGGTGGCGATGTCGTCGCCGACGAACTCGGCCATGTTCACGAAGCCCATGACGCGGTTGTAGAAGCCGACCCACTCGTCCATCCGGCCGAGCTCGACGTTGCCGACCGCGTGGTCCAGCGCCTGGAACAGCCGCTTCGGCTGCCCGGCCGGGCGGGTCACCCGGGTCTGGGCGGCCACGAAGCCCGGCAGGTAGGGGCCGTGGTAGCGGGAGCGGTCGACCAGGGTGTGCCGGGTCTCGCCGTAGGTGGCGATGGCCGCGCGGCGCACGGTGCCGTGCTCGTCGGAGACGTCGTTCGGCTCCTCCAGCACGATGGCGCCCTGGGCGCGGGCGTGCGCGATGCACTTGTCGACGTCCGGCACCTCGAGCGCCAGGTCGACGACGCCGTCGCCGTGCCGGCGGTGGTGGTCCAGCAGCGGGCTCTCCGGGGAGACGCCGCCCTTGATCACGAAGCGGCAGGAGCCGGACCGCAGCACGAAGGCCTTGCGGTCGCGCCGGCCGGTCTCCGGACCGGAGTAGGCGACCAGCTCCATGCCGAACACGGCCTGGTAGAAGTGGGCCGTCTGGGTGGCGTTGCCCACGACGAACACGATCGCGTCCTGTGCGATGACAGGGAACGGGTCCGTGGCGGGGTCGTGCTCGACGAGGCCGACGAGGCGGCGCAGCTGTTCGGCGTCGAGACCGGCCTCGCGTTCCTCGGGGGTCAGCTCAAGGGCGTGGGTCTGCGGGGTCATCGGTCGTTCCTCCACATTGAGGCCTCGGCATTGAGGCATCCGCTTGAGGCGGCCGCGCCGCAGGGGTGGGCGGGGCGGCTGAGCGGAGAGCTTGCTCCTGTCGGGGTGGTTGGGCAACAGGTCGGGATTTCACTGTTCAATGTGTACAAGGTGATCAGAAAATCCCCGAGTCGGCTGAACAAATTGTGCTGCCGGACCGGGTGGTTCCGCAGGTCGGTGCGGCGGACGCTCCCGGTGGCCGGGCGCGGGTCCGGGGCCGGCGGGCGCGTGGGCCTCACGGGTGCCGCAGATGCGACAGGAACCAGTCGCGGGCCAGATCGGCGACCCGGTCCAGGGCGCCCGGCTCCTCGAACAGGTGCCCCGCGTGCGGCACCACCGCGAGTTCACTCTCGCAGCGCAGCCGGGCCCGCGCCTGCCGGTTCAGGTCGATCACGGTGGTGTCCCGGGCGCCGACGATCAGCAGGGTCGGCGCGGTGACCTCGGCCAGCAGCTCGGCCCCGGCGAGGTCGGGGCGCCCGCCGCGGGAGACCACGGCGGCCACGCCGTCGCCCAGCCGGGCGGCCGCCCAGAGTGCGGCGGCGGCGCCGGTGCTGGCGCCGAAGAGGCCGAGGGGGAGGCCGGGCGGGAGGTCGGCAGGCGGGTCGGCGGGGCCGCCTCGGCCGGCGCGCCGTTCGGCAGGCTGGTCGGCGAGCAGGTCGGTCACGGCGGTCAGGCGGGAGCCCAGCAGCTCCACGTCGAACACGTTGCGCCGGTCCGGCTCCTCGGCCTCGGTGAGCAGGTCGAACAGCAGGGTCGCCAGGCCGGACCGGTTGAGCCCGGTGGCCACGTGGCGGTTGCGCGGGCTGTGGCGGCTGCTGCCGCTGCCGTGCGCGAACACCACGAGGCCGCGCGCGTCGGCCGGTACGGTCAGCCGGCCCGCCAGCCGGACCCCGTCGGCGGGCAGGGCCACCTCACGGTCGACGGGGACGGCCACGAGCCCCGCGCCGGCCGCATCCTCGCCGCGCGCCTCGGCGAGGATCCGCAGGACCTCGTCGTCGCCGGTCTGCGAGAAGTCGGCGTAGAACTCGCCGATCGCGTAGAACGGCGAGGGCGTGAGCACGCAGACCAGCTCGTCGGCGACCTCGGCGAGCCGGTCGGTCCAGTCGGGCGGCGCCACCGGCACGGCCAGGACCACCCGCGCCGCCCCCCGGGCCCGGACGATCCGGCAGGCCGCCCGGGCGGTGGAACCGGTGGCGATGCCGTCGTCGACCACGACCACCGTGCACCCGCGCAGGTCGGCGCGCGGCCGGTCGCCCCGGTAGCGGCGGGCCCGGCGGTCGAGCTCGGCCCGCTCCTGCTCCTCGACGCGGGCCAGCTGGTCGGCGGTGACGCCGGCGATGCGCAGGACGTGGTCGTTGAGCACCCGGACGCCGTCCTCGCCGATCGCCCCCATGCCCAGCTCGGGCTGGTACGGCACGCCGAGTTTGCGGATCACGCAGATGTCGAGCGGGGCGCCGAGCGCGGCCGCCACCTCGGCGGCCACCGGGACGCCCCCGCGCGGCAGGGCGACGACCACGGTGTCGGCGCCGCGCAGGTGCTCCAGGCGGGCGGCCAGTCGGCGGCCCGCGTCGGTACGGTCGGTGAACCCGGTCCCGGTGACATGCATGGCACGGCCTCCGGGTTCCACCGTACGTCGGTCGGGTGGCGGGGGGCCGGGTCCCCGCTCCGGGATCCCGGGGCGATGCCTCGGACGCGGTACGGAGCCGCGGTGCGGGGCGGGCCGGGACGCCGGTTGCGCATAGGCCGGGACGCGGTCCGGGACGTGGGCGAGACCCGGTGCCCGTGTGCCCGGGACACCGGGCACCGGAGGGTGGGACCTGCCGGCCGGGTGCCCCACCCGGTGCCGGAAGGTCCGCGCCCGTCCCGACACCCCGAGGAGCACCCGTGTCCGTTCCCCAGCGCCACCACCGCCCCGCCGTCCACGGCCTGCCCGCTACGGGGGCGCCGTGCACCGGCCGGGCCGTCGCCACCGTGCCCCCCGCCCGCCACCGGGTGCGCTTCACCCCCGACCTGCTGGACCCGGCCGACCCCGCGCTGGCCCGCGCCGGAGGACCGCCCGGGCCTCGCCTGGTGGTCGTCGAAGCCCGCGTCTACGAGCTCTACGGCCGCCGGATCCACGCCTACCTGGCCGGCCGCGGCATCGACTACGAGGTCCTGGTCCTGCTCGCCCACGAGCAACTGAAGACCATGGACTCGGTGTTCCGGGTCGCCGACCGGATGGAGTACGTCGGCGTCTCCCGCCGCGGCGACCCGGTCATCGCGATCGGCGGGGGCGTCCTGACCGACATCGTCGGCCTAGCCTGCAGCCTCTACCGGCGCGCCACCCCGTTCGTCCGGGTGCCCACCACGCTGACCGGACTGCTCGACGCTGGCGTCGGGGCGATGGCCGGCGCCGCCGACCACGGCCGGCGCGGGAACCGGATCGGCCCCTACCGCCCGGCCGCCGAGACGCTGCTCGACCCGGCGTTCCTCGCCACCCTCGACCGACGGCACATCGGCAACGGGCTCGCCGAGATCCTCAAGGTCGCGCTGATCAAGGACCGGCGGCTGTTCGAACTGCTGGAACGCCACGGCCCGGTCCTGCTCGACGGGCGGTTCCAGGACCGGTGCCCGGGTGCCGAGGTCCTCACCCGGGCGGTGCACGGAATGCTCCGGGAGCTCCGGCCCGATCCCAGGGAGCACCGCCCGGAGCGCCTGACGGACTACGGGCACTCGTTCAGCCCGACGGTCGAGATGCGCGCCCTGCCCGAACTGCTGCACGGTGAGGCCGTCTGCGTCGACATGGCGCTCACCACCGTGCTCGCCCGGCGGCGCGGACTGCTCGACGCGGGGCAGGGCGAACGCATCCTCCGGCTGATGCGACGGCTCGAACTCCCGGTCTGGCACCCGCTGATCGAACCGCTCACGCTCGGCGAGGCGCTGGCCGACACCGCCCGCCACCGCGAGGGCCGGCGGCTTCCGCTGCCTTCGGGACTCGGACGAGGGGTGTTCGTCAGTGATCTGACGATCAGTGAGTTGGCGGACTCTGCAAGTGAGTTGAGGAACTGGGCGGCCGAGGAGCGGGCGGCGGGCGGGGTCCGTGCGTAGCCCGGTCGGCCCTGGGGGTGCGGACGTGCCTGCGCTGACCCACCCTGCCCGGCCGGCGGCCGCGCCTCCCCGGCCTCCGGCGCCGCCACCGAGGCGGCGGCTGGCAGCTGACGGACAGCGGATGGCAGCTGACAGCTGACGGATGACGGATGACGGATGGTGAAATCCGTCATCGCGACAACGGCGCCGCGTGCCACCCTCCTCCTCCCCGTGCCCCGGCGCCGATCGGCGCCGGGGCACGCGGCGCCTGCCCGGCCGCCCGTCCCCCTCCGACCCCCGTCCCCCCGCGGGACCCAGGAACCGCAGGGGTGGACTCGGGCACCGCGGCTCAGGTGCCCGGGGCGTCGGGCCGCCCATCGTGGGTGGTCGGAAGCGGGAGGAGGACCGCCATGACCCCCAGTGTCGGTTTCGAACGGCGCATCCAGGCCGGAGCCTCGTACCTCAGCCTGCTGGTGCGCAGCGGCGAATCCTGCTGGCAGGAACTCGCCGACCACCTCGCCGGGTTCCACGCCGACCGGTTCGTCATCGCCACCGACGGTGCCGCGCCCGCCGCCTACCTCGCCCACGTCCGCACACTCGCGACCGCCCAGGCGCCCACCACCGTGCAGGACTGGCGGAGGCCGACCCGGCCCACGGACGGCCGGACGGTCGTGATCGCCCTCGGCGGCGAGCAGGCCGGCGGCATCGCCGCCCAGGTCCGGCTGCCGACCACCCTCGCCGCCGCGTGCGGGCCCGCCCTGTCGATGCGCCGCCCCGCCCCGGAACACCCCGAACCCGTGCTGGTCTGGGTCCGCAGCGACCTCCTGGCCGACCGGCCAGCCCCGGAGACCCGCGCCGGGATGGTCACCGTGATCCGGCACGTCCTGGCCGTCTGTCCGGCCCTGTACGAGTCCCTCGCCAACGCGCTGCGCCCCGACGCCCGTTACTCCGAGCGCGCGCTCTGCGCCTTCCTCGCCATCTGCGCGGACGCCCGGGCCACCCTGGTCTGCTTCGACCCGTACGAGACCGGCCCGGCGCTGGCCCTGCTCTACGGCCGGAGCCTCGGCGAGGCCGTCCGGCGCGTAACCGGCGGTGGGGACACCCCTGACGGTCCCGCGCTCGCCCCCGGCGACGCCGACGGACTCGGACTGCTGCTGGCGGCCCGGATCGCGGTGCGGCTCGGGCTGTTGGACAGCGCCGACGCCCGGGCCCACTGCGAGCTGCTGGCCCGCAACGGCAGCGCGACCGCGCTCCCGGCCGAGTGGGACACCACCGCCCTGGTGGACGCCCTGCACACGGCCGCCGAGCCCGGCCTGCTGCTGCTCGGCGGCCTCGGCCGCCCGCGCTGCGCCGACGGCCTGCTGCTGACCCCGGTGGCCGACCCGGTACTTCGCGCCGCCGTCGACGGTCCGGCCCGGGCGTCCGCCGCCCGCAGCATCTTCCCCGCACCGCGGCCTGTGCCCGCGTCCGTGCCCGTGACGGTCTGACTGCCGCCGCGCCCCGTCCGGGCGGTGGCCGGGCGGTGGCCGGGATCAGGACGGGACCCGGTCCCCGTGTGGCCGGGACGGCAGGCGCCGCACCGTGGACTCAGAAGCGGACCCGGAAGGGCCGCAGACCAGCACAAGCCGAGCAACCCGAGCAGCAGCAGAAGCAGAAGGAGCCCCCGCCATGACCGGGACCGTCATCACCGACCTCCGCCGACGCGGCGCCGTCGACCCCGGCCGAGTGCTCACCGGACCGCTGCGCGCCGTCGGTCTGCAGCGGCTCGACCCGGGCCGCAGTACCGAAGTCGCCTCCGACGGCATCGAGCACGCCCTGTACCTCACCGCCGGCTCGGGCACGGCCTCCGTACCCGACCCCGACCCCGACCCCGACGCCGCCGACGCCGCAGGTCTGGGCGGCCCCGCCGACCAGGAGGAGGCCGCCGACAGCATCCCGCTGATGGAGGGCACCGCCCTGACGCTGCCGCTCGGCACCCGCACCGTCCTGACCGCCGGGACGGCGGGGTTGGAGTACTTCCACGCCATCCTCGCCGTTCCCCCGACGCCGCAGAACCCCTCGACCCCGCAGACTCCCGAAGAAGGCGATTCACGATGATCGTCACCACCGACTCCGGCTCGGCCGCCGTCATCCTCGGCCCGCACGGGGAGCGCGTCCGCGTCCGCTGCCTCGCGCGGCAGTCCATGGTCGCCAGCGCCTGCGAGTCCTTCGACCAGTTGCGGCTCAGCCCCGGCGCCCACCACGTCCTGCCGGGGCGCGACGACGCCGAGAGCGTGGTCTACGTCCTGCGCGGAGCCGTGCTGGCCGGTGAGGTGGCCGACGAGCCGGAGTACCTGGCATCCGAGGGCGACCTCCTGCTGGCCCGGCGCGGCCACCCGCTCCGACTGGACGCAGGACCGCTGGGCGCCGAGCTGCTCTGCCTCACGCTCGCCGCCGCGCGCCGGGCCGCAGGGACGAGGGACGCCCTGGCCCGGCGCCGCGCCGAGCGGCGTACCCGCCCGTGAACCCACTGCCCGTGAACCCCCGGCCCGTGAACCCACTGCCCGTGAACCCCCGGCCCGGGCGCCCCGACCGGGGGCGCCCGGGCCCGACGGGTCCGCGGCCGTTCCGGCTGCCCGCGAACGGCCGCAGTGCTCCGCCCAGGCCCCCTCCGACGCCTCCGACCCCCGATTCCTCAGACGCCCCAGGAAGCGTGACGTGATGATCCTCGTACCCGCCGCCGTGCCCGGCACGGCACCCGCGTTCCGTCGGCTGATCGACCCGGAACTCCTGCCGTCCGCGCACGGCGGACTGATCGTCGAGACCCTGCCACCCGGCGTGCGGATCGAACAACACCCCTCCCGCGTGGCCGAGTCGGTGACCGTCGTGCTCTCCGGGCGGATCCGCTCGGCCGGGCGGATCCTTGGTCCCGGTGAAGGCCTCTACCACCCGCCGGGCAGTGCCGGCGGTCTCACCGCACTGCCGGGTGCACCGGCCGCCATCCTCACCGCCCGGCCGAGACCCGGCACCGGGTCGCCCCTACGGACGCCGACGCCGTTGCCGACGGCGCGGCCGGAAACGCCCCGGCCGTACGCCGTCCCGCTGGCGCCGCCCCCCGGTGGCGGCGCCGCCGAGGGAGCCGCCGTCCCGGGTTCGGCCGGAACGGGCGTGCACTGGCTGGCCAGTGCGGAGACGGTGGGCGCCCGACGGATCACCGTCGCGGCCTCCACCTTCGCCTCGGGCGGCAGCCACGACCTGCACCGGCACGCGGCGGCGGACGAGTTCTTCCTGCTCGTCTCGGGCGGTGGGCGGCACCTCACCGCAACGGGCGGACCCCACCTCTCCCGTGGGGACCTGGTCTACCTCCCGGCGGGCGAGTGGCACGGCTTCCAGACCGACCGGGCCGGTCCGGCCACCGCCCTGCACGGCTACCTGGGCGCCCCGAGCCTGGAACGGGCCGGCTACCAGCTGCGCCCTGCCCTCCCCGGGGCCGCCTGATGAGCACCGCGAACCACCTGGCCTCCGCCGCCCGGCACCGTGACCGCCACCGGCATCAGCCGGCCACGGCCTTCGCACCCGCCTTTGGGACCGGAACGGGACGGCGGGCCCATGCGCCCGGGGCGGGCCCCCGCGCAGAGTGAAGGAAGAACGGCCGATCGGTTCGACCACTCGGAAGATCTGGAGTGATTTCCATGACAACCAGTACAACGACCAAGGCAGTTCGGATGGCCTCGCTGGTCGTCGGCGTCGCCACAGCGGGCCTCGCACTCAGGAGCGCGATCGCCGGCGCCGTCAGGTCGGCCTGCGCCGACGGGTCCCCGGGCACCGGCCTGGTGGCACCGCCTGGCGCGGACGAACCGAGAAAGTGCGACGTCGGCGAGAAGAACTGCCACTGAAGCCCGACCCCCTCACCAGGCCTGCCCCCGACACCACCCCGGTGCCGGGGGCAGGCCATGGGGCGGCGCGGGACCGCCCGAGGCCGTCACTCCCGGGCGGGGTGCGACGGATAGCGGGGCAGTACGGCGAGCACCCGGGTGCCGTGTTCCAGCGGCCCGACGGTGCAGCGGCCGCCGATCTCGGCAGCCCGGTCCGACATCGAGCGCAGTCCGACCCCGCCGCCCGCGTCCGTCCCGGCCGCGACCGCCCCGCCGCCGCGGGCAGCCTCGGCCCTCTCAGCCCCCTCGACCCCCTCGACCACCTCGCCCGCAGTACCCGCAACACCCGCACTGCCCCCAGTGCCCGCAGTACCAGCACCGCCCGCCTCCGCCGGGTCGCCCGCCGACAGCCCGCGGTACCCGATCCCGTCGTCCTGGACGACGAGGGTCAGCGTGTCGCGCTGCACCTGGACACGGACCTGGGCGGAATGGGCCCGGGCATGCCGCAACACGTTGTTGAGGGCCTCGGCGGTGATCCGGTACACGGCCACCTCGACGGCGGCCGGCAGCTCCGGCAGGGGATCGGGGGACAGCTCCGCAGTGACGGTCAGCCCCGCGCCGTTGAAGGTGGCGCTGAGCTGCTGGATCGCCCGGGCCAGCCCGAGTTCGCCGAGCGGCGCGGGCCCCAGCCGGTCGGTGATCCGCCGGACCTCCTTGATGGCCATCGCGAGGTCGCCCGAGATGCCGCGCAGCGTGCCCGAGAGCGGGGCCTGCGCGGCCAGCGCGGCACCGGCGTTGTCGACCCGCAGCCGCAGTCCGGCCAGGGCCGGCCCGAGGCCGTCGTGGATGTCCCGGCGCAGCCAGCGCCGCTCCTCCTCGCGCGCTGCGACGATCTGCTCCCGGCTCGCCTGGAGGTCCTCCTGCAGCCGGAGCGAGGCGACGGCGGGCGAGGCCTGGTCGGCCAGCGAGCGCAGGATGTCCATGTCGCTGCTGTCCAGCCGCTCCTCGCCGGCGCGCAGTCCGACGGTCAACTCACCGATCACCGTGCCGTGGTGGACCAGCGCGAAGTCCTGGCGCGGGCCGTCCAGGCGCCCGACCGCGGCCAGTGGGCGCTGTCCGGCCCGGGTGCTGACGGTCAGGGCGACGCCCGGCAGCCGCAGCTCCTGCGCCACCGTGGCGCACAGCGCGGCCGGCAGCCGCTGCGGGTCGACGACCTGCCGGACCCGTTCGGCCAGCGTGCGCAGCACCTGGTAGGGCTGGGCGCGTTCGCCGTAGTACAGCCGGTCGACCAGCCCGACGGCCCACCGGGCGGACCGGGGGAGGCCGGAGCCCAGGGCGAAGACCAGCGCGATCAGGAGCAGCGCCGCCGCACCCCGGCCGGGCACCAGCCAACTGGACAGTACGGTGGCGAACACGACGAACAGCGTGGTCAGCCCGGTGGCGAGGAGCAGCCCGCTGAGGATCCGGCGGGCCGCCCGGTCGAGTCGCCAGCCGCCGTCCTTGATGACCAGGTAGGCGATCGCGACGGCCCAGACCGCCCCGGCCGCGGCGAACAGCCCGTAGGCGAGCCAGTGGTCGTCGGCCGGGGCGCGGGTGTAGTAGTCCTGCATCCCGGCCCACAGCAGGTAGGCACCGAGCATCAGGCCGGTGCGCGGCCGGGCCTTCGGCGCGGCGCGCAGCATCCGGGTCAGCAGGACGGCCGCCGCGATGCCGACCAGGACGTAGAACACCTGGTCGTCGTAGCCGCCGAGCCGGTCGTAGGCCGCCATCAGGAACCGGGCGGGCGGGGTGTCCGCCAGCGGGTTGGGGCGGTCGAAGAGCTCGCTCTCGCCCAGGTAGGAGAGGTAGACCGGGGTCTCCCAGAGGGCGACCGCGCCGATGTACCACCACCACCGCCGGTCGGTCAGCCGCCCCGACGGGAGCCAGAGCGGCAGCACGAAGAACAGCGTCTCGCGGACGGTGTCGCAGACCGCCTTGAGCACGGTGACCGCGCCCACGATGCCCGGATCGGTGACCTCGACCCAGACCGGTGCGGCCGCCGCCTTGGGCAGGATCGCCGCGAGGGCGTAGGCCAGCATGACCCAGCCGAGCGGGCTCCCGGGCCGGTGCGCGTGCAGCAGCATGCCCGCCCCGGCGGTCGGCAGGGCGTAGGCCAGGACGGCCAGTTGGTCGCGGGTCTGGGCCACCTCGGGATCGCCCAGGTGGGCGAGGACGTAGCAGGTCCACAGGGTGGCGAGGGCCAGGCACAGGGACATGACGGCGGCCGCCGCGCTGAGCTGGAGCCGGGCGCGGCGGTCGGGGTCGGAGCGCCGGGGGCGGGCGGGCGTCCGGGGGCGGGGAGAGGTCACCGTGGTCATGGCACCGCCTCGAAACGGGCTGGGGGATGTGGTCCACCGACGGCCGTTCGCCGGGCACTGCTACCAGTGTGGGCGGCCCGCTGTCCCGGGCGCATGGGGCAGCGGTCTCGAAGTCCGGTCCCGCAGCCCGTACGACCGGCCGGACGCCCGGAAGCCGGGCCCGGATCGACCGCCGCTCGACGGCTTGACCGACCACTCGGCCGAGCACCCGATCGAGTGCCCGAGCGAGCGCCCGGAGGGCTGGTCCCCGGCCGGTCGGGCACCGGAGCACGTCACGTTAAGTCACGTCTCGATCGCTGGTAGTGTCGGCCGGGTGGATGAAGAGCAGCGGGTTGAACAACCGGACGAGCAGCGGGTCGACCCGCGGGAGGACTCGGCCGTGCGGGTACTGATCGTCGACGACCACCCCCTGTTCCGGGAGGGCCTGAAGGCCGCGCTGGAGAGCGCCGAGGGCATCGCCGTGGTCGCCGAGGCCGAGCGGGTCGCGGAGGTGCCCGAGGCGGTCGCCCGGTCCGGCCCGGATGTCGTCGTGATGGACCTCTCGCTGCCGGACGGCTCCGGGTTGGAGGCCGCCCGGCTGCTCTCCTCGCGGCAGCCCGCCCCGCCGGTGCTGATGCTGACCATGGCCGACGACGACGGCAGCCTGCTCGCCGCCCTCCAGGCGGGGGCGCGCGGCTACCTGGTCAAGGGCGCCGGGCGCGAGGAGGTGCTGCACGCGGTGCGGACGGTCGCGGCCGGCGGCGCGGTGTTCGGCGCGGACGTGGCGGGCCGGATCACCGCCCTGCTGGCGGGCGCCCGGCTGCGCGAGGCCGGGCAGCTCTTCCCGGCGCTCACCGCGCGGGAGGCCGAGGTGCTGGACTTGGTGGCGCGCGGCCTGGACAACCGCCGGATCGCCCGCGAGCTGGTGGTGGCGGAGAAGACCGTCCGCAACCACGTCACCCACATCTTCGAGAAGCTGCACGTCGCGACGCGCGCCGAGGCCGTGGCCCGGGCCCGCGACATGGGCCTCGGCGACAGCTGACCCCGGGGCCCGGCACCGGCGGGAGCCCCCACCAGGACGCCCCGACCCGGGGCCGGGACCCGACCGCGGTCCCGGGCGTCCGGGACCGCGGGCCGCCGATGATGCCGGTACGCGGAGGTACCCCGAGGCACGGGCGAGGCGCGAGGCGCGAGGCGCGAGGGACGAGGGAGGTGCGATGAGCGAGCGAACCGGGCGATCCCGGCAGGCCGGGCCCACCGGGCCCACCGGGTCGGCCGGGCGGGCCCCGGACCTCCGCCTGCCCGCCGGGCGCGGACCGGCCCCGGCCGCCTGGCCCGGCACCCCGGCCGCCTGGGTGTGCGTCGCGACCCTGCTCAGCGGGCTCGGCTGGGTGCTTCTGGTCCTCACCCACCTCGACGACGCCTGGGCGAGCCCGTACTTCACCTACGACGGCGAGACCGTCCTGCTCGGCTTCGGCTTCGCGCTCTCCGGCCTGCTCGTCCTCTCCCACCACCCCGCCCAGCCCCCGGCGGAACCCCGCACCGCCACCCGCCCCGGGCCCGCCGCTCCGCCCGACCCCGCCGCCCCGCCCGGCCGCAGCCTCGGCCGGCTGATGCTCGCGGCCGGCCTCGGCGGCTGCCTGTCCCGCTTCACCCTGTTCGTGGTGGCCGCCGCCGACGCCGGGCCCGTCGCGGAGGCCCTCGCGACCGCCCTGCTGTTCGGCTCGGTGGCCCTGTTCATCTTCCTCGCCATCGCGCTCCCGCTCTGGCTCCCGGACGGCCGGCCGCCCGGCGGCCGCTGGGGCCCGCCGTACCTCACCGCGCTCGCCGTGTGGAGCTGTCTGCACGCCTACACGGCCCGCGCGAGCCGACCGCTCCCGTACATCGGCGACGTACCGGTCCCAGCAGGCAGCGGACCCCTGGGCGGGGGGCTGTCCGGCGAGGCGCTGGCGCTCGGCGAGAACCAGACCGTCATCGTGTCCTCCGCCCTCGCCGTCGTCAGCCTCGTCGTGGCGGCCGTCCGCTGGCGGCGCTCGTCGGGGCCGAACCGCGCCGTCGCGGCCGTTCTGGCGCCCTACCTGGTCTGGCTGATCACCACCAACACCGCGACCAGGCTGGGCGGTTCCGAGGGCCTCGCCGCCGCCGTCTACTTCACCGGCTCGGCCCTGTGGATGCTCGGCGCGGTCGGCTACGCCTTCACCCGGGACCGCTCCCGCTACCTGGACCGCGCCACCCGCCGGATGCTCAGCGTCCTCGCCCTCACCGCCCTGCTGATCGCCGGCTACCTCGGCATCGCTCTGCTGCTGCGCCACGCCCTGCCCGAGGCCAGCACCACCGGCGCCCAACTGCTCGCCGCCGGCGCCCTCGCCATCGGCGGACTGCTCGGCCCGACCACCCGCTGGGTGGTGCGCGCCGTCGACCGGTTCTACTACGGCGACCGCGCCCGCCCCTACCAGGTGGTGCGGGAGCTCGCCGAACGGCTGAGCCGCGCGGTCAGCCCGGCCGACGCTCCGCCGCTGCTCTGCGACACCGTGGTCAACGCCCTCGGCCTGCCCGGCGCCCGGGTCGTCCTGCACACCAGCGGCGGACCGCACGAACTCGCCTCGGTCGGCGCGACCGGCCCCGACAGCCAGGTCTTCCCGCTCAGCTACGAGGGCGCCGTGATCGGCGACCTGTACGCGCCGCCGCGGGCCGGCCAGCCCGTCCTGGACGCCCAGGACCACGAGGTGCTGCGGTTCCTCGCCGACCAGGCCGCGCCCGCGATCGCCTCGCTGCGGATGTACGAGGAACTCCAGGCCGGGCGGCGGCAGATCGTCCTCGCCCGGGAGGAGGAGCGGCGCCGGCTGCGCCACGACCTGCACGACGGGCTCGGGCCGACGCTGTCCGGGCTGCGGCTCGGTGTCGACACCGCCCGGGCCGCCGTCCCCGAGGACTCCCCGGCCGCCCGCTCGCTGGGCGCGGTCTCCGCCGGGATCGGCCAGGCGATCGTCGAACTGCGGCGGATCACCGAGGGGTTGGCGCCCGCCGCGCTCGCGGGCGAGGGGCTGGCGGGAGCGCTGCGCCGCCTGGTCACGGGGCTGGACGGGCGCGAGGTGCGGATCACCCTGGAGCTCGACCCCGATCCGCCGCCCGCCCTGCCGGCCGCCGTCGAGGTGGCGGTGCTGCGGATCAGCGGCGAGGCGTTGAACAACGTGCTGCGCCACTCGGGCGCCGCCCGGGCCCGGTTGGCGCTGCGGGTCCGTCCGGGCGAGGTGGTGGTCGAGGCCCGGGACGACGGCCGCGGGTTCCCGCAGGAGACGGACGCGGTCGGCGGGCGGCACTCCGGTGCGGGCCTCGGGCTGCGCTCGATGGCCGACCGCGCCGAGGAGTTGGGCGGCAGCTTCCGCGCCGTCAACCAGGACGGCGGCGCGCTGATCCGGGCGGTGCTCCCGCGGACACCGGTCGTGCCCGAAGCGGGCGCTGCGACCACGGATGGTTCCGGCTGTCCTTCGTGGACCTCTTGACGGAACCCGGACTTGGCCCAATCATCATGGTCGCGTCAACTTTGCGGCTGTGAACTCCGAAGCTGTTCCCCTCACTTCACCGGACCACGATCCGGACCCCGGGCCGGACCCCAATCCGGACGCCCGGAGTCCGGTCCGGGGCCCACCCGGACTCCCAGCCGCCAGGTGCCGCGCTTCCGTTCTGCCCCACCAGAATCTGGAGCCTCCATTGACCGAGCGCGCCCCGCGGCGATCCCGCCTGCGCCGATCCGCCCTCTCGACCGGGGCGGTCGTCACACTCGCCGCCGCCCTGTTCGCCCCCGCCGCCGTCGCGGCCCCATCGTCCCCCGCGCCCGCCGAAGCCCGTCAGAGCGCGGTCGCGGCCCCGGACATCCCCGTCGCCAACGTCAAGGCCCACCTGGCCCAGCTGCAGTCGATAGCCACCGCCAACGGCGGCAACCGCGCCCACGGCAGGGCCGGCTACAAGGCGTCGATCGACTACGTCAAGGGCAAGTTGGACGCGGCTGGTTTCACCACCGCGCTGAAGACCTTCAGTTACAACGGCTCGACCGGCTACAACCTGATCGCCGACTGGCCGGGCGGCGACACCTCGCACGTCATCATGGCCGGCGCCCACCTGGACTCCGTCACCGGCGGTCCGGGCATCAACGACAACGGCTCCGGCTCGGCCGGCATCCTGGAGACCGCGCTGGCCGTGTCCCGCGCCGGCCTCCAGCCCACCAAGCACCTGCGGTTCGGCTGGTGGGGCGCCGAGGAGTACGGCATGGTCGGCTCCAAGAACTACGTCAACAGCCTTCCGGCCGCCGACCGTTCGAAGATCGAGACGTACCTGAACTTCGACATGATCGGCTCGCCCAACCCGGGCTACTTCACCTACCGCTACGACACCGCGCTGGACGCGCTGTTCCGCGACTACTTCGCGGGCCTGGGCATCAGCACCGAGCAGGACTTCGAGGGCGACGGCCGCTCCGACCACGCCCCGTTCCAGGACGCGGGCATCCGGGTCGGCGGCCTGTTCAGCGGCGCCGACTACACCAAGACCAGTGCCCAGGCGGCCAAGTGGGGCGGGACGGCGGGCCAGCCGTTCGACCGCTGCTACCACTCCTCCTGCGACACCAGCGCCAACATCAACGACGCGGCGCTGGACAAGATGAGCGACGCCATCGCCTACGCGGTCTGGACGCTCTCGGCCGGCACCACCACCCCGCCCACCGGGACGGTCTTCGAGAACACCAACGACGTCCAGATCCCGGACTACGGCGCGGCGGTGACCTCCGACAACGCGGTGACCGGGCGCACCGGCAACGCGCCGGCCGCCCTCCAGGTGGGCGTCGACATCAAGCACACCTGGCGCGGCGACCTGGTGATCGACCTGGTGGCGCCGAACGGCACCACCTTCCGGCTGAAGAACTCCAGCGGCAGCGACTCCGCCGCCAACGTGATCACCACCTACTCGGTGGACGCGTCGGCGGTTCCGGCCAACGGCACCTGGAAGCTCAAGGTCCAGGACGTCGGTCGGCAGGACACCGGCTACATCGACAGCTGGAAGCTGACCTTCTGAACCGGCCGGTGACCACCACCGGCCGGCCGGCCGGAAGGACCTGACCGGCCGAACCGGCTGACCGGGTCGAACCGGCCACACGGAAGGAAAGGGGGTGCCGGCCGCCGCCGGCACCCCCGTCCGATCGGGCCGCGCGCCCGCTACGGCTGCATCTCGTAGGCGCCCGAGAGCGCCTCGACCCGCGCCCACACCCGGGCCGCGCGCTCGCCGTCCGCGACCGGGCGGCGCACGTGCGCCAGCGCCCACGCCGCCTGCTCCGGCGAGGTGGAGGCCTTGCCGTGCAGCTCGGTGGAGTGCGCGGAGAAGTCCCGGACCAGCGCGTCGAAGATCTGGTCCAGCACCTCCTCCTCCAGGCCGGTCAGCGCGGCCTGCTCCAGCACCAGCTGGCCGTAGACGACCAGCGCGAACAGCTGGCCGATCTCCAGCAGGAAGTCCAGGTCCGCCTGCTGCTCCGCGCTCGGCGCGTGCTTGAGCAGCAGCTCGCAGAAGCCGTCGGCCTGCTCGCGGAAGCGGGCGACGTTCGGGACGTGCGCGTGCGCGTCGTACGCGGTGCGCCAGCTGTGGAAGCGGATCGCGCCGAGGCCGCGCGCCGGGCCCTGGCGGAACAGGAACTCGTCGTCGGCGGCGTCCAGCCGGGTCGGCACCGGCGCGTAGTCGGCCGGGTTGAACAGGTAGTTGCCCATGAACTTGAGGATCAGCGCCAGGTTGACGTGGACGGTGCCCTCCAGCTTCGGCAGGCCGCGGATGTCCTTCGCCGCCTTGTCGAAGTAGGTGTCCGCCTCGAAGCCCTTGGCCGCGATGACGTCCCACATCAGGTCGATGACCTTCTCGCCCTCGGTGGTGACCTTCATCTTGGTCATCGGGTTGAACAGCAGGTAGCGCCGGTCCTCGGGGGAGGCGGTGCGGAAGTAGTCCACGGCGCGGTCGCTGAACAGCTTCATCGCCACCAGGCGGGCGTAGGCGTCCGTCAACTCCCGGCGCACGTGCGGGAAGTCGGTGACCTTCTTGCCGTACAGCACCCGGTTGTGGGCATGCGTGACGGCCTCGTACATCGCGTGCTCGCAGATGCCGACCGACGCCGTGCAGAGGTTGAACTTGCCGACGTTGACGGTGTTCAGCGCCGCGTCGAAGGCCGCCTTGCCGGTGTGCAGCACGTCCTCGGCGCGCACCGGGTAGTCCTCCAGGCGGAACTCGCTGACGTACATCTGCGCGTTCACCACGTTCTTGACCAGGTGGTACGCCTCGTGCCGGCTGTCGGCGGCGAAGAAGACGTAGCCCTCCGGGCCCTCGACGTCCGAGCGGCGGCCGAACACCGAGACCAGGCCGGCGACGTTGCCGTTGCCGATGTAGTACTTGGGGCCGGTGGCGGTGAAGCCGCCCTCGCCGTCCGGGGTGAGGATCATGTCGGTGGAGTAGATGTCGGCGCCGTGGCTGCGCTCGGAGAGGCCGAACGCCATCACGTGACCCTCCGTCAGCAGCTGTGCGGCACGGGCCCGGACGGCCTCGTTCTCGCTCTGCCAGACCGGGCCGAGGCCGAGGATGGTGACCTGCCAGGTGTACCAGTAGCCGAGCCCGTAGAAGCCGAGGATCTCGTTCAGCTCGGCGATCCGCGCGGTGTCCCAGCGCTTGCCGGAGGTCTCCGGGTCGCCCGAGGGGTCGGCCGAGGCGGGCGTCAGGAACTGGGCGAACAGGCCCTCCCGCGCGGCGAATTCGAGGAAGTCGCCGTACCAGCTGCGGTCGATGTAGGTGTCGATCAGCGCCTTCTTGCCGCGGGACTCGAACCAGTCCACGGTCGCACGCAGCAGCCGGCGGGTCGGCTCGTCGAACTGCGCGGGGTCGTAGGTACGCGGGTTGAAGAGCATCACGGGCTCCCGGGGGTCGAGGGTGGGGTGCCGTCCGGGCGGTTCCGGGCGGCGAGGCGGTGCAGGGTGGCGAGCACGTCGTCCAGCCAGGCGAGGGTCATCCGCTCGTACTCGATGCCGCCGCGCAGCACCACGTGCTGCAGCTCCTGCCGGGCGTCGGGCGGGTCGCGGTCGGGCGCGCCGGGTACGCCGGGGGCGTCGACGGGGCTCCGGTCGGGGAAGTCGCGCTGCTCGCCGTGCAGATAGCGGGCCAGCAGGGCGGCGTGGCCCTCGCGGTGCCGTTCGACCTCGGAGATCAGCGCGGCCGGGTCGTCGAAGGCGGCAGCGCGGATCTTGACCGCCAGCTCGTGCCGGACGGTCTCCGCCTCGACCGGCTCGCGCAGCCAGCCGGCCAGCGCGGTCCGGCCCGGGTCGGCCGCCGAGTACACCTTCTTGTCCGGCCGGCCGTCCTGGGCGACCTCCTCGGCCGCGATCCAGCCGGCCGCCTCCATCCGCCGCAGCACCCGGTAGATCTGCTGGTGGGTGGCGGTCCAGAAGCGTCCGATGGAGCGGTCGAAGCGCCGGGCCAGCTCGTAGCCCGACCCGGGCTGCTCCAGCAGCGAGACGAGGATCGCGTGCTCCAGTGCCATGCCCGCATCCTGCTATGCAACGAGTTGCATAGGCAATGGCCGCGGGCCCGGGTGAGACGCAGCTCACCGGCGGGTGGCGGACAGGGTAGCTTCCTGGTCGAAATGGTGCAAAACGCCAGAACGGCGCCAGAATGGTATGGGCAAGCGCCTTCCATGTGCCAGACCTAGGAGGTGGTATCGGTGTCTACCCAGATTCCGATGGGCATGGAGCATCATCCGGACATCGTCGAACTACGGGAGCGCTACGAGCGGGTCACCCTGACCCCGCGGGCCCAGGGCGTCGAGGCCCTGGCCGTCCTGGCCGGCCTCTTCCTGGCGGCCTCGCCCTGGATCGTCGGCTTCACCGCCTTCAGCACGCTCACCGTCACCTGCCTGATCGTCGGCCTGGCCTACACCGTGCTGATGGCCGGGTACGGCTCCGCCTACGAGCGGACCCACGCCCGGGCATGGGCGGCGACGGTGCTCGGCGCCTGGACGATCATCTCCCCCTGGGTGATCTCCGGTGAGGTGGCCCGGGGCAAGAACATCGTGGTCTGCCTGATCACCGGTGCCGTGATGTTCCTGCTCGGACTCGCGGCGATCTCGATGGCCACCATGACGTCGAACGGAGCGTCGATGCGACGCGGCCAGGCAGGTCGCGCGAAGGGCTGACCCGAAGGGCCGTCCCCCGGGGAAGCCCCGGTCGGTCCGGAACCCGGGGCGCGGAGCGGCGAGGCCGCCTCCGCGCCCCGGCGGCGTCCCGGCAGACGCGACCGGGGCGCGGCCGGACCAGGCGCGGTCCGGAGCGGACCGGGCTACGGGCGGGTCATCCGCAGGACGTCCAGCGCCTCGTCCAACTGCTCCAGGGTGAGCCGGCCCTGCTCCACATAGCCCTGCTCCAGGACGACCTGGCGGATGGTCTTGCGCTCGGCCAGCGCCCGCTTGGCCACCTTGGCGGCCTCCTCGTAGCCGATGTACCGGTTCAGCGGGGTGACCACCGATGGCGAGGACTCCGCGTACTCCCTGGCCCGCTCGACGTTGGCGGTGATGCCGTCCACCGCCCGGTCGGCCAGCAGCCGGGCGGAGTTGGCGAGCAGCCGGATCGACTCCAGCAGATTGCGGGCGATCACCGGGAGCATCACGTTGAGCTCGAAGTTGCCGCTCGCGCCGGCCACCGTGACGGTGGCGTCGTTGCCGATCACCTGGGCCGCGACCATCAGCACCACCTCGGGCAGCACCGGGTTGACCTTGCCCGGCATGATCGACGAACCCGGCTGCAGGTCCGGCAGGTTGATCTCGCCGAGCCCGGTGCGCGGGCCCGAGCCCATCCAGCGCAGATCGTTGGCGATCTTGGTGAAGCCGACCGCGACGGTCCGCAGCTGGCCGCTCAGCTCCACCAGGCCGTCCCGGGCGCCCTGCGCCTCGAAGTGGTCGCGGGCCTCGGTCAGCGGCAGTTCGGTGGCGCGGGCCACCTCCTCGATCACGGCCGCGGCGAACCCCGGCGGGGTGTTGATGCCGGTGCCCACCGCCGTGCCGCCCAGCGGTAGTTCGGCGACCCGGGGGAGCGTGGCCAGCAGCCGCTCGCGGCCGTGTCGGACCTGCGCCGCGTACCCGGCGAACTCCTGGCCGAGGGTGACGGGCGTGGCGTCCATCAGGTGCGTCCGCCCGGACTTCACCACCTGCGAGAACTCCGCCGCCTTGCGCTCCAGCGCCTCCGCCAGGTGCTCCAGCGCGGGGATCAGGTCGTGCGTGACGGCGGCGGTGGCCGCGATGTGGATCGAGGACGGGAACACGTCGTTGGAGGACTGGCTCGCGTTGACGTGGTCGTTCGGGTGGACCGACCGGCCGAGCCGCTCGCCGGCCAGGGTGGCGAGCACCTCGTTGGTGTTCATGTTGGAGGACGTCCCGGAGCCGGTCTGGAACACGTCCACCGGGAACTGCGCGTCCCAGCGGCCCTCCGCGACCTCCTCGGCGGCCGCCGCGATGGCCTCGGCCGTCTCCCCCTCCAGCACCCCGAGCCGGGCGTTCACCCGGGCCGCGGCCGCCTTGATCCGCGCCAGGGCGGCGATGTGCGCCCGCTCCAGGCGCTGGCCCGACACCGGGAAGTTCTCCACCGCCCGCTGTGTCTGGGCCTGCCACTTCGCCGCGGCCGGCACCCGCACCTCGCCCATCGAGTCGTGCTCGATCCGGTACTGCTGCCCGTCGCCCGTCACGTCCTGGTCACCCATCGCGCGCCACACCTCCTGGTCGGCCTGATCCGTTTCCGATCACGACAGCCCCGCCGCCGCCCCGGGTATTTCCGCCCGGGGGAGAGGGGTGAGAACCGGGCGCGCCGCAACGGCTGCCGGCCCGGGGCCGACGGGTCATGGTCGCGACCAGCCCGGCCGGCCGGGGCGAAACGGGTGATCTTCACTCGATCGAGTGAACAGCATGTGAAGATCGCGACCATTCGGCCCGCAACCGGACGCCCGGGTTCGTACGCTCGGCCGGGCACCGGGCGAATGATCACCGAGGCGGGACAACCACCAAGCAGGGGGCGGACGCATGACGACGGGACGGCGACACGGGGACGGCCTGAACCGGCGGGAGCTGCTGGGCGCGTCGGCGGCACTCGGCGGTGCGGCCTGGCTGCTCCGCGGGACGATCGCACCGGGCAGCGCCGAGGCCGCCGCGCCGGTACCGCCCGGCCTGCCGGCCGGCACCGAGCTCTACCAGCGGGTGTACGAGAACTGGGCGGGCGAGATCCGCACCGACCAGCTCTGGACCTGCGCCCCGCGCACCCCCGAGGAGGTCCCCGCCCTCGCGGACTGGGCCCGCGCCAACGGCTGGCGGCTGCGCGCCCACGGCCACCGGCACACCTGGGCACCGCTCACCGTCGCCGACGCGACCCCCGGGTCGGCCCGCGTCCTGCTGCTCGACACCAGCCGCCACCTGACCGCCATCACCGCGGACTCCCCGGCCACCGTCCGGGTCCAGACCGGCGCCACCATGGAGGACCTGCTCGCCCACCTCGCCGCCCGCGGCCTCGGCGTCACCGCCTGCCCCGCACCCGGCGAACTCACCGTCGGCGGCGTCCTCGCCATCGGCGGCCACGGGACGGCCGTCCCCGCCGCCGGCGAGACCCGCCCCGACGGCCACGGCTACGGCTCGCTCAGCAACCAGGTCACCCGGCTCACCGCCGTCGTCCACGACCCCGCCACCGACCGCTACGCACTGCGCACCTTCGACCGCGCCGAGGCCGACAGCGCCGCCTTCCTCGTCCACCTCGGCCGGGCCTTCGTGACCGAGGTCGTCCTGCGCGCCGGAGCCGACCGGCCGCTGCGCTGCGTCAGCCGACTGGACATCCCGGCGACCGAGCTGTTCGCACCGCCCGGCACAGCCGGCCGCCCCCGCACCTTCGCCGACTTCGTCGACCGCGACGGACGCGCGGAGGCCATCTGGTTCGCCTACACCGACCGCCCCTGGCTGAAGACCTGGACCGTCACCCCGAACCGCCCCTTCGGCTCCCGCTCCGTGGACGAGCCCTACAACTACCCCTTCTCCGACAGCATCCCCGAGCCCGTCGCCCGGCTGGCCGGCCAACTCGTCTCCGGCGCCTGGGCATCGGCCCCGCTCTTCGGCCAACTCCAGTACCTCGTAGCCAAGGTGGCACTCACCGGCGACATCACCGACGTGCTGCTCTCCGGCGGACTGATCCGCGACCTGCTCACCGGCGAGGTCCTCACCCACCTGCTGGCCGGCGGCCTGCACTCCGACCTCTGGGGCCCCTCGCGCACCCTCCTGCAGTACGTCCGCCCGACCACCCTGCGGGTCACCGCCAACGGCTACGCCGTCCTCGCCCGGCGCGCCGACGTGCAATGGGTCGTCTCCGAATTCGCCGCCTACTACCGGCAGTTGCTGGACACCTACCGGGCCCGCGGCGAGTTCCCGGTGAACGGCGCGGTGGAGATCCGGGTCACCGGCCTGGACGACCCCGCCTCGTCCGGAGTGCCCGGCGCCCGGCCACCCCTGCTGTCGGCACTGCGCCCCCGCCCCGACCGCCCCGAGTGGGACACCGCCGTCTGGCTCGACATCCTCAGCCTGCCCGGCACCCCCGGACTCCACCGGTTCTACCGGGAGATCGAGCAGTTCCTGCTGCGCACCTTCGACGGCGGCCGGGCCGGACTGCGGGTCGAGTGGTCCAAGGGCTGGGCCTACACCGACGCCGCCGCCTGGGCCGATCCGGACGTGCTCGGCCGGGTCATCCCCGCCGCCCACCGGGCCGGCGGCGGCGCGGGCTGGGACGAGGCGGTCGCCGTACTGGACCGCCACGACCCGCACCGGGTGTTCGGAAACGCCTTCCTGGACGGGCTGTTGCGGTGATCCGGCCCGCTCAGACGTGCTCCATCACGATCACGGCGAGCGTCCCCGCGGCCAGGGCGCGGAACACGTGCGGGGCGTCGCCCGGGTAGCTGACGTAGTCGCCCGGACCGAGCTCCACCGGCGCGTCCGCCGGGCCGGCCAGCGCCCGCCCGGCGCTCAGCAGCACATGCTCGACCGTGCCCGGCATGTGCGGGTCGGAGGCCCGGGTCTCGCCCGGCTGGGCCTCGATCCGGTAGATGTCGCGGCGGGCGCCCGGCGGACAGGAGGCCAGCAGGGTGGCGGCGTAGTCGGCCCGCTCGGAGTGGGTGACCGGCCCCTCGCCCGCCCGGATCACCCGCACCACCGGGCGCGGCGGGTCGACGAGCCGGCTGAACGGCACGTCCAGGGCGACGCCGAGCGCCCAGAGGGTCTCCACGCTCGGGTTGCCCGCGCCCGACTCCAGTTGCGACAGCGTGGACTTGGCGATCCCCGCGCGCCGGGCCAGCTCGGCCATCGAGAGCCCGGCGCGCTCGCGCTCGCGCCGGATGGCGGCGGCGATCAGCCCGATCAGCTCCGAGCCCGAGCCGGAGGCCGAGGTCGGTGGACGGGTTGCTGCAGGGGCCGACGCGGAGGTCGGGGAGGTGTTGCCGACGCTGTTCGCACTCATGCGTTCGCTCCACGGGTCAATTCGTTCGGCTTGACGAACGACGGCTATCGGGTTCACTCTACTGGACATGCGTTCGCTATCACGAACCCTCGAACGTGCCACGCTCCGTGACATCGCTCTGGTCTGCCTCGCCGACGCCCTCGTCGGCGTCTCCTTCGGCGCGATCGGCGTCTCCGGCGGCCTGCCGCTCTGGGTACCGGTCGCCATGTCCGTCCTGGTCTTCGCCGGGGGTGCCCAGTTCGCCGCCATCGGCGTGGTGCTCTCCGGCGGCGGCGTAATCGCCGCCGTCGCGACCGGGCTGGTGCTCAACGCCCGCCTGCTGCCGTTCGGCTTCACCGTCGCCGGCGTGCTCGACGGCCCCCGGTGGCGGCGGCTGCTCGGCGCGCACCTGCTGACGGACGAGACCGTCGCCTTCACCCTGCTCCAACCCGACCGGCCCCGGCGGCGGGCGGCGTTCTGGCTCTGCGGCCTCGCGCTGTTCGTGGTCTGGAACGCCGCCGTCGTCCTCGGCGCGGCCGCCGGCGGCTTCATCGGGGACACCGACGCCCTCGGACTGGACGCGGCCTTCCCGGCCGTCCTGCTCGCCCTCGTCCTGCCCTCGCTGGCGGATCGCCGCACCCGTAACGCCGCCCTGTTCGGCGCGGCCGTCGCGGTGGCGGCCACCCCGTTCCTGCCCTCCGGCCTGCCCGTCCTGCTGGCCCTCGCCGGGCTGCTGCTCGCCGGGCGCGCGCCGTCGGACCGCGAGCGCGAGCCGACGGCCGAGCGGGACCAGGCAACCGAGCGGGACCAGGCAGCCGGCCGGAAGCCGGTCCGCGGGGGAGCGCCGACGGCCGGGGAGCCGCGCGTTGAACTCGCCAAGGAGGCCCACTGATGCCCCTGTACGCCATCCTGCTGCTGGCCGTCGGCACCTATGCGTTCCGGATCGCCGGACCGGCGCTCGGCCACCGCCTGACCATCTCCGACCGCGTGCAGCGGCTGCTCTCGGTGGCCGCCGCCGTCCTGCTGGTCGCCCTGGTGGCCACCGGCGCCCTCACCCAGGGGCACGACTTCGCCGGCTGGGCGCGCCCGGGCGGCGTCCTGGTCGCCGGGATTCTCGCCCTGCGCCGCGCACCCTTCCCCGCGGTCGTGGTCGCGGGAGCCGCCACCACGGCGGTACTCCGGCTGTGCGGGGTGTCCTGACCCGCCGCGACGAGCGCCGTGACCCAGGGCGGACTCCAGAACCCGCCGCCACCCCAGGCGCGGTGGCACGGCACGGCCGGCCGTCAGCCGGCCGCGCCCTCCTCCAGCCGCTCCTGCTGGATCTCGGGCCGCTTGCTGTCCCAGAGCAGCTCCCACACCTTGAACACGCAGTGGTAGTCCCGCATGCTGCCCTTGGAGATCAGCAGATAGGTGTCGCCGTCCCGCAGCAGCGTGCGCTGACGGCTGTTGAACGGATGCTGCGGGGTGTACGTCGGGACGAGGCGCTTCAGCTCGGCGAGCGCCTCCTCCCGGGTCCCCTCCAGCTCGTCGAGCACCTTGGTGCCCCAGATCCGGTCGTTGCCGACGCCCTCGGTCTCCTGGACGATCAGTGCCCAGCGCGGCATGCTCCACCCCTCGTTCGGCTTCCAGAAGGAAACATCGTACCCACGCCGCCGACGGGCCCACCGACCCCGGCACCGTGCGGAAGGCGGTGGCCGGGGGCATCGCGTCCGCGGGCGGTCAGCCCGCCGATCGTGAACATGGTCACTCCTTGCCTCCGCTCCGTCCCGCCCGCCACGGCGTGCGGAATACTCGCCGCAACCGCCTGTACCCGTCGGTACCCGCCACGCGCCGGCCGGTCGCCGCCGCCGCGCCGCGACCAGAGACTGCAAGGAGCTTCAATGACGAAGCCGACCCGGATCGACCCCGCCGACCTGCTCGCCGTCGGAGACCTCCTCACCGACGAGGAGCGGCTGATCCGCGACACCGTGCGGAAGTTCGCCGACGAGCGGATCCGCCCGCACATCGGCGACTGGTACGACCGCGGCGTCTTCCCGGCCCGCGAACTCGCCCCCGAACTCGGCGCGCTCGGCGTCCTCGGGATGCACCTGGACGGCTACGGCTGCACCGGCTCCACGGCCGTCGCCTACGGGGTGGCGTGCATGGAACTGGAGGCGGCGGACTCCGGGCTGCGCAGCTTCGTCTCCGTCACGGGCTCGCTGGCGATGCGTTCGATCCACGCCTTCGGCTCCGAGGAGCAGAAGCAGCGCTGGCTGCCGGGCCTGGCGGCCGGCCGGCTGATCGGCTGCTTCGGCCTCACCGAACCGGACTTCGGCTCCGACCCGGCCAACATGCGGACCACCGCCCGGCGCCGGGGCGGCGACTGGGTGCTCTCCGGCGCCAAGATGTGGATCACCAACGGCAGCATCTCCGACGTCGCCGTGGTCTGGGCGCAGACCGAGGAGGGCGTCCGCGGCTTCCTGGTCGAGCCCGGCATGCCCGGCTTCACCGCCAACGACGTGCACGGCAAGCTCTCGCTGCGCGCCTCGGTGACCAGCGAGCTGGTCTTCGACGAGGTCGTGCTGCCCGCCGACGCCGTCCTGCCGGGCGTCAGCGGTCTGCGCGGCCCGCTGTCCTCCCTCAACGAGGCGCGCTACGGCATCCTCTGGGGCACCGTCGGCGCCGCCCGCGACTGCTACACCACCGCGCTCGACTACGCGAAGAGCAGGATCCAGTTCGACCGCCCGATCGCCGGGTTCCAGCTGACCCAGCAGAAGCTGGTCGAGATGATGCTGGAGGTGGAGAAGGCGTACCTGGTCGCGCTGCGGATCGGCCGGCTCAAGGACGAGGGCGCGGCCCGCCCGGCCCACGTCAGCTTCGGCAAGCTCAACAACGTGCGGGCCGCACTGGAGATCGCCCGCAGCGCCCGCACGGTGCTCGGCGCCAACGGCATCACCACCGAGTACCCGGTCCTGCGGCACGCCAACAACCTGGAGTCGGTGCTCACCTACGAGGGGACGAGCGAGATCCACACCCTCGTCCTCGGCGAGGCCATCACCGGCGAGTCCGCGTACCGCTGACGGGCGCCCACCCGCACGGCCGTGCCGCAGGCGAGCGGTGAGCGGTACGGCCGGCGGAAATCGGCTGGCCGCCCCGGCGACGGCCCGGCTACGGTCGGCTGCCATGGACACCGGCTGGAGCGGCACCCCCGCGAGCACCCCCACCACGACGCTCTGGCGCCCCACCGGGCCCGCGGAGCTGGCCCTGGTCGAGGCCTCCGGCCGGCGTGCCTGGCCGCCCCGGCTGCCCGACCAGCCGATCTTCTACCCGGTGCTGAACGAGGACTACGCGATCCGGATCGCCAGGGACTGGAACGTCCCGGCCTCCGGCGTCGGCTACGTCACCCGCTTCGAGGTCGACACCGCCTTCCTGGCCCGCTACCCCGTCCAGCAGGCCGGCGGCCGGACGATCCTCGAACTCTGGGTGCCGGCGGAGGAGTTGCCCGAGTTCAACCGGCACATCGTGGGCCGGATCGAGGTCGTCCACGAGTTCCGCCCGACGCCGTGACGCGCTGACCCGCGATCCGGGCCCGATGCCCGGGGCCGCCACCCGGCCCGGGGTCCGGGCCCGGGGGAGCCCGGTGCGGCGACTGCGCCGACACCGCCCGGACACCGGCCGTTCCCCCGGGGGACACCATCCGGTACGGCGTGCCGTGGACCATGGCGCGGTCGGCGGCGCCTGCGGGCGCGCGGCCGACCGCACACCCCCGAAAGGAAACCCCTCCCATGTCCATAGCTCCGCTGCCCCGGCCCCGGGTGCTCGTCGTCGGCATCGACGGCGTCCGGTACGACCTGCTGGACGAGGTCCCGATGCCCCGGCTGGCGGAGGTGGCCGAGGCCGGGTTCCTGGCGCCGGTCACGGTCGCGGACTCCACGCCCACCATGTCCGGCCCCTGCTGGGCGACCATCGTGACCGGCGTCGAGCCGGCCAAGCACGGGGTCTGGGGCAACCACCTCGGCGGCAACCGGCTGGACGTCTTCCCCGACTTCGCCACCCGGCTCGCCCGGCAGGACCGCCGCCGCACATTCGTCGCGGCCGGCTGGGACCCGCTGGTGATCAGGGAGGCCGGCGGCCCGCTCTTCCGGGCGCCCGGCCGGCTGTCCTACGTCTCCCCGGCCGAGGACACCCCCGAGGCCTGGGAGGTGGTCGACGAGGAGGTCACCCGGGAGGCCGTGCACGTACTGGGCGGCGCCGACCCGGAGGCGTCCTTCGTCTACCTCGGCGCGGTCGACGAGACCGCGCACTTCCTCGGCTGCGGAGCGGAGTACCGGGCCTCGATGCGCACCGCCGACGAGCGCCTCGGCCGCCTGCTGGACGCGGTACGCGGCCGTGCCTCCTACCCGGACGAGGCGTGGACGGTCATCGTCGTCACCGACCACGGCCACGTCGACGCCGGCGGCCACGGCGGGCGCACCGCCGAGGAGCGCACCGCCTGGGTGGCCTGCGCCGGTCCGGGCATCCCCGCCGCGCCGCCCACCGGGGAGATCCGCCATCCGGACGTCGCCGCCCAGGTGTACACGGCACTCGGCCGGCCCATCGACCCGCACTGGACTCTGGACGGCCGGCCGTTCCCCGTCGCGCGGCCCGTCGCGGCCCCCGTCTGAACCCCCGCAGAGCCCCGGCGGCCCCACCGGCCCCGCTGGACGCCCGCTCCAGCAGGGCTCAAGCGGGACTCCACCACGTTGCAACCCCGACATCAGGTGGCTGCGTGTACCTCTGAAGGTGGAGGCCGTACCCCCTTGGTCGCAGACCCGATCGCGACCTCGTGGTGACGCCCCGACAGGGCACGGCCGGTCAGGATGGACACCACAGGGCGCGGGCAGCGGGCCCGGGCACCTGGAACGGACAGGGAGAGGGCAGGGCGGGCATGAACGGCATCATGAGCAAGGTCGCACTCGGAGTCGCGGGCACGGGCATGGCCTTCGCCGTCGCGGCCGTGGTGGTCGGCCCGCGGGTGTCCGACTGGTACGACGAGCGCCACCAGAAGCAGGCGACGTACACCACCGGCAGCGAGGCCAAGGCGGAGAGCCGATCGCTGCCGGCCTGGCTGCCCGACGACGCGGCCTCCGTCCGGTACCTGATGTCGACCACCGGTGACGACCGGCTGCTGCGCGCCACCCTCCCCGACGGCCGGCTGCCCGTCGGCTGCACCACCACCGTGCCGGCCAGCGGCTCCCACCCGGCGCCGGTGAAGCTGAAGGCCGGCTGGTTCCCCGAGGGGGTCACCGCCAAGGCCAGCGGCACCTGCGGGCACTACAACGTCACGCTGGCGGGCAACCAGCTGTACGCCTGGCAGGACGGGGCCGCCGTCCAGGCCGCCCAGCGCGCGGAGCACGCGGCCAAGCACTGAGCGCCCCGGGCCCGGGCCCCGGACGCCGGACGCCGGACGCCGGGCTGAGCGGCGCGGTGCCCGGACCGGGGGCGGATGGGGGCGGACCGGGCCCGCCCAGGCCTTCGGGTGATGATCCGCGCGGCGGACCCCGGGTATCGGCACCCGGGGCCGCTGGGGTAGGACGGAGCGAGTACAAACCCCGTGCCCGTCCTGTGAGGAGCCCCATGCCTGGTCCGACCGCCGGTTCCACCGGCGACATGTCGACCGCCCCCGACTCCGCCCCCGACCTCGCCGCCCTCTCCGCCGCACCCGCCGCACCGGCGTCGGCCCTCCCCACCAGCCCCGCCGCCGCTGCCGCCGTGGCCGCAGCCGCCGTCACGGCCGTCCCCGCCCCCGGCCCGGCCCCCGCAGCCCCCGCAGCCCCCGCCGCGGCCGCCCCCGGCCGGGGCACCGTCGCCATGCTCGGCGGACTGGTCGCCCTCGGCCCCCTCACCACCGACCTCTACCTCCCCGGCCTGCCCGCGATCGCCGACGACTTCTCCGCCCAACCGGCCGCCGTACAGCTCACCCTCACCTTCTCGATGTTCGGGGTCGCCGCCGGCCAGCTGGTCTTCGGCCCGCTCAGCGACCGCCTCGGCCGCCGCCCCCCGCTGCTGGCCGGCCTCGTCGTCTACACCCTGGCCAGCCTGGCCTGCGTCATCGCACCCAACCTGACCGTCCTGGTGGCCGCCCGCTTCGTCCAGGGAGCCGCCGGCGCCGCCGGCCTGGTGATCGGCCGGGCCATCGCCCGCGACCGCTTCGAAGGCGTCGCGATGCTCCGCTTCCTCGCCTCGATCGGCCTGATATCCGGCCTCGCGCCGATCCTCGCCCCGCTGTTCGGCGCCCAACTGCTCCGCGTCACCTCCTGGCGCGGCACCTTCGGCGCCCTCGCCGCGCTCGGCCTGCTGCTCACCCTGATCGCCTTCGCGGTGCTGCGCGAGACGCTGCCGCCCGCGAGCCGGCGCGGCGGCGGCCTCACCGCCACACTGCGCACCATGGGCGGGCTGCTGCGCGACCTGCCCTTCCTCGGACTGGTCCTGACCAGCACCTTCGCCTTCGGCGCACTGTTCGGCTACATCAGCGGCTCCTCGGTGGTGCTCCAGCACGTCTACCACGTCTCACCGCAGACCTACAGCCTGCTGTTCGGCCTCAACTCGCTGGCGATCGTGGCCGTGACCCAGCTGAACGGACGGGTGCTGGCCCGACGCTTCACCCCGGGCGCACTGATGCTGGGCGGCCTCGGCACGGCCGTCGCAGCCGGGGTGGCACTGGTCCTGGTGACGGCGGTCTGGGACTTCGGGCTGCTCGGCGTCTGCCCGGCCCTGTTCGTCCTGATGGGCAGTCTCGGCGTGATCCTGCCGAACTCCGCCGCCCAGGCCCTCAGCCTGGTCCCCCCGCAGGCAGCCGGCTCCGCCTCCGCCCTGCTCGGCACCGGCACCTTCCTCTGCGGCGCCGTCGTCGCCCCGCTCAGCAGCATCGGCGGCCGCCCCTCCGCCATCCTGCTCGCCGTGGTCGTCCTGGCCTGCGCCCTGCTCTCCCTGGCGTCCTACCTCGTGCTCTGCCGCCCCTGGCGCCCGGCCGAACCCGCTGCCGCCCAGGCGGGCTGAACCTGGTCCCACCCGGGCCCCGCATGCCGCCGGGGGTGCCGTGACGGTGGTCGCGGCACCCCCGGCGGGGTGGGAAGGGGATCCGGGGCCTCGGATCAGGCGATAGAGAAGTCGTCGCCGAAGACGTTGCCCTGGCCGTACCAGCCGTGCAGGTAGACCGTGACCGTGCCGGACGCGCCCGTGGTGAACGGGACGGTCAGCTTGGTCCAGCCCGCCGAGTTGGTCCAGGTGCTGGCGGTGGCGCCGCCGCTCACCCCGAGGTACGCGTAGTTGCCCTGCACCCAACCGCTCAGCGTGTACGAGGTGTTGGGCGCCAGCGTGACGGTCTGGGCGCACTGCCCGGTCTGGCCGCCGGTCGCCGCGGCCTGCAGCGCGTGGGAGCCGGAGTGGACCGGCGTGGAGACCACGGCGCCGCCGCTCTGGCAGGTCCACGGAGCCAGGCTGCCCGTCTCCAGACCACCGTTGACCAGACCGGTCGGCGTGCCGCCGGTCACGGTGAGGGTGAAGGTCGCGGTGTGGCTGCCGGACGCGGCGCTGCCGGTGACGGTCAGCGGGTAGGTGCCGGGCGCGGTGGCCGCGGTGGTGGTGATGTTGAGCGTGGCGGCGGTGCCGGCGGTGACGCTGCCGGGGGTCACCGTGGCGCTCACGCCCGCCGGGGCGCCGCTGACGGCGAGGTTGACCGTCTGCGCCGAACCCGAGGCCACGGCCGTGGAGACGGTCGCGCTGGTGGACGAGCCCGCCGCCACCGAACCGGAGGCCGGCGTGGTCGCGATGGAGAAGTCGTTACCGGGCTGAGTACCCGTCACCTTCAGGCTGAAGGTGCTGGTGTGGCTGCCCGAGGCGGCGCTGCCGGTGACGGTCAGCGGGTAGGTGCCGGGCGCGGTGGCCGCGGTGGTGGTGATGTTGAGCGTGGCGGCGGTGCCGGCGGTGACGCTGCCGGGGGTCACTGTGGCGCTCACGCCCGCCGGGGCGCCGCTGACGGCGAGGTTGACCGTCTGCGCCGAACCGGCCGTGACGGCCGTGTTGACGGTCGCGCTGGTGGACGAGCCCGCCACCACCGTGCCCGAGGCCGGGCTCACCGCCACCGAGAAGTCGTTGGTGACCGGCGTGCCGCTGGTGAACGGCGCGAAGATGTGGGTGAAGTCCCAGGTGCCCTGGCTGATTCCGGAGCAGCTGTCGCTTCCCGCGGTGCCCGGGCAGCCGCCGTTGTCACGCTGAAGGGCCCAGAAGGACAGTGTGTTGACGCCCTTCGAGACCGCCCAGTTGTAGACCGTGGTGGCGTTGGCGACGGTGAAGGTCTCGGCCGGGCCGTAGTCGTCGACGCCGACCATCTCGATGATGCCGACCGAACCCCACAGCTGCGCCGGGGTCTTGGCCGGGTACAGCTTGGCCAGCTGGTTGTAGAGGCCGGTCGCGGCGGTCTGGGTGTCGGCCGCCATGTCGTGGGTGGCGCCGTCGTAGTAGTCGAACGTCATGATGTTGACGACGTCGATCCGGGCGTTGTTGGTGACCGCGTTCTTCAGCACCGCCAGCCCGCTGGACGCCAGGCCGGTGGGGGTGGTCGGCAGGGTGTAGGAGAACTGGATCGAGCGGCCGTTGGCGGCGGCCCAGTCCTGCACCAGCTTGATCGCCTTGTTGCGGCGGTCGATACCGGCCGTGTTGGTCAGCGAGTTGTCCTCGATGTCGAGGTCGATCCGGCTGATGTCGTAGGTGGTGATGACGTTCTCGAAGGCCGCCGCGATCTGGTTCACATCGGTGCAGCTGTCGGCGAGTTCGGTGCCCGTGTTGTCGGCGGTGTAGCCGCCGAAGGACGGGATGACGTCGCCGCCGTTGGCGCGGATGGCCGCGATGTCGGCGCCGAACGAGGAGGAGGAGACGGGCAGTGAGCTGTCACCGTTCCAGTACGGCGTGCACGAGCCCTTGGTGACGGTCTGCAGGAACGCCATGGTCAGGTGCTTGGCCCCGGACTGGGCCGCCAGGGTGGCCGGGCTCTGGCCCGTCCACGACTCGAAGTACGGTGCGAACACCCGGGTCGGCAGCGGGGTCGCGGCCTCGGCGGACGCCGTCCCGGCGGCCACCAGGCCGGCCGAGGCGGCCAGCATGGCGCAGGCCGTCAGGGTGGCCTGGATCGTTCTGCGTAGACGCATGGGTTCTCCAACAGACTTGGTGGGGCAGGACGTTGGTGAAGCACTGGGTTGCGTGGCGGGGCGTGCAACTGCGCGCGGCCGTGAAGCCGTACAGCCGTGGCTTGCAGAGCTGCGGACTTGCGGGAGCCGTGGAACTGCCAGGGTGGGGGCGTGCGGCGTGCGGGCGTGCGGTACCCCGTGGACACGCGGAACGGACGGACGACGCTGCGTGGGCACGCGTTCGCCGTGCGGGTCGGGGGCGGTGCGGAGCAGGGCAGGGCAGGGCAATGCCTCAGCCGCCGGTGGTCACACCCCCACAGTGCATCCCGGTCGGATCGACATGCTTATGGTTGGACTAGACCACTCGTCTGTCAAGACTCCTAACAGTTCGTCAGCGGACCGGTCTGGCAGTCGTCGGACGAACAATCCGCCTGGGACGGGCGATGGCGCTCCGGGGTCGACCGGCGCCGGATGTGATCTCGACAGGGAGGCTTCCCGGGTCACCTGTCGGCGGCGCACCTCCCCGCCGCTGCTTCAGGCGGGGGTGCGGGGGCGCGAGGGCGAGGGTCCGCTCGGCGGCGCGGGCGCTGCGGCGGCGCGGGCGGTGCAGTGGCGCGCATCGCGCGCAGGGTGCCGTGGCCGCGCGCCGGTCGTCGCGCGCGGCCACGGCGGCCCGGTGCTCAGGACACCGGGCTGCTCGGGGCGGCTCAGGTCAAAGGGCCTCAGGCCGGCGGGCAGAGGGTGCCGCGCAGCGCGTCGATGATCTTCTCGGCCTTCTCGGCGCCGAAGCCCTGCGGGTGGTCCGGGGTGGTGAAGCGCTGGTTGGCCAGCTCGACCAGCTTGGCGCGGTCCTTCGGGAACTGGTACATCGACTGGCACTGGTTGCGGGCCCGGTCGACGGCCTGCTCGGGCTTGCCGTCGACGATCGCCGGGTCGATCGCGTCCAACGCGGCGACCAGCTGGGCGGAGCCGTCCGTACCCGGCTTGGTGGGCAGCCCGGCGTCGGCGGGCGGTGCGGGCTTGGACGGTGCGGGGGCGCCGGGGGCGGTCGCGTCCGGGGCCGGTGCGTCGGTGGCGGGCGCCGACGGTGCGGGCGACGCGGGCGGCACCGGGGCGCCGGTCGTGGGGGCCTGCGCGGGCGCGGAGGCCGATGCGGGTGCGGAAGCGGGCGCCGTGGGATCGGCCGGGGAGGCGGCGGGCGTGGTGGCCGAGGTGGCGCTCGGGGCGGTGGCGCTCGGGGCGGTCGCGGCGGAGGTGGTCCCGGACCCGGAGCTGGAGCAGGCGGCGAGGCTCACCGCGGCGAATGCCGTGAGGGTGGCGGCGAGGAGACGAGTGCGCATCCCGTCACACTGTCATGTTCGCGCCGTTCAAGGGAAGATCCCTTCCGGACCCGCACCCGCCACCCGGGCCGCAGCCGGGTCCACCCGGCTGCGGCCCGAACCACCCCCGGCTCAGCTCAGCTCATTGGCCTTCAGCCAGTCCTTGGCGACCGCCGACGGGTCCTCCTTGTCCACGGCGACCCGCTTCATCAGCCCGGACAGGCCCGCCGTGTCCAGCTTCGCCGACACCGCGTTGAGCGCGGCCGACGCCTTGGCGTCCACGCCCGCCTTGTTCACCAGCGGGGTGACGTTCTGCGCGCCGAAGATGTTCTTCGGGTCGGAGAGCGGCACGAGCTTCAGCTGGGTGATCTTCGGGTCGGTGGTGAAGACGTTGCCGACCTGGACCGAGCCGTCCTTCAGGGCGTTGGCCGTGGTCTCGCCGGTCGGCTTCCACTCCTTGAACGTCAGCCCGTAGACGTCCTTGAGCTGCTGCTCGCGGCGGGTCTTGAACTCCGGCGGGCCGCCGATGGTGAACTCGCCCGCCTTGGCGGCCAGGTCGGTGATGCTCTTCAGCTGGTACTTGTCGGCGCTCTCCTGGCTGACGCTCAGCGAGTCCTTGTCCTCGGCGGGCGAGGAGTCGAGGAGGCCCAGCGAGGCCGGCAGGGTGGTGGCGAGCGCCGCGTTGACCTCCTCCTTGGTGGCGGCGGTCGTCTTGGGGTCCAGGTAGGCGAGCAGCGCGCCGTTGTACTCGGGCAGCACGGTCAGGCTGCCGTCCTTGAGCTGTCCGTAGAGCAGCTCGCGGCTGCCGATGTTGAACTTCTCCTCGACCTTGACGCCCTTGGCCTTCAGCGCCTGCGAGTAGATCGAGCCGAGCAGGACGTTCTCGGGGAAGTTCGCCGAGCCGACCACCACGGTCGAGCCCGCGCCGTCGCCGGATCCGCCGGTCTTCGAGCCGGAGGCCAGCGGGTCGCCGCCGGAGGAGCCGCAGGCGGTGGCGCCGAGGGCGAGCGCGGAGAGGGTGCCGAGAACCAGGAGGCGGCGGCCGTTGCCACGGTGGGCGGATGTCGACATGGTGATGTGTGTCCTTTCGGGAACGGGTGGGAGGATCAGCGGGCCCGGCGCTGGGCACGCAGCCCGGGCGGGAGCGCGTACCGGGCGAGCAGGGCGAAGAACAGCTGGGCGCCGACCGCGAGCAGCACCACGAGCAGCGCACCGCCCACCGTCACCGCGAAGTTCCGGGTGGCCAGCCCGTCGATGACGTAGCGGCCGAGGCCGCCGAGGCCCACGTACGCGGCGACCGTCGCCGTCGCGATGACCTGCACGGTCGCGGTGCGAAACCCCGCCAGCAGGGTCGGCAGCGCGGACGGCACGCAGACCTGCCACAGCACCTGCGGGTGGGTCAGCCCGATGCCCCGCGCCGCGTCCCGGACGTCCGGGTCGGTGCCGCGCACCCCCTCGACGGCGGCCACCAGCAGCGGCGGCGCGGCGAGCGCGACCAGCGGGATCAGCACGGCCGTGTCGCCGACCCCGGCGAGCAGGACCGCCAGCGTGACCAGCCCCAGCGTGGGCAGCGCGCGGGCGGCGCCGGCCAGTGAGGTGACGGCGGTGGCGCCGCGCCCGGTGTAGCCGATCAGCAGCCCGAGCGGGACGGCCAGCAGTGCGGCGTACAGCAGCGCCTCACCGGACAGCAGCAGGTGCTCGGCGACCCGGTTCACGATCGAGTCCGGGCCGCTGCGACGGTCGGGGGAGGAGAAGAAGTCCCCCAGCCAGGAGAGCCAGTTCATCGGACCGCCCCCTTCTCGCGGACGGCCCACGGCGCGAGCACCCTCCGGGCGCCGACCAGCAGCAGGTCCACGGCCAGCGCGAGCGCCGCGATCAGCACGATCCCGGCCACGATCGGGGTCGGGAAGGTCCGCTGGAAGCCGTCGATGAACAGGTAGCCGAGACCGCCGCGGCCGACCAGGGCGCCCACACTCGCCAGCGAGATGCTGGAGACCGCGGCCACCCGCAGCCCGGCGACCAGGTACGGGACGGAGGCCGGCAGTTCGACGGAGGCCAGCCGGTGCCACGGCCCGTACCCCATCGCGGTCGCCGCCTGCCGGACGGACTCCGGGACGGCGCGCAGCCCCTCCACCGTGGTCGGCAGCAGGACGGCGATCGCGTAGAAGGTGAGCGGGATCATCACGGTGGCCTGGGTGGCCAGCCCGGTGTAGGGGATGAGCACCACGAACACGGCCAGCGAGGGCAGCGCGTAGACGACGTTGAAGACGGCGGCGAACGGCTGGTAGAGCCGGGGGTAGCGGGTGCAGGCCAGACCCAGCGGTACCGACACCAGCAGTCCGATCAGCACCGGGAGCAGGGCGATCACGGCGTGGTCGCGCAGCAGGTCGCCCAGGTAGCCGAGGTGGTCGCCGATCCAGTACCAGCGGACGATCGGTTCATCGTCCACCGGGAGCGCCCTCCTGCGGGACACCGGCGACGTCCTGGCCGGCCGGGACGGCCGGCGTGGCCGCGGCAGTCGGTGCGGCCGCGGCAGTCGGTGCGGCTGGTGCGGCCGCGGCGGCTGCGGGGGCCCGTTCGGCGGGTGCGGCCGGTACCGCGAGCGCGGCGAGGACCGCCTCCCGGGTGGCCGTGCCGGTGGCCCGGCCGTCGGCGTCCAGCGCGACCGCGACCCCGGCGGGGGAGAGGACGGCGGCGTCCAGCGCGGTGCGCAGGGTGTCGCTCTCGGGCCGGTAGCCGGCCGCCGGGTGCAGCTCGGAGGTGACGGCGGTCCGGTCGATCCAGCCGATCGGGCGCCGCTCGTCGTCCAGCGCCAGCTCCCAGCCGTCGTACCGCAGCCCGGCGGCCACCGGGCGGGTGACGACGGCGCCGGCCGACCGCAGGCCCAGCCCGCGCAGTCCGCGGTCGCGCCCGAGGAAGGCGGCCACGCCGTCGTCGGCGGGCGCGGTGAGCAGCGTGTGCGGGTCGGCGAGCTGGGCGATCCGGCCCTGCTCGCGCAGCACCACGACCTGGTCGCCGAGCCGGACGGCCTCCTCGATGTCGTGCGTGACGAACAGCACCGTCTTCTGCAGCTCGGACTGCAGTCGCAGGAGTTCGTCCTGCAGGCCCGCCCGGACCACCGGGTCGACGGCGCTGAACGGCTCGTCCATCAGCAGGACGGGCGGGTCGGCCGCGAGCGCCCGGGCCACGCCCACCCGCTGCTGCTGGCCGCCGGAGAGCTGGAACGGGTAGCGCTTGCCGGTCTCCGGCGCAAGGCCGACCAGCTCCAGCAGCTCGGCGGCGCGGGCCCGGGCCTTGCGGCGGTCCCAGCCGAGCAGGTACGGGACCGTGGCGATGTTGTCGATCACCTTGCGGTGCGGGAAGAGCCCGGCCTGCTGGATCACGTACCCGATGCCGCGGCGCAGCTTGGCCGGCTCCAGCTCGGCGACGTCGGTACCGTCCAGCAGCACCCGGCCCGAGGTCGGTTCGACCATCCGGTTGACCATGCGCAGCAGGGTGGTCTTGCCGCAGCCGGACGGGCCGACCAGCACGGTTATCCGGCCGGTCGGAACGTCGAGGTCGAGGCCCCCGACGGCGATCGTGCCGTCGGGGTGGCGCTTGCCCGCGCCGTCGAATCTGATCAAGAGGAGTTTCCTAGCTCGGGCGCCCCGGGTGGTGGCGGCGCCGATGGTGGCGGTCTGTCGGTCGGTGGCGGATTGCCGGTAGGTGACTGTCCGTGATGTCGGGGACACCTCTCGTCCTACCTGCCTGGGCGTTCTTCCGCCCGCGTGGCTGCCCAGCTTTGGACCGGCGGAAACTCTGATCAGCCTATGACCTGAATTACCTCCTGTCCCTGAATTACCACCAGGTGGGACGGCCCGGGCCGCCGGGTGACGGTCGGGCGGGTGGGATCGGCCGTCGCGGTGCCTCGGCGCTGCGACGGCCCTGCCGCGGCCCTGCGGCGGCTGCGGCCCTCGGTCGTACCGCGGTACAGCCGGTGAGCCGTTCAGCCGCTGCGGCGCCGCTGGCGCCGGTTGCCGCTACCGCCGCTGGGCCGCTCAGCCGCCCTGACGTGTCGGCAGCCCGGCGGCGGCCCAGCCGACGAAGCCGCCGTCCAGGTCGGTCGCCCGGTGCAGCCCGAGCTCCCGCAGGGAGGCGGCGGCCAGGCTGGAGGCGTAGCCCTCCGAGCAGACCACGATCACCTCCACGTCGTACCCGGACGCCTCCGGGATGCGGTGGCTGCCCGTCGGGTCGAGCCGCCACTCCAGCACGTTGCGCTCGATCACCAGCGAACCGGGGATCTCCCCCTCCGCGGCCCGCTGGGCGGCCGGCCGGATGTCCACCAGCAGCGCGCCCTCCAGGTGTGCGTCGTAGGCCTCGCGGGCCCGGGGGCGGTGGACGCCCTCGCGGGCGCGCTCCACCAGGTCGTCGATCGTGGTCACCATTGCTCCGGTCCTTCCACCGAGGTGCGGACGAGCCCGCCGGCCCGCAGGTCGTAGTGCGCCATCTCGCTCAGCGGCGGCGAGTAGGCGTGGATGGTGACGGCCGGTCCGGCCGTCGTGTTGCGGACGTCGTGCACGTACTCCGGGCCGAAGGCGCGGACGGTGCCGGCCGGGATCCGCCGGATCAGCAGGCCCTGCTCCGGGCCGCCCAGGGACAGCTCCTCCAGCTCGCCGAGTGCGACGGTGAACGCGCCGCGTGAGCCGCCGTGGTCGTGGAACCCGGTGGACTGGCCGGGCAGCCAGCTGATCAGCCAGACCTCGTGGTCCTGGTCGGCGGCCAGCCGCCGGTACCAGCGCTCCTCCATGGAGAGCCGGACGTGGTGGATCCACTGCTCGGGCTGCTCGGCCAGCCCGCGGACGATCTCGCGCAGCGCGCCCGGCGCCAGAGGGGCGGGGGCCTCCTCGACCGGTCCCGCCGATGCGGTGGCAGTGGAGGTGGAGGTGGCGGCGGCCGGGGAAGGGGCGTGGTCGGGGGCGAGGTCCAGGCTCATGAGGCGTCCTCGGGGAAGGCGGGAGAGACGGAGTCGCGCGGTGGCGGAGCCCGGGGGCGGGCGCGCCGACACGGCGGCAGGGTGCGCCCGGCGGGGCGCGTCAGGAACGCGGAGACGAGTGCGCGGTGCGGGCCCCGGAAGACGTCACAGGGCAGGACCGGCGGGAAGGAGCAAGGTCAACAGGCACAGATGGAACTCGCCTGGCGTCGCAGATCGACGTGCAGGCGGCATACCAGAGTGGTGCCGGAGTCCATGCGCCGGATCTTTCCCGACGAAGCGGGCACGAGTCAAGCGAGCCCCGTCACCCCTGCGCGGCGCGCCGGGGCGGGGGAGGGGCCGGGGTGGGTGCGGCGCCGGGCGCCTCGGCGGCGGCCGCGCCGCTGCTCGGCGCCGCGCCGTCCGCCGCGGCCAGCGCCGCCTTGATCACGGGCGCCGCCTGCTCGCCCAGGTAGCGGCCCAGCGTCTGGTAGGCGTCGAACTGGCGGTGGTCGAACCACTGGTCGCTGGTGCTGTCGTTCGGGAAGGCCGCGTTGGCGACCGCGTAGGAGTGCAGCTCGTACGGCATCCCGGGGGTGAGTACGGCCTGGACGAGGACCAGCGTGCCGCGGCGCCCGCCCCCGCCCGCACCGCCGCCGCCCGTACCGCCGCCGTCCGATCCTTGCCCACCGCCCCCGCCACCGTCCCCGCCGCCGTCCGCTCCGGCGCCGCTCCGGCCGAGGTCGAGCGGATCCGGATAGTGGATGTCCCCGGTCACGACCACGGTGGCGGAGAGCCGCGCGGCCAGCTGCGCCGCCAGCCCGCGCAACGGCGCCGACCGCCCCTCGCCGGGCCCGCCCCCGGCCCCGCTGTCGGGCTGCCGGTCCGTCGCCGCGCTGCCGGGGATCAACCGCTCGGGCCCGTGCAGGGTGATGACGATGCCCAGCTCCTCACGGGCGAGGGTGATCGCCGCCGCGAGGGTGGCGGCGTAGGAGGTGTCCCCGCTGGCGTCGACGCAGACCGCCGTCCGTACGCCGTGCCGCAGCAGCTCGACCAGCCCCAGGTTCTCGTAGTGGCCGCCGTCGGTGGTGAGAAGGAAGCGGTCGTCCATCGGGAAGCGCCCGCACAGCTCCCGCAGTTGGTACTGGAGGCGGCGCACGGCCGGCTGCGGCGCACGCCGCCAGTCCTGCTCGGGCGCCCACTGCGCGGCGAGTGCGGCGGGGTTGGGCAGCCAGGTGCCGAGCCGGGAGTTGGTGACGGCGAACAGCCCCTGGTAGGCCCTTGACTGACGGCCCATCGCGGAGGAGAACGCGGCGCCGGAGACGGCCATCGCGGACTGCACCGTCAGATCCCGGGCGATGTGCCCGCGGGTGCGCCGCTCCAGCAGGTCCGTCCGGGCGTAGCCGACGTCCGGACCGCCCACGTAGTCGTGCGAGAAGGTGAACGAGACCGCCCGGCGACCGGGTGGCGTACGGGAGCTGCCGGACAGGTTCGCCGCGGCCGCGAAGATCACCTGAGGGAAGCCGGGGTGCCGGGCGCCGTAGTGGCTGAGCCAGGTCGGCTCCCGGAAGAACGGGTACGGGCGGGCCAGCGCCTCGCCGTCCTCGGTGGCCCGCCGGACGGCGAAGGCCGAGGCCAACCGGAGCCGGTAGAACGGGTGCAGGCTCATCCACGTCTGGTCCAGGTTGAGTCCGACGGCGCCCAGCACCACCGGCAGCAGCACCTGGGCGAGGACGGGCCAGTCGCGGCCGGTGGCGACCGCCCAGCCGAGGGCGAGCAGCGCCCCGACCGACAGCGCCGCGAGGGCCGCCCACACCGTCAGGTACTCGGCGGCGCCGCCGGCCAGTCCGCCGGCCTGCCGGGTGCCGCGCAGCAGGCGGCCGAGGCCGGTCGCGCCGAGCTCGATCGCCCGGCGTCCGCGCCACAGTATGCCGAGCAGCAGCGCCAGATAGCTGAGCAGCACGGTGGCGCTGAGGCCGGCGCCGGTCCGGCCCGCGTCGACCGCCATCGCCTGCTGCAGCCGGACCGCGCCCCAGGCCAGGCCCGGCAGCGCCAGGGTGCCGGTGGCCACCAGCGCGGCCAGCGCGAGGGCCGCGTGCGAGAGCCGCCGCAGGGTGCGGGGCAGCGGGTTGTCCCAGCCGAGCAGGGGGAAGGCCAGCAGCCACAGCAGCCGGCAGCCGACGGCGGCCGCCCCCAGCCCGAGGACGGCTCCGACGGCGGGCCGTCGGAGGTCGAGCGGGTCGAGACGGGCGCCGCCGCCGGTGCCCAGGCCGATCGCGGCCAGGCCGTCCAGGTCGGTCAGCGGCACCAGGCGGTAGAACTGGCTGAGCCCGAGGCCGACCACCAGCACGGCGGCGAGCAGCAGCGTCAGCGCGGCGACCAGGCCGCGCAGCAGCGTCCAGAGGGCGACCAGCCACTGGCCGGCGCCGTCGGCCAGGTACTTGGAGTGGCGCCGGAGGTGGTCCTCCTCGGGTGAGCCGGGCTCCATGACGTTGTCCGAGGTCAGGCCGGAGGCGACGGGCACCGGGCAGCCGGGCGCGGAGTCGCTGAGCGCCAGCTGCAGCGCCCCGACCGTGTACCCGCCGCCGGAGACGGAGACCAGGTAGCGGGCCTGTTGCAGCCAGGGGCGCAGCGCCTGCAGTGCGCCGAGGGTGACACAGGCCGAGCGGATCCCGCCGCCGGAGACGCAGAAGCCGAGCCGGGCGTGCTCCCGGCCGGGCGGCACCCGGGCGCCGTTGCGCCAGCGGGCGTGCTGGTCGAGCGGCGGGTGGGCGCGGCGGTCGGGCGGCCAGCGCCCGCCGTGCGCCGTGGCCACCGGCCAGGGCGGGATCAGCTCGGGGCCGCCCTGGCCGCCCGCGGAGGGCGGGGCGGTCCCGGGCGGGTCGAGCGGACCCTCGGGCGGGCCGCCGGGGGCGGACGGGCGGCGGGGCCGGTCGCGCCGGAGGGCGGCGGGCAGGGCGCGGCCGAGCGTGACGGCGAGCGCGGCCAGCGCGAACCCCCCGACCGGCAGGAGCAGCAGCCATCTGACGGTGGCGAGGGCCGCGGCGACGGCGAAGGGGGTGTCGGAGCCGCCGCCGGCCGCGAGCCGGTCGAGGCCGGCGCCGAGCAGCACGTCCTCCGCGAGGTCGCACAGGCCGGCCAGCAGCGCGCCGCCCGCCGCACCGAGTGCGACGATCCTGGTCCGCGGCCGGGAGGCGACGTACGCCCCCAACAGGCAGGCGGCGAGCAGGGTCAGGGTGTAGCCGCCGAGCAGCCAGTAGTCGGCCCGAAGGGCGGTGCGGTAGGCGCCGAGGCGGTCGCCGACCACGGCCGCGGCCGCCGCACGGGAGCCGGCCAGCTGCAGCCGGACGTCCTGCACCGGCGGGGCGCGGTGGGCGAACAGCAGGCTCCCCGACACGGCCGGAAGCAGCGATCCGAGGCCGAGCAGCAGCCCCGCCCACGCCGGTACCGGGGGCCGCCGCGCCGACTCCCGGGCCCAGGCGGCCAGGCGCCGGCCGCCTCGACCGGCCCGCCGCGCGGCGGGCCGGACCGACTCCGCCTGCACCGACTCCGCCTGCGGTACCGCCTGCTTGTGCTGCTCCTGTGCCGCCGTCACGTCCACCTCCCCCGTGACCACTCCTGCCCGACCGCTTCCGCCGGGCGACCCCGGCTGTGACCCTCCGATGCCGGCCGGTGACGGACCGGAGCAGCATCATGGCGCTTCCTACCCCGACACGCAGTACCTCGCACAGGGATTCACTCAAATGAGTAAGAAGGAGGCTCGCGGGGTAGATGACCGTTTCATCCCATCCGGGAGACCCCGCGTGTCAGCGCAACAAGACCGCCCCAACCGCGTTGCGTCCGACGTATTGTCAGGCCACCGAAGCCGGGCCTACGGTCTACGCACCACGTTCTACGCACGTAGATTCGCGGGTGGAACACCCGTGGACCCGCAGGCGGATCCGCCCCGTCAACCCTCAGACCGCTGGCCCGACCCCCAGGCTGGGCCCCGGAGTTGCGGAGGTACCCATGTCGCAGATCGTCCGCGCCGCCCTCGTCCAGACCCGGTGGACCGGTGATCAGGAATCGATGATCGCCCTCCACGAGCGGTACGCCCGCGAGGCCGCCGCCCAGGGCGCGAAGATCATCGGATTCCAGGAGGTCTTCAACGCCCCGTACTTCTGCCAGGTCCAGGAACCCGAGCACTACCGCTGGGCCGAGGCCGTCCCCGACGGCCCCACCGTCCTGCGGATGCAGGACCTCGCCCGCGAACTCGGCCTGGTCGTCGTGGTCCCCGTCTACGAGGAGGACCAGCCCGGCGTCTACTACAACACCGCCGCCGTGATCGACGCCGACGGCCGCTACCTCGGCAAGTACCGCAAGCACCACATCCCCCAGGTCAAGGGCTTCTGGGAGAAGTACTACTTCAAGCCCGGCAACCTCGGCTGGCCCGTCTTCGACACCGCCGTCGGCAAGGTCGGCGTCTACATCTGCTACGACCGCCACTTCCCCGAGGGCTGGCGCGCCCTCGGCCTGGCCGGCGCGCAGATCGTCTACAACCCCTCCGCCACCAGCCGCGGGCTCTCCGGATACCTCTGGCAGCTCGAACAGCCCGCCGCCGCCGTCGCCAACGAGTACTTCGTCGCGGCCATCAACCGGGTCGGCACCGAGGAGTACGGCGACAACGACTTCTACGGCACCTCCTACTTCGTCGACCCGCGCGGCCAGTTCGTCGGCGACGTCGCCTCCGACAAGGAGGAGGAACTCGTCGTCCGCGACCTCGACCTCGGCCTGATCGAGCAGGTCCGCCAACAGTGGGCGTTCTACCGCGACCGGCGGCCCGAGGCCTACGGACCCCTGACCGAGGCGTGAGAGGGGCCGACACCATGAGCCGAACCGTCATCCGCGGCGGCCTCGTCATCACCGCCACCGACGAACTGCACGCCGACGTCCTGATCGAGGGCGAGCGGATCGCCGCCCTCGCCGCCACCGGCAGCGACGCCGCAGCGGCCTGGGGAAACGGCGACGCCCAGGTCATCGACGCCGCCGGCCACTACGTCATCCCCGGCGGCGTCGACGCCCACACCCACATGCAACTGCCCTTCGGCGGCACCTCGGCCTCCGACACCTTCGAGACCGGCACCCGCGCCGCCGCCTGGGGCGGCACCACCACCATCGTCGACTTCGCCGTCCAACCCGTCGGCGGCGCCCTGCGCGAGGGCCTCGACGCCTGGCACGCCAAGGCCGACGGCAACTGCGCCATCGACTACGCCTTCCACACCATCGTCTCCGACGTCAACGACGGCGTGCTCAAGGAGATGGACGCCCTCGTCGACTCCGGCGAATCCACCTCCTTCAAGCTCTTCATGGCCTACCCCGGCGTCTTCTACAGCGACGACGGACGCATCCTGCGCGCCATGCAGCGCGGCGCCGCCAACGGCGGGCTGATCATGATGCACGCCGAGAACGGCATCGCCATCGACGTCCTGGTCGAACAGGCCCTCGCCGCCGGGCGGACCGACCCCCGCTACCACGGCGAGGTCCGGCACGAACTCCTGGAGGCCGAGGCCACCCACCGCGCGATCAGGCTCGCCCAGGTCGCCGGCAGCCCGCTCTACGTCGTCCACGTCTCCGCCGCCTCCGCCCTCGCCGAACTCGCCCAGGCCCGCGACGCCGGCCTCAACGTCTTCGGCGAGACCTGCCCGCAGTACCTGTTCCTCTCCACCGACAACCTCGCGGAACCGGGCTTCGAAGGCGCCAAGTACGTGTGCAGCACCCCGCTGCGCCCCCGCGAGCACCAGGAGGCGCTCTGGCGGGGGCTGCGCACCAACGACCTCCAGGTGGTCTCCACCGACCACTGCCCGTTCTGCTTCGTCGGCCAGAAGGAGCTCGGCCGGGGCGACTTCTCCAAGATCCCGAACGGTCTGCCGGGCGTGGAGAACCGGATGGACCTGCTCCACCAGGCCGTCGTCGACGGGCGGATCAGCAGGCGCCGCTGGGTCGAGATCGCCTGCACCACGCCCGCCCGGATGTTCGGCCTGCACCCGCGCAAGGGGACCATCGCCCCCGGCGCCGACGCCGACCTGGTCGTCTACGACCCCACCGCCGTCCAGACCGTCTCCGCGGCCACCCACCACATGAACGTCGACTACTCGGCCTATGAGGGCCGCCAACTCACCGGCCGCGCCCGGACGGTGATCTCCCGCGGCACCGTCCTCGTGGACGGCGGAAGCTGGCACGGACGGGCCGGCCACGGCGCCTTCCTGCGCCGGGACACCTGCCAGTACCTCACCTGAACCCCCTCGTTCCTTCCTTCCTCCCCCCTCTCCCCGCCCGGCCGCTGCCCGGGGGCCGTCACCGCCGGCCCCCGGGCGGCCCCTTCCCTGGAGCGCCCCGATGGACATCGGCCTCGTCCTGCAGACCGACCCGCCCGCCCGCCTGCTCATCGACCGCATGGTCCGCGCCGAGCGGGCCGGCTTCACCCACGGCTGGACCTTCGACTCCTGCGTGCTCTGGCAGGAGCCCTTCGTCATCTACAGCCGGATCCTGGCCGAGACCGAGCGGCTGACCGTCGGCCCGATGGTCACCAACCCCTCCACCCGCACCTGGGAGGTCACCGCCTCCCTCTTCGCCACCCTCAACGACATGTACGGCAACCGCACCGTCTGCGGCATCGGCCGCGGCGACTCCGCGATGCGCGTCGCCGGCCGCCGCCCCGCCACGCTCGCCCGGCTCTCCGAGGCCATGAACGCCATCAAGACCCTGGCCGAAGGCCGTTCGATCGAGGTGGACGGCACCGAGATGCACCTGCCCTGGGTGCGGTCCGGCGCCGAACTGCCGATCTGGATGGGCGCGTACGGCCCCAAGGCGCTCGCCCTGACGGGCCGTCAGGCGGACGGCTTCATCCTGCAGCTCGCCGACCCGTACCTCACCGAGTACATGATCAAGGCCGTCCGGGCGGCCGCCGCCGAGGCCGGCCGCGACCCCGCCGCGCTCACCATCTGCGTCGCCGCCCCCGCCTACGTCACCGACGACGACTCCCCGGCCGCCCTCGCCCACGCCCGCGAACAGTGCCGCTGGTTCGGCGGCATGGTCGGCAACCACGTCGCCGACCTGGTCACCCACTACGGCGAGCACTCCGACCTCGTCCCCGAGGCCCTCACCGACTACATCAAGGACCGGCAGGGCTACGACTACAGCCACCACGGTCGCGCCGGAAACCCCGACACCGCCTTCGTCCCCGACGAGATCGTTGACCGCTTCTGCCTCATCGGCCCGGTGGCCACCCAGCTGGAACGCCTGGAGCGGCTCCGCGCCCTGGGCGTCGACCAGTTCGCCGTCTACGCGATGCACGACGCCGTCGAACAGACCATCGACGCGTACGGCGCCGACGTCATCCCGCACCTGGCCGAAGGGGCCCGCCGGTGACCGGAACCGGCGCGATAGGGGGCGGCGCAGCCGCACCCGAGATCCAGCACCCCGACGGCCGGGTCGAGTTGGACCCGGCCGTCACCCTCCCGGCCAACGGCTTCACCAACGACGACCTGCTGCCCGTCCCCGTCGCCGGGCGCACCTGGACCACCTACAACTTCCTCGCGCTGTGGGTCGGCATGGCCCACAACATCCCGTCCTGGACGCTGGCTTCGGGCCTGGTCGCGCTCGGCATGGACTGGAAGCAGGCCGTCCTCACCATCGCGCTCGGCAACCTGATCGTGCTCGGGCCGATGCTGCTCACCGGCCATGCCGGGACCAAGTACGGTATCCCGTTCCCGGTCTTCGCCCGCGCGTCCTTCGGCCTGCGCGGCGCCAACCTGCCCGCACTCGTCCGGGCCGCCGTCGCCTGCGCCTGGTTCGGCATCCAGACCTGGATCGGCGGCTCCGGGATCTTCCTGCTGGCGGGCAAGCTGTTCGGCGAATCCTGGCGGACCGCGGCGGAGTTCGGCGGCCACCCGTGGACGCTCTGGCTCTCCTTCCTGCTGTTCTGGGCGGTCCAGATGGCGATCATCCACCGCGGGATGGACACGCTGCGGAGGGTGGAGAACTGGGCCGCCCCGTTCGTCATCGTGGGCGCGGTGGCCCTGCTGGTGTGGATCGCGGTGAAGGCCGGCGGGCTCGGCACACTGCTGTCGCAGCCCTCCGAACTCGGTTGGGGCAGCGAGTTCTGGAAGGTCTTCTTCCCCGGACTGATGGGCATGATCGGGTTCTGGGCCACCCTCAGCCTCAACATCCCCGACTTCACCCGCTTCGGGGGCGGCCAGCGCGCCCAGGCCCTCGGCCAGGCGCTGGGCCTGCCGACCACCATGACGGCCTTCGCGGTGCTCTCGGTGCTGGTCACCTCGGGCTCGGAGGCCGTCTACGGCACGGCGATCTGGGACCCGATCGAACTCACCGCGAAGATCGACAGTGTGCCGGGGATCATCTTCGCCCTGGTCACCGTGCTGGTCGCGACCCTCTCGGTGAACATCGCCGCCAACGTCGTCTCACCCGCCTACGACCTGGCCAACCTCGCGCCGCGTCTGGTCAACTTCCGTACGGGGGCGCTGATCACGGGCGTGGTGGGGATCGCGATCTTCCCGTGGAGGCTGCTCTCCAGCCCCGAGATGTACATCTTCACCTGGCTGGGCCTGGTCGGCGGCGTGCTCGGTACGGTGGCCGGCATCCTGATCGCCGACTACTGGATCGTCCGCCGCACCCTCCTCGACCTGGCCGCCCTCTACACCCCGGGCGCCGGCCCCTACTGGTACCGGGCGGGTTGGAACTGGCGCGCCGTGCTCTCCTTCGGCGTCGGCGGGCTGCTCGCCGTCGGCGGCTCGTACTCCACCGTCGACTCCGCCGGGGCGGCGACCGGCCCGTTCCCCGTCGACGGCCTGATCCCGGTGCTGAAGCCGCTCGCCGACTACGGCTGGGCCGTGGGCTTCGCGGCCGGCCTGCTGCTGTACACGCTGTTGAGCCTGGACTCCCGGGCCAGACAGGGGTGATGGGGCGGGGGCTGCCCGGCTAGCGGGGCTGTTTCCGGTCGCCGGGGCCGTCGGCTGGGGCTTCTCAACCCGCCAGGCGCTCGGCGGTGGTCAGTACCCTGGCGGCGCCGTCCTCGGCGGCGAGGGTGGCGGCGAGGGACCGTGCGCGGTCGAGGTGGCGGGGGTCGTCCAGGGCCCGGCGGATCGCGGCGGCCAGGAGCGGGGCGGTGAGCCGGTGCAGCGGGACGGGACCGGGGGAGACGCCGAGGCGGGTGGCGCGGGCGGACCAGAACGGCGCGTCGAGCTGGCCGGGGACGGGGACGACGGGCGTTCCGGCGCGCAGGGCCGCGGCGGTGGTGCCGGCGCCGGCGTGGTGGACGACGGCTGCCATCCGGGGGAAGAGCCAGTGGTGCGGGGTGTCGCCGACGGTGAGGACGGTCTCGCTGTCGGCGGCGCCGAGGCCGCTCCAGCCGGACTGGAGGACGGCCCGGACCTTGGCGGCCCGCACGGCGGCGAGGACGGTGGCGGTGAGGCGTTCCGGGTCCGGGACGACCAGGCTGCCGAAGCCGACGAAGACGGGCGGCGGGCCGGCGGCGAGGAAGTCGACGAGGCGGGCCGGGGGTTGCCAGGTGTAGTCCTGGTGCGGCCACCAGTAGCCGACGACTTCGAGGCCGGGGTGCCAGTCGGCGGGCCGGGGGATCACGGCGGGGGAGAAGCCGTGCAGGATCCGCTGGTTGCGGCGGGCGCGGGCGATCCCCCGTGGTGGCAGGCCGAGGCGGCGGCGCAACCCGCGGACGGCGGGGGCGAAGAGCTGGTCGACGGCGGCCTGGACGGCATGCCCGGCGAGCAGGTTCCCGGTCCGGCCGAGGGACCGGGTGCCGGTCACGGCCGGGGCGAACTCGCGGGTGGGGGCCAGCGGTTGGAGGTACAGGGCTAGGCTGGGGATGCCGGCGGCCTCGGCGGCGACCTGGCCGAAGGCGGCGGTGGTGCCGGTGGTGAGCAGGAGGTCGGCGCCCAGGGCGGTGGCGTCGGCGATGCCGTCGCCGAGGGCGGGCATGAACGCACGGCCCAGGCGCAGGAGTCGAAGGATCGCCGACGGTCCGGAGCCGGCCTGCAGAAGGCGTTGGCCCCGGGCGGAGGCGAGTTCCTCGCGGGGGTCGATCGGGAGCGGGCGGAACTCCAGGCCGGCGGCGCGTACGGATTCGGCGAAGGTGCCGTGGGTGGCCACCGCCACCTGGTGGCCGGCCGCCTGGAGGCGGGTGCCGAGACCGGTGAAGGGGGCGACGTCACCCCGGGAGCCGGCGGCGGCGATCAGGATGCGCATGGCCGCAGTATCGCGCCGCCCGCCGGTCCGGGCGAGGATGCCACGCATGGGGCCTCTCTTTCGGGCCACGCCAGGCGGGCGGCGTGATCCGCAGGAGCGGCCCTGGGCCCGGGAACCGGACAGGTGTGCGCCGGCGTCCACGGCAGTGGAGCGGTCGGCTCGGGTGCCGCCGCGACGGAGGGCGGGAGGACGGACGGATGAGCATCGTCGCGTGGATCGTGCTGGGGCTGGTGGCCGGGGCCCTGGCCAAGCTGCTGCTGCCGGGGAAGGACCCGGGCGGCCTGGTGGTGACCACTCTGATCGGCATCGCCGGGTCCTTCGTCGGGGGCTGGATCGCCTCGAAGGTCTTCCACCGGTCCGTGTCGGCGCACTTCTTCGACCTGGCGACCTGGGCCTCCGCGATCGGCGGGGCCCTGGTGCTGCTGATCCTCTACCGGATCTTCTTCGGGAACTCCCGCAGCTGACGTGATGTACCGGCAGGGCCGGTCCGGCCGCGGCCCCTGGCCGTCCGTCGGCCGGCCCTGAGCCGTCTGGTCGTGCGCCGGCTGGTCGTGAGCCGGCTGCTGTCGCGTTGCCTGTCCTGCTGTCCGTTCCGGGGCAGCCGGACCGCGATCCGCAGCCCGGAGCGGACGTGGCTGTCCGGCAGTCGATCGGCGACCTCCGTCAGCGACTCGGTGCGCTCGGGCGGTTTCCGGCCGCGGCTGCGGGTGGCGAGCGCCGCCGCCAGTGCGGCGGCGACCGCGCCCACCACCGCCTCCGGGTGGAAGTGGGTAGTGAGCGCCTGGAGTTCGGCCTGTCAGGCCTCCGCGTCGAGGTTCTCCGCGAACCACGCGCCGAGCGGGGCCACCCGCAACGCCGCGCCGTTGCCGTACGAGCCCTGGCCGCAGAACTGCCGCGCGGTCACGGCCCGCCAGTCGTCGCCGCGGCGGATCTCGCGCAGCACCCGGTACGTCGACGGGCCGTACTTGCGGTTGTACTCCCTGGTGAACTCCTCGGCGAACCCGTCGGCCGGCGCGTCCGGTCGGACCTCGCCGTGCTGGACCAGGTGGCGGAGCAGGACGGCGGCCGTCGCCGTGTCGTCCGTCGAGTGCCACGGGGCCGGGCGGGCAGCCGGGCGGCCCCTGTTGCTCAGGGGTTGCGGAGCAGGCCGCCGAGCAGCAGGGCCCACACCGCCTCGAGGCGGTCCGGAGCACTCGGGTCGTTCCACTCCACCGCGTACGCCGGATCGTGGAAGTGCGCGGTCGCCTCGAACACGGCCCTGGCGGTCGTGCCGATGTGGGTGGGGCGGAAGTCCCCGGCCTCGACGCCGTCCTGGATGATCCGGCCGATCTGGGCGATCAGGGTCTCGATGTGGGCCTCGACCGTGCTGCCGGTCTCCGGGATCAGCGCCATGTAGGTGGCGAACAGCTCCGGGTCGTCGAGCGCCTTCTTCTTCTTGGCCGTGAACAGGGTCACCAGCCAGCGGTGCAGGCGCTCCACGGCGGGGCCGGGCTCGATGGCGACGAGTTCGAGGCTGGTGTGCGTCTGGTCGAGCCAGCGCCGGGTGACGGCGTCGCGCAGTGCCGCCTTGCTGGGGAAGTGGCGGTAGACGCTGCCGTGGCTGACACCGAGGGTGCGGGCGACGTCCACGACGGTGGCCTTGGCCGGGCCGAACCGCCTGAGGACGTCCTCCGCCGCGCTCAGGATCTGCTCGGGGGTGAGTGCGTTGTCCGTGGTCACGGGGACACGTCCTTACGGGTGGTGCGTCCGCCACCGGGGTGGCGCACGGTCGTGCGGCTGACAGGCGGTCCGGCGCTCGGCGGCGAGCCCGTCGGCGGCGTCTGCCGCGCTCAGTGCTCGCTGTCGAGATGGGCCATCTGTGCGGCAGCGTACCTGTCCCCGGCGGCGGACCCGGCGGGGACCGCGGCCTCGATGGCGGCGAGGTCGGCCGGAGTGAGCTCGACGTCCAGCGCGCCGAGGGCCTCGGTGAGACGGTCGCGGCGGCGGGCACCGACCAGCGGGACGATGTCCTCGCCGCGTGAGGCGACCCAGGCGATCGCGACCTGCGCGACGGTGGCGCCCTTGGCGGTGGCGATCGCCCGCAGGGCCTCGACCAGGGTGAGGTTGTGGGTGAGGTTGTCGCCCTGGAAGCGCGGGCTGTGGCCGCGGAAGTCCGTACCGGCCAGCTCGCGGTCGGGGCTCCAGTGGCCGCTGAGCAGGCCGCGCGAGAGCACGCCGTAGGCGGTGATGCCGATGCCCAGCTCGCGGGCGGTGGGCAGGATCTCCGCCTCGATGGAGCGGGAGATCAGCGAGTACTCGATCTGCAGGTCGCTGATCGGGTGCACGGCGGCCGCGCGCCGCAGGGTGTCGGCGCCCACCTCGGACAGGCCGACGTGGCGGACGTAGCCGGCCTTGACCAGGTCGGCGATGGCGCCGACGGTCTCCTCGATCGGGACGTTCGGGTCCAGCCGGGCCGGGCGGTAGACGTCGATGTAGTCGGTGCGCAGGCGGCGCAGGGTGTACGCGAGGGAGGACTTGGTGGCGGCCGGGCCGGCGTCGTAGCCCAGCCAGTCGTTGGCGGGGCTGCGCTGGGCTCCGAACTTCACGCTGATCTGGACGTCCTCGCGGTTGCGACCGCGCAGTGCGTCGTGGATCAGCAGCTCGTTGTGGCCCATTCCGTAGAAGTCGCCGGTGTCGAGCAGGGTGACGCCGGCGTCGAGGGCGGCGTGGATGGTGGCGATGCTCTCGGCCTCGTCGGCGGGGCCGTAGAGGTCGGACATGCCCATGCAGCCGAGGCCGAGAGCGGAGGTGGCCGGGCCGGTGGCGCCGAGGGTGGTGCGGGGGGTGGTGGGCACGGGGGGCTCCTGGGTGCGGGGAGGGGTGGCTGGCGTGTTTCAACTATGGCATGACGGATGACAGATTTCAATATCTGTCATCCGTCATTCGTTATTCGTCACCTGGAGTCCGTCATCCGTCACCTGGAGTCCGTCATCCGTCACCGCCGTGGGGGGGGGGGGGGGGGCCCCCCCCCCCCCCCCCCCCCCCCCCCCCCCCCCCCCCCCCCCCCCGCCGGCCGCGGGCCCCCCCCCCCCCCCCCCCCCCCCC